>NZ_JBVKBW010000005.1:0-39473 GCF_055635295.1 Streptomyces sp. NPDC111520 | reverse complement strand
TTTCGGGTTTTTGGGGTGGGGACGGGGGGGGTGTTGGCGGGGGGTCGCCCCACGGGGGGGTTTGTGGAAGGCCCGGGTGCGGGGGACCCGCCCGCCCGCCTCCCCCGCACGGTGCTGTCGGCGTCAGCGCAGGAACGCCGCGGCCACGCCGGCGTCGACCGGGACGTGCAGGCCGGTGGTGTGCGTCAGTTCGCCGCCGGTCAGGGCGAAGACCGCGTTGGCGACGTGCTCGGGGAGCACCTCGCGCTTGAGGATGGTGCGCTGGGCGTAGAACTCGCCGAGCTTCTCCTCCGGCACCCCGTACGTCGCGGCGCGCTGCGCGCCCCAGCCGGAGGAGAAGATGCCCGAGCCGCGGACGACCCCGTCGGGGTTGACGCCGTTGACGCGGATGCCGTGCTCGCCGAGCTCGGCGGCCAGCAGCCGTACCTGGTGCGCCTGGTCGGCCTTGGTGGCGGAGTAGGCGATGTTGTTGGGGCCGGCGAAGACCGCGTTCTTGGAGGCGATGTAGACGATGTCGCCGCCGAGCTTCTGCGCGACCAGCACGCGGGCCGCCTCGCGGGAGACGAGGAAGGAGCCGCGGGCCATGATGTCGTGCTGGAGGTCCCAGTCGCGGGCGGTGGTCTCCAGCAGCGGCTTGGAGATGGAGATGCCCGCGTTGTTGACCACCAGGTCCACCCCGCCGAAGGCCAGCAGGGCCTCGTCGAAGCCGGCCCGGATGGCCTCCTCGCTCGTCACGTCCACGGTGATCGCGACCGCCCGGTCGGGGCCGCCGAGTTCCTCCGCGACGGTCCGCGCGCCGTCGGTGTTGACGTCGGCGACCACCACGCAGGCGCCCTCCGCCGCGAGGCGGTGCGCGATGGCCCGGCCGATGCCCGAACCCGCCCCGGTCACCAGGGCGATGCGGGTCGCCAGCGGCTTGGGCTTCGGCATCCGCTGGAGCTTGGCCTCCTCCAGCGCCCAGTACTCGATGCGGAACTTCTCCGCCTCGTCGATGGGCGCGTAGGTGGAGACGGCCTCGGCGCCGCGCATCACGTTGATCGCGTTGACGTAGAACTCGCCCGCCACACGCGCGGTCTGCTTGTCCTTGCCGTAGCTGAACATGCCGACGCCCGGGACGAGGACGATCGCCGGGTCCGCGCCGCGGATGGCGGGGGAGTCCTCGGTGGCGTGCCGGTCGTAGTACGCCTGGTAGTCGGCGCGGTAGGCGGCGTGCAGCTCCTCGAGGCGGGCCACGGCCTCCTCGAGCGGCGCCGTCGGGGGCAGGTCGAGGACGAGGGGGCGGACCTTGGTGCGCAGGAAGTGGTCCGGGCAGGAGGTGCCGAGCGCGGCCAGCCGGGGGTGCTCGGCGTGCGCGAGGAAGTCCAGCACGGGCACGGAGTCGGTGAAGTGGCCGACCTGCGGGCGGTCCTGGGAGGCGATCGCCCGCAGGACGGGGGCGAGGGCTGCGGCCCGGACCCGGCGCTCGGCCTCCGGCAGCGGCTCCCAGCCGGGCAGCGCGGCGCCGAACGGGTCCTGCCTGCCGTGCTGCTCCAGGAACTCCTCGGCGGTGCGGATGATCCACAGGGCGTTGCGCTCGCACTCCTCGGAGGTGTCGCCCCAGGCGGTGATGCCGTGACCGCCGAGGACCACGCCGACGGCCTGCGGGTTGGCCTCCTTGATGGCGGCGATGTCCAGGCCGAGCTGGAAGCCGGGACGCCGCCACGGCACCCAGGCGACCTTGTCGCCGAAGCACTCCTGGGTGAGCTTCTCGCCGTCCGCGGCGCAGGCCAGCGCGATGCCCGAGTCGGGGTGCAGGTGGTCGACGTGGGCCGCGTCGACGAGGCCGTGCATGGCCGTGTCGATGGACGGGGCGGCGCCGCCCTTGCCGTGCAGGCAGTAGTCGAACGCCGCGACCATCTCGTCCTCGCGCTCGGGGCCCGGGTAGACGGCGGTCAGGGCGCGCAGCCGGTCCAGGCGCAGCACGGCGAGGCCGGCCTCGGTGAGCGTGCCCAGGTCGCCGCCCGAGCCCTTGACCCACATCAGGTCCACGGCGCCGCCGGTGACGGGATCGGTGGCGGTGGCCTTGGCGGAGGCGTTGCCCCCGGCGTAGTTGGTGTTGCGCGGGTCGGCGCCCAGGCGGTGGGCGCGCTCCAGCAGCGCGGCGACTTCCGGATGGGTGGCGGGTGCCATGGGGTGTCCTTCGGGAGGGGAGGAACGAGGAGGTGCGGGGGCGGCGGGGCCTACGCGCCCCAGCCGGCCTGGGTGCCGCCGACGCGGTCGGCGACGATGTGCTCCTGCCAGCCGGAGGCGTGGTACGCGGCGACGGGGTCGGGGGCCAGCCCGCGCTCCTCGCGCACCTCGCGCAGCAGGGGGCGCACGTCGGTGTTGTACGCGTCCATCAGGACGGCGTTGGCGGCGAGGACGTCACCGGAGCGCTGGGCCTCGCCCAGGGCGTCGAGGTCCACCAGGAGGGCCTTGGCGGTGGCCTCCTGGACGTTCATCACCGAGCGGATGACGGCGGGGATCTTGGCCTCGATGTTGTGGCACTGGTCGAGCATGAAGGCCACGTCGGTCTCGGTCTCGAAGCCGCGGTTCTTGGCGACCTCGTGCAGGATCCGGAAGAGCTGGAAGGGGTCGGCGGCGCCGACCATCAGGTCGTCGTCCGCGTAGAAGCGGGAGTTGAAGTCGAAGCCGCCGAGCTTGCCCTGGCTCAGCAGGAGGGCGACGATGAACTCGATGTTGGTGCCCGGCGCGTGGTGTCCGGTGTCCACGACGACCTGCGCCTTGGGGCCGAGCCTGAGGCAGTGGGCGTACGCGGTGCCCCAGTCCGGGACGTCGGTGGTGTAGAACGCCGGCTCGAAGAGCTTGTACTCCAGCAGCATCCGCTGGTCGTCGCCGAGTCGCTCGTAGACCTCCGCCAGGGCCTCGGCGAGCCGCTCCTGGCGGCCCACGACGTCGTCCTGGCCGGGGTAGTTGGTGCCGTCGGAGAACCAGAGCTTGAGGTCGGCCGAGCCGGTGGCGTCCATGATGTCGACGCACTCCAGCAGGTGGTCCGTGGCCTTGCGGCGGACCCGGGGGTCGGGGTGGCACACGCTGCCGAGCTTGTAGTCGTCGTCCTGGAAGACGTTGGAGTTGATCGCGCCCAGTTCCAGGCCGCGTTCCTTGGCGTGGGCGCCGAGCGCGGTGTAGTCCTCGACCCGGTCCCACGGGATGTGCAGGGCCACCTTGGGGGCGACGCCGGTGAACTCGTGCACCTTGGCCGCGTCGTCGAGCTTCTCGTACGGGTCACGGGGCACCCCGGCCTGGGCGAAGACCTTGAAACGGGTGCCGGAATTGCCGTAACCCCAGGACGGCGTCTCGATCCGCTGGGCTGTGAGTGCGGCCTTGACGGCTGCGATGTCAGGCATGTCCACCTCGGATGGCTCGGTGAATCGGCTCAGTGAACCGGCTCCAGTGAATCGATTCATTCGGCTGTGAAGCTATCCACGTCCACCGGTGGCCGTCAAGGGGTCTGCCGGTCCCGATCCCCGTTATTGAATCGTGTCATCCGTACCAGGAAGGCGCGTTGTCGCTGTTCGTGCGGCGTTGCCGGCGCTGTTACCTGCGGGTTTCGCGAGGGTGCAGGTCAGGAGGGGGAGGCGACAGCTCTTGACGCGTTCGCGGGGCGGGGCTAGCTTCCCGGCAACTCCGTTGAAACATTTCATAGCAGGAGGGCGCAATGACGCACCCCGAACCGGAGACCACTCCGGTGCTCGCGCTCGAGGGGGTGAGCAAGTCCTTCGGTGCCGTTCGCGCTCTGCGCGATGTGTCGCTCCGGCTCCACGCCGGCGAGGCCCACGCCCTGGCGGGTGAGAACGGCGCCGGCAAGTCGACACTGATCAAGACCCTCGCGGGTGTGCACCGCCCGGACACCGGCACGGTGCTGCTCGACGGCCGGCCCGTGGAGTTCCACGGCCCGGGGGACGCCCGTGACGCGGGGGTCGCCGTCATCTACCAGGAGCCCACGCTCTTCCCCGACCTGTCGGTGGCCGAGAACATCTTCGTCGGCCGCCAGCCGCGCCGTTCGCTCGGCAGGGTCGACCACAAGGCCGTGCGCGAGGCCGCGGCCGAGCTCTTCCGCCGTCTCGGCGTCGACCTCGACCCGGAACAGCCCGCCCGCGGACTGTCCATCGCCGACCAGCAGTTGGTGGAGATCGCCAAGGCGCTCTCCTTCGACGCCCGCGTCCTGATCATGGACGAGCCGACCGCCGCGCTCACCGGCAGCGAGGTCGCCCGGCTCTTCGGCGTCGTCAGGTCCCTGCGCGAGCAGGGCGCCGCGGTGCTCTTCATCTCCCACCGCCTCGAGGAGATCTTCGCCCTCTGCCAGCGGGTCACCACCCTGCGGGACGGCGCGTGGATCGCCAGCGAGCCCCTCGACGGGCTCACCGAGGACGACCTGGTGCGCCGCATGGTCGGCCGCGACCTGGACGAGCTCTACCCCAAGCAGGACGCCGAGATCGGCGAAGTCGCCCTCAGCGTGCGCCGGCTGACCCGCGAGGGCGTCTTCACCGACGTCTCCTTCGAGGTGCGCCGCGGCGAGATCGTGGGCCTGGCGGGCCTGGTCGGCGCCGGGCGCAGCGAGGTCGCCCGGGCGATCTTCGGCGTGGACCGCCGGGACGCCGGCGAGGTCGTCGTCGGCGGCAAGCCGCTGCGCGGCGGCGCGCCCAGCCTGGCCATGGCCGCGGGGATCGCGCTGGTCCCCGAGGACCGCCGGGCCCAGGGCCTGGTGATGGAGATGTCCATCGAGCGCAACATCGGCCTGACCGGCTTCTCCGCCACCACCAAGGGCGGACTGATGAACCGCGGCGCGGAGCGCAGCCGTGCCCTGGACTGGGCCGTCCGGCTCCAGGTGAAGTACGCCCGGCTGGCCGACGTCGTCGGCACCCTCTCGGGCGGCAACCAGCAGAAGGTCGTCCTCGCCAAGTGGCTCGCCACCGCGCCCGAGGTGCTGATCGTCGACGAGCCCACCCGCGGCATCGACGTCGGCACCAAGGCCGAGGTGCACCGGCTGCTGTCGCGGCTCGCGTCCGAGGGCGTGGCCGTACTGATGATCTCCTCCGACCTGCCGGAGATCCTCGGCATGGCGGACCGCGTCCTGGTGATGCACGAGGGACGACTGACGGCCGAGATCCCCCGGTCGGAGGCGACCGAGGAATCCGTGATGGCGGCGGCGACCGGCCGCGTGAGGAGGGCGGCGTGACCGTGACCGCCGACACCCCGCAGCAGATCGCCGCGGACGAACCGACCGCGCCCCGCCGCTTCCTGGACCGGGTGCTGAAACTGCGGGCGCTCGCCGTGCTCGCCGTGCTCGTGGTCATGCTGGCCGCGACCCAGATCTACAACAGCGAGTTCCTCTCCCAGCAGGGCGTCAAGGACCTCCTGCTGAACGCGACCATCCTCGTGCTCGTCGCCGTCGGCCAGGCCATGGTCGTCATCACCCGCAACGTCGACCTGTCGGTCGGCTCGGTGCTCGGCATCTCGGCCTTCGCCTCCGGCACCTACCTGCACGGCGGCGGCAACCCGCTCGTCGCCGTGCTCATCGCGGTCGCCCTCGGCGTGCTCTTCGGCCTGCTGAACGGCCTGCTGGTGAGCCTGGGTCAGGTCCCGGCGCTGGTGGTGACCCTGGGCACGCTCTACATCATCCGCGGCATCGACTCCATCTGGGTCGGCTCCCGCCAGATCACCGCCGGCGACCTGCCGGAGAGCTTCGTCGACTTCGGCCACGACGGCCTGTCGGTGATCCCCTACCTCGCGCTGCTGACGCTCCTCGTGCTGGTCGTGGCCGGCTACTACCTGCGCAGCTACCGCGGCGGACGCGACCTGTACGCGCTGGGCTCCAGCCCCGAGGCCGCCCGGCTGGCCGGCGTGCCGGTCCGCAAGCGGATCCTGACCGCGTACGTGGTGTGCGGGGCGCTCGCCGGTCTCGCCGGCGCGCTCTACCTCGCCCGCTTCGGCAACGTCGACTCCGGCACCGGCAACGGCTACGAACTGACCGTCGTCAGCGCGGTGGTGGTCGGCGGCGTCGCCTTCACCGGCGGCTCCGGAACCGTCTACGGCGCCGCCCTCGGCGCCCTGCTGCTGACCTCGATCAACAGCGTCCTGCCCTCCATCGGCGTCAGCTCGGTGTGGGTGCTGGCCATCGACGGCGTCCTGCTCCTGCTCGCCATCGCCGTCGACCGGATCGTGGCGCTGCGGGTGGCCGGCGTCCTCCGCAAGCGGGCCGCACAGATGAGGAGTGCCCACCATGCCTGAGACCACCGAGGCCCCCGCCCCGCTCGCCCGCCTCGGCGGCGCGGTGCGCTGGGACACCGCGGTCGGCGCCCTGCTCGTCGTCCTGCTGATCTGCTCCTTCTCCTTCGTGGACAACTTCGGCAACGCCCTGAACGTGTTTTTTCTGATCGGCAACACCCTGCCGATCGCGCTCATCGCGCTGCCCATGACCATGCTCGTGGTCTCCGGCGAGATCGACCTGTCCGTCGGCTCCACCGCCGGACTGTCCGGCGCCGTCATGGGCGCGCTGTGGAACGGCGGCATGGCGATCGAGACGATCATCCCGCTCTGCCTGCTCCTCGGCGCCCTGTGCGGCCTGGTCAACGGCCTGCTCGTGACCCGGCTCGGCCTGCCCTCGCTCGCCGTCACCATCGGCACGCTGGCCGCCTACCGCGGCATCGCGCAGATCGTGCTCGGTGCCGACTCCGTCACCGACTTCCCGCAGCAGTACCTCGACTTCGGCGCCGGCCGGATCGACGGCACCTTCATCCCGTACGCGGCGATCCCCTTCGCCGTACTGCTGCTGATCGCCGTCCTGGTGCTCCACGCGACCCCCGTCGGACGCTCCCTGTTCGCGGTCGGCGCCTCGGAGGAGGCGGCCCGGTTCGCGGGAGTGCGGGTGCGGCGGCTGAAGCTGGCCATGTTCGTGACGACCGGTCTGGTCTCCTCCCTCACCGGGATCTTCTGGGCGCTGCACTACGCCAGCGCCCGCTACGACAACGCCACCGGCCTGGAGCTGTCCGTCATCGCCGGCGTCCTGCTCGGCGGCATCGACTTCGACGGCGGCAAGGGCACCCTGGGCGGCGCCATCGCCGGTGTGTTCCTGCTCGGCGCCGGCCAGAACGTCATGAGCCTGCTCAACGTCTCGGCCCAGTCCCAGATCGTCGTCACCGGCGTGCTCCTGGTCATCTCCGTCCTCGCCCCGAGGATCGGCCGCCAGGTCGCGCAGGCCAGGGCGCGCAGGAGGTCGGCCGGCAAGGCCCCGGCCGCGCTCGCCGCCTCGTGAACCCCCACTTCCCCCCGCACCCCTCCCACGGCACCACCGCCCCCCGCACCCCCTCCCGTCCCCACTCCGGCGCGCGCTCCGGCAGCGAAAGGATCACCATGTCCAGAACCCTCACCCGTCGTGCCACCGTCGTCGTCGCCGTGACCGCGGCCGTCGCGCTCGGCGCCACGGCCTGCGGCGGCACCACCAAGAACTCCTCCAAGGACAGCGGTGGCGGCGGCGCCAAGGCGACCGCGTCGGCCGACCCCAACGCGGCGACCAAGAAGGGCCTGACCGTCGCCTTCCTGCCCAAGCAGGTCAACAACCCGTACTTCACCATCGCCGACGGCGGCGGCAAGCAGGCCCTGGACGCGCTGGGCTCCTCCTACAAGGAGGTCGGCACCAGCAGCGGCACCGACACCGCCGGCCAGGTGAGCTACGTCAACACCCTGACCCAGCAGCAGGTCGACGCGATCGCCGTCTCCGCGCAGGACCCGGGCGCGCTGTGCACCTCGCTCAACCAGGCCCGCAAGAACGGCATCAAGGTCGTCACCTACGACTCGGACACCAAGCCCGAGTGCCGCGACCTGTTCGTCTCGCAGGCCAGCTCCGAGGACCTCGGCCGCACCGAGGTGCAGCTGCTCGCCGAGCAGATCGGCTACAAGGGCGAGATCGCGATCCTCTCGGCGGCCCAGACCGCCACGAACCAGAACACCTGGATCGACTTCATGAAGGACGAGCTCAAGGACCCCAAGTACAAGGACGTCAAGCTGGTCAAGGTCGCCTACGGCAACGACGACGCCCAGCAGTCCTTCCAGCAGACCCAGGGCCTGCTGCAGCAGTACCCCAACCTGAAGGGGATCATCTCCCCGACCACGGTCGGCATCAAGGCGGCCGCCCAGTACCTGGCGGGCTCCAAGTACAAGGGCAAGGTGAAGCTGACCGGCCTCGGCACGCCCAACGACATGCGCGCATACGTCAAGAACGGCACCGTCGAGGCCTTCGAGCTGTGGGACCCGGCCAAGCTCGGCTCGCTCGCCTCGTACGCCGCGGTCGCCCTGGCCTCCGGCCAGATCTCCGGCACGGAGGGCCAGAGCTTCAAGGCCGGTGACATGGGCAGCTACACCATCGGCAAGGACGGCGTCGTGGTGCTCGGCAAGCCGACCGTGTTCACCAAGGACAACATCGACCAGTTCAAGTTCTGAGAGCCCGGGCGTGGCGGAGAAGGGCCGCACGGTGGGGATCAAGGACGTCGCCCGTGAGGCGGGCGTGTCCGTGGGCACGGTCTCCAATGTGATCAACCGGCCGGACGCGGTCCCCGAGGCGACCCGGGTCCGTGTGCAGCGCGCCATCGCCCGGCTGGGGTACGTACGCAGCGAGTCCGCCCGGCAGTTGCGGGCGGGCCGCAGCAGGATCATGGCCCTGCTCGTGCTCGACATGGGCAACCCGTTCTTCGTCGACGTGGCACGCGGCGCGGAACGGGCCGCCCGGCAGGCGGGGCTCGGCGTGATGGTCTGCAACAGCGCCGAGAACCCGCAGGAGGAGGCCGCGTACCTGTCGCTCTTCGCGGAGCAGCGGGTACGGGGGGTGCTGGTGACGCCGGCCGACGCCGACGGCGGCAACCTCGCCGCGTTCCGGCGGCACCGCATCCCCTTCGTCCTCGTCGACCGGGTCGCGGCGGGCACCTCCGAGTGCTCGGTGTCGGTGGACGACGTGGCCGGCGGCCGCATGGCCGTAGGCCACCTGGCGGCCGCCGGGCACCGCCGGATCGCGTACGTCTCCGGCCCCGGGCACCTCCACCAGGTCCGGGACCGGCGCGAGGGCGCGTTCGCCGCCCTGGCGGAGGCCGGGCTGCCGCCGGAGACCCTGCGCGAACTGCCCACGGAGCGGCTGGACGTGGCCGCGGGACGGGACGCCGGCCACCGGCTGCTCGGCCTCCCGGAGCGGCCGACCGCCGTGTTCTGCGCCAACGACCTGCTCGCCCTCGGGGTGCTGCAGGCGCTGTACGCGGCGGGGGTGGACGTCCCCGGCGAGATGGCCATCGTCGGCTACGACGACATCGAGTTCGCGGCCGCGGCGGCCGTGCCGCTCACCTCCGTGCGGCAGCCCGCCGCGAACATGGGCGCGCTGGCCGCCGGGATGCTCCTGGAGGAGACCGGGCCGCAGGCCCGGGAGCACCGGCACCGTCGGGTGGTGCTCCAGCCGGAACTGGTGGTGCGTGACTCCAGCCTGATCCGTCGCTGACGCCGCGCCGGCCGGGCGTCCGGCGACGGCGCGGGGGTGCGCGGTGCGGCGGCGTTGGGTGCCGCGACGGCTGACCGGCGTTCTTGGGCCGACCGGGCCGCCGGCCGGGGAGCACCGGCACCGGTGGGTCGTGCTCCGGCCGAAGGCCTGCCCGCGGCGGTGCGCGGGCCCGGCCGGGGCGCCGCCGTTCGGGCGTCAGCTGGTGGCGGGGTTGACGCGGTCCGGCGGCCGCCTGAGTGCGTTGAGCCGTGCGGGCGTCGCCCACTGCGAAAACCGCTGGACACGCGCCAGGGTGCCGCGCGAGCATCCGCGCTGTGACGGATGAACCCGCCCGCCGGTCCCCGGCCCCGACCGGTCGGAGGTCGGTGGGACTCGTCGATCTCCCGGGCACGGCCATGACCGCCCTGCTGGACGACGACCTCGCCCGGGCCAGTGCGGCGGCCGGGGTCGCGCTCACGGACTACTTCCTCACCGACCGGGCGAAGTGGGTCTGGCGGTACCGGCTCGATCAGCTGGCCTCGGACCCGCGCAGCGCGGGGTGGCTCACCCGGGCCGTGGTGGCCGAGCCCGAAGGCGTCGTCGTGGGGTACGCCGGGTTCCACGGGCCGCCCGACGGGGCGGGCATGGTGGAGATCGGCTATTCGGTGGCCCCCGGCCACCGACGTCAGGGGTACGCCCGGGCGACGCTGACGGAGTTGATGCGTCGCGCCGCCGCCGAAGCCGCGGTCAGGACCGTGCGGGTGACGATCAGCCCCGGGAACACCGCGTCCCTCGCCACGATTTCCGGGTTCGGCTTCGTCGAGGTCGGTGAGCAGTGGGACGAGGTGGACGGCCTCGAACTCGTCCTCGAGGTCCCCGTCGCCCGGATCGGCCGCCGCCGGGACCAGCCGCCGGGCTGACCGGCCGCCGGCCCCGTCGACCGCGGTCCCGCCGCGCACGCGTGGGCCGGGGGCGGATCAGGAAGTGGGACGCCCGGCTGCCGTACGGCCCATGGTCAGGGCGAGTTTGCGCAGCCGGCGCCAGTCCGTGCGGACGCCGGTGGCCGGTACGCCGGGCCGGTCGCGGGGTACCCGGACGCGCAGCGCCCCGGGACGGATGCGGCAGTGCACGGGGGTGGGCAGGACGAGTGCCTCGCCGTCCACGCCCGCGTCGATCTCGGCGGCGTCGGCCGTGGTCACCACCTCCCGCGCCGTCGTCACCGTGAGCCCGGAGGCGACCCGGGGACCCATCAGCAGCCCGGCCGCCTGCGCGGCGTTGTCGACCTTGACGCCGAGCACGCCCAGCAGTCCGGTGTCGAGACGGTCCCGGCGGCCGAGCCCGGCCGGGTCGTCGGTCCGGTAAGGGTTGTTGCTCACCAGCACCGCCTGCGGCTCCTCGACGACGCTGTCCCCGGCCGTCGCCGTCAGCCGGGGTCCGGCGCGGTGGGTGAGCAGGTCGGGCAGGAGCTCCAGGATGGTGCCGACCTTGTCGTCCCGGTACGCGGGACTCTGCACGACCGCCGCGTACGCCCCGAAGGACACGTTGTTGACGAAAGGCCTGTCGCCCACGTAGCCGAGGTCGACCCGCAGCTCCACGCCGTCCCGGAGCGCGTCCAGGCAGGCCGCGGGATCGGCGCGGTCCAGCCCCAGGTCCATGGCGAAGTGGTTGCGCGTGCCCGCGCAGATCACCAGGAAGGGCAGGCCCCGTTCGGCGGCCACCCCGGCGACCAGCGCCTGCGTGCCGTCGCCGCCGGCCACCCCGAGCAGGTCGGCGCCCTCGTCCGCCGCCCGCCGGGCGAGCTCGGCGACGTCCTGCGGACGGTCGGGGTCGAGGAGCACGACCCGTGCGCCGAGCGCCTCCGCCTTCTCCTTGAGCCCGAATTCGCCGACCTTGCCGCCGCCGGACCGCGGGTTCATGATCAGGAACGGCCGCCGCGGCCGGCCCGCGATCCGCTCCCGCAGCCGCGCCTCGTGGGCCCGGGTGGCCCGCACGGCGGTGCGCCCGGCGACGACGGCCAGCGCCCACAGGCCGAGTGAGGTGACCACGACCCAGAGCAGGTTGGCCCGGTCGTAGTAGGCGAGGACGGCCAGCGGGGTCGCGGCGGTCAGCACTACGGCCAGCGCCCGCACCACACCGCGGCGGGTCAGCACCCACCACGCCCCCGCCGCCGTCAGCGCGGTGCCGCCCAGCGCGGCGCCCACCAGCGCGATGCTGCGCAGCCCGGCGACCACCAGCGGCAGCGCCACGGCCGCTCCCGCCGCGGTCAGGGCCAGGCGGGCCAGCCAGCGCTGCGCGACGTGCCTGCGGGAGAGCTGCTCCATGCTCCGACAGTGCCACCGCACGGCCCCGGCCCGCCATCCCTGCCGTGCCCCCGGGTGGCGGCCCCGGCCCTCGGGCCCCGGTGCTCCGTTCGTCCGGACGTCCCACAGCGGACCCCGCACGCCGTCACCGACACCCCGAAGGAGCCCGGGCCCGTGGACGAAGGCGACGCCGCAGTCTGGGACTTCACCCGTCGCGACGGTTTCTGGAATCCGACCCGTACCCCGCCGGCGGACGAGAACCTGCTACGGGCGGTGGAAACGCTCGCGAGCTCGTTCGGCAGGCGGGCCTGGAGCGTCCTGGACTTCCTCGCGGAAGTGGAGAAGGTGGCGTCCGGGCAGTCCCCGCGGTCCTCGGTGAACACCACGACGGCGCTCGTGCGCGTACACGCCGACGGCGCGTTCGAGCTGTGCGACACGTACGGCCAGTTCGAGAACACCGTGGTCTCCGCCCGCGAGCCGGCCTCGATCGGCGCCGCCCTGGCGGCGCCGATCGAGGCCGGCTGACCGGCGGCGGCAGGCCCGCGCGGCGGCGTCAGCCGGTGCAGCGCAGCACCCCGGCCGCCTCCTTGGCCGTCAGCACGCGCCGCACGCTGTTCGCGACCAGCGTCCGCACCTTCGGTTCGTGGCGCATGGCGTAGCGGATGCCCTCGGCCATGGTGGGGATGCCCTTGGGGGAGACGGTGAGGGTGAGGTCGCCGCCGGCGCGCAGGAAGGACAGGGCGCGCTGGCCGAGGGCCACGGACTGGGCGGAGGCCGCCTTGCCGAGGTCGTCGGAGATGATGACGCCCTTGAAGCCCAGGTCGCGGCGGAGGGTCTGATCCACGATCAGCGACGAGAACACGGCCTTGTGCTTCGGGTCGATGCGCTGGTACGTCGCCAGCGACACCATCACCAGCCCCGCGCCCGCGGAGATGCCCGCGCGGAAGGGGGCGATGTTGCTGCCCGTCCGGGTCAGCGTCGTGTCCGTCACCGAGGCGGTCGTGTCCGTGTTGCCCTTGACGCTGCCGAGGCCGGGGAAGTGCTTGGGCGTGGTCAGCACCCCGGCCGCCTTCGAGCCCTGGACGTACGCCGTGACGTGCGGGGACACCACCCCGGAGGTCGAGCCGAACTGGCGGCCGTAGCGGCCGATGGGGGCGTTCGCGGTGCCGATCGAGGTGGGGACGATGTCGGCGACGGGCGCCAGGTTGACGTTGACGCCCGCCTTCTTCAACTCCTTCGCCCAGCCCTCCGCCCGCGAGCGCAGCGTGGCCGTGGAGTAGGTGCCCTGGGTCTTCCCGCTGGGGATCGTGGAGAAGCCCGTGCCTTTGAGGACCTGCACCTGGCCGCCCTCCTGGTCCGTGGAGACCAGCAGGCCGACCCGCTGCCCGGCCGCGGTCTGCCCCAGGGACTTCTGCAGCCCGTCCACGAGCGTCCGGGTCTTCGTCACCCCTGACGTGCTGCGGCCGGCGAGGAACACCGACCCGACGGCGTAGGAGCGCATCGCGTCCACGTCGGCCTTGGGCGGCGTGGGCAGTTGGGCCGCACCCATGAAGAGCTGGCCGACGCGCTGCGTGTCGTTCATCGCCGCCAGGACGCGGTCCGCGCAGGACGCCTTGGGGACCGCCGCGCGGCCCGTGGCGACCATGGACTCGGGGGCGGACGGCGTGCCCTGGCAGGCGGCGAGGGTCAGCGTCGAGACCAGCAGGGCGAGGGACACGCGTCGGGGCGTGAGGACGTACGAGGTCACCCCTGCAGCGAATATCCTCGGCGTCGTCCCTGTCAATCGGAGCCGGAGCCCGCGGGAGGGGCCGTGACGAGCCGTTATGTCGCCGTGGTGGGTCCCGCCGAAGCCACCGGTCGGGAGCGCGACCTCGCCCGCGCGGTCGGTGAACTCCTGGCCCGGCGCGGGGCCGTCGTCGTCTGCGGCGGGCTCGGCGGGGTGATGGGCGCCGCTTCCGAGGGAGCCCGCGCACAGGGCGGTACCTCCGTCGGACTCCTCCCGGGCCGGGACCGCCGGGCGGGTGACCCGTCCCTCTCCGTGACGATCGCCACCGGCCTCGGCGAGCTCCGCAACGGCCTCGTCGTCGCCGCCTCCGATGCCGTGGTGGCGGTCGGCGGCAGCTGGGGAACGCTGAGCGAGGTGGCGCTCGCCCTGCGGACCGGCAAGCCCGTCGTCGTGGTCGGCGGCTGGGACGTGCGGGGACCCTGGCCCGCGGAGACGTTCCTGCGCGCCGACTCCGCCGAGGAGGCCGTCGAGGCCGTGGAAGCGGCGCTGGCGGAGTCCTCCCCCGGCGGCTGAGCAAGGCGCCCGGCCGCCGGGCAGGACACGCGCGCGGGTCAGATCGCGATGGCCTTCAGCTCGGTGTAGTGGGCCAGCCCCGCGGCGCCGAACTCACGGCCGATCCCGCTCGCCTTGAACCCGCCGAACGGGGCCGCCATGTCGGGTGCGGCGCCGTTGACGTGGAAGGTGCCGGTGCGGACCCGCCGGGCGATCTCCAGGCCGTGCTCCCGGTCCGCCGTCCACACCCCGCCGCCCAGGCCGTACGGGGAGTCGTTGGCGATGCGGACGGCCTCGTCCTCGTCGTCGAAGGGGATCACGACCAGCACCGGCCCGAAGATCTCCTCGCGGGCGATCCGCATCGCGTTGTCGACGTCGGCGAAGACCGTGGGACGCACGTAGTGCCCGCCCTCCAGGCCCTCCGGGACGCCGGGACCGCCCGTCACCAGCCGCGCGCCCTCCCGTACGCCGAGTTCGATGTAGGAGCGGACCCGCTCGGCCTGGTCGGCGCGGACCATCGGGCCGAGGAAGGTGCCCGGGTCCGCCGGGTCGCCCACCGTGAGGCCGTCGGCGAGCGCCGCCACCGCCGCGACGACCTCCTCGTAGCGGCCGCGCGGGGCCAGGATGCGGGTCTGCGCGACGCACGCCTCGGCGTTGTTGCCGAAGGAGCTGTACCTCAGGCCCGCCACGACCTCGTCCAGGTCGGCGTCCTCCAGGACGATCGCCGCGGACTTGCCGCCCAGCTCCAGGGTGACGCGCTTGAAGGTCTCCGCCGCGGCGCCCGCGATGGCGCGGCCCGCGGCGGTGGAGCCGGTGAAAGCGATCTTGTCGACGCCCGGGTGGCCGACCAGGTGGGCGCCGGCCTCGCGGCCGCCGGGCAGGATGCTGACCACCCCGTCGGGGAAGCCCGCCTCGGCGAAGAGCTCCCCGAGCAGCAGACCGTCCAGCGCGGTCTCGGGGGACGGCTTGAGCACCACCGTGCACCCGGCCAGCAGTGCCGGGACCAGCTTGGCCAGTGCCGACTGGTGCGGGGCGTTCCACGGGATCACCGCCGCCACCACGCCCACCGGCTCGCGGCGCACCACGGTCTGCCCGCCGCCGGCGGCCGGACGGCGCTCCTCCCAGGCGAGCTCGCCCGCGGCCCGCAGATAGCCCTGGGTCTGCACGGACACGGCCGGCTGCAGCATCGAGGTGAACCAGTGGGGGGAGCCGTTCTCGGCGGTGATCAGCGCGGCGATCTCGGCGGCCCGGCCCAGGTGCAGCTCGTCGAAGCGGGCCACGACCCGCATCCGCTCCTCGGGGCTCATGCGGGGCCACGGGCCCTCGTCGAAGGCGGCACGGGCGGCGGCCACGGCCCGGTCGACGTCCGCCGCGCCGGCCTGGGCGGCGCGGCCCACCAGCGAGCCGTCGTGGGGGGAGCGGACCTCGATCAGGTCCGGTGTGGTGGGAGCGGTCCAGTGGCCGCCGATGAAGAGCCGGTCATACGTGATCATCAGGATTCCTCGGGTCGTTCACGGAGGGGGTCGGCGCCGGCACGGCGGGTACCGGCCGGCGTCCGCTCCACGCTCCGCCCGGCGCCACAGGGCCGGCCAGGGACGGAGTGTCCCTGGGACTGCCCGTACCAGGCACGCGTCCCGTCCGGTGCCGAGAATGGGGGCATGCCTTCCGCAGACCGCCCGCACCGCCCCGACAACGCGCTCGGGGACTTCCTGCGCGCCCGGCGGGGCGCGGTCGACCTCGAACGCCTCGGCCTGCCGGACGACGGCCGCCACCGCCGCGTCCCCGGGCTGCGCCGCGAGGAACTCGCCGAGCGCGCCCACGTCAGCGTCGACTACGTGGTGCGCCTGGAGCAGGGCCGCAACCGTCGGGTGTCCCAGGGCGTCCTCGAAGCGCTCGCCGACGCCCTGGAACTGGCCCCGGACGAGCGGGCCTACCTCTTCGCCATCGCCGACGTCACCCAGCCGAAGGCGTCCCGCCCGGCCCCGGCGCAACGGGTGCTGCCGCAGATCCAGCAACTGCTGGACGGCATGCGCGACGTCCCGGCGCTGGTGCTGGGCCGCCGGCAGGACGTCCTGGCGTGGAACGCCCCCGCCACGGCGCTCCTGACCGACTTCGGCGCCCTCCCGCCCGAGCACCGCAACGTCATCCGGCTGACCTTCCTCGACCCCGGTTACCGCGCGCTGTACGGGGACGACTGGGCGGGCATCGCCCGCGAGTGCGTGGCCTCCCTGCGCATGGAGGCGGGCCGCTACCCCGAGGACCCGGCGCTGGCCGCCCTCGTGGGCGAACTCAGCGTCAAGGACGCCGACTTCCGCGCCTGGTGGGGCAGCCACCGGGTACGCGGGGCCCGGCCCCGCAGCAAGACCTACCAGCACCCCCTGGTCGGGCCCCTCACCCTGGACGTCCAGCAGCTCACCGTCGAGGGCCAGACCGGCCAGTCCCTGATCACCTACACCGCCCGCCCCGGCACCCCCTCGGCGGACGCCCTGCGCTTCCTCCTGCAGTGGTCCGCGTCCGGCGCGCCCGACGGGGACGCGGCGCGGGCCCGCGCGGCGCGCGACGCGGAGCGGCGGGACCGCTGACGGGGCCGGCGCTCGCGCCGCCCCGTCCCGGCCCCGCACGCGGGCGCGCTCACCGCGGCAGGCGGTCCCAGAACGAGCAGTGGTGCGCGGACGCCGCGTCGACGGGACGGATCCCGCCCGGCCCGGGAGCCAGCGACTGCACCGACGGCGCGCCGGACGACGCGGGGCGCAGGACGGGCCAGACCGGGGCGCCCGGCGCGTTCGGGTCGCCGGTGCGCGCGAAGTGCGTCCAGTAGTCGACCATGCGGTCCGACAGGGCGCGCTGCCCCTCTGTCAGCGGCCTTTCGGTGGGGAAGGGCGGGAACAGGAACGGCATTTCGAAGCCGTGCGCCGCCCCGTAGGGGAAGCCCGGGTTCGCCGGCAGACCGCTGAGGACGGGGGCGTCCGGATCGCTGAACTGGTAGCCGTAGAGCGGGACGCCGGGGGCATGTGCGGCGACCGCCCGGCCGGCTGCGAGCGTGGTGCACGTCAGGGACCGGTCGGTCAGCACCGCCGCCCAGGCCAGTGCGGGCGTGGGGTGGTGCGCCGCCGGATACCGCGCCTCGACGGCCGCGGCCGAGGGTCCGAAGGCCTCGACGAGCCGGGCGCGGTAGTCGTCCTCGGTGAGGACGGGGAACGCGGCGAGCGACAGACCGACGAACATCCGCATCTCGTCGTGGTTGGTGCCCAGGAGGACCGGCATGCGGTGGAAGCGCCCCGACGCCAGCGCCCGGTCCGGCGCCACCGGGAGCAGCCCGTTGCCGAAGGCGGGCCGGTTGAAGGACTGCATCAACGGGGCCGTGGCGAGGCGCTCCGTGCCCTGACCGCGCAGGCAGGCCAGCACCGCGTCCGCGTCGCCCGCCGTGCAGCCGAGTTGCCGTGCGGCCTCCACACCGGCCGTCTGGACGTCGCGCTGCGGGGCGAACGGCTCGTACGCCGGTGTACCGGGTCCGAGAGCGCCGCGCGGGAAGGACATGAAGCACGAACCGCTCTGGAGCAGCGCCCGCTGGAAGAGCCCGGCGGCCGTCGGCGAGGTGAGGTGCGCGCAGATGCCGAGCGCGCCCGCGGACTCGCCGAACAGCGTGACGTTGCCCGGGTCGCCGCCGAAGCGCGCCGCGTTCGCCCGCACCCAGCGCAGGGCGGCCTGCTGGTCCGCCAGCCCGAACGGCGGGGCGGAGCCGAGCCCGGGGTGACCGAAGTAACCGAAGATCCCCAGCCGGTAGTTGACCGTGACGACGACCGTGTCCCCGCGGACCGCCGGCCGCCCCGTGTCGTAGTCACCGCCGGAACCGCCGAGGAACGCACCGCCGTGCAGCCACACCAGCACGGGTCGCTTCTTGCGGGCCGGCTCGGGCGTCGTCGCCGGCGTCGTGACGTTGAGGTAGAGGCAGTCCTCCGACCCGACGACGGCGCTCGCCCCCGGCGCCGGCATCTGCACACAGCGCTGAGCCGCCGTCGTCGCGTCCCGGACACCACGCCATGCGGCGGCCGGCGCCGGGGCGCGCCAGCGCAGCGGTCCGGTCGGCGGCGCGGCGTAGGGAAGGCCCTCGAAGGTCGTGTACGAGCCGTGGGACACGCCGCGCACGAGGCCGTGGTCGGTCCGTACGACGGTGCCGCCCCGCCCCGCGGAGTGCGGGCCACCGGACGGTGCGCCGGTCGCCGGCGCGGCGGTCGCCGTGAGCAGCGCCACCGCGCAGAGCAGGGCGAAGAGCACCGCACGGAGCCTGTCTCTTCGGCACGGACGGGGTGCGGTGATGATCGGGGACATGCGTGACCACCGTTCTTGGTCGCAGGGGATCGGAAGGGATCGGAAGGGATCGGAGGGGATCGGGCGGCATCGGACGCGGCCGCTCGGGTGCCCGGGGTCGTACGTCGCCGGCCGGGCCGGAACGGGGCCTGAGCGACGGGGAAGGGCGGACCGGGGCGGCCGGTGATCAGTACGCTAGGACCTCCCCCGCGCTGGAGGTTCAAGGCACCGTGACGCAGGACACATGGAGCATCGGTGAACTCGCCGCGGGAACGGGGGTGCCGGTCAAGACCCTCCGTTACTACTCCGACAGCGGGCTGCTGCCCGTCGCCGCCCGCAGCGGCGGGGGCCACCGGCGCTACGGCCCCGAGGCGTGGGAGCGGATACGCCTCATCAGACGCTTACGGGCGCTGGACACCCCGATCGCGACCATCACGCAGGTGGTCACCGGTGAGCGTTCCCTGGACGAACTGGTGGCGACCGAACTCGAAGCGGTGCAGGAGCGGTTGGCCGAACTGCGGTGGCGTCAGGCCACGCTCGAGTCGCTGGACGACTGCCCCGGCGAGGAACGGCTCCGGCGGCTGGGGATCCTCGCCCGCGTGCAGCAGCTCCCGCAGGCGCGCCGCACGCTCACCGACCACTGGTACCGCGAGCTCTCCGGGTCCCTGCCCAGGCGCCGGCTCGACATCATGATCGCCATGCTGGCCCCCGACCCGCCGCAGGACCCCGGACCCACGACGGTCCTGGCCTACGCCGAGCTCCATCTGCTCATCTCCACGCCCAGTTTCACCCGCTGGACCCAGGACCACGACGAGGAGATGAGGGACGCCCCGGCCTTCTACGGGGAGATCGAAGAGGTCGCCGGCCTGACGGCCGCCGCCGTGGCCCAGGGGCTGCCGCCCGGCAGCGGGGACGCGGTGAAGGCCTTCGTCGCCGCCCACGCCCGGGCCCGGCGGGAGTCGGACACCCCCGCCTTCCGCGCGTACCTGCACGCCCTGGTGTCGAGGTCGTCCGGCTTCGACCCCCGCCTGGAACGCTACTGGGGCCTGGTCGGCACGGTCACCGGCGGGCGCGTGCTGAACATGACGGTGGCCCACCGATGGCTGACCGCCGGACTGGCGATGTCGCTGACCGGCGGTGGACCCCCGCTGCCGGCTCCGGCCGGCCCGACCCCGTGAACGCCGGGACCCGGCAGGGGAGGCCGGCACCGGACGGCGGCCTTCGCGTGCCGTAGGGCACGGGCCCTCCGGGAGCGAGGT
Organism: Streptomyces sp. NPDC111520; assembly: GCF_055635295.1. Classification (NCBI taxonomy): domain Bacteria; kingdom Bacillati; phylum Actinomycetota; class Actinomycetes; order Kitasatosporales; family Streptomycetaceae; genus Streptomyces; species Streptomyces sp. NPDC111520. The sequence continues at coordinate 19,832 of NZ_JBVKBW010000005.1, read as the reverse complement.
GACCAGGGTCCGGGATCCGGGGCCGAGGGCTGTCCTCGGGGGGCGTTTCGTACCGTCCCGGGCGGGTTCGCCGCGGCCTGGCGGGGGTCGTCGCAGGTTGCCCGAACCGCCGTGTCGCCGTTGGGACATGTCGCAGCTGTGACAGCCGATAACCGGTGACACCTCCCCGGCATCGGCAGATTCTGTCGGACAGCGCGTGACCCGGAGCTGTACGAAAGGTGTTTGGGTGATGGCAGGATTCCGCCTCGCGGCGGCGATATCGACAGTGCTGGTGGTGACGCTCGGGGGCACCACGGCCGCCTCCGCGGGTACCGCCCCGGACGGGCCGGCGCGATCCGCCGACCGTGCCGGGACGTCCTCCGCCACCGTCCGGCTGGTGACCGGCGACCGGGTGACGGTGACGTCGCTGCCCGGTGGGCGGCACACCGCCTCGGTCCAGCCCGGGCCCGGCCGCGAGAACATCCCCTTCCGCACGCTGGAGGCCGACGACAAGTCCCTGACCGTCGTGCCGTTCGACGCCGAGGCACTGGTGTCCACGGGCACCCTGGACCGGCGGCTGTTCGACGTGACGGCGCTGATCGCCGCCGGCTTCGACGAGGCGCACACCTCGACGCTGCCGCTGATCGTCTCCTCGCGGCCCGAGGCGACTCGGGTCGGGGCACGCGTCACCGCGCAGGCGGCGAGGACCGCTGAGGCGACCGCCGACCGGCTGGTGGCGCTGCGCGCGGACAAGACGGCCTCGCGCACCCTGGAGAGCATCGACGCCCGCTCCTTGCGGGTCGACGGCGACGAACTCGGCGCCTTCTGGAAGACGCTGAACCCCGGTGGGAGCTCGGACGCCGCCCGGGCCGCGGTGACCCCGCGGGTCTCGCTGGACGGCAAGGTCAAGGCGGTGCTGGACCGCAGCACCGCGCAGATCAACGCGCCCGCCGCGTGGAAGGCCGGGTACGAGGGCCAGGGTGTGAAGGTCGCGGTGCTGGACACCGGCGTCGACGCGAACCACCCCGATCTCGCGGGGCGGATCGCGGAGGCCAGGAACTTCTCCGACAGCACGAACACCGACGACCACTTCGGGCACGGCACGCACGTCGCCTCCATCGTCGGGGGCACCGGCGCGGCGTCGGCGGGGACCCGGCGCGGTGTGGCGCCGAAGGCGGACCTGCTGGTCGGCAAGGTGCTCGGTGACGAGGGCTCCGGGTCGGAGTCGCAGGTCATCGACGGTATGGAGTGGGCGGCGGGCGAGCACGCCAAGGTCGTCAACATGAGCCTCGGTGCGGACATGCAGACCGATGGCACCGACCCGATGAGCCAGGCCGTCAACACCCTGACCGCGTCGACGGACACGCTGTTCGTCATCGCCGCGGGCAACGCCGGCCCGGGGCCGTCCACCGTCGGATCGCCGGGCGCGGCCGACGCTGCGCTGACCGTCGGCGCCGTCGACCGGGACGACTCCCTCGCCTCCTTCTCCAGCCGCGGCCCGCGCTTCGGCGACGGCGCCGTCAAGCCCGACGTGACCGCCCCGGGTGTGGCCATCGTGGCCGCGCGTGCCGCGGGCACCACCATGGGTGACCCGGTCGACGCGAACTACGTCGCCGCCTCGGGCACGTCGATGGCGACCCCGCACGTCGCGGGCGCCGCGGCGCTGCTGGCCCAGCAGCACCCGGGCTGGGGCGCGCAGCAGATCAAGGACGCGCTGATCAGCACCTCGCGCACGGTGCCCGGCACCAAGGTGACCGAGCAGGGCGGCGGCCGGATCGACCTGGCCACCGCCACCGGCACGATCACCGCGACCGGCACGGTCGTGCTGCCCCCGGTCCAGAACGGCGGAACGGGGGGACGGCAGCAGGCGGCCACCGTGCGCTACACCAACACCGGTGACAAGAAGGTCGATCTGAAGCTGGCCGTCAAGCTCTCCACCGGAACCGGGCGCGCGCTGCCCGACGGGGTCGTCACCCTCGGCTCCGGCACCGTGAGCGTCGCGCCCGGTGCCACCGCCGACGTCCCGCTGAGCACCGACGCGGCCCACGCCGCGCGCGGGAAGTACTACGGCTACGTCACCGCCGCGGCGGCCGACGGCACCGTCGTCGCCCACACCACCGTCAGCCTCAACGTGCACGCCCCCAAGCACAAGCTGACCGTGGTCGCCCGCGACGCCGACGGCAAGGTCATCGAGGGCGCCGCGCCCACGATCTGGGGCGCCGACGGGTTCGTGGAGTACAGCGCCGTCGAGCCCGGCGTCGCCGAGGTCGAGGAGGGCACCTACCAGCTCAGCTTCGGGACGCTGGACAGGGCCGCCGACGGCCAGGAGCTCCGCGAGGTGGTCAACCCGGAGGTGAAGGTCACCAAGGACACCACGGTGACGCTCGACGCCTCCAAGGTCACCGAGGTGAAGATCCGCACCCCCCGGCCCGCGGAGCAGCGGGGCATCATCAGCTACCAGACGTACCGGAAGATCGACGGCAACGGCCTGATCCAGGGCGTGATGTTCTTCGACATCGCCAAGCGGCTCTACGTCAGCCCCACCGCGCGCGTCACCGACGGCGACTTCGAGTACGCCTCGCGCTGGCAGTTGGTCGCCCCGCAACTGCGGGCGAAGGTCTCCGGCACGTCGTCGGTCTTCACCCCGTACTACGTGCCCGCCTCCCCGGCCTTCGACGACAAGGGCGCCAGGCTGACCGCCGTCGACGCCGGCACCGGCACCGCGGCCGAGCTGAAGAAGGCCGGCGTGCGCGGCAAACTGGCGGTCGTCCGCTGGAACTTCACCGACGACCGGGAGCTCGCCAAGGCGGCCGGGGCGGCCGGGGCCAAGGCGCTGATGCTGGTCGTGGAGGAGGGCTTCTACCCCTGGACGCGGTGGAGCCCGACCGGTGACCGGATGGCCGTGCCCACCATGCGCGCGGGCACGGCGGAGGGCACCGAGCTCCTCAAGAGCATCAAGAAGCGCACCACCACGGTGGAGTTCTCCGGCACGGTGCGCAGCCCGTACCTGTACGACGTGATGCAGGTGTCCAAGGGCTTCGTCCCGAAGAACCTGGTGCACACCGTCTCCGAGCGCGAGAGCGCGGTGGTCCGCAGCACCTACACCCGTACCGGTGCCTCGCAGTGGGCGAGTGAGCAGCGCTTCGGGTGGCGTCCGTACCAGGACACCGCCTGGAACCAGTACAGCCGTGAGGTGCCGACGGGCCAGGAGCGCGTGGAGTACGTGAGCGGCGGGGACACCCTGTGGCGCCACACCGTGCACCACAACGTCGTCTTCGGCACGGACACCCCGCTCGGGGCAGGCATGCAGGACCTGCCGCGGACCTACCGGCCCGGTCAGAAGGCCACGGAACGCTGGTTCGGGGCCGTGGTCCGGCCGTCGATCCCGCGCGGTGCGGCCTGGCCGTCGGTGCGCACGGGCGACACCCTGTCCGTCTTCGTTCCGGAGTTCAACGACTCCGGCACCGGCCACTACTCGTTCTACGAGCGGAACGGCTTCGGTGGCGGCATCGGAACCGGCGCGGCCCGCGCCGGCGACGGAATGCCGGTGGACGACACCGCCACCGCGGCGCTCTACCGCGACGGGAAGCAGATCGCCTCGTCCGACACGGGCGCCTGGGGCAACTTCGAGGTGCCCGCGGGCGACGCCGCGTACCGGCTGGACCTGACCACCGCCCGCACCTCGGACGACTGGCGGTTCGGCACCGGCACCCGCACCTCGTGGACCTTCCGCTCGGGCACCGCGGCGCAGCCGACGGCACTGCCCCTCCTGCAGGTCGACTACGCCGTGCCGGTCGACGCCCGCAACGCGGTGGGCCCCGCCCGCCGCCACACCCTGGGCCTGGACGTGCGCATGCAGGACGGCACGGCCGCGCCGCGCGGGGTGACCGTGCGGGTGGAGACGTCCTACGACGACGGGCGGACCTGGACCCGGGCCGCCACGGCCCGCAAGGGTGGCGGCTTCACCGCCACCGTGGAGCGTCCGTCGCGGGTGCGCGGCGACGCCTATGTGACGCTGCGCGTGACCGCGACCGACGCGGCCGGCAACAGCGTCCGGCAGACGGTGGACCGTGCGTATCTGCACAGCGGCGCACGGGACTCCGGAGGACGGTGACGGTGGGGCGTCACCGTTGACACAGCGGCGGGTGCAGGGGAGTGTGGGCCCCGGCACCCGCCGCACCATTGGCGCGAAACATTCCCCGGGTATAGTCCGGCCGTTAACGATATGTGCGGCTTGTACGCCACCTGTGCGTACGTCGTGCGGACCCGTCCCGGACCCGGAGGAACGCGGCATGCTCGAGGTGGCTGGCCTCACCGCGGTCGAGGAGACCGTCTACCGGCTTCTGGTCACCACCGTCACCGCGTCGGCGGACGAGGTCGCCGCACAGACGGGCCTGCCACCCGGGCAGACGGAGGGCGTCCTCGCCTCCCTCGCCACCAAGGGGCTGGCCAGCCCCACCGACGGCCTCCCCCGGCAGTACGCCGCCACCCCGCCGGACGTGGCCCTGCTGCCGCGGCTGCAGCGCCAGGCCGACTCCCTCGACAAGGCCCGCACCGCGGTCACCGACCTGCTGGACAGCTACCGCAGCACCGTGCGCCGCCAGGACGCCGGCCAGCTCATCGAGGTCATCACCGGCGCCGAGGCGCTCCGCCAGCACCTGCGGCAGATGCAGGAGAACGCGCGCCACGAGATGCTCTGGTTCTGCAAGGCGCAGTACGTCGCCATGCCCTCGGGGAGCAACCGCGCCGAGTACGAGGCCCTCGCCCGCGGCGTGCGCTACCGCGTCCTGTACGAGCGGGCGTTCTTCGACGACGACGGGGCCATCGACAACGTCGTCGAGGGCGTCCAGGCCGGGGAGATGGCCCGCTCCGTGCCCCACCTGCCGCTGCGCCTCGCGGTCGCCGACCGCACCATCGCCATCTGCCCCCTGGTCCCGGGCGGCCCGCAGGGCAGCCCCAACGAACCGACCGCGGCGCTGCTGCGCGACAGCAGCCTCCTGGAGGCGCTGACCGCGCTGTTCGAGCGCTACTGGGAGGACGCGGTGCCGCTGCACGTCAGCGCGTCCGGCGCGGTGAGCGGTGCCGACGGCGCCGACGACTCCGACCCGCTGAGCGAGACCGACCGCCGGCTGCTGTCGCTGCTCGTCGCGGGTGTCGCCGACAAGGCCATCGCCAGCCAGATGGGCCTGAGCCGGCGCACCGTCCAGCGCCACATCCAGCACATGATGACGCTCGCCGGCGCCGCGACCCGCATGCAGCTCGCCTGGCAGGCGGCCCGCCGCGGCTGGCTCTGAACGGGGTGCCGCAGGGCCCGCGGGCGTAGGGTGAGAGGTGGCGCGAGTGCCCAAGGCCACGGAGCGTTGGTGCCATGTCCCGACGTCACACCGCTCCCACCAGTAGCGCCGAGGAACTGCTCAACACACTCGGGCAGCTCACCGGACGCATCCTCGAGCGGATCAAGATGCAGCAGGCTCGGGTGGAGCTGGCAGCCGCCCTCCAGCGGCACACCCTCGGCGCCGCCCTCCCGGCCGTCCCCGGGCTGCGCGTGGCGGGGCGCTACGCCCCGGCGCGCGACGGTCTCGACATCGGCGGCGACTGGTACGACGTGTTCCCCATGCCGGACGGCAGCGTCGGCTGCGCCATCGGCGACGTGCAGGGCCACGACGTCGAGGCCGCCGCCTACATGGGCCAGGTGCGCACCTGCCTGCGCGCCGTCGCCGTCGCCACCACGGAACCCGCGGAGGTGCTGGCCCGCACCAACGACCTGCTGATCTCCATGGGGTCCGGGCTCTTCGTGACGTGCACCTTCCTGCGCTTCGACCCGGCGACCCGCGAACTGGTCGACGCCCGCGCCGGGCACGTACCGGCGGTCTGGGCCACCGACGACGGACGCTGCGAGGTCGTGCTCGACGAGGGCGGCCTGCCGCTGGGCATCCTCGACGGCGAGAAGTACCCGTCGACCCGCCGTGTCCTGGCCGGCACCGGTGCCTTCGTGCTGGTCACCGACGGGGTGGTGGAGGGCCCGGGCCATCCCATCGACGACGGGCTGGCCCGCGTGGCGGAACTGGCCGCCGCCGGCTGCACCGCCGACCCCGACGAGCTGGCCGCCCGGCTGATCTCCGTCGCCGACTTCACCGGCCACAGCGACGACGCCGCGGTGCTCGTCCTCGGGCACGGCGGCCCCCGCGGGACGGCGCCGCGATGACCGCCGGCGGCGAGGGCCTGCGGCGCCACCGGGCGACGGCCCTGTGGATCGTGGTCATGGCCGCCGCCTACTACGGCGGGGCCCGCATCGGACTGGAGCAGCAGCTGCTGCGCGGTCAGGTCACCCCGATGTGGCCGCCGACCGGGATCGCCCTGGTCGGCCTGCTGCTCGGCGGCATCCGGCTGTGGCCGGGCATCGCCGTCGGCGCGTTCGTGGTGAACATCGCGATCGGGCCGTCGCTGCTGCCCGTGCTGGGCATCGCGGCGGGCAACACCCTCGCCCCGGTGTGCGCCTGCCTGCTGCTGCGCAGGGTCGGGTTCCGCGTCGAACTCGACCGGCTGCAGGACGCCCTCGCCCTGGTCTTCCTGGGCGCGCTCGGCGGGATGCTGATCAGCGCGACCGTCGGCAGCGGAGTGCTTGCGGCTTCCGGGGTCGTGCCGCCCGGCGGCTTCTGGCCCACCTGGTCGGTCTGGTGGACCGGCGACGCGATGGGGGTGCTGGTGATCGCACCGCTGCTGCTCGTCCTGCGCACCCTCAGGCTCCGGCGCGGGGTGCCGGCGTACCGCTGGGCGGAGGCGGCGGCGCTCCTCGCGGGCACCGCGCTCGTCACCTTCGTGGCCACCCACAGCACGCCCGGGCTGCTCTTCCTCGTCTCCCCGCTGCTGATCTGGGCCGCCTTCCGCTTCCAGCTGGCCGGGGCCGCGCCCTGCGCCCTGATCACCTCGCTCATCGCGATCGACGCCGCCGCGGCCGGGTCCGGCCCGTTCGCGGGGCACGACCTCTTCGCGAAGATGGTGACCCTCCAGGCCTTCAACGGGTCCGCCGCGCTGACCGCCCTGCTGCTGTCGGCGACCGTCACCGAACGGGAGCGCACCCGCCGCGAGATCGAGCAGGTCTGCCGCAGGCTCGGCGAGGCGCTGTCCCGGCTGGCGCCCGACGAGAACATCGAGCACTGGGCGGCCGTGCCGCCCGCGGAGCGAGGCCCCGACTAGCAGTGCCGTTCCGCGCGTCCTCCTTGCGGGGTGGCGCTACTTTGAGAGGGGGCCCCACGAGGGCCGCCACAGCGGACGGAGGTGCCGGTGGGGACTGGCGGCGGCAAGGACGCCGAAGGCCTGCCACGACTGCAGCTCGACGCCCTGCTGGACGAGCTGCAGTCGCGCATCGACGCGGTGCGGGGGACGCGGGACCGTGTGCACAGCCTGCTGGAGGCCGTGCTGACGGTCGGCCGCGAACTGGACCTGCCCCAGGTGCTGCGGCGCATCGTGGAGGCCGCGGTCCTGCTGGTGGACGCCGAGTACGGGGCGCTGGGCGTGATCGGCGACGACGCGCGGCTGGCGCAGTTCCTGACGGTGGGCGTCAGCGACGAGCAGATCGAGGCGATCGGCCCGCTGCCCTCGGGGCACGGCATCCTCGGCGAGCTGATCCGTCACCCGGCCCCGCTGCGGCTGGAGGAGATCGCCCGGCACCCGGCCTCCCACGGCTTCCCGTCGAACCACCCGCCGATGCACTCCTTCCTGGGGGTGCCGATCCGGGTCCGCGACGAGGTGTTCGGCAACCTCTACCTGACGGAGAAGCGGGGCGGCAAGGAGTTCGACGGCGAGGACGAGACGGTGCTGTCCACCCTGGCCGTGGCGGCCGGGGTCGCCATCGACAACGCCCGGCTGTACGAGGAGGCCCGGTCGCGGCAGCGGTGGCTGGAGGCGAACGCGGAGATCACCCGGGGCCTGCTGTCGGGCATCGACGAGAACGCGGTGCTGGAGCTCATCGTGGAGCACGCACGGCGCATCCTCGGCGCGGACCTGGGGGTGCTGGCCCTGCCGGCCGGAAGCGGCGGCATCACGATGGCCATCGCCACGGGCATCGACGCCGACGCCCACCGGGGGCTGACGCTGCCGTGCGAGGGGTCGTTCACCGGCGCGGCGATGGCCGCGAACGAGCCGCTGACCAGCGCCGACATCCAGCGCGACCCGCGCGTGGTGGCGGGCCCGCCGCGCTTCGAGGGCCTGGGCCCCGCGGTGGCCGTGCCGATGGCGACCCCGCAGGGGGTGCGCGGGGCGCTGCTGCTGGCCCGCGCCGAGGGGGAGGCACCCTTCACGGACGTGGAGACCGCGCCGCTGCTGGGCTTCGCCGGCTCCGCGGCCCTGGCGATGGAGCTGGCCGAACGGCGGCGGTCGGCCGAGCAGTTGGTGCTCCTGGAGGACCACGACCGGATCGCCCGTGACCTGCACGACCTGGCGATCCAGCGGCTGTTCGCCACGGGGATGACGCTGCAGAGCGCGGTGCGCTTCGTCGACCACCCGCAGGCGAGCGAACGGCTGCTGCGGGCCGTGGACGACCTGGACGAGACCATCAAGATCATCCGCTCGACGATCTTCGGGCTGCGCAGCCACGACACCGGGCCCACCCGCCAGGGACTGCGGGTGCGGACGGCGAAGGCGGTGGAGGAGGCGGTGCCCGGACTGGGTTTCACCCCGTCGCTGCGCATGGAGGGACTGATCGACACCGATGTGCCCACCGCGGTCGCGGAACACGTGGTGGCCGTGCTCGGCGAGGCCCTGTCGAACGTGGCCCGCCACGCCAGGGCCCGCAGCGCGGAGGTGTCCCTGGTCGTCGGCTCCGGCACGCTGACCCTCACCGTCAGCGACGACGGCGTGGGCGTCCCCGAGGACGGTCACCGCAGCGGACTTGCCAACCTCGCGCAACGGGCGTACCGCCTCGGCGGCACGATGACCCTGGAGACCCCCGGCCAGGGCGGCACCCGCCTGGTGTGGCGGGTCCCGTCGGACGGCGGCCGGCCGCTCTGATCAGGCCCGCTCCGCGGCCTCGCGGACCGGCAACCGCGGCGCCCGGTCCCCGGACGCCGCGGCACCGAACCGGATGAGCATCTGCAGCAGGCCCGGCCCGCAGTCGGTGGTGCGCATCGCCGCCCGCAGGTCCGGCCACTCCATCGCCTCGTGCAGCAGCGTCGCGTGCACGGTGTTCGCCGTCGCCAGGAGCACCACGCGCTCCATCGCCTGCCCGGCCCGCAGCCAGTCCGCGCACGAGTCGTGGGGCGTGCACAGCGCGGCCACCAGGGGCCGCCGCCCCGGGTCGAGGGCGGCTGCCGCGCCGGCCCCGGAGTCCTCGTGGACCCTGCCGCCCTGACCGACCGGGCGGCCCGCGCCCGTCACGCCCCGCTGCTCCGCCTCCGCGGTCAGCCGCAGCAGCCGCAGCGCCTCCTCGGTGCGCGGCAGGGTCAGCGACGCGCCCTCCGCGTGCGCGGCGTCGATCAGTTCCAGCACCACCGCCCCGGTCGGGCAGTGCGCGAAGTAGGGCGTACGGCAGCTGTGGCGGCGCCAGATCGCGTCGTACAGGTCCTGGTACGCACCGTCGCCCACGTGGCGCGGCCCGACCGGGCGCACGGCGGCGAGCAGATCGGGGTCGGCGGGTACGGGCAGCAGGTGCACGGCCGGTTCCCATCCGAAGTGGGCCAGCGCGACCCGCAGGTTGAACACCGCGGCGCCCACGGACACGTGCAGGGCGCGCGCCGCCGCCTCCGACTCCGGCACCCCCGGCTCGGGGACGGCACGCACCTGGAACGTGCCGGTGTCCGGATCGAGGCGGTACCGCCAGGGCCGGCTGCCGCGGAACGAAGGCGCGGCCACGGCCGCGGAGATCAGCTTCTCCAGGGTCGCCCCGTTGAGTGTGGTGGGATTCATGGCGCGCTCCCTCCGGCCGCGTCCTCCCACCCTGCACGCCCCGCCGCCTCATGGGGGAGGGCCGACCGGCCCTACCCCGTGGGCCGCCGGGGCATCCCGCGTCCGCGGCCCCACGGCCTCCCCTCCGGGGCGGGCCCGTACTGTCCCCGGCGCCGGGCCACCCGTCCCCGGGCACGGGACGCGGTGAGCTGGGCACGCGGCGCGGCCGTGGACGCAGCTCCTGCGCGGCGAGCGTGCAGCTTGGGTGGCCGGTCCGGCAGCAGCGTCGCGCGTCGCCGGACGAGCGGGCGGCCGCCCGCCGGTGCGGGTCCGCGCTGCCGTGGGCGTCGTCCGGGGGCGTCGGTGCGGCGAGCGTGCGGCCCGGGCCGCGTCGGTCGGTGTCGGTGCGGTTCGGCAGCGTGGAGCCTGCGTGGGTGTGGCAGCGGCACGGCTTGCGCGGCGGAAGGCCGGGGCGCCGCCGTTGCGGGGTGGTTCCCCGCGGGACTCCGGTGTCGCGTCCGCCGGGGCGAGCCCGGCTGCCCCAGGTGCCGTGCATCGGCAGCGGGGCACGCGGTGAAGGCTGTGGTCCCGGCTTCTCCTGCGTGGCGAGCGCGCAGCTTGGCGTCGCGGATCACAGCCGGACGAGCGGGCGTCCGGCGGGGCGGGTCCGCGCGGCCGTGGACGTCGGCCGGCGGCCATGGGGTGGCGAGCGCACGGCTCCGGCCGCGTCGGTCGACGTCGGGGCGGAGCCCTCGGGCGCGGGTTCCCGCGGGGGCTCAGGGGCCGGGTTTGGGGGTGGCGCTCGACGTGCGGTGTTCCGTGGCGAGGACGGCGGCCTGGATGCGGCGTTCGACGCCGAGCTTGCCCAGCATGCGGGAGATGTGGTTCTTGACCGTCTTCTCCGAGAGGAACAGCCGTTCCCCGATCTGCCGGTTCGTCAGCCCCTCGCCGATCAGCTCCAGGATCTCCCGCTCGCGCGGGGTCAGCCCGGCCAGCGCCTCGTCCTGCGGCTCCGGCGGCTGCTCCTGTTCGCGCAGGCTGTTCATCAGGCGGGCGGTGGTCGCCGGGTCCAGCATCGACTGGCCGGAGGCCACCGTGCGGACCGCGGAGACCAGGTCGGAGCCCTTGATCTGCTTCAGCACGTAGCCGGCGGCCCCGGCCATGATCGCGTCCAGCAGCGCGTCGTCGTCGTCGAAGGAGGTCAGCATCAGGCACGCCAGCCCCGGCATGCGCGAGCGCAGCTCGCGGCAGACGCAGATGCCGTCGCCGTCCGGGAGGCGCACGTCGAGGATCGCCACGTCAGGACGGAGTGCCGGGGCCCGGGCGAGGGCGTGGTCGACCGTGCCGGCCTCGCCGGCGACCTCGATGTCCGGCTCGGCGTCGAGCAGGTCGTGCAGCCCACGCCGCACCACCTCGTGGTCGTCGACCAGGAACACCCTGATCGGCGCCCGCTCGCCGGACTCCCGTGCCTCGCTCATCCCGGCCCCCAGGGCATCCGTTCCCGATTTCCCGATCGCGCGGCCGCGCCCCGCCGACGTCCAGCAGACACGCCCGCGCGCGCCGCCGCCACCGGTACCGCCCGGTCCGTGGCGGGCACCGCGTCCGTCAGTGCACCGTGCTGCCGCTGCCCTGCGGACCGTACAGGTCGAGGAGCCGGATGCGGGCCCCCTGCAGTCGGTGCGCCACGATCTGCGCGACCCGCCGGGCCACCGCGCGCCCGAACACCGCGTCGGCCTCGCACAGCGCCCGCACCACCGTCGCGTCGAACTCGTCTGCCCGCACCGGGCTCTGCGTCCGCGCGCCCAGGGGGTGCCATGAGTACGGCGGGAAGAGCCACGAGCAGCCCAGCAGGTCTCCCGGGCCCAGGGTCTCGACGACGGCGGGCTGCCGCCCGGGCACGTGCAGGTCGAGCGCGATCGAGCCGGTGCGGATGATCCAGAAGCGGTCCGCCCGGTGACCCTCCTCGAAGATCCGGGCCCGGGCCGGGAAGGACACGTCGCGCGCGAGTTCCAGCAGCCGCCCGCGGGTCTCCGGTGGCAGTGCGTCGAGCAGGCCCGTCGTGGTGGTGGTCATCGCCGTCCTCCCTCTCGTCCGGTACGCCCTCCCCTCCAGGGTGCTCCGCCCCCCGGCGGCGCGAGGAGGGGCCGTCCGGCCCCAACGCGGGGTCGTCGGGGAGGATGGGCCCATGCCGTCCGCCGTCTCCAAGCCCGCCCCGCCGCCCAGGAGGCCCGCCGTCGGGCGCGGCCGGCACGCACTGCTGCCGGGCCTCACCACCCTCCTCGGCTACCGCAGGGCGTGGCTGCGCGGCGACCTGCTCGCCGGCGTCACGGTGGCGGCCTACCTCGTGCCGCAGGTCATGGCCTACGCCGAACTGGCCGGGCTGCCGCCGGTGACGGGGCTGTGGGCCGTCCTCGCGCCGCTCGCGCTGTACGCCCTGCTGGGCTCGTCCCGGCAGCTGTCGGTCGGCCCCGAGTCCACCACGGCGCTGATGACCGCCACCGCGATCGCACCGCTGGCCGCGGGCGACCCCGGCCGCTACGCCGTGCTCGCGGCGGCGCTCGCCGTCGTGGTCGGCCTGCTGGCCGTGGTGGCGTGGGCGGTGCGGGCGGGCTTCGTCGCCGACCTGCTGTCCCGGCCCGTGCTCGTCGGCTACCTCGCCGGAGTGGCCTGCATCATGGTCGTCGACCAGCTGCCCAAGCTGACCGGGGTGCCCGTCGAGGGCGAGGAGTTCTTCCCCCAGCTGGTCTCCTTCGTCACGCACCTGCCCCAGGCGCACGCCGGGACGGTGGCCTTCGCCGCCTGCGCGCTGCTCTTCCTCTTCCTCCTCCAGAGGTACGCCCCCCGCGCCCCCGGGCCGCTGTTCGCCGTGGTGGCCGGAACGGTCGTCGTCGGCGTCTTCGGGCTGGAGGGGCACGGCATCGCGGTCATCGGCGAGGTCCCCTCCGGGCTGCCCCGGCCGGCCCTGCCGACCCCCGGCGACCTGGCCCACCTGCTGCTGCCCGCGGTGGGCGTGCTGCTCGTCGGCTACACCGACTTCGTGCTCACCGCACGGGCCTTCGCCGGCCGGGACGCCGCCCGCCCCGACAGCAACCAGGAACTGCTCGCCCTCGGCGCGGCGAACCTCGGGTCGGGCGTCCTGCACGGCTTCCCCGTCAGCAGCAGCGCCAGCCGCACCGCGCTCGGCGCCTCCGCGGGCAGCCGTACGCAGCTGTACTCGCTGGTGGCGCTGGGGGCGGTCGTCTGCGTCCTGCTCTTCCTCAACCCCCTGCTGTCCGGGATGCCCTCCACCGTCCTCGGCGCCATCGTCGTCTTCGCCGCCTGCCGGCTGGTCGACGTCGCCGGCTTCCGCCGCCTGGCGTCGTTCCGGCGCCGCGAACTGCTCCTGGCCCTCGCGTGCCTGCTGGGCGTGCTCGCGCTGGACATCCTGTACGGCGTCATGGTCGCCGTCGCGCTGTCGGTGGCCGAGATGCTGATCCGGGTGGCCCGCCCGCACGACGCCGTCGAGGGGCTGGTGCCCGGCCTCGCCGGCATGCACGACGTCGACGACTTCCCCCAGGCCCGGACGATCCCCGGCCTGCTCGTCTACCGCTACGACTCGCCGCTGTTCTTCGCCAACGCCGAGGACTTCCGGCGCCGGGCCCTCGCCTCCGTCGACCGGCAGCACGACCCGGTGCGGTGGTTCGTCCTCAACACCGAGGCCAACGTCGAGGTCGACATCACCGCCCTCGACGCCCTGGAGGAACTGCGCCGCGAACTCGCCGGCCGCGGCATCGTCCTCGCGCTCGCCCGCGTCAAGCAGGACCTGCTGGAGGACCTGGACGCGTACGGCCTGACGGAGTCGGTCGGCCGCGAGCGCATCTTCCCCACCCTGCCCACGGCGGTCGAGGCCTACCGCGCCTGGGCGGAGGACGGCGCCGACGGGGGCGGGAACGGGGCCGCCGGGAGCGGGGACGGGGCGCACTGACGGGAGCGGGCCACACGGCGCCACCGTGAGGAGCACCCTGTGGGGAGGCCGCCACGGCACCGCGCCGCGGCCGCCGCCGAGGGGGACGCTCATGACCACGCGGAAGCGGCAGGAAGCCCCGGGGAACCCCGACGCCCTCGCGCCAGAGGAGGTGTCCGAGTCCGAACGACTGCTGTTCGGCGGGCCCTTGCGGTACGACATGGGCTGGAACAAGCACGACGGCTCCTTCCTGGAACTCGGCCTGCGCGCGATGATCCGGCGGCTGCCGCAGCTCGTCGCCACCACCGTGCGCCTGGCGCACCGGTCCGACCCGCGGGCCCTGCGCGTCGTGGCGCTGGCCGAGGCGGGCCGCGGTGTCGCCCAGGCGGTCGGCCTGGTCGCCGTCAACTGGGTGCTCGCCCGGCTGCTGGTGCCCGGCGGGACCGCGGAGCGGCTGACGGGCGCCACCCCGGCGCTGGCGCTCGTGGCCGCCACCGCGCTGATCGGGGCGCTGCTGCGCTCCGCCTCCACGGCCGGCACCGGCAAGCTGGAGCCGACCGTGGAACGGGCGGCCACCGAGATGTACCTGGAGCGGGTCGCCCGCGTGGAGCTCGCGGCCGTGGAGGACGACGAGTTCCACAAGCTGCTGGACTCGGCGTCCTGGGGCGCCGCCTCCGCCCGGCGGATGATCAACTTCTGCTCGTCGGTGGTCAACGCGCTGATCTCGCTGGCGGCGGCGGCCGGTGTGCTCACCGTGCTGCATCCGGGGCTGCTCCCGCTGCTGGCGCTGATGACCCTGCCCAGCGCCTGGAGCGCGCTCACCATCGCGCGCCGCCGGTACATCTCCTTCCACAACTGGGTGCAGCACGCCCGTGCCGGGCAGCTGCTGGGACGGCTGCTGATCGAGACGCAGGCGGCGCCCGAGGTCCGCGTCCACGACCTCGGGCCGTTCCTGCTCGGGCACTTCAGGGCGATGGCCGAGAACGGGGAGCGGGAACAGACCCGGCTGGCGCGGCTCGCGGCGCGCACCGGGCTCGTCGCGTCCGCGTGGACCGGGCTGGCCACCGCGGCGACGTACGGCGCGCTGGGCGCGCTGCTGTGGAGCGGGACGATGGCCCTGTCCGTGGCGGGCACGGCCGTCATCGCCATCCGCAGCGGGTCCTCCGCCCTCGACCGGCTCGTGGTCCAACTCGGGTACCTGCACGAGGAGGCGCTGTTCGTCGCCGACCTGGAGCGGCTGTGCGCGGAGGCGGACCGCAGGGTGATCCCGTCCGGAGGCCTCGACCTGCCGGAGCGCGTCGAGGCCATCCACTTCGAGAAGGTCACCTTCAGCTACCCGGTCACCGCCGCGGCCGCGCCGGGCACGCCGCTGGTGAAGCCGCCCGCCCTGTGCGAGGTCGACGTCACCATCCCCGTCGGCCGGGTCGTCGCCCTCGTCGGACGCAACGGCAGCGGCAAGACCACCCTGGCCAAGCTGCTGTGCGGGCTGTACGCACCGGACTCGGGTCGGATCCGGTGGGACGACGTCGACGCGGCCGAGGCCGACCGGGGGCAGATCACCGACCGGATCGCCCTGGTCTCGCAGGACGCCTACCGCTGGCCGTTCACGGCCCGGGTCAACGTCGGGATCGGCCGCCCCGGCGCCTCCCTGACGGACGAACGTATCGAGGCCGCCGCCCGCTACTCCGGCGCCGACGAGGTCGTCGCGGGCCTGCCCCGCGGCTGGGACACCCTGCTGGGCCGCGGCTACAAGGGCGGCCACGAGATATCCGGCGGCCAGTGGCAGCGCCTCCAGCTCAGCAGGGCCCAGTACCGCGACGCCCGGATCCTCATCGTCGACGAGCCGACCAGTGCCCTCGACGCCCAGGCGGAGCAGCGGGTGTTCGACCTGATCCGGGAACTCGCCGCCGACGGGCAGACCGTCGTGCTGATCACGCACCGTCTGCACAGCGTCCGCCACGCCGACGTGATCTACGTCCTGGACCGCGGGCGGGTCGTCGAGCACGGTGCCTTCGCCGACCTCATGCGGCCGGGAGCGGGTACCGGCGACTTCCGCGAGATGTACCTGCTGCAGTCCCGCCAGTACCAGCACCCGGAGCACAACTGACGTGCGGCGAGCGGCGTCCCGGGCGGCGGCCGGCGGTCACCAGGCGTACCGGGACGCGGGCGGTTCGCAGAGCTCGAAGAGGAGTCCGCCCGCCTCGTCGCCGGGTGTGCGGGCCAGCCGGACGCGGGCGCCGTCGCGCACCTGCGTCGGCGAGGCGCCGACGACCCGGCCCCGTACCGAGAAGCCGTCGGAGAGGTCGACGAGGGAGGTGTCCCGCATCGAGCTGACGATGACCCCGGTGCCGTCGCTGCGGATCTCGTCGAGTTCCGTGGAGGCGCAGGTGGGGCACAGGAGGCGCTGGAAGGCGGTGTTGCCGCACCAACGGCAGCGCTGGACCAGCAGCCCGCCGTCAACCGAGGCGTCGTGCGCGTCGAGAGTCCGGTCATCCATGACGCCACCATATGGCACTGAGTGCACTTTGGGAAGGCACTGAGTGCCCCCGCCGGGACGTCGGCACGGCCTACGCGGGGGAGCCCTCCTCCGCCAGGCCGGCCTCGATCTCCCGGACCACGCGCCACATGGGCGTCCGCCGCTTGGTGATCACGATCACCACGTCGTCCTCCGCCTCGGGGGCGCCCTGGCGCACGGGGCCCTCCCCGTTCCAGGCGGCGCGCACGAACTCCAGCGCGTGGTCCACGGCCGCGCCGGCGTCCCCCTCCGCCCCGGAACGCAGCCAGGTGCGCAGGCCGTTGTTGTGGGCGGCGACCACCGCGGCGGCGATCACGTCGGCCCGGAGCTTGCCGTCGGGGCGGTCCGCGTAGCGGGCCCCGAGGTAGTCGGCGATCGCGCGCTCGTAGCGCCAGACGACCGAGAGTTCGTACGCCCGCAGTCCCGGCACCTGCTTGGTGAGGCGGTAGCGCTGCACGGAGAAGGTGGGGTTCTCGGCGTACATGGTGAGCACCAGGCGCGCGGCGTCGCAGACCCGCGTCACGGGGTCGTCGGCGTCGGCGCTCGCCTCCAGGAAGCGGGTCATGTCGGCGAGGGCGCGCTCGTGGTCCGGGAAGACCACGTCCTCCTTGGACGGGAAGTAGCGGAAGAAGGACCGTCGCCCGACGCCGGCGAGGGTGACGATGTCGTCGATCGTCGTCGCCTCGTAGCCGCGTTCCAGGAAGAGCCGGAAGGCCGCGGCGACGAGGGCGTCCCGCATCGGGGGCTTGGTGGTCATGGAGGCGAACCTAACACCGGGGGACCGTCGATCAATGGCACTGAGTGTGCATAATTGAGGGTACTCGATGCCATGAAAGTCTGACGCGGACTGGAGTAACGGACGTGAGTGACAATTTCGACCTCTTCCGGACGTCGGAGGAGCACGACATGCTCCGGGACGCCGTGCGCTCCCTGGCCGAGGCGAAGATCGCCCCGTTCGCGGCGGAGGTCGACGAGCAGGGCCGCTTCCCGCAGGAGGCGCGGGACGCGCTGGAGGCCAACGACCTGCACGCGGTGCACGTGCCGGAGGCGTTCGGCGGCGCCGGCGCGGACGCGCTGTCGACGGTGATCGTGATCGAGGAGGTGGCGCGGGTGTGCGCCTCGTCCTCGCTGATCCCCGCGGTGAACAAGCTGGGGTCGCTGCCGGTGCAGCTGTCGGGCTCCGAGGAGCTGAAGGCGAAGTACCTCGGGGCGCTGGCCCGGGGCGAGGGGATGTTCTCGTACTGCCTCTCGGAGCCGGACGCCGGCTCGGACGCGGCGGGGATGAAGACGCGCGCCGTGCGCGACGGGGACTCCTGGGTGCTCAACGGCGTCAAGCGGTGGATCACCAACGCGGGCGTGAGCGAGTTCTACACCGTCATGGCCGTGACCGACCCGGACAAGCGCTCCAAGGGCATATCGGCCTTCGTGGTGGAGAAGGGCGACGAGGGCGTCTCCTTCGGCGCCCCGGAGAAGAAGCTCGGCATCAAGGGCTCGCCCACCCGCGAGGTGTACTTCGACGACGTGCGCATCCCCGCCGACCGGATGATCGGCGCCGAGGGCACGGGCTTCGCCACGGCCATGCGCACCCTGGACCACACGCGTGTGACGATCGCGGCGCAGGCGATCGGCATCGCGCAGGGCGCGCTGGACTACGCCAAGGGGTACGTGAAGGAGCGCAAGCAGTTCGGCAAGGCGATCGCCGAGTTCCAGGGCATCCAGTTCATGCTGGCGGACATGGCGATGAAGCTGGAGGCGGCACGGCAGCTGACCTACGCGGCGGCGGCGAAGTCGGAGCGCTCGGACGCGGACCTCACCTTCTTCGGCGCGGCGGCCAAGTGCTACGCCTCGGACGCGGCGATGGAGATCACCACGGACGCGGTGCAACTGCTGGGCGGATACGGGTACACGCGCGACTACCCGGTGGAGCGCATGATGCGCGACGCGAAGATCACCCAGATCTACGAGGGCACCAACCAGGTCCAGCGCATCGTCATGGCCCGCAACCTGCCGTAATCCGCAAACCGAGAGTGTGGAGGGACATCAAATGAGCCTGAGGATCGTTGTCGCGGTGAAGTACGTGCCCGATGCCACGGGGGATCGTCATTTCGCGGGGGATCTGACGACGGATCGGGATGCGGTGGACGGGCTGCTGTCCGAGTTGGACGAGTATGCGGTGGAGCAGGCGTTGCAGATCGCTGAGGCGTCGGATGACGCTGAGGTGACGGTGGTGACGGTGGGTCCGGCGGATGCGAAGGACGCGTTGCGCAAGGCGTTGTCGATGGGTGCGGACCGGGCGGTGCATGTCGAGGACGAGGGGTTGCACGGCAGTGATGTGATGGCGACGTCGCTGGTGCTGGCGAAGGCGGTCGAGCACGCGGGGTTCGATCTGGTGGTGACGGGGATGGCGTCGACGGATGGCACGGCGGGTGTGGTGCCGGCGTTGCTGGCGGAGCGGTTGGGTGTGCCGCAGGTGACGTTGTTGTCGGAGGTGAAGGTCGCCGGTGGTGTGGTGAGCGGGCGCCGTGATGGTGACACCGCGTCGGAGCAGCTTGAGGCGTCGTTGCCGGCGGTGGTGTCGGTGACGGATCAGTCGGGTGAGGCGCGGTATCCGTCGTTCAAGGGGATCATGGCGGCGAAGAAGAAGCCGGTGGAGTCCCTGGACCTGTCCGACCTCGGGGTCGATGCGGAGCAGGTCGGCTTGGCGGGTGCGTGGACGAAGGTCGATGAGGCGGTGGCGCGTCCGCCGCGGACGGCCGGTGTGATCGTGAAGGACGAGGGCGAGGGCGGCAAGCAGCTCGCGGAGTTCCTCGCGAGCCAGAAGTTCATCTGATCCGCTTGTCCGTCTGTTTTCCGAGGAGTTTGAGTTCCCATGGGTGAAGTCCTGGTCTACGTGGACCACGTGGATGGTGCGGTCCGCAAGCCGACGCTGGAGTTGCTGACGATCGCGCGTCGGCTGGGTGAGCCGGTGGCGGTGGCGCTGGGTGCGGGCGCGGAGGCGACCGCGGGTGTGCTGGGCGAGCACGGTGCGATCCGGGTGCTGACCAATGATGCGGCGGAGTTCGCGCAGTATCTGGTGGTGCCGAAGGTGGATGCGCTGGAGGCCGCCGCGAAGGTGGTGGGTCCGGTGGCGGTGCTGGTGTCGTCGTCGGGTGAGGGCAAGGAGGTCGCGGCGCGGCTGGCGTTGCGGCTGGGGTCGGGTCTGATCACGGACGCGGTGGATGTGGTGGCCGGTCCGGAGGGCCCGGTGGCGACGCAGGCGGTGTTCGCGGCGTCGTTCACCACGAGGTCGCGGGTGACGACGGGTACGCCGGTGATCACGGTGAAGCCGAATGCGGCGCCGGTGGAGGCGGCCGCGGCCGCGGGCGCGGTGGAGGCACTGGAGGTGACCTTCGGTGCGCTGGCGTCGGGCACGAAGGTCGTGGCGCGGACGGCGCGGGAGGCGACGGGGCGTCCGGAGCTGACCGAGGCGGCGATCGTGGTGTCCGGTGGTCGTGGGGTTGGGGGTGCGGAGAA
>NZ_JBVKBW010000004.1:0-652188 GCF_055635295.1 Streptomyces sp. NPDC111520 | reverse complement strand
CCGCTGGAACAAGGCCCACAACTCATCCGGTACCAGCCGCTCAACGATCCCCACGCCCGCAGACTACCGAACCAGCCAATTGAGATGACTTCTTAGGGTGCGCAGGGACGGCCGGACTGCGCGCAGGTCCGGCGGCCCCTTATCGCGTCCGACGCGAGTTCGGCTTGATCGGCGCGGCTCAGCTCGCCTCGGGGGGTGGTGATGTGATGCTACGTCAGTGAATGCGGCAGCAGTTGATGGCGCGGTCCACGGGCGGCTCGAGAGGCTGTGCCGGGAAGGGCACCGGACGGGAGTCGCTGCGGATGACCACCCGATGCGCTCAGGTCACCGCGACGCATGGGAGAGGTGTTCACCGTGCGGCCGTCGCCCGTCCTGCCGTCGGCCCTGAACATCCCGGCGCTGCAATTCCTGCGGCCGCGACTACCAGGAGGAACCGGGCCATGACTGGAGCGAACGCGAGGGTGGCGTTGGTGACGGGCGCCAGCAGCGGGATCGGAGCGGCCACCGCGCGCCTCCTGGCCGCACGCGGGATGCGCGTCGTGGTCGACTACCTCCACAGCGCCGAGGGTGCCGAGGAGGTCGTCACGGACATCGCGGCCGCGGGCGGCCAGGCCATGACCGTGCAGGCCGACGTGCGCGAGGAAGCGGCCGTCGCGGGTTTGATGGAGCAGGTGCATGCGACATGGGGCGGCGTCGACGTGCTGGTGCACAACGCGCTCATCCCTTATACGGTCACGTCGTTCCAGAACATGACGTGGGAGGAACTGGGCGGCAAGATCGGCGCCGAGATGCGCGCCGCGTTCACCGTCACGAAGGCCGTCCTGCCGGCGATGACCGAGCAGGGGTGGGGACGCATCGTCTACCTCGGCACCGGCCTCAGCCGCCGGCCCAGGGAGGGCATGATCGCACTCGGCACAGCCAAGGCCGCGCTGGAACAGTTCGCCCGCTACCTCGCCCAGGAACTGGGACCCCAGGGGGTGACCGTCAACGTCGTCGCACCCGGCCCCGTGGAGGACACCCGTATCTCCGCGGACGTCCTGGACGACGAGCTCAAGCAGCGGCAGGTGGCAGCCACCCCCCTCGGCCGGCTCGCACGGCCCGCGGACGTCGCCCAGGCTGTCGCCTTCTACACCTCCGAGGACAACGCCTTCATGACCGGCACCACCGCTGTGGTCAACGGCGGACTGGACATGCACTGACACGCCGCCCCGCCTCATACCCGGGACCCGGGCACCGGTCCCGCACAGCCACGCACAGCCACGCACACCAAGCCCGGGCACCGAGCCCGCGGCCCTCACAACACCGTGTACACCGGCCGCCTGCGTCGCCGACCGTCGGGTAGGTCGGGCAGGCCCCGGGGCGGAGCCGGTGGCGCCGTGACCGGGTGTCGCCCGAGGAGTGAGGGCGTCGATGTCACTGAGGGACGAGCTCGTACGGCCCCTCGAGCGGCCCGCCGGGAAGTGGGCCGAACTCCTGCGTCCGCAGGAGATCGTGCAGGCTACGGGACCGGGTTGCCCACGGACCATCAGTGGCTCATGGAGACCTACAGTCCGGGCGAGATCTCCGACTACCTCCTGATCATGCCGCCGGTCCGTGCCGCCGAGATCGGAAGGGGCCCCGGGGTCTGTCCGGGTCAGGCCTACCAGGAAGAAGGCGTGGAGGGCATCCACCCGGAGTACCTGGTCACGGCGGCTTGCTCTCGTGGGGTGGCACCCCCGACGGCGACGGCGCGTTCCGGACCACCGCCGGCGAGCCGGACGGCTGGTCCGTCGTCATCTGCCGCAGACACCACGGCCCCGATGAAGCGGCGTGGACCCGCTACGACTGCGGCATCGTGGAGTTCCTGGTGCGTACGTTCCAGGAGCGGCTGCAGCGCAACCCCTTCAGCGGGACCGACCTGTGGCGCAACGAGTCCGCGCGCTTCGTCAGGCACTGAGCCACAGGCGTGCGGGGGCCGGCGACCAGCGGGGCAGGGATGCGTTCGATGTAAAGATCTGGTTCGTTCGGTACCCTCGCGGCATGCCCAAAGACTCCAGCGCGACCAAGGCACGCATTCTCGAGGCTGCCTACCGCGAGTTCGCCGCTTACGGCTTGGCCGGCTCCCGTATCGACCGGATCGCCGAGAATGCCAAGGCGAACAAGCGCGCCATCTATGAATACTTCGGCAAGAAGGAAGAACTGTTCGACCTTGTGGTCGCCGAGCGCCTGGGGTTCGCCGTCGAGAGGGTGCAAGCATCCTTCGAGGACCTCCCACAGGTGGCCGGTGCCGTCTTCGACTACTACGCCGCCGAACCCGACCGCGTGCGCCTGACCCTGTGGCGTCAGCTGGAACGGCCCGCCCCCACCCAGCCGGAGCTCGACTACTACCAGCAGCGCCTCGGCATGCTCGCTGCCGCCCAGCCAGGCCAGTCGCTCGCCCCCGCCGATCTCTACGCGATCAACTGGGCCATCCAGCACGTCCAGGCGCTCACTCCGCTGGGCCTTCAGGTCGCCGAGGGCGGCGCACCATGGACGGCTGAGCGATGGCAGCAACTGAGGGACGCGGTGGTCACCGCTGTCAGCCGCATCGTCCAGGACGAGACCTCGCGGCCCTGACGGCGCGTCACGTCGCAGGTGCTCCGGTTCGACCGGCCTCAGCCCCGTCCGCCCGCACTCTCTGCCGAGCGCCGCTGCCCCAGAGGCATCTGCGGCGCGCCGGCGCCTTGTTGAAGTGCCGGATCGCGTCGAGCGGCGCGAGGACGCCCCGCTCGACGCGGCCGCCGACGCCCTCAGGGCCGTCGAACCTCGGGGCCCGGCACTCAGCCCCTTGAGCCCTGGGCACGCACGGCGAGGTGATCCCACTTCTCCCATTCGGCGAGACGCTGGGAGTATGCGGCCTTCGCCAACGTCAGCGGCCCGTCCCCGAGGAAGAGGCGCAGCGGCGGTTCGACGCTGTCCACCAGTTCGAGAATGGCCGGTGCGGTGGCTGCCGGGTCACCTGGTGGGACGGAGGCGCCGAGGGCTGCCCGTTCTTCGGTCAGAGCCTGGTACGCCTCGGAGGGATGTGCTTGGACGGAGGAGGAGCGGCCCCAGTCCGTCGCGTAGAACCCCGGTTCGACCATGCTGACTTTGATGCCGAACCCGGCCACCTCCTTGGCGAGTCCTTCGCTGAAGCCCTCCACGGCGAACTTCGTGGCGTTGTAGAGCGCGAAGAGGGGCCACGCCACGATCCCGCCGACGCTGGAGACATTGATGATGTGGCCCGTCCTCGCGGCTCGCAGGTGCGGGAGCGCGGCCTGGGTGACCCAGAGCGTGCCGAGGACGTTGGTGTCCAGTTGCCGGCGGGCTTGCTCCTCGCCGATGTCCTCGACGGCGCCGAACAACCCGTAGCCGGCGTTGTTGACCACGACGTCGAGCCTCCCGAAGTGGCTGTGCGCGCGGTCGACGGCCTCGACCGCGGCCGAGCGGTCGGTGACGTCGAGCGACAACGGGAGGAGCCGGTCTCCGGCCTTCTCGCGCAGGACCTCCAGTGACCGCGTGTCTCGCGCTGTCGCCGCCACGAGGTCGCCGCGACTCAAGGCGGCTTCGGCCCAGATACGGCCGAACCCCCGGGAGACACCGGTGATGAACCACACCTTCGTCATGACGTGCTGTCCTCTTCCGTCGGTCACTGCAGCTCCGGTCGCGCATTGCGGTCCGGGCTGGTGAGCAAGGCTGTATTGCGGTGCTGTGGGGCGCCGCCGATCGCGCGGGGCCCACCGGGAAACGGGGCGAGCGCCGGTGCAGGCGCTCCCCCCATCAGTGGTCCCGCCTCCGACGACCGAGCGGCTCCGCAACCGTACCGAACGAACTAGTTCTGGACAATCAGCTTCGCGATACATAGGCTCCGAACTAGTTCGTTCGGTACAAGGTCATCGCCGAGAGAGGCGCGACCGCGCAAGGAGTGACGCTCATGTCCACATTCACCCCGGCCACACCCCTGACGGCCACGATCGCGGGCCAGGCCCATCCCACCCGGGCCGGCATACCCGTGATCAATCCGGCCACCGGCGAGGTCTTCGCCACCGCCCCGGACGCCACGGCGGAGGACGTCGACACCGCGGTGAAGGCCGCCTACGACGCGTTCGCCGCCTGGCGGTCGGACCCGGCCGCGCGTCGGGCCGCCCTGCACGCCGCCGCTGACGCCGTGGGGGCGGCGCAGGACGAGATCGCCGCGATCCTGACCGCCGAGCAGGGCAAGCCGCTGGCCGAGTCGGCTCGCGAGGTCGCCACGGCCGCCGCCTACTTCCGCTACTACGCGGACATGGAACTCCAGCGCCAGGTGCTCCGTGACGACAAGGAGGCCCTGGTGCACATCGTGCGCCGCCCGCTCGGGCCGTCCGCGATCATCACCCCGTGGAACTTCCCGCTGATCATCGGGGCCGGGAAGATCGCTCCGGCGCTCTCCGCCGGAAACACGGTGGTGCTGAAGCCCTCCCCGTACACACCCCTGTCCTCGCTGAAGGTCGGAGAGGTACTGCGCGGTGTACTGCCGCCCGGGGTGTTCAACGTGATCAGCGGCGGCAACGAGGCCGGCGCCGCCCTGACCGAGCACCCGCTCATCCGCAAGATCAGCTTCACCGGGTCCACCGCCACCGGCAAGATCATCTCGCGCGTCGCCGCTGACGATCTCAAGCGCACCACGCTGGAGCTCGGCGGCAACGACGCGGCGATCATCCTGGACGACGCCGATCCGGCCACCGTCGCCGCGGGCCTCTTCCCGCGCGCCTTCCACAACACCGGGCAGGTGTGCGTGGCTCCCAAGCGCATCTACGTCCCCGAACAGCTGCGCGGCGCGGTCGTCGAGGCATTCGCGGAGCTGGCCCGCACGGCCAAGGTCGGCGACGGTACGGACCCCACGACACAGTACGGTCCGCTCCAGAACCGGCCCCAGCGCGACCGTATCGCCGAGTTGGTCGGCGACGCCGTGCGCCAGGGGGCGACCATCGCAGCCGGCGGCGGCCCGATGGAGGGGAACGGCTACTTCTGGCAGCCCACGATCCTGACCGACGTCAGCGACGGCGTCCGGATCGTCGACGAAGAGCAGTTCGGGCCCGCGCTGCCGATCATCGGCTACCGCGACGTGGAGGACGCGCTCACCCGGGCCAACGCCACCCACTTCGGGCTGGGCGGTTCGGTCTGGGGCAGCGACCCCGAGCGGGCCGCCGCCGTGGCCGAGCGCGTGGAGGCCGGCATGACGTGGGTGAACACCCACACCGCCGTGGCCTTCGACCAGCCGTTCGCCGGCATCAAGTGGAGCGGCGTCGGCGTGGAGAACGGCCACTGGGCGCTGGAGGGCTTCACCGAACTGCAGGTCATCCACCAGGCGGTCTCCTCCGAATCGGCGGGTCACCGCTGAGCGCAGGCCACCGCCCGACAGCGGCACACACGCAAGACGGTGCCGCGCGCGTCCAAAGACGACGCGCGGCACCGTCTTGCGTCATCCCCTACCGATTCGAAGGACGAGCCACACCATGAGAAGCCTCCAGCGCACACCCGGCACCCGCATCCGCGGCACAGGCACGACGGGCACCGCTCCCTCCGCAGGGCTGGTGACGGCTGCCCTGGCCTTCGCGGGACTGATCACATCGATGGCCCAGACCGCCGTGGTCCCCCTCATCCCACAGCTGCCGCACCTGCTGGACGCCTCCCCTTCCGGCGTGGCCTGGGCGGTGACCGCCGCCCTGCTGACCGGAGCGGTCGCGAACCCGATCATCGGGCGCCTCGGCGACATGTTCGGCAAGCGGCGCGTCCTGCTGTGGACGCTGATGGCCCTGTTCACCGGTTCCCTGCTCTGCGCGCTCGGCGACTCGCTGCCCGTCGTGATCGCCGGTCGTGCGATCCAAGGGTGCTCGCTGGCCGTGATCCCCCTGGGCATCAGCATCCTGAGAGAGGTACTGCCCGCCGCCCGGGTCGGCACGGCCATCGCGCTGATGAGTTCCATGGTCGGCGTCGGCAGCTCACTGGCCCTCCCGGGAGCGGCTCTGCTCATCCGTGGCGTCACCTGGCACCTGCTCTTCTGGGTCTTCTCGGCCCTGTCCCTGGTGGCGCTCGTGGGAGTGCGGGCCGTCGTGCCCCCGTCGTCCCGCCCGGCGTCGGCCGCCAAGATGGACACCAGCGGAGCCGTCGGACTCGCCGTGGGCCTGGTCGCCTTGCTGCTCGCGGTGTCCGAGGGCGGGGCCTGGGGCTGGACGAGCCCTCCCGTCTACGGCCTGTTGCTGGCCGCCGCAGTGGTACTCGCCTGGTGGGGCCGGTGGGAGTGGCGGCAGCCGCATCCGCTGGTGGACCTGCGGGTGTCCTCTCGCCGGCAGGTGCTCGTCACCAACGTGACCGCGGTGCTGGTGGGTTACGCGACCTACGCCCTTGCGTACTCGATGAGTCAGCTGCTGCAACTGCCCAAGGGCACCCACTACGGACTGGGCCTGTCGACGCTCGCCAGCGGCCTGTACCTGGCGCCCCCCGGGATCGTCATGCTGCTGTCCTCACAGCCGTCGGCGCGGCTGTCCGCCAGGTTCGGCGCCCGCACGACCCTGGCAACGGGCTGTGCGGTGGTCACGCTCGGCTGGCTGCTCAGCCTGCAGCTCACCCACACCGTCTGGGGACTGGTGGCCACCGCCTGCATCATCGGCGCCGGCGTCGGGCTGGCCTACTCGACGATGCCGCTGCTGGTCATGACCGCCGTACCGGCTACCCAAACGGCGTCCGCCAACGGCCTCAACACCCTGATGCGGTCGCTGGGAACCTCGTCGTCCGGGGCGGTACTCGGGATGATCCTGACGACGGACGTGACCGCCTTCCACGGGGCCCTCGTCCCCACCGAAAGCGCCTTTCACACGGTGTTCCTCAGCGCCTCCGGCGCCTCTCTGCTCGCCACCATGACGGCGCTGCTCCTGCCCCGACGGGGCCGAACACAGTGAGCCTTTTCCATCTTGATCGGCTGGCGAATTCAAGAGTGGCGACAGCTCGGACGATGCTGGTGCGGTTGGCCACCTGGTCGGAGCGTTCCGTCTGCCACGGCCTATAGCGCTCCGGCAGATCCCCCAGGGAGCCCGGGTCCGCAAGCGCCACAGCACCCCGTCGATCACCTGCCGGTGATCCCGCCAGGGCCGCCCCCGACCATCCAGTGTCGGCAAGAGCGGCGCTATCCGCTCCCACGCCGTATCCGTCAACTCGCCACGACCAACCGCAAGATCAAGTATGAGACTCAGCGGCATTGGCGCGGTCCACGACTTCGGCGAAGTGGGGCCAGCCTTCTACTGCGAGGTTCCGCACCGATGGCTGGATGTCCAGAGCAGGCGCCGCAACCTCAAGCAGACCTCTGACCGTTCCCGGCTCGTAGAGGTTGAGCCAGGTGCGGTCGGGGAGGCGCACGACCGTGCCCGCCTCGAAGTACGAGTTCGAAACGATTCTGTCCGGGCCCGGGGCAAAGACCAAGGTCAATCGGCGTTGAGCGCCCTGTGCTGACACCTGTGGGAAGAGGGAAAGCGTCAGTCGGCAGTCAGCGTAGTCCGGTCTCACCCGCTGCCGGACAGTCCAACACCAGACGGCCTCGTTGACCACGAGGCGGCGGACACGCCCATCGTTCCCCATCGAGCCAGCGTAGATCGTTGGCCTGGACGAGCGGCATCTATTCTTTCGTCGGACGCGGTCACCCCCGTCGTGATCACTTGTCAGACACAACCTAGGTGTCGCCGCAGCGCAGGTGGGCCAGGACCAGCAGGGCCTGTCGGCCGGGTCGGGTCTGCTGGCCGCCCATTGGATCACGGAACGCCTGGCTCACTGAGCGCCCTTGAGAGGGAACCGGTCGCCCCACGACGATGTCCGGTAAGGCGTGAAAGCCATTCTCTTCTTGATCCTGGCGTTCTCGCCCCTCGTGTGTCCGTGGGTGGTCGTGGGCACGGCCGTTCAGCTTGTGTGGCGCGCACGTCACGGTCAGCCACCAAATGGGTGGACGTCACCGGACGCCATGTCGTGTGCGCTGGTCGTGCAACTGGCCGGCACAGCGGCTGTGGGCGCGTACGCCTGGGGCGTGATGTCGGGGTTCTACATCCTGGACCCGGACCAGATGTGTGCGGCTTCCGGCGCCGACGGCGACCACGTGGTGACGCGTATGACGCTGCCGGTGAGCGTGCAGTGCGTCACCGACCAGGGTGTGGGGACCGAGTTGGTGCCGGTCTGGGTGAACCCGGTTGTCTTCGCCGGCCTGGCGGTCTGCGTGCTCGCCGTCTGGGCGGGAGTCTCCGCCGCGATACGCCTACGCGCCGACCGGGCGCGCGGTGAGGTTGAGGTGGAAGGCGGCGAACTCCGTAGCGGCGGGGTCGGCTGACCGCTCCGACACCCCTTGCCCGAGCCGTGGCCCGGGGAGCGTGGCCGATCGGGTGCAAAGAACGCGCCATGAGGCGCGAGGGGGGCGTGCCGGGGAGTCCGGTCGGCGTGGCAGGAGCCTGTGTGCTCGTACGTTGATGCCGTGGAGGTGTCCGGATGCGTGCCGGCCGTCGCGAGCGCTCCGTCTCTCCGGTGCGCTCCAGTACCACCCCAGGGGCCACAGCCAGCCCACGGATTACCTCGGCAGCAACACAGCCAGGGGATTGTCTCGATCCCAATCGGAGGCAGCGACCCTTTCCAACTTGAAGCGCTCGCCTGGCAGTTGGGCTGACAATGTGGCGAATCTCCTGGTACGTGGGTTTTCGACCAAGAGAACCGTCTACGCCAGAAGCTTCACGTGCTTGATTACCCGTCGGGCGTCGGTGTGTCCAGCTCTGCCCTCCGCTTCCTCACGCAGCAGTTGCGGCGGCACCGCCGCCCAAGCCGTCCTCACGCTGCACCTGACCGGCTCAAACTGATGTTGGAAACAGCTCAGTGACTGATCCTTTCAAAACGACTTGATCTACAGTCTTGCACTCAACGATCTTGGTCGGCAGGGTGTCCGGAGTGCGTGCTCAAGCGGCTCCGCATCCGCTACGAACGACGCGCCGATCTACACCAAGGCCCGCTTGAACTGTTCAGCAGACTCATATGCCTTCGCCGCCTCCGACGGTCATTCTGAAAGATCAGTATGAGGCGACAGCCGCAGTCGGTCGCAGGGCAGCGAAGTCGGGTTCCTGCCCTTGGGGGCTGATCTCAGGTCTCAGGTGAGATCGAAGGTGACGCTCATGGAACCGTGCCAATCCGGTGCCTCCATGAGCGTGAGGGCTCCATTCTCTGCCTCGACAACTCGCACCGTGATCCCGCCGCGATCCTCACCGGGAAGCGCAACGGAGAAGTGGGGATCCATCTCCATGAGAAAGTCCCAGCCCTCGCGCTGGGTCGTATCGAGTGCACTGGCATGCCGACCGGTTGCCTGCCACTTGCCGGCCGCGTCGACAGTGACGGTGACGTCGATGTCGTACATCTCAAGGCACGTCGAGTGATTGGCCCACCATTCGAGGCGGGCCTGACCCACGAATCGATCCATGCGGACACTATGCACGGAGCATAGGCCAGACGGGCCAGTCTGTGCGGCTGCCGGTTGTCATGGGTCACGCCGCGAGACAGAGTTCGTCAGTAAGCCCGTACCCTACGGTGCACCGACAGTGACGCGTGCAGCGGCCAGGTCGACGACACGGTCGAGACCCAACAAGCGGCAGCTGACGAAGTTCGTCCACGCGGGCGGGGTGCGGATCGGCAGCGACGCCACCGACCCGCTGTGGGACACGGCCTTCGTCAACAGCGACAGGCGGTGGGTGCCGGCCACCCACAACTCCCCCTCGCACACACCGCAGGTGACGGCCCTTTCGAAGCAGCGGCAGGGTCAGTCGACTGAGCAGGGCGCCGTCAGGATCTGGCAGTTGACGTGTGGTGAACCAATGCGCCGGTCAGGCGTTGCATCACCGTGCGGTTGGCGCGTCGGATGGCGGCCCGGACCACAGGGGCCAGCAGGCGGTCGGCGAGCGGGGTGCGGGTCCAGGCGTAGGTGAACTCCACGTGGCTCCCACCGGTTCGCGCCGGTTCGATGGTGTAGGTGCCGTGTGCCAGGCGCCGGCCGGCCGCGCTGACGTTCCGTTCGACGATGCGCCGCGGCGGATCCGCAGCGACCACCTCGATGGTGACGTCCGTCTTCGTGCCGCCGAGTGCGGCGGTGACCGTGGCACAGGATCCGATGCCGCGGCCGGGGCCGCTGTAGCGCCAGTCGGTCAGGTAGTGGTCGGTGAATCGCTCGTGATTGGCGATGGCATCGAGGAAGTCGTAGACCTGCTCGGGCGTCTGCGGCACGTCGATCGACACGGTGACAGGCTTCATGTACCGAACGGTACACAAGGAGTGTACCGATTGGTACACTCCTGAGGTGGTGAATTCGGCCGACGCGCATCCCGACGGTGAGGCAGCCCCCGGCAGGGGCGAGGACCGGCGTACCCAGCTGGTGAACGCGGCCGTCGACCATGTCGCGGCGCACGGCATCGCGGACTTGAGCCTGCGCGGCCTGGGCGCCGCGATCGGCGTCAGTCACCGCATGCTGATCCACTACTTCGGCTCCAAGGAACACCTCCTCGTCGAGATCGTCCGCGCCTCGGAGCAGCGACAACGTGATCTGCTGTCCCGGCTGCACCTGCAGCCCGGCCTCCCGCCCATCGACGCAGCGCGTCTGCTCTGGAAGCAGCTGACAGACCCCCGGCTCGCCCATCAGGAGCGGCTCTTCTTCGAGATCTACGTGCAGGCACTGCGGGGCCGGCCCGAAGCCGTTCCCGCCCTCGAAGGGCTCGTCAGCGACTGGCTGGAGCCCCTGGCGGCCGCCGAGATCGCCACAGGCACCGACCCCGACCTGGCCCGCAGCCGCGCCAGACTGGGACTCGCCACCGTCCGCGGCCTGCTCCTCGACCTGCTCGCCACCGGTGACCACGACGGCGTCGACGCGGCGATGGAGGCCTTCCTCCAGCTGCACTACGGCCCGAAGTGACCAGGCGCGTGGGCATCTTCCCCGGCCCGGACGTCGGCAAGCGTACGCACCACGACCACGGGCTGACCTCGGCCGGCAAGTCCTCACACGGCTGCTGATCCGCCGGCACGGTGCCCGCGCGAGCGTCGTCGACCGGTTGAAGGACACCACACTCCGGGGTGCCGACTGCCTGCGGGGCGTCGCGTGCGGGTCGTCTACCGGCGTGTGCGGAGTCCGTCGAGGATGAGCGCGAGCATGTGGGGTGCCCGGTCCTCGGGGCTGGACGCGGCACGCCACAACGCGCCGGTGAGTTGGAGGAAATCGGCCGGGTCGGCGTCCTGGCGGATGCTCTCGTCCTTCTTGCCGGCGTCGAGGAGTGCGGTGATCGCGGCGATGACCGGACCGTAGCTCTGCTCGCTGATCGTCTGGTGGGCGCCCGGGCTCAGGGCGTCACCGAGACCGTGCTTCTTGCGCATGGCCTCGACGAGGTCGGTCGTCCAGTGGCGGAGCGCTTCCAGCGGCGGCATCGCGGCGAGCAGGCCGGGGACGGTGTCGACGATGCGTGCCACCTCGTCCTGGTAGACGGCCAGGACGAGCGACTCGCGTGTGGGGAAGTTGCGGTACAGGGTGCCCGCGCCGACCCCTGCGCTCCGGCCGATCTGGTTCATGGACGTGCTGCCGTCCGCCGCGAGCGCATCGCGTGCGGCGGCCAGGATGCGCGCCCTGTTCTCGCGGGCGTCCGAACGGGCCATGGGACCTCACATTGCTAAGTGGAGAGTTCTCCACTACGTTAAATGGAGAGTTCTCCACATACTCTAAGGAGCGTCATGCGGTACATCAAGCTCGGCACCACGGGTCTCGACGTGTCTCCCATCGCGATCGGTGCGATGAGCTACGGCGAGCCCGACCGCGGGCACCCCGTCTGGTCGAAGGGCGAGCAGGACGCGCGCCCGCTCATCAGGCACGCGCTCGAGGTGGGGATCAACTTCTTCGACACCGCGAACATGTACTCCAACGGTTCCAGTGAGGAGATCCTCGGCCGAGCGCTCAAGGACTTCGCCGACCGTGATGCCGTGGTGATCGCCACTAAGCTGCGCCATCCGATGCGGCTGGGGCCGAACGGGCGGGGGCTGTCGCGCAAGGCGATCATGACCGAGGTCGACCATTCGCTGCGCCGCCTGGGAACCGACTACATCGACCTGTACCAGGTGCACCGCAACGACCACGCGACGCCGCTCGAGGAGACCCTCGAAGCCCTCAGCGACCTCGTCAAGGCGGGCAAGGTGCGCTACCTCGGCGCCTCGTCCATGCACGCCTGGGAGTTCGCGAAGGCGCTGAGCCTGCAGAAGCAGCACGGCTGGGCGCGGTTCGTCTCGATGCAGAACCACTACAACCTCCTCGCCCGCGAGGAGGAGCGGGAGATGATCCCGTTGTGCCTGGACGAGGGCGTCGGCACGATCATCTGGTCGCCTCTGGCCCGCGGCCGCCTCACCCGCGCGTGGGACGACGCCCGCTCGACGGCGCGCTCCGAGACGGACGGCGCATACGCGGATCTGCTCTACTCGCCGGAGCAGGAGGCATCCAACCGCGCGATCATCGACGCGGTCGGACGGGTCGCGGACGCCCACGGCGTCAGCCGCGCCCAGATCGCGCTGGCCTGGCTGCGACGCCGGCCGGTCGTCACCGCGCCACTGGTCGGCGCTGGTTCGACCGGACAGATCGACCAGGCCGTGGCCTCCCTCGACATCGAACTCACCGACACCGAGGTACGCGCCCTGGAGGCCCCTTACACGCCCCGGTACGACTGGCAGGGCGTGTCCGACGAGGCCGAGATGGAGGCCATCCGCCGGCGCGTTCCCGGAATGGCTCTCGCGTGAACTCCGTCGCCCGCTCCGGCGGTTGATGTCGTCGTTGGATGTCAGCGGAACAACTGCGGCACCGGGCAGATCTCCAACGGCTCGTCCGTCCGGTCAGCCCATCCCCACCAGACGTACCATTCGGGGCACTTCCACAGTGACCGGCAGACCCGCCGGCCATCGTCCTCCCGGTGGGAGAGCACCAGGCCGCCGAACTTCATGAGCTGCCCGCAGTCGGGGCAGGCGGGAAGATCGCCGGTCATGTCGAGCACCCTAACGGAGGGGTCTATTCATCCCGAAGCATCGGTCGCCGCCGTCCCTGGGCGTCCGCATGGGTGCAGGGTCGTCATAGCGCAGTCGGACACTCAGTCGACGAGCCGCGCTGCTCCTCACGTTGGCCTTCGTACGACTCGGTGGGCTTGCCCCCGCCACCGCGCGACATCCCGCGGTAGATCGTCCAGACGCTGACCAGGACGAGCGATGCGCCGAGGAGCAGCCATCCCATGGATCCGCCGTCACGGTAGTCCCGTATGCCGACGAAAAGCAGGAGCCCTGCCGGGATCAACCCTGCCCAGTCGATGACTCTGCCCAGTTTGCGGAGCATTGCGTGTTGCATCACTACCCGATCCTATGGCGGGGACGTGCCGCCCATGGATGAGAGGAAGGCACTGTGAGCACATCGGCGGGGAACGGCTGCGGTCGTTCCCCGCGCGATCCTCACCGGCGTCAGAACGTGGACGCGACAGGCGCCCTGACTACGGGTGGACGTCGACGAAGTCCGCGGCGGTGTTGCTGAGGAGGTAGCCCGTCCCGGTCGCGTCGTCGAAGGTCACCGCCCAGGTGCCGTCCTGGGTCGCCCGTTCCAGGTTGAAGAAGCGGCCCTTTCCGTCGACGCCCAGGGCGTGCACGTACCGGTAGCTCTTCGCGCCGCGGGGCTTGAAGTACAGGGACACCCGGAGGTCGCGAAGCGCCTTCCACGTGGTGCCGCTCCGGTACTGGACGGTGCCTCCCACCTTGATGTGGTCGCCCTTGCGCACAGGTTCCGGCGAGGCGTTGAACCCGGTGATCCGGGTGGCGCGCCGGGAGAGGTGGACGCCCTTGGTGACCGCGGCCGCCAGATCGGGGCTGCCCTGGAATCGGGTGCGCCAGTAGCCGTCGGCGGGGGCCGTGCGGGTGTGGGTGAAGGTCTCGGCGACGCCGGGCTTGTTGTGGCGGATCGGCACCGGGAGGGTGGCGACGGCCTTCCAGCCGGTCTTCCCGTCCTTGGAGTACTCGAGCGTGACGGCCGGCTTGGCGGGCCAGTGGCCACGGCTGTCCTGGAACGTCACCGAGCCGTCCACGTGGAGCCGGGACCGGTTGTCCAGGCCGGCTTTGACGTTGAGGACGGTCGCGAAAGCCACGTGGACGGTCAGGGGCTGCGTCGACTTCGCCGCGAACGGGTCGTCAGCGCCGCCGAGGACGACCTCGCCGGCGGGGGCGGGGGTGTTCGAGGGCACCTTCACGGTGTAGCGGCCCTGGCTGTCGGTGAAGGCGCCGCCGATCTCCGTCCCGCCGCCCTGGGCGCTCGTGCCCGAGATCCACGCACCGGGCAGCGGCCGCCAGCCGAGGGGCGTCTGGATCTCCGCGAGACCGGTGACGGTGCCGGTGGCGCCCTGGGCGAGGTTCAGCGTATGGGTGTTCACCGACACCCTGGTGTTGGACTGCGCGGTGGTGACGTCCGTCAACGGCGTCGCCGCGTTGATCGTGTAGGGGTCGGCGGCCGAGGAGCGGTGCCGGGCGAACACCGCGCTGACGTGGGCGACGGGGACGTAGTCGGCGGAGAACCGTCCGTCCGCGCCCGTGGTCGCGGTGATCACTCCGTGGCCGGTGTCGATGTCGACCGCCTCGCCACCGGCGGGGACGGACACGTCCGGCTCGCCCGGCGGTTCGGCGTAGAGCGTGCCCGAGACCGTGACCTGCTGGTGGGAGTAGTCCGGGGCAGCCGGCGCGACGGTGAGATCGGGGATCCTCATCATCGTCCGGTAGTGCATCACCCCCTGGGGGCTGGCGACGAGGCCGGTGGCCTTGGCGCCGGAGGCGTCCTCGAGGTCGACGGTCATCCGGTACATGCCGTGTTCCGGCAGGTGCACCGGGGTCTCCCAGTCGGCGGTCTTCTCGGCCGGCTCCCCGACCGGGCTGAAGAGGTCGACGGAACCGGCCTCCGGCGTCCCCTCGGGACTGCCCACGAGGAAGAAGTGGGTGGTGACTTTGGTGATCGGGCTGTCCGAGTAGGTGCGGACATGCAGGACGCCCGGGTGCCGGGAGTCGCCGTAGGCGCGGAGTACGCGAAGTTCGGGGGTGGCACCGTGAGCGGGCCCGGTCGCCCCGAGGAACGAGGCACCGAGCACCGTCGAGATCGCGGCGGACAGGATGAGGCTTCGTCGCACGGTGGCTTTCCCCCTGGGATGGCGTACGGGTGAGGTCGGTCCGGCCGTGTCGCCCGCACGGCTCACCGGATACGGCCCCCTACGAACCTTGTCCGAGCCCTCGCGGCACCATAGCGCACACCTTCGCGCGGCCACGCGGGTGGCCACCGTCAGCGTCTCCGCCACCGCCCCGGGGTCGGGGCCGGGGGGGCCGGGGCCGGGGCCGGGGCCGGGGCCGGGGCCGGGGCCGGGCATCAACGACTCGCGGCCCCTGAGCCTGTGCCGGTGCGGGCTGTGAGGTCGCGCCGCCGCTAGCGGGGCGCGGCAAGGACGTCCCGCAGCACGTCCTCGAGTGAGACGCGGGAGAGCTCCCGTCGCACGGTCTCCTCGATCCCGTCGTAGACGCTTCGCATCGCCGGCTGGATGCCGTTGCCGACGACGCACTCGTGGTCCGGGGTGGCTCGGTGCAGCGCGAAAAGTGGCCCGGGCTCCACCGCCTCGTACACATCGAGCAGGTTGATCGACCCCAGATCACGTGCGAGCGCCCAGCCCGCACCCACTCCCCGCCTGGACTCCACGAGACCGGCTCGGCGCAGCTCGCCCAGCAGGCGCCTGATCACCACGGGGTTGGTGTTGGCGCTGGTCGCGATCTGCTCGGAGGTGGCGACGTCGTTGCCCTGGCGTTGGTAGAGGCCGATCCAGGCCAGCGCGTGGGCCGCGATCGTCAACCTGCTGTTGGCGCTCATGGGCCCCTCCTCTCGACGGGGACACCCTACGTTCGACGACGCAATCGTAACCAGTACAGTTACGACGACTGTCGTAACAATCTGTTACGACAACCTGGAATCGATCATGAGGTAGGAACGGTGCCGGACGCCCACGGCGACCACGACGCGTGAGCTCTGTCACCCATCGACCTGCGGCCGCGCACCGCGGCCTCAGAACGGGGGGTCGTCGTACCAGGGGCCGCCCGTCGGTTGCGGCAGCGGGGGGTCGCGCCGTTGGAGGACGGCCAAGGCGTCCTCGATGCGGCCGAGGTCGATGAGGTACCCGGCCAGGTCATGGCGGTTCGTGGAGGCGTGCGGTTCAAGGACGGCGACGGCCTCCTCGGTGCGGCCGGCCCCGGCGAGCAGCTCGGCGATGTGCGGCGCCGCGTACGAGGTGGCGCCCTCGGGGTGGGAGCCGGCCTGTGCGACCGCTTCGTCGACGCCGTCGCGGGCGGCGACCAGCGGCAGCCGCATCCAGTACAGGTCCCACTCCTCCTCGCCCCCGCGGGCGGCGGCGAGCGCGTCGAGGTGCGCCAAGCCGTCCTCTGGGCTCCC
Source organism: Streptomyces sp. NPDC111520 (assembly GCF_055635295.1). NCBI lineage: Bacteria > Bacillati > Actinomycetota > Actinomycetes > Kitasatosporales > Streptomycetaceae > Streptomyces > Streptomyces sp. NPDC111520. The sequence continues at coordinate 635,675 of NZ_JBVKBW010000004.1, read as the reverse complement.
ATGGTCGAGATACAGGCCGGCCAGGGCGTGGAGGATCCAGTCGTCCCCGCTGTGAGCGTCGGCCTGGACGCGCATCACGTCGATCGCTTCACTGCCCCGGCCGTGCCGTGCCAGAAGCCGCGCGAGGTCGAAAGCGCGGTTCGCACCACCGGCCACGGGCTCGTCAGCGTTGCGGTACGCCGCGATCGCCCCCTCCACGTCGCCGCGGTCCTCCAGGAACCCCGCGAGCTGCCGTACGGCGTACCCCGAGTCATCGGCCCGGGCTGCCGCACGCAGCTCGTCGAGCCGGCCCCGCCGCGCCAGCAACGCGGCCAGTTGCTCGCGGTTGTTGAGGCGCGTGGTGCTGCCGGTGCGCAGCAGGACGACCGCCTCGTCGATGCGGCCCTGGCGCTCGCGGATCGTGGCGATCAGCCCGTTCACCGTGTCACGGTCGAAACCCCGGCAACACCACGGGAAGTCCGAGCACTCGTGCCGGGTGAAGGCGGCGAGCAGCGCGGCGGCTTCCTCGTCGCGGCCGGCAGAGCCGGCGACGTCGACCATCGCCACGGCAAGGGACGGCTCGCCGAGGTAGGGACGCAGCAGAGTGAACGCTTCCTCGGCGCGGCCGTTCCGGGCAAGCATGCGCGCGTAGAACTCCAGCGCCATCGGGTGCCCGGCCGCCATGCGGACCCGCGTGATCTCCATCGCCTCCGCGCCCCGGCCCCAGCCCTCCAGCAACTCGGCCGCGGCCACGACGGCCGTCCACCAGCCGGTGGCCAGATACGGGGCGAGCACCTCCAGCGCCTCGCCCTGCCGCCCCTGCTCCCCCAGCGACCGCGCCCACGCCAGCGCGCAGAACCACTCCCCACGCCCCGCCTGCTGCTCCACCACATCGACACGGCCGCGCTCGCACAACCGCGACACGAGCTCCGGCGGGATACAACCCGACCGCGTCCGGGCCCGGTGATCAAGATCAGAAGCGTCCACGGCCACGCACCCTAACGCCCGCCGCTGACACCCCTCGTGGACGCCCAGCCTCAGGCCGTCCGGAGGCCGACGTGCGTGGACCCCGCGCCGCACCCAGGCTCAACTCATCGCGCCCGCCCGTACCCGAGCGCTCCTTTCGCGCCGTCGGGCAAGGATTCAGCCGTCGTGGTGTCCGTAGGTGGCGAGCACCTGTTCGTCGGTCTCGCCGCGGAAGGTCACGTGCCAGTGCAGGTGCTTGGACTCCTGGTACAGCCCCACGTTCGTGGTCACCGAGCACGATCCATGCTCTTGTTCGACCCGGGCGGCCACCGTGCGCACCAGGTGGACGACCTCGGTCAGCAGGTCCTCGCCGGAGTTGCCCAGATCGGTCAGCGACGGCACGTGCTCCTTCGGGGTCACCACGATGTGCACCGGACAGGACGGGTTGGTGTGGTGGAAGGCAAGAGCGCGATCCGTCTCCGCGACCTTCTCCACCTGCACCTTCCCGGACAGCGCCTGGTTGCAGTAGAAGTCGGAGACACCAGTACCACTCTTCACAGTCAGCCACTCTCCGTGGTTCGCCAGGGGCGGGCACCGGCGTTCGAGGCCTTGACCGGAGCCGCCCGGCCACCGGCTCAGACCCGGGCAACGTGAGGAACTCATCCCGGACACCACACTTTGCCGCCGGCCGGCTTGCCGCATCGGCACGGATCGCGACCTTCACCTGATCGAGTGGTCGGGTCGGTGGCGGCCACCGGCAACCGCAACGTTCCCCGTACCCGCGGCCCCGACCGCCCGGGCACCGTCGGCGATTCGGCCAATCCTGGTTCCGCGTACTCCTGTTGCAGGAGACGGGTCAGTGCATCCGCCACGCTCCGACACGCGCCCTGTCCCGCGGTTCCGGAGGCGACCGAAATACACCAGTTCGATATCCGGGCGGGCTCGTTGAGCCTCACGACCACGCCGGACGACCCTTGGGGGGAACCACGTTGACCTCGGCCGCCGCGAACGAGCAGCAGCACAACCCGCCGTCTCCACCACCTCCCGCACAGATCACCTACAGCGGGCAGTACTCCGTCAATCCGCTCGCCGAGGTCTCCTTCCGGCGGATGTGCGCACAGATCCCGGCCGTCCTCACCCGGATCGCCCGGTTGTCGTGGCGGACCGACCGGCGGGCCGTGCAACTCCTTGTCGGCTGCCAGGCGGTCACCGGCGTCGCGGCCGCCGTACTGCTGGCCGCCACCGCCCGCGCCATGGAACCCGTCCTCGGGGACGGCACCGCCGCCGAACGGCTGCACGGGGCCCTTCCGGCGCTGCTGGTGGTGGCGCTCGCCGCCGCGCTCGGCCGCGCGGCGGGGGCGGTGGCGACGTACGCCGAACGGCGGATCACTCCGCGGCTGACCACCGAGACGGACTCCGCGCTGGTCGAGGCGGTGTGCCGGGTGGAGGCGGCGGCGTACGCGGAGGACGGGTTCTCGGACCGGCACGAGGCAGCCGAGATGGGCGTGATCCGCACGCACGTCATGGTCACCGACGCCCAGCGGTTCCTGTCGGCGTTGATCCGCATGGTCACCTCGGGCGGCGTGCTGTCGGTGCTGAACCCGCTGATGCTGCCCCCGCTCCTGCTGGCCGTACTGCCGGCCGGTGTCGGCGCGGTGCTCACCGCCCGGGTCGACTACGAGATCCACTACGCCAACATCGCCGACCGCAACGTGCGCGGCATGATGCGCTGGTGGGCGACCGAGTCGAAGTACGGCGACGAGGTCCGCGCCAACTCGATGACCGGCTACCTCATCCACTGGTACCGGGCCCTGTCCGACCGGTGTGACCGGCGTTCCCTGGCCGCCGCACCACGTACCCTGCGGATCGCCCTGCTCGCCGCGCTGGCCGGCGGCGTCTTCCTCGTCGCGACCTGGGGCGCGCTGGCGTGGCTGGCCGTGTCCGGCCGCATCGAACTCGCGGTCGCGGCAACCGCTGTCATCGCCGTGCAGACCACGCTCGCCGCGCTCTCCCAGGTGGTCGTCAACGGCGCCGCGGTCTTCCACACCAGCTTGTACCTGGGCGACCTGCAGGCCTTCCTCGACGACGCCGCCGCCCGCGCCCCGAGGCGCGGCCCGCGCGCACACGCCGCGCCGACCGAGGAGATCCGGCTCGAGGAGGTCGCCTACCAGTACCCGGGCAAGGACAAGCCCGCCGTGGACGGTGTCTCCCTCTCCCTGCGGCGCGGCCAGATCCTCGCGATCGTCGGCGCGAACGGCTCGGGGAAGTCCACGCTCACCCGGCTGCTCACCGGGATCTACCTGCCGGACAAGGGCAAGGTCACGTGGAACGGCGCCGACCTGGCCGACGTGGACCCCGCCACGGTGTGGGCGAACACCGGCCTGGTGCCGCAGATCTTCGCCCAGTGGCCGCTGCGGGTCCGCGAGAACGTCACCCTGGGCCAGCCCCGCACCCACGACGACACCCCCGTGTGGGAGGCCATCGACGCGGTCGGTCTGCGCGAGGCCGTCGAGGACCTCCCCGCCGGCCTGGACACCCTCCTGGCCCGCGACGTCTTCGGCGGCACGGAGCTCTCCGGCGGGCAGTGGCAGCGCATCGCCTGCTCAAGGGCCCTGTACCGGCGTCCGGGCTTGCTGATCCTGGACGAGCCGACCTCCCAGATGGACCCGCGCGGCGAGCACCAGGTCTTTGAGCAGATCAAGGCCATCGCCGCCGACCGCATCACGATCGTCGTCACGCACCGCCTGGAGAACACCAGGATCGCCGACCACATCGTCGTGATGGAGCACGGCCGCATCACCGAACAGGGACGGTACGACGAACTCCTCCACGCCGGCGGAACCTTCGCCGAACTCCTGGAACTCTCCCAGGACCGCTGACGACCGGGTGCGGGAGCCGGACGCTGCGACCGGAGCCCGCCGACACGTGGTGGACCGGCGCGGCGGGTCAGGCGCCGGGCCCGCCCTGGATCAGGATTCGGTGCGACTCCTGCAACCCCGCCGGCAGGTCGTTCGGCGTCGCCCACCTGGCCTCGAGGACCTCGAACGAGTCGATCGCCAAGGTGCCGCCGACGAGCCTCGCGGCATACGCCACTTCCACCCGCAGCTTGAATCCGCTCTTGAGGTGGACCAACTCGCCGGCCTCGACTTCGAGGCCGGTCTCCTCACGGACCTCGCGGGCGACCGTGTCGCGGAAGTCCTCACCTGCCTTGGCGTAGCCGGTGGGCAGGCCCCACTGGCGGTCTTCGGGCCACAGCCGGTGGCGCAGCAGCAGCACGCGGCCCTCGGCGTCGCGGACGACGCCGGTGACGCCGACCATGTACGTGCTGTTCGTCAACCACATGATCCGCCACTGCAGGGACCCCCGAATCATCCGCCACAATCCAGCGATGATGCGCTTCATGCCGTGCCTCTCGGAAAATGGGTCGCCGCAACGTCCCGCGGAAGAGACACGATCGCGCATCGACGGGCGGCGTTCCAAACACGCCGAGTGGACAGGCGTAAGGCCCGTCGTACGGTTGATGATCCGGGCAGGCTCATCCGGGCCCGCATGTGCGTGGGGCGCGTGGCAGGGTGGTCCGCTCAGTCCACCTCGTGTCACCCGCGGGACGTCGTCATCGCTCAGAACCCGCCCGGCACGACAAGGAGGATTCCGGCGCACGCCGCACGACCACGCCGGACGCGCCGGACCCGCCGGCCGCGGTCGCCGCGTGGTGGGTCACTCCACTTGCGCGATCGGGACGACGACGTCGATGAGCCCGGTGGCCACGTCGTACACGAGCCCAGAGACGAAGGCTCCGGCCTGGATCCGCTGCTTGAGGAGTTGCACGTCGACCCGGACCGCGGCGACCGGGTCGGTGACCGCCTTGGCGTCCAGCTCAGCGGCCGGCACTTCGAAGTAGTCGGCCAGCAGCTCGGGGAAGGGGACCAGGTCCGTGATCCCGCAGTCGGTGTGGTGCATGACCGCATAGTGGATGACCCGCCGGCCGGTGGCGCCGGTCCGGGCCTGCACGACCTTCGACAGCATCCCCAGCGTCCGGAGCGTCGCCGGCGTGACCCGCCCTGCGACGTTGCGGATCACCGCCGCCTCACCGAGCTCGAGCCCGAGCACCTCGGACGGGTCCACACGAGGGTCGACGCATCCGATGACCTGCAGACTGCCGCTGGGTGAGAGCTTGAGACCGGCGAATGCCCCGGTATCGGTGAACCCGGCGTTCCGCCTGGCCAGCTCATCCGTGTCGATCACAGTGACGGCAACCCCTTCTCGCTCTCAGCCCGGCCCCCGGGTGACGCCGACGGCCTGCTCACGTGCCGCCCACCTTGCCCTGCCGCTGCCTCCCCTGCCACGCGACGGCAAGGTCACTTCCCGACGGCGCCCTCGTTGCCCGGCGCGGGAGCGGGGTCCAGCAGCCCGCGCAGCACATTGCCCTCCGTCGTCAGATAGGCGGAGCCGTAGTCGAAGCGCCGCGCCTCAGCGAACAGCAGGTAGTAGTACTTGGCGTTCTCGCTGAACCAGTACGCCGGAGTGAGGTCCCCCAGCTTCACCGGGTTCGCCGTCACCTCGCGGACGACCGTGTAGCCGTTGGCGACCTTGCAGTAGCGCTCCTGACGGCGGAACATCTCGCGGGCGCGTGCGCGGTACAGCTCCTTCCCGGTGATCAGCCACAACGACAGACAGGAGTCGGCGTACTCGGGGCGCAGCGGATAGGACGGGTCGGTCGCACGGAGGTTCCGGTAGTCGACGAGGTCCGGCGGCAGGCGGTATGTGTCGAGCACGGCCGTCCAGCTGTCGTGGTAGCTCTCGCCGTCGGCGACACGGCCGCTGCGGGCCAGCAGTCCGGCGTAGAAGGCGGTCAGCTCGGACTCGAGCCTGCCGGTGGCGCGCCCCGTGCTCATCTCCGCCTGCCGGAACCACAGCCGCCCTGTCCCCCGGTCGGCGAGGTACCTGAAGACCGCGGCGGTGAGCGTGGTGTACCAGTGGTGCAGTTCCTGGTCGCCGTACAGCTTCCAGCCGTGCCACAGGTACTCGAAGAAGGAGTCGACCGGCGGATTGAGGGTGGCGGTGGTCCCGGTCCACTCGCCGGTCTCGACGTCGAGGGCGGTGCCCACCAGGTCCCGCCGTGAGCGGCGTTCGCAGACGGCCCGTAGCGCCTCCTTGGCCGCCTCGTAGTAGGAGCGGTCGCCGGTGAGCCGGGACAGCTCGCCGAACTCGGTGACGCAGCTGCCGATCTCGGCGACGTAGTTCACCCGGCCGCTCACCGCACCCGTGGCGAGGTTGACGTACCGGTAGGGCGCGCCCGTCGGCGATCGGGAGAAGGCCGGCATCAGCCGGTCCGCGAGGTCACGGGCGCGGTCGAGCAGTACGGGGTCCCCGGTCGCGAGGTGCCCCGACAGCAGCCCTCCGACCATCCGGATGACCGTCTCGAAGACCTGGACGGAGACGTCCTGGTCGAGCGTGAGCTCGTCCTTCACCCACCGCACAGCCGTGGCCAGCTCTTCGTCGAGTTCCATCAGGTACAGCGTGTCGAGGGCCTCCACGATCGTCAGGCCGAAGGTGTGGCCCGGGGCGAAGAAGTCCGCGCCACGGCCACTGAGCGGCCGCAGCTCGTCCCGGCCCCAGGCCAGCCGCCGGTACGCGTCCCAGGCACTGCGGAACGCGGCCACCGCCTCCTCCCCCAGACCCGCGTACGGCTCCGCTGCCGCGGCGGCCGTGCCGGGCAGCGACACGACCGGGGCGGCAGCGACGGGGGCGAGGGCCGCGAGGGCACCGAGCAGCCCGCGCCGTGAGATTCCGCCGCGACCCGAGCATTTCCTCATGTCCTGAGGCATCCCCCGAAAGCGCCGTTCGATCTTCGGGCAGCACGGAACATCACCCGTACTCCCGGCCTTGACGCATGCCGATATGGGCATACGATGGCGGTCATGGCACGAGCTGCGACGACGTCGGACGCGTTCAACGCGATCGCCGAGCCGCAGCGCCGGGACATCCTGGCGCTGCTGCGGACGGGTGAGCGGCCGGTGACCGAGCTGGCCCGGGAACTGGGCATGAGCCAGCCGCAGGCGTCCAAGCACCTGCGGGTGCTCCGGGAGGTGGGGCTGGTGCGGGTCCGCGAGGCGGGCAAGCAGCGCCTGTACGGCCTGGACGCGGACGGGCTGCGCCCGGTCCGTGAGTGGGTCGGCGGATTCGAGCGTTTCTGGAACGAGAGTTTCGACCGGCTGGACACCTACGTGCAGGACCTCAAGCAGACACAGCAGGAGGAATGACCGATGGCAGCGTCAGGGCAGGAAACGCCGGCGGAGCAGGAGACGGCCGACCGGGAGATCGTCATCTCGCGGGTCATCGACGCCCCGCGGGAGCTGGTGTTCGAGGCGTTCACCGACGTCCGGCACCTGTCTCGGTGGTGGGGTCCGGAAGGGTTCTCCACCACCACGCGGTCCTTCGAGTTCCGTGAGGGCGGGGAGTGGAACTTCACCCTGCACGGGCCGGACGGGACCGACTACCCCGAGTGGATCCGCTGGCAGCGGATCACCCCGCCCGAGCGGATCGCGCTGCTGCACGGTGAGTACCGCGACGACCCGAACGCCTTCGAGTCGTTCCTGACCTTCGCACCGGACGGCGCGGCAACCCGGATCGTGATGCGCACGGTGTTCCCCACCAGGGAACTGCGCGACGAGGCGGTCGAGAAGTACCACGCGATCGAGGGCGGTCGACAGACCCTGGGCAACCTGGCGGCCTACGTCACCGGCCTCGCACCGAAGGAGTCCCAGGGCTGATCGCCGGGAAGGTGTTCTTCAGCGCAGCGACGACCTCTTCGGTCTCGCCGGGCGATCAGGCCGTCTCGGTGTACCGCTCCCCCGCATACGCCCGCAGCACGGGTACGACCGCCTCCGCGCCACCCGGCAGGCGGTCGATCCGGTCCAGGACGTAGGCCCGGTGACCGTCGATCAAGTGCTCGGGGTGAGCGGAGGCATGCGCGCCCGGCAGCACCCACACCGTCAGCGCGGGGTGGGAGTCGGCACCGTACGGCCGCCGGCCGACCGTGACGGTGGCTATCTGGGTCCACCGGAAGAACCGCTCCTCGCCTGCCACTTCGCGCATTCCGATGCCGGTGGCACCTATCCGCAGCTCCATCGGCTTGCGCCAGCGGACGTACGCGAAGCGCACCTGGATCCAGCAGACGAGCGTGCCGAGCATCGACACCGTGAGGGGGATCCCGATTCCCGAGTCGCCGTCGATCCGGTCGTGGTTGAGGATCACGTACAGGTAGACCGACACGAACAGCGCGCTGAACGCCAGCGCCCACACCGTACGGACACGCGTCCGCCGGCCGTCGCCCAGGTCGGCCGTGAACCTCCGCTCCCCGCCGGGGACGCTCAGTTCGGGTCCGGAGACGGTCACCGGGATCGGCGGTCGTACCGCGCGCGGTGCCGTCTCGAAGCGGTCGCCGGCGTGTTCGGCGAGGGCAGCGGTGAGCTGCCCGACATGCTGGTCCAGGTCCGCGCAGTTCACCAGGGTGTAGCGGTTCCAGGCGTCCAGGCTCCGGTCCTGTACGCGCGGCAGCGTGACCCCCGGCACCGTCCACAGCAGCAGGCGCGGCGGTGGCGGCGTGGTGTCGCTGTCGGCCGCCTTCTCGTGCCACAGGGAGACCGCGTGGATCTGCTCCCAGGACAGCGTGGCGTCGTGCAACGTGAGCCCGTGGGCGTCGATGCGCAGCCGGAACGGCCGCCGCACCCGGCGCAGTTGCATCCACCCGTACCCCGTGACCGGCACGGACAGGACTCCCAGGAGCGCCTGACCGGGGTCGGCGCTGCGGGAGGCGAACAGCCACACGAGCGCGCCCGTCGCCAGGGCGATGCCCCAGCCGACCCACAGCCTCCCGCGTCTTCTCAGCGTCCGTTCGACCGTGAATTCCACTGCTCCCCGCCCCCCTTGTCGTTCCCCAGCGGCACCATGATGCGTCCCTGCTGACCGGCACTCCCGCCCTCGGCGACAGGTGGTTGCCCTTCTGTGACGGCCACGGGACATCGGCTCCGACCGGCCTTCCCCGCGTCCCCGTCCGTTCACGGCTGTGTCGCCCCACGGTCCGTCGGTGCGGCGCGGCGGATGAGAACCTGGTCCGGTGCTGATAGAAGGATTCGAGAAGGCCCCCGTCGTCGCCGGGGAGGAACTGCTGGCGCTGCCCGGTTTCTGGGCGGCCTACCTCCTGTGGCTGAGCCAGACCGAGGACTACGACCCGGCCCTGTCGTACTTCGACGTCGACGGGGCCGATGCCGACGCGGCCTACGACGCCCTGAACGACGAGGATCGCTGGCCCGTCTTCCGGATCCCCTTTACCGGCGGCCACACGGCGACGGTCCTCGGCGTCAACATCCCCGACGACCCGGGAACGGAGTACTTCATCACGCATCCCGCATGGGGACGGCACGGCCACTTGGCCTCCGTAGGCGGCCACCACGCCGGCCCGGGGCTCTCCTGGCGGGAACTCCACCACATCGCCCGCACGCCCGATCACGACGCCCCCGGGATCCACGACGAGCACGTCCGCCTGCTCCTCCTGCTGCCCGCGCTCGGCGACCAGGACACACCCGAGGACGCCGCGGACCACGTCGACAAGGCGCTGAATCACGTGGGCATCATTCCGAGCCGGGGCCTCGCCGAATCCCTCCTCACCGACCACCCCTTGTGGGAGCCGGTCGAGTGGACGCCGCTCGCCCCGTCCCCGCTCTCGGGCAGCCAGGAGCCCTTCCGGGGAATCCTGCAGTGCGACGAGCCCATGAGCCCGCGGTGCGGCGTCCGCATCGCCCAGGGCATCACCCGGGAGCAGAGCGACCGGCTGGCCCGCGCACTGGGCACCTGGCCCGCGACGTAGGTCGGTCCACGGCGCGCCGCGGCGGGGTGCGCGTCAGCTCGCCGCGTCCGTGTCCTCGTGCTCCGGCTCCTGCTCCGGCTCCGCGGGGGCCGGCCCGGGAAGTTCACTTCCGGTCTCGAGCAGGCTCTTGAGGCTGGAGATGACGGCCGGCCACCCGCTCTGCAGCATCTGCAGCACGGTGCTGCCGGGTTCGAAACCGTCGTGGCGCACGGTGAGTTTGACCATCGCGCCGAGGGGCTCGATGTCGAAGGTGACGCGGGACCTCGGTTCCGCGGTGATCCTGGCCAAGGTCTCGTCCTCCACGCCGGCCGCCCGGGCCCAGTCGGAGGTGAAGGTGTGCCAGGTGTAGGAGAGCCGCCGGTAGGGATCCGATTCCAGGACGACCTGCTCGGGGTCCGCGTCCGCCAGCCCCTGACCGACCCAGGTCATGGGCGAGCCGGCCTTCCAGTCGCTGACGATCTCCACACCCCAATAGCGGCGGGTGAAAGCGGGATCGGTCAGGCCCCGCCAGAGCTTGTCCGGCGTCGTCTTGATGTAGGTGGTGTAGAGGAATTCGGTGTCACCCATGGGTGGTGTCTCCAGTGCTTGTCTCAGGTCGGCGAGCGCGTGCACACGCGCACGGTCGTAGCGGCTGATCCACCGGTCCGCGATGGCGTTGATCGGCTCGGCGTTGAGGTAGTGCAGCTTCTCCCGGCCGCTCCTGACCGTGGTGACCAGATCGGCACCCTCCAGGACGGCCAGATGCTTGCTGACCGACTGCCGGGCCATGTCCAGACCCACGCACAGCTCCGACAGGGTCTGTCCGTTGCGGTTGTTGAGGCTGTCCAGCAACCGGCGCCGGCTCGCGTCCGCCAGCGCCTTGAACACCTCGTCCATCCTGAGCCTCCATATGCAGCCGAACAGCTGCATGTCAAGATAGGCAGCCAATCGGCTGCATGTCAACCGCCCGGCCGACTCCGCGGCCGGGGGCTCCTACGAGGCGAGACCGGAGCGAGTGGCGAGGCGAGGCAGCGAACGGAAGGCGGTGGTGGCGGCGCAGGATGGAGCGCCGCTGCGGGCATGCGTCAGGGGGCACGCCAGATGTTGTCGTACGCCTCCTGCTCGATCGTCAGGCGCTGCCGCACCGCCTCCAGTTCCTCCACGGCGGCGTTCACCTCGGCGAGCACGGTCGCCACCGTGTCGTCCGTGACGTCGGGCGCCTCACTGCCGGGGTCCGCGGGAACCCTGACCGCGGCGGCGAGTGCGACCAGGACGGGCTCCCTGGACGTCCACCGTTCGACGGCCTCCTGGCGGGCGGCGGACTCGACCATCACCAGCTCGCCGGCCTCCAGTGGCCACCAGTGGCGGCGCCGCATGACGGCGACTCCGGAGGCCCGCAGGTCCTCCCGATAGGCGGCTGTCAGGTCGCGGCCCCTGCGCCACAGCCAGTCCTTGACCGACTCGTACGGTGCAGGTGCGACGGCGGCTGCGGCCCGGTCCAGGAGGCGGTCGCCCGTGGAGAAGCGGTCACCGGGAACGACGAGGTCACCGTCCAGGGTGGCCGCTCCGTGGGCGAGCAGGTCCAGCAGTTCGGCCCCCGCGAGGGCGAGAGACAGGTCGCCCTGCGGTACCGGGGGGCTCGGCGACACATGCATGACGACGATCAGCAGGTCCCGCGGTGTGGTCATGGCGACTCTCCGTCGTAGAGGCCACCACAGTACGTCGCAGGCGACCCCGGTCCCGCCGTCGACACGACAGGGCCGCCGCCGCCCGCCCGTCCTCCGGAGCGGACGTCGCGGGTCGCGGAAGCGCGTTTCTGCGGCCCTGCTCCCGGACGGCGCGCCAGCAGCGGTAGGCGCGGGGAGACCTGGGCATTCTCCCGGTCGTGTCGACGTATGACCGCATCGGCGCGACGTACCGTCACACGCGGCGACCCGACCGCCGGATCGGTGGCCGGATCCACGAGACGCTCGGCGTAGCCGGGCACCATGGAGCGTCACCAGATACCGGGCTGCACGGCTCGGCCCCGCCGGGCGGCCGTGGTGCCGGCGGGCGGACGTCACCACATCCCTCCGGACACCTCGTCGTGGACGGTCTCCCAGATTCCGTCCCCGTCCGCGTACGGAAGCGGGTCGACCCGGGACAGCGCTTCCCTGATCTCCTCCGCGACGGCGATCAGGTCGTCGATCTCCGGGAACTCGTCCGGGGGGTCGTAGTCAGGCCGGCGGCGCTCCAGGAGGTACATGCCGTAGGCCATCCCGGAGACGTCGGTGTGGACGTCCTCGATCCGGCGGGTGTCGGGGTTGATCGCGCGGACGGACCCCGTCCTCCCGTCGAGCACCACGTCGCTCGAGAACACCCGGCCCAGATGCAGCCAGTGGTGCGCGTCGGAGGTGAAGCCCTCGAAGTCCACCAGGCGACCGACGTCCCGGTGCGCGGACAACGGGGTCAGTCCGTCCGCCAGGTCCTCCCGGAGTTCGAAGAGCACACCGTCGGCCCGGGGCAGGCCCACTTCGGCCAGGAAGCGGGCCGTGGCCTCGTGGACGAGCAGGTCCCCCTGCACGTCGAGGGGGACGCGCACGATGCGCCCCGGAGCGAAGACCTCGGCGAGGAGGGCGGGGGTCACGGAGGCGATCATGGTGCTTCCTGTTCGACGGATCCATCTGAAACGGACTCAGGCTACGTCTCCTCTCCTTGACGCTCGCCGCCGGTGGAGCGGTGCCGCGGCGCTCGACGCCACTGCCGGACGCTCTCGCGCAGGTCGCTCACCCGCCCTCCGGCGACAGCCGATCCAGGGAAGTGGTCGCAGTGAGGGGCCTCGTTCACCCAGGCGATGCGGCGGGTGCACCGCGATCGCCCTGCCACCGCAAGATCATCCCTGTGCTCACTGGAAGTAACTCCAAGTTTGCCTACCATCGCTACATTCCGCGGAAGTAAAGCTCGGTAAAGCACAAGTAATTTGCGCGAATATCAGAAAGCACCGGAAATGACGAACCCGTTCGAGGACCAGGACGCCACTTACCTGGTGCTGGTCAACGCAGAAGAGCAGCACTCGCTGTGGCCGACCTTCGTCGACGTCCCCGAGGGCTGGGAGATCGCATTCGGCGAGGCTTCACGACAGGACTGCCTGGACTACATTGAGCGTACATGGACCGACATGCGGCCCAAGAGCCTGGTCGACGCCATGGGTGGCAACTGAACGCACCGGCGCCTGCCGTCCGTTGAATCCCGGCGGACCGCACTCGGAGCCGAGCGACCGGGCGGGGGCCGCCGCACGCACCCTGCGGCCTCGCCGCTCCCCGAACTCCGGAGCGGCTCCCCCGCCAACCGCCCGGGGACCGCACGCGGACCACGGGTGACCCGACGGGCGCCGGACCGCTCGCCCGGGCCGCATTCAAGGCAACCCCTCGTTCTTCTGATGTCAGCGAGAACGCACCACACCTTCAAAAACAACTAAAGGGCCTCCCCGGTCGCCACCCCGGGGGCCCGCATTGCACCGCGCACGCGGCCGGACTCCGAGAGCAAAATTAATCTGTCGCCGACAGATACGGGGTCCGTGTGGCACAGGAATTCGCGCTGATTTCTCGCTGGATATCAAGTACACGGGGTATTCAATATGCCTAACCATGCCAAGAAGGCCCTGACCGCGGCTCAGAAGGGCATCTGGTACGCCCAGGAACTGGATCCGGAGAGCCCGGCCCAGAACATGGTGGAGTACCTGGACATCGCCGGCCCTCTGCAGCTCGCCCTGCTGGAGGCGGCGTTCGGCCAGGCGCTGGCCGAGGCCGAGGTGTCGCACCGGCGGTTCGGGCAGGACGACGACGGCCCGTGGCAGGTGGCGGAACCCCTGGCCGACTACCGGTTGCCCGTGGTCGACCTGCGGGCGGAGCCCGAGCCGGTGGCGGCCGCGGAGGCATGGATGCGGGCCGACGCGGCCCGCCCCGCCGATCTCGAACACGGCCGGATCATCACCTTCACCGCGCTCACGGTGGGCGAGGACAGGACCGTGGTGTACCTGCGGGCCCATCACATCGCGGTGGACGCCGTCGGCTACGGGGTGTGGCTGAACCGGGTGACGGAGATCTACACCGCCCTCGAAGAGGGGCGCGACTGCCCGTTCACGCCGTTCGCCACCCTCGAGGAGATCCTGGCCGACGACGAGTCCTACCGCGCGAGCCAGCGGTTCGCGCGGGACCGCGCGTACTGGGCCGAGCGGATGCAGGACGCGCCCGAGGCCGTCACCCTGGCCTCCGGGACGGCGTCGGCGTCCCACCGTGCTCACCGCCGCACCGCCGAGGTCTCGGCCGAGGTGGCGCAGTCGCTTCGGCAGGTGGCCCGCGCCTCGGGCGTCGCCATGCCCGCCCTGCTGATCGGGGCCGCCGGGCTGTACGTGCACCGGGTGGCACAGGCGCAGGACGTCGTGATGGGGCTGACCGTCACGGCGCGCAAGGGGTCACGGGTGCAGGGGTCGGTGGCGAGCATGGCCCAGGTGCTGCCGCTGCGCATGCGCGTCGCGGCGGGCATGAGCGTGCGTGACCTGGCCAGGGAGGCGTCCGCGCGGAGCCGGGGGGTGCTGCAGCACCAGCGTTACCGGTACGAGGACCTGTACCGCGACCTCAAACTCGCCCGCACGGGCGGCCGCGTGTTCGGTCCCGCGATCAACTTCCTTCCCGACGACCGGGCGATGCCCCGGTTCGGGCAGTGCGAGACCACCGCGCGCACCTACCTGGCGAACGGTGCGGTGGACGACCTGACGATCCTCATCTACGAGCGGGACACGGGTCTGCGGCTGGACTTCCTGGCCAACCCGGCGCTCTACACCGAGGAGGAGAACGCCGCCCACCAGACGCGGTTCCTGCATCTGCTCACCGCCCTGGCCGGCCTGGAGCCCGACACGCCGATCGCCCGGCTGGACCTGGCCACCCCCGTCGAACACCACCGGATGCTGGTGGAGTGGAACGACACCTCGCGGGACGTTCCCCTCACGACGCTTCCCGAGCTGTTCCAGTCGCAGGTCGCGCGCACGCCGGACGCGACCGCGGTGGCGTCCGGGGACACCCGGCTGACGTACGCGGAGCTGAACGCCCGGGCGAACCGTCTGGCGCGGCTGCTGGTCGCCAAGGGTGTGGGGCCGGAGGACCGGGTGGCCGTGCTGATGGACCGCTCGGCCGACCTGGTGGTCGCCCTGCTCGCGGTGGTGAAGGCGGGGGCGGCGTACGTGCCCGTGGATCCCGCCTATCCCGCCGACCGGATCGCTTACCTGCTCCGGGACGCCCGGCCCGGCCTCGTGCTCTCCAGTGAGGCGGCGCGGGAGGAACTGCCGGACGAGGTGACCGCTCTGGCGATCGATGCCCCGGCTACCGTCGCCGTGCTGGAGGACCTGGGTGACGCCGACCTGACCGACGCCGAGCGGTGCGCGGTGCTGCGGGCCGCGCATCCGGCGTACGTGATCTACACCTCCGGGTCCACCGGCCGGCCCAAGGGCGTGGCGGTACCGCACGCGGGGCTGGTGAACCAGTTGCTGTGCCTGCGCGAGGCAAGCGGCACGAAGGCCGGCGACGTCGTGCTGGCACGTACGTCCGCGAGCTTCGACGCGGCCGGCTGCGAGGTGTGGCTGCCACTGGTCAGCGGCGCCGCGATGTCCCTGGTCTCCACCGAGGAGGCCCGGGACCCGCAGAGGTTGATGGCCCATATCGTGGGCCACGGCGTCACGGTGGCGCAGCTCGTTCCCTCGATCCTGGACACCCTCCCCCTGGAGGACGCCGGTCGCCTCCGCCTCGTCCTCTCCGGTGGCGAGGCGCTTCCCGCTCCCTTGGCGGCGCGCGTCGCCGAGGCGTGGGGCGTTCCGTTGATCAATCTGTACGGGCCGACCGAGACGACCATCCAGGTCACGTACGGACGGTGGAATGCGGCGGACCGCGGGCACTCCACCGTGCCCATCGGCCGCCCGGTGTGGAACACCCGGGCGTACGTGCTCGACGGTGCGCTGCGGCCGGTGCCGCCGGGTGTGACGGGCGAGCTGTACATCGCCGGCATGCAGCTGGCGCGGGGATACCTGGACCGCCCCGCCCTGAGCGCGCAGCGGTTCGTGGCCAGCCCGTTCGCGTCTGGCGAGCGGATGTACCGGACCGGTGACCTGGCACGATGGGGCGCCGACGGTCAACTGGAGTACCTGGGCCGGGCGGACGACCAGGTGAAGATCCGCGGTTTCCGGATCGAGCCGGGTGAGGTCGAGGCCGCGCTGACGGCGCATCCGTCCGTGGGCCAGGCTGCGGTGGTCGTACGTGAGGACCAGCCCGGCGACCGGCGCCTCGTCGGCTACGTCGTCCCGGTGAGCGGTCCCGACGGCGCGGGCAGCGTGGACGGTGTCGACATCGCGGACGTCCGGGCCGGTCTGTCAGCCGTACTGCCCGGCTACATGCTGCCGGCGGCGATCGTCGCACTGGACGCACTGCCGCTCACGGTGAACGGCAAGCTGGACCGCAAGGCGCTGCCGGCTCCGCATCACGATGCGGACAGCAGCGGCCGGCGTCCCGCGTCGGCACAGGAGGAGATCCTGTGCGCGCTGGCCGCCGACGTGCTCAACCTGCCCTCCGTCGGGGTGGACGACAACTTCTTCGAGGTGGGCGGGCACTCCTTGCTCGCGACCCGGCTGGTCAGCCGCATCCGGTCGGTGTTCGGGGTGGAGGTGCCGATCCGGACGCTGTTCGAAGCACCGACGTTCCGTGAACTGGCGGTCCGGCTGACCGCCTCCGGCGCGTCCCGGCCCCCGTTGACGCCCGCGCGGCGACCGGAGTTGGTGCCGCTGTCGTTCGCCCAGCAGCGCCTGTGGTTCCTCAGCGAGCTGGAAGGCCCCTCGGCCACCTACAACATCCCCATGGCGCTGCGGCTGACCGGCATTCTGGACACCGACGCCCTGCGCGCCGCGCTGCACGACGTCGTGGGCCGGCACGAGGTGCTGCGCACGGTCTTCACCATCGTGGACGGCCGGCCCCACCAGCGGATCCTTCCGTCCGAGGAGGCCCGTGTCGTGCTGCCGGTCGTACCGGTGGCGGAAGGCGCCCTGCGGTCCTGGGTGACCGAGGCCGCCGGGCACCGGTTCGACCTGGCCACCGAGATCCCCGTCCGCACGTCGCTGGCCGAGGTGGGGCCGGACGACCATGTGCTGGTCATGGTGGTGCACCACATCGCGGGTGACGGCTGGTCGCTGGGCCCGCTGGCGCGTGACCTGTCGGCCGCCTACGCCGCCCGCGTCACCGGTGAACTCCCCGCGTGGGGCGCGTTGCCGGTGCAGTACGCCGACTACGGCCTGTGGCAGCGGGAGCTGCTGGGTGACGCGGCCGACTCCGCCAGCATCCTGTCGGAGCAACTCGCCTACTGGCGCCACGCGCTGGACGGGGCGCCCGAGGAACTGGCCCTGCCCACCGACCGGCACCGTCCCCCCGTGGCCACCCACCGCGGCGGCACCGTCGACCTCCACGTCGACGTCGAGGTCCACCGGGCGCTGGTCGAGCTGGCCCGCGCACATGGCGTCACCGTGTTCATGGTCGTCCAGGCGGCACTGGCCGTCCTCCTGAACCGCCTCAGCGCCGGGGACGACATCCCGATCGGCACCCCCGTCGCCGGACGCACCGACGAGGCGGTGGAGGACCTCGTCGGGTTCTTCGTCAACACCCTCGTCCTGCGCTCCGACGTGTCCGGTGATCCGACGTTCCTGGACGTGCTGGGTCAGGCGCGTGAGACGGCGCTGAGCGCGTACGCGCATCAGGACGTGCCGTTCGAACGGCTGGTGCAACAGCTCACCCCGGCCCGGTCGATGGCCCGCCACCCCCTGTTCCAGGTGATGCTCACCCTCCAGAACAACACCACACCGGATCTCGAACTGCCCGGCCTGGACGTCGAGATCCTGTCCACCGGCGAGGTGCCCGCCAAGTTCGACCTCGACGTCCAGCTCGGCGAACACCTCACCGACGCGGGTGAGCCCGCGGGCCTGCACGGCGCGATCACCTACGCCACCGACCTGTTCGACCACCACACCGTCGCCGGCATCGGCGAACGTCTCGTCCGGGTCCTGGAGGCGGTGGTCGCCGACCCGTCGGTCCGCGTGCGCCGGATCGACGTCCTCAGCCCGGCCGAACACCAGCGCATCCTGGAGGAGTGGAACGACACCGCCCGTGAGGTGCCGCGGGCCACGGTGTCGGAGTTGTTCCAGGCGCAGGCCGCACGCACCCCGGACGCCACCGCCGTGGTGTTCGCGGGCGTCGACGTGTCCTACGCGGAACTCGACGCCCGCGCCAACCGGCTCGCCCGGCTGCTGGCCGAGCACGGGGCACGGCCCGAACGACTGGTCGCGCTGGCCCTTCCCCGCTCCGTCGACCTCGTCGTCGCCATCCTGGCCACCCTCAAGACAGGCGCCGCCTACCTCCCGATCGACCCCGGCCACCCGGCCGATCGCATCGCCTACGTGATGGCCGACGCCCGGCCCGCGCTGGTGGTGACCACGCGTGCGGTGGAACCAGTGCTGCCGGAAGGCGCGGCGCGGCTGGTCCTGGACGCCCCGGAGACCGCCGAGGCGGTCTCACGTCGTGAGGGCGGGAACCTGACCGACGCCGAGCGCGGCGTGGCGCTGCTGCCCGCCCACGCCGCGTACGTGATCTACACCTCCGGCTCCACGGGCCGGCCGAAGGGGACGGTGGTCTCGCACCACGCGCTCGGCAACTTCGTGGCCGCCCTGCGCGAGCACCTGGCGCTGGGCACCGACGACGCCCTCGTCGCGGTGACCACGGTGGCGTTCGACATCCACACGCTGGAGGTCTACGTACCCCTGGTGTCCGGCGCCCGCGTGGTGCTCGCCGACCGTGACACCGCCCGGGACCCGCGGGCCCTGGCCGAACTGATCCGCCAGTCGGGCGCCACAGTGCTGCAGGCGACGCCCGCGGTGTGGCAGGCCCTGGCCGCGGAGGCACCGGACGCGATCGGCGGGCTGCGGGCGCTGGTCGGCGGTGAGGCACTGACATCGGCGCTCGCTGAGCAGTTGACGGCAGCAGCGGTGTCGGTGACCAACCTCTACGGCCCGACGGAGACCACCGTGTGGTCGACGCTGGCGCCCCTGCATCCCGGACACGGCACCCGTGTCCCCATCGGGCAGCCCATCTGGAACACCCGGGTGTTCGTGCTGGACGCGGCCCTTCGGCCGGTGCCGCTCGGCGTGCCCGGGGAGCTGTACATATCCGGAGCCGGCCTGGCCCGGGGATATCTCGACCGGCCCGCGCTGACCGCGGAGCGGTTCGTCGCCAACCCCTACGACGGGGCGGGCGAACGCATGTACCGCACCGGGGACCTGGTCCGCTGGAACACCGACGGGCAGCTGGAGTACCTGGGCCGGACCGACGACCAGGTCAAGATCCGCGGCTTCCGCATCGAACTCGGCGAGGTCGAGGCGGCTCTGCTCGCCCACCCGTCCGTCGCCCAAGCGGCGGCGGTGGTGCGTGAGGACCAGCCGGGCGACAAGCGCCTGGTCGGCTACGTCGTCCCGGCGAGCGGAACCGAAAGGCTCGACATCGGGAACGTCCGTACCGGCCTGTCCGCCGTGCTGCCGGACTACATGGTGCCGGCGGCGGTCGTCGCACTGGACGGGCTCCCGCTCACTATCAACCGCAAGCTGGACCGCAAGGCGTTGCCCGCCCCCGACTACGGCACCGGTGTCGGCGGCCGCGGTCCGTCGAGCGCGCAGGAGGAAATCCTGTGCGCGGTCTTCGCCGAAGTGCTCGACCTGACGTCGGTCGGGGTCGACGACGACTTCTTCGAACTCGGCGGCCACTCCCTGCTCGCGACCCGGCTGGTCAGCCGCATCCGGTCGGTGCTCGGGGTGGACGTGCCGATCCGGACGGTGTTCGAGACCCCCACCCCGGCCGCCCTCGCCGGCCGGCTGACCACCACCTCCCGTGCCTCCCGGCCCCGGCCGGCGCCGGCGCGGCGGCCGGAGCTGGTGCCGCTGTCGTACGCCCAGCAGCGCCTGTGGTTCCTGGGCGAACTGGAAGGCCCCACAGCCACCTACAACATCCCGATGACGCTGCGCCTGACCGGCAGCCTGGACACCGACGCCCTGCGCGCCGCGCTGCACGACGTCGTGGCCCGGCACGAAGTCCTGCGCACCGTGATCACCACCGTCGACGGCCGGCCCCACCAGCGCATCATCGGCACGGACGAAGTCCCTGACCTGCTCACCTTCGTCGACGTCGAACAGGCCTCACAGGCCGGGGCCGAAGCGGCCGCGCACCGCTTCGATCTGGCCAACGAGATCCCGCTCCACGCCCGCCTGATCCGGACCGGTCCCGATGAGCATGTGCTGGTCGTCGTCCTCCACCACATCGCGGGCGACGGCTGGTCCCTCGGCCCGCTGGCCCACGACGTGTCCACCGCCTACACCGCCCGCGCCACCGGTGACGTCCCCACCTGGGCAGCGCTGCCCGTGCAGTACGCCGACTACGCCCTCTGGCAGCGGGAGTCGCTGGGGGACGCGTCCGACCCCGGCAGCCTCCTGACCGAGCAGCTCGCCTACTGGCGCCACGCGCTGGAGGGGGCGCCGGAGGAGCTGGCGCTGCCGGTCGACCGGCCCCGTCCCCCCGTGGCCTCCCACCGCGGCGCCACCGTCGACCTCCACATCGACGCCGCCGTCCACCAGGCGGTCGTCGACCTGGCGCGGGCGCAGGGTGTGACCGTGTTCATGGTCGTCCAGGCGGCACTGGCTGTGCTCCTGAACCGTCTCGGCGCCGGGGAGGACGTCCCCATCGGCACCCCCATCGCCGGGCGCACCGACGAAGCACTCGACGACCTGGTCGGATTCTTCGTCAACACCCTCGTCCTGCGCACCGACCTGTCGGGGAACCCCGACTTCAGCCGGCTCCTCGAACGCACGCGTGAGCACGCGCTCAACGCCTACGCGCACCAGGACATCCCGTTCGAGCGCCTGGTGGAAGAGCTCTCGCCGACCCGGTCGATGGCCCGCCACCCCCTGTTCCAGGTCATGCTCACCCTGCAGAACAACGCGCGGGCCACGCTGGACCTGCCCGGCCTGTCCGCCGAGGCCCTGCCCACCGGCGGCGGTCCCGCCAAGTTCGACCTCGACGTCCAGCTCAACGAACACCTCACCGGCGACGGCAAGCCCGCGGGCCTGCACGGCGCGATCACCTACGCCACCGACCTGTTCGACCACCACACCGCCGCCGCCATCGCCGAACGCTTCACCCGGGTCCTGGAAGCTGTCACCGCGCATCCGTCCGTCCCGGTGAGCCGGATCGACGTCCTCAGCCCGGCCGAACACCACCGCGTCCTGGTGGAGTGGAACGACACGGCCCGGGAGCTGCCGCAGGCCGCGGTCGCCGAGTTGTTCGAGTCCCAGGTCGCACGCACCCCGGACGCCACCGCCGTGGTGTTCGAAGGCGTGGACGTGTCCTACGCCGAACTCAACGCGCGCGCCAACCAGCTCGCCCGGCTGCTGATCGAACACGGCGCGGAACCCGAGCGGCTGGTCGCGCTGGCCCTTCCCCGGTCCGTCGACCTCGTCGTCGCCATCCTGGCCACCCTCAAGACAGGCGCGGCCTACCTCCCCGTCGATCCCGGTCACCCGGTCGATCGCATCGCGTACCTGCTAGCCGAGGCACGGCCCTCGGTCCTCATCGGCGGCGACGCGACGTGGGAGAGCCTGCCGGGCGTCGACGTCACTCGTCCGTCCCTCGACGACCTGTCGAGCCGGGCCACGCATGATCTGTCCGACGCGGACCGCGGCAACCCGCTGCTGCCCGACCACCGCGCGTACGTCATCTACACCTCGGGCTCCACGGGGCGTCCCAAGGGCGTCGCGGTCACGCATCGCTCGCTCGCCAACAACATCACCGCCGTCGCGCCGCAGTACGGGATCGACGAGCGTTCCCGGATGCTGGGGGCGACGGCGTTCAGCTTCGACGTGTCGGTGCAGGACCTCTTCATCACCCTGGTCTCCGGTGCGGCCTTCGTGCTCGCCGCCGATGAGGACCGGGTCGACCTCGAACGCCTCCAGGACTTGATGCGTACGCAGGACGTGTCCGTGGCGCACGTGACACCGGGGGTCGCGCGGCAACTGGACCCCGCGCGCCTGCCGGAGCTGCGAACGCTAGTGGTGGGAGGTGAGGCGCCGGACGCGGGTCTCGTCAACCGGTGGGCCACTGCCGACCGGGAGTTCTACAACAGCTACGGGCCGACGGAGACGACCATCGGCGCCACGCTGATGCGGTGTGCCGCACGGTCGTGGGAGCGCACTCCGCCCATCGGCCGCCCGCTGGCGAACGTCCGGGCCTTTGTGCTGGACGCGGCGCTGCGGCCGGTGGCTCCGGGAGTGGCCGGGGAGTTGTACCTCGCCGGCGTGCAGGTGGCGCGGGGGTACGTCAACCGGCCCGGCCTGACGGCGGAGCGGTTCGTCGCCAACCCCTACGGCACGCCCGGCGAGCGGATGTACCGGACCGGGGACCTGGTCCGGTGGAACTCCGACGGGCTGCTCGAATACCTCGGCCGCACCGACGACCAGGTCAAGGTCCGCGGCTTCCGCATCGAACTCGGCGAGATCCAGGCGGCTCTGCTCGCCCAACCGTCCGTCGCCCAGGCGGCTGTCATCGTCCGCGAGGACCAGCCGGGCGACAAGCGCCTGGTGGGCTATGTCGTCCCGGCGAGCGGAACGGATGTCGCGGACATCCGTGCCGGCCTGTCGGCCGTACTGCCGGACCACATGCTGCCGTCGGCGATCGTCGAGCTGGACGCGCTCCCGCTCACGGTCAACCGCAAGCTGGACCGCAAGGCCCTGCCCGCCCCCGACTACAGCGCCGCGAGCCCGGGCCGGGAACCGCGGACCCTCCAGGAGCAGCTGCTCAGCCAGGCGTTCGCCGACGTCCTCGGCCTCCCGCACGTCGGGGTGGACGACAACTTCTTCGACCTCGGCGGACACTCCCTCCTGGCCACCCGTCTGGTCAGCCGTATCCGTACCGCCCTCGGGGCCGAGGTCCCGGTCCGGGCCCTGTTCGAGACCCCCACGGTCGCGGGGCTCGCCCTGCGTCTCGCGCAGAGCGGCGCCGACGCCGCGCGTCTGCCGCTGACCGTCCGGCCGCGGCCCGCGACGGTGCCGCTGTCGTACGCCCAGCAGCGCCTGTGGTTCCTGGAGCAGTTGGAAGGGCCGTCCGCGCTCTACAACATCCCCATCGCCCTCCGTCTCACCGGCGACCTCGATCCCGACGTCCTCCGGGCCGCGCTCGCCGACGTCATCGCGCGCCACGAAGTGCTCCGGACCGTCTTCGGGCATGTCGACGGCGCACCCGAGCAGCGCGTCCTCGCCCCTCAGGCGATCGACCTGCCGTTCTCTTCGGAGGAGATGCCGGAGGGCGAGGTGGCGCGGGCCGTGGCCGAGGAGGCGCGTCGCCCCTTCCACCTCTCCGACGAACTTCCCCTGCGGGCACGGATGTTCGCCGTCGCCCCGCGGGAACACGTGCTGGTCCTGGTACTGCACCACATCGCCGGCGACGGCTGGTCCCTGGCGCCGCTCGCCCGCGACATCTCCACCGCCTACACCGCCCGGGCAGGCGGCCGGACGCCCGCGTGGGAAGCGCTCCCGGTCCAGTACACGGACTACACGCTCTGGCAGCGCGAACTCCTGGGCGACGACCACGACCCGGCGAGCGTCCTCAACCGCCAACTGGACCACTGGCGCGAGGCCCTCGCCGGTCTGCCGGAGGAACTCACCCTGCCCACCGACCGGACCCGGCCGCCGGTGGCCTCCCACCACGGCGGGACCGTCGGCCTGCGCATCGACGGCGAACTCCACGAGCGGATCACCGATCTGGCCCGTGCCGAGGGCGTCACCGTCTTCATGGTGCTGCAAGCCGCCCTCGCCACGCTGCTCTTCCGCCTCGGCGCGGGTGCCGACATCCCCATCGGGACCTCGCTGGCGGGCCGCACCGACGAGAACCTGGACGAGCTGGTCGGCTTCTTCGTCAACACCCTGGTCATCCGCACCGACGTCTCGGGCGAACCGTCCTTCCGGGAACTGATGCACCGCGTACGCGAACGGGGTCTGGACGCCTTCGCCCACCAGGACGTGCCGTTCGAGCGGCTGGTGGAGGACCTGGCCCCCGCCCGGTCCATGGCCCGTCATCCGCTCTTCCAGGTCATGCTGGCGCTGCAGAACGCCGCTCCGGCCGACCTCGCCCTACCCGGTGTCGAGACCCACGTCCTGCACACGGGTGACCTGCCCGCCAAGTTCGACCTCGACGTCCAGCTCCGCGAGACCGGCGCCGGCGGCCTGACCGGCTCCGTCACCTACGCCGCCGACCTGTTCGACCACGGCACGGCGGAATCACTGGCCGAGCGGTTCTTCCGCGTTCTCGACATGGCGACCGCCGACCCCGCACGCCCCGTCACCGACATCGACCTGCTCGGCCCGGACGAGCGTCACACCGTGCTGGCGACGTGGAACGACACCGCTCACGAGGTGCCGGCGGCGGCGCTTCCGGACCTCTTCCAGGCCCAGGCCGCACGCACCCCTGACGCCACCGCCGTGGTCTTCGAGGACGAGCGGGTGTCCTACGCCGACCTCAACGCACGGGCCAACCGGCTCGCCCGGCTCATGGCCGAACGCGGCGCCGGACCCGAGACCCTTGTCGCGGTCCTCCTGGAGCGCTCCGCCGATCTCGTCGTCACGCTGCTGGCCGTCCTCAAGACAGGCGCCGCCTACCTCCCGGTCGACCCCGACCACCCGGCCGACCGCATCACCGGGCTCCTCGCCGACGCCGGTCCCGTACTCCTGGTCACCAGCGCCGCCCTGAACCCGGCAGCCAGCGGGCAGCTCCCCCGCCTCGTCCTCGACGACCCGGAAACCGCGCTCGCCCTCGACGCCCTCTCCCCGGCCGACCTGGACGACGGCGAGCGCACGCGGGGCCTTCTGGTCGATCACCCCGCCTACGTCATCTACACCTCCGGGTCCACCGGGCGCCCCAAGGGCGTGACGATCACCCACCGGGGCCTGGTCAACCGGTTGGCGTGGATGCAGGACGCCTACCGCCTGACCGCCGACGACCGCGTCGTGCAGAAGACCCCGTTCGGGTTCGACGTGTCGGTGTGGGAGTTCTTCTGGCCGCTGGTCGAGGGCGCGACGCTGGTGGCGGCCCGTCCGGGCGGTCACCGCGACCCGGGGTACCTGGCCGGACTGATCCGGCGCGAGCAGGTCAGCGTCGCCCACTTCGTCCCGTCGATGCTGCAGGTGTTCGTCGCCGAACCCGCCGCCCGGGAGTGCGCCTCCCTGCGGGCCGTGGTCTGCAGCGGCGAGGCATTGCCGGCCGCGTTGCGCGACCAGTTCCACGCCGTGCTGCCGATCCCGCTGCACAACCTGTACGGCCCGACCGAGGCCGCCATCGACGTCACCGCCTTCACGTGCGAGCCGGGGGCGGACGCCGGCGGTGGGGTGCCGATCGGACGCCCGGTGTGGAACACCCGGGTGTTCGTGCTGGACGCCGCGTTGCGGCCGGTACCGCCCGGCGTGGCGGGCGAGCTGTACCTGGCCGGTGTGCAGCTGGCCCGCGGCTATCTGGGCCGGCCGGGCCTGACCGCCGAGCGCTTCGTCGCCAACCCCCACGGCGCGCCCGGCGAGCGGATGTACCGCACGGGCGACCTGGCTCGCTGGAACACCGGCGGGCAACTGGAGTACCTGGGCCGCACCGACGACCAGGTGAAGATCCGCGGCTTCCGCATCGAACTCGGCGAGATCGAGGCCGCCCTGCTCGCCCACCCGTCCGTCACGCGGGCGGCCGTGGTGGTCCGCGAGGACCGCCCGGGCGACAAGCGCCTGGCCGGGTACGTGGTGGCGGCCGGTGACGCGGACGTCGCGCAGATGCGCGCACGCCTGGCGCAGGTGCTGCCCGAGTACATGGTCCCGTCCGCGATCCTGGCCCTGGACGAACTGCCGTTGACGGTCAACGGCAAACTCGACCGCAGGGCGCTGCCGGCTCCGGACTACGCCGCCGCGGTCACCGGCCGCGGGCCGTCGACGGTGCAGGAGGAGATCCTGTGCGCGCTGTTCGCCGAGGTGCTCGGCCTGCCCTCCGTCGGTGTCGACGACGACTTCTTCGAGCTCGGCGGGCACTCCCTGCTGGCGGTGACGCTCGTGGAACGGGCCCGGGCGGCGGGTGTCGCGGTGGACGTGCGGACGCTGTTCACGAGCCCGACCGTGGCCGGTCTCGCGGCGCTGGAGGGCGTACCGAAGGTGGCGCTGCCGGCCAACGGCATCCCCGCGGGGGCCACGGCGATCACACCGGAGATGGTGACGCTGGCCGAGCTCACGGCGGAGGAGATCGCCATCATCACCGCGGAGGTGCCCGGCGGCGCGGCCAACATCGCAGACATCTACCCGCTGGCGCCGCTCCAGGAGGGCATCCTCTTCCACCACCTGCTGGAGGGCGAGAACGGCAGCGACCTGTACACGCTGCCGTACGTCCTCCGCTTCGACTCCCGGGAGCGGGTGGACGCCGTCCTCGCCGCCGTGCAGCAGGTCGTCGACCGGCACGACATCCTGCGTACGGCCTTCCTGTGGGAAGCGCTCCGGGAGCCCGTCCAGGTCGTCCTGCGCACGGCCCCCGTCGCGGTCAGGACGCTCCGGCTGGAGGGCGCGGACGTCGTCGGCGGCCTGCTGGACACGCGCACGGCGCCGATGGACGTCCGGCGGGCGCCCCTGCTGCAGGCCGCGGTCGCGCAGGACCCCGACGACGGGCGGTGGGTCGTGCTGCTCGAGGTGCACCACCTCGTGCAGGACCGTACGTCCCTCGCCCTGGTCTTCGACGAGATCCGCGCGATCCTCTCCGGAGGCGCGGACACGCTGCCCGCGCCGCTGCCGTTCCGCGAGTTCGTAGCGCGGGCACGGCTCACGATCCCGGCGCAGGAGCACGAGCGGTTCTTCGCGGGGCTTGTGGGGGACGTGAGCGAGCCGACCGCGCCGTACGGGCTGCTGGACGTGCACGGCGACGGCCGCGGCGTGTCCGAGGTGCGCATGCCCCTCGGTCCCGATGTGGCGCAGCGGCTGCGGGAGCAGGCACGGAGCCTGGGTGTCAGCCCGGCGACGCTGTTCCACGTCGCCTGGGCGCGCGTCGTGTCGGCCACCTCGGGCCGTGACGACGTGGTGTTCGGCACCGTGCTGTTCGGCCGGATGAACGCGGGCGCCGGAGCCGACCGGGTACCCGGTCTGTTCGTCAACACGTTGCCCGCCCGCCTCGACGTCGGCTCCGTGAGCGTGCGCGAGGCCGTGTACGCCATGCGGCAACAACTCGCGGACCTGCTGGTGCACGAGCACGCGCCGCTCATCCTGGCCCAGCGGGCCAGCGCCCTTCCCGCCCGGACACCCCTGTTCACGTCACTCTTCAACTACCGTCACGCCGAGGACACGGCTGCACCGGGCCCCGACGGGATGGAACTGCTGCACGGGCACGAGCGCACCAACTACCCGCTGGAATTCGCCGTCAACGACCAGGACCCCCACTTCACCTTCACCATCCAGGCGGTGGACCCGGTCGATCCGCGGTCGCTGGGCGCCTTCATGCACACCGCGGTCGAGGACCTCGTCACGGCGCTGGAGGAGGAGCCCGAGCGGCCGCTGCGCGCAATCCACGTCCTGGACGACAAGGAACGCCGGCTGCTGGTCGAGTGGAACGACACCGCCCGGGATGTTGCTCCGGGGACGCTTCCCGAGCTGTTCCAGACGCAGGTGGCCCGTACGCCGGACGCGGCCGCGGTGGTGTTCGAGGACACCACGCTGACCTACGCGGAGCTGAACGCGCGGGCGAACCGGCTGGCGCGACTGCTGATGGCGCATGGTGCGGGCCCGGAGCAGCGGGTGGCGGTCATGATGGACCGCTCCGCAGATCTTGCCGTCACGCTGCTCGCCGTCCTCAAGTCCGGCGCCGCGTACGTGCCGATCGACCCCGAGTACCCGGCGGAACGCGTGGCCTACGTGCTGGACGACGCCACGCCGAGGCTGGTGGTGACGACCCGCCAGTTCCAGGGTGCATTGCCCGAGGGTGTGGTGCGGCTGGTACTGGACGACCAGGCGACCGAACTGCAGGGGCAGGCCGACACCGACCCCGACCAGATGCCGCTCCCGGCCCACCCCGCCTACGTCATCTACACCTCAGGCTCCACCGGACGACCCAAGGGCGTCACCGTCCCGCACGCAGGCGTGGTCAACCGACTCGCCTGGATGCAGCACGCCTACCAACTCACCCCCAACGACCGGGTCGTGCAGAAGACCCCCTTCGGCTTCGACGTATCGGTGTGGGAATTCTTCTGGCCCCTCCTGGAAGGCGCCACCCTCGTCGTCGCCCGCCCCGGCGGCCACCGCGACCCGGACTACCTCGCCGACCTCATCCGGCGCCGGCACGTCACCATCGCCCACTTCGTCCCCTCCATGCTCCAGGTGTTCACGGCGGCGGCCGAAACATCACAGTGGACGATGCCGTCCCTGCGCGCCGTCATGGCCAGCGGCGAAGCCCTCCCCGCCGAACTCCGCGACCGCTTCAACGAAGCCTTCGGCATCCCGCTCCACAACCTCTACGGGCCGACCGAAGCATCCATCGACGTCACCGCCCACACCTGCGAACCCCACACCACCAGCGTCGTCCCCATCGGCCGCCCCATCTGGAACACCCAGACCTACGTCCTGGACGCCGCACTCCAACCCGTACCCCCCGGCGTCGCCGGCGAGCTCTACCTCGCCGGCATCCAACTCGCCCGCGGCTACCTCGACCGGCCCGGCCTCACCGCCGAACGCTTCGTCGCCAACCCCCACAGCAGCACGCCCGGCGAACGCATGTACCGCACCGGCGACCTTGCCCGCTGGAACACCGACGGGCAACTCGAATACCTCGGCCGCACCGACCACCAGGTCAAAATCCGCGGCTTCCGCATCGAACTCGGCGAAATCGAAACCGCACTCCTCACCCACCCCGCCGTCGCCCACGCCACCGTCATCGTCCGCGAAGACCAACCCGGCGACCGACGTCTCACGGCCTACATCGTGCCGTCCCCCGAGGTGTCCGCCGAGGACGTCAGCGCCTTCCGGGCGGCGGCGGGCGGCGTGCTGCGGACCCATGTCGGCACGCTCCTGCCGGACTACATGGTCCCGTCCGCGATCGTCGTCCTGGACGAGCTGCCGGTCACGGTGAACGGCAAGCTGAACCGTTCCGCCCTCCCGGAGCCCGACTACGCCGGCCAAGCCGAGAGCAGGGAACCCGCCACACCCGAAGAGGCGGCTCTCTGCGGCATCTTCGCGAAGGTACTGGGCCTCCCCGACTTCGGAGTGGACGACAACTTCTTCGATCTCGGCGGGCATTCCCTCCTCGCCACGCAGCTCGCCGGCCACATCCGCGCCGCCCTCAACAGGGACGTCCCGATCCGCGCGATCTTCGAAACGCCCACCCCCGCCGGACTGGCCAAGCGGCTGGGACCGGAGAAGCACAGCCGGCCCGCCCTGCGTCCCCGGCAGCGCTAGCGCCGCCGCCCCGCTCGGTCCCGCAGTTCCACCTGTTCAGTCCGTCATTTGTCGTAGAGAGCTCCGATGATTCCTCTGTCCTTTGCCCAGCAGCGGTTGTGGTTCCTCGGCGAACTGCAAGGCCCCAACGGGATGTACAACATCCCGATCACCCTGCGGCTTGCCGGCGACCTGAACCACGAGGCCCTGCACACGGCACTGGTGGACCTGATCGAGCGGCACGAGGCGCTGCGCACGCTGATCGCGACGGACGACGGCATCCCCCAGCAGCGGATCCTCACGCCGGAGGAGGCCGGGCTGCGCCTGCCGGTGATCGAGGTGACGGAGGACGAGATCGCGCCGGTGGTGGCCGAGGAGTCCGCCCGCCCGTTCGACCTCTCCCGCGAGATCCCCCTGCGGGCATGTCTACTCGCGGTGGCGCCGCGGGACCACGTGCTGGTCCTGGTGGCCCATCACATCGCCAGCGACGGATGGTCCCTGGCGCCTCTGGCGCGGGACGTCTCGGCGGCGTACACCGCCCGGGTCGGCGGCCGGGCCCCCGACTGGGAGCCGCTGCCGGTCCAGTACGCCGACTACGCGCTCTGGCAGCGTGACCTCCTCGGCGGCGAGGACGATCCGGCGAGCTTCCTGAACGGGGAACTGGCGTACTGGCGGGAGGCCCTGGCCGATCTGCCGGAGGAACTGCCCCTGCCGTTCGACCGTCCGCGACCGTCCGTGCCGAGCCACCGCGACGACAGCGCTGACCTCGACATCACCGCCGACCTGCACCGGCGGATCGCCGCCCTGGCCCGGGCCGAGGGCGTCACCATGTTCGCGGTGCTCCATGCCGCGCTCGCCACCACGCTCTCCCGTCTCGGCGCCGGCACCGACATCCCCATCGGCACTCCGGTGGCCGGGCGTACCGAAGTCGATCTGAACGAGCTCATCGGCTTCTTCGTGAACACCCTGGTGATCCGGGGCGACCTGTCGGGACGCCCGTCGTTCCGTGACGTTCTGGCCCGGGTGCACGAGCGGAACCTGGACGCGCTCACCCATCAGGAACTGCCCTTCGAGCGGCTGGTGGAGGACCTCGCGCCCGCCCGGTCGCTGGCGCGTCAGCCGTTGTTCCAGGTCATGCTGGCGTTGCAGGACAACGTCGAACCGGTCCTAGCGCTGCCCGGCCTCGACGTCACCGTGCTCGTGAGCCGGGAGGCGCCCGCCAGGGCCGATCTCGCCGTCTCCATCAGGGAGACCTTCGGCCCGGGCGGCGTCCCGGCCGGTCTCAGGGGCGGGATCGGCTACGCGGCGGACCTGTTCGACCACGGCACCGTGGAGGCGCTGGCCGAGCGGCTCGTCCGGGTGCTCGACGCGGTGACCGCCGACCCGGCGCGGCCCGTCGACTCCATCGACCTGCTCGGCGACGACGAACGCCGGCAGGTCCTGGCCGGATGGAACGACACCGCGCACGAGGTCCCGGCGGCGACGCTGCCCGAACTGTTCGAGGCGCAGGTGGTCCGCACCCCCGACGCGACGGCGGTGGTGTTCGAGGACGTCGAGGTGTCGTACGCCGTCCTCAACGCCCGCGCCAACCGCCTCGCGCGCCACCTGGCCGCCCACGGCGTCGGCCCGGAAAGCCTCGTCGGGGTGCATCTCGAACGCTCCGCCGATCTGGTCGCCACCCTCCTGGCGGTGGTGAAGGCCGGCGGCGCCTACCTCCCGATCGACCCCGACCACCCCGCCGACCGGATAGCCCACCTGCTCTCCGACGCCCGGCCCGCCGTCGTCGTCACCACCGGCGCGCTCCACCCGCGTCTTCCCGACGGTGGGGAAGTGCGGCACCTCGTCCTGGACGACCCCGACACGGCGCTCGCCCTCGACGGCCTGTCCCCGGCCGACCTGGGCGACGGTGACCGCGACGGTGTGCTGCTGCCCGCGCACCCGGCGTACGTGATCTACACCTCCGGCTCCACAGGGCGGCCCAAGGGGGTCGCCGTACCGCACCGAGGCGTGGTCAACCGGCTGGAGTGGATGCAGCACCAGTACCCGATCGGGGCCGCGGACCGGGTGCTGCAGAAGACCCCGTTCGGATTCGACGTGTCCGTCTGGGAGTTCTTCTGGCCCCTCCTCCAGGGTGCCGTCCTGGTCGTGGCCCGCCCCGGCGGGCACCGTGACCCGGGCTACCTGGCCGGCCTCATCCGGGCGCGGCAGGTCACCGTGACCCATTTCGTGCCGTCCATGCTGAAGGCCTTCCTCACCGAACCCTCGGCGTCCGACTGCACCACCCTGCGCGCGGTCCTCTGCAGCGGCGAGGCCCTCACCCCCGACCTGCGCGACCAGTTCCTCCGCACGCTGGACGCTCCACTGCACAACCTCTACGGCCCCACCGAGGCGTCCATCGACGTCACGCACGCCTCGCACCTCACCGCCGACGACCCGACCGTCCCCATCGGCCGGCCGGTGTGGAACACCCACACCTACGTCCTCGACGCCTCCTTGCGGCCCGTTCCGCCCGGCGTCCCCGGCGAGTTGTACCTCGCCGGCGCCCAGCTCGCCCGCGGCTACCTCCGGCGCCCCGGCCTCACCGCGGAGCGCTTCGTCGCCAACCCGTACGGTCAGCCCGGCGAGCGGATGTACCGCACCGGCGACCTCGTGCGCTGGACCGCGGACGGTCAGCTGGAGTACCTCGGCCGCACCGATGACCAGGTCAAGATCCGCGGCTTCCGCATCGAACTCGGCGAGGTGGAGGCCGCCGTGGCCGCCCACCCGGCCGTCGCCCAGGCCGCCGTCGTCGTCCGCGAGGACCAGCCCGGCGACAAGCGCCTCATCGGCTACGTCGTCCCGAAGACGGACGTCGACGGCGCCGACGTCCGCGCCCACGTCGGCGGCCTGCTGCCCGCCTCCATGGTGCCCTCGGCCGTGGTCGTCCTGGACGCCCTCCCTGTCACGGTGAACGGCAAGCTGGACCGCAGGGCCCTGCCGGCCCCCGAGTACACCTCCGGGCACGCCGGCCGAGGGCCGCGCACCCCCCGCGAGGAGATCCTCTGCGAAGCCTTCGCCGAGATCCTCGGCCGGCCGCACGTCGGGGTCGACGACAACTTCTTCGACCTCGGCGGCCACTCGCTGCTGGCGGTGACGCTGGTGGAGCGGCTGCGTGCCCGTGGTCTGTCGATCGACGTACGGTCCCTGTTCACCACGCCCACCGTGGCCGGTCTGGCGGCGACCACCGGCCGGACCGAGGTGGAGGTGCCCGCGAACCGCATCCCGGCCGGTGCGCAGGTGATCACGCCGGACATGCTTCCGCTGGTCGACCTGGACGTCGGGCACATCGCGGAGATCACCGCCCGCATCCCCGGCGGCGCCGCGAATGTGCTGGACGTGTACCCGCTCGCCCCGCTGCAGGAGGGCATCCTCTTCCACCACCTCATGGGCGGCGGGACCGCGGATGAGGACGTGTACGTCCTGCCCACCGTCCTCCGCTTCGACTCCCGTGGCAGGCTCGACGCGTTCGTGGCCGCCCTGCGAAAGGTGGTGGACCGGCACGACAACCTGCGAACGGCCGTCCTGTGGGAAGGGCTCCCCGAACCGGTGCAGGTGGTGCTCCGGCACGCCGAGCTGCCGGTGGACGAAGTCGCGCTGACCGGCGACGGCGATGCCCCGGCCGACGACCACGACTGGGTCGGCCGGCTGCTGGCCGCGTGCCAAGCGTCCATGACCGTCAGCAGTGCCCCTCTGATCCGTGTGCACGTGGCCGCGCAGCCGGGCGGCGATCAGTGGCTCGCGCTGGTGCAGGTCCACCACCTGATCCAGGACCACACCGCGCTCGACGTCATCCTGGGCGAGGTGCACGCGTTCATCGAGGGGCGCGACGACGAACTGCCCGCGCCCGCGCCGTACCGCGACGTCGTCGCCCAGGCACGGGGCCAGGTGTCCCGGCAGGAGCACGAGGCGTACTTCGGCCGCCTGCTCGGCGACGTCACCGAGCCGACCGCCCCGTTCGGGCTGGTGGACGTCCACGGGGACGGCACGGGGGCCACCGAGTCCACCGCCCGGATGGATCCGCGACTCGCGGGGCGGCTCCGGGAGCAGGCACGTCGCCTCGGTGTGAGCCCGGCGACGCTGTTCCACGTCATCTGGGCCCGTGTGCTGGCGGCGACCTCGGGCCGCGACGACGTGGTCTTCGGGACCATCCTGTTCGGCCGCATGGGCACGGGTGCCGAGCGGGTCGTGGGCCTGTTCATCAACACGCTCCCGGTCCGTGTCCGCACCGGAGGCGCGGGCACGCGCGACGTCGTACGCGCCGTGCAGGCGCAGCTGGCCGAGTTGCTGTTGCACGAGCACGCACCGCTTGCGCTGGCGCAGCGGACGAGCGGCATCCGCGGGGACGCCCCGCTGTTCACCTCGCTCCTGAACTACCGCCACAGCAGGACGGATTCCGAGCAGGCGCGTGACGGGCTCCCGGGCATGGACGTGCTGTTCATGCAGGAGCGGACGAACTACCCCGTCGGCATGATCGTCGACGACACGGGGGACGAGTTCGTGCTCACCGCCCAGGTCGTCGCGCCCGGGTCGCCGGACGTCCTGTGCGCCATGATGGAGACCGTCGGCGAAGGGGTGGTCGCCGCGCTGGAAACGGCGCCGGACGCGCCGCTCGGCGCCATCGAGGTGCTGGGTGCCGATGAGCGCCGGCGTGTCCTGGTGGAGTGGAACGACACGGCGCGGGACGTGCCGGCGGTGACGCTGCCCGGGCTTTTCGAGGCGCAGGCCGCTCGTACGCCGGACGCGACCGCGGTCGTCTTCGGCGACACCGAACTCACCTACGCCGACCTCAACGCACGCGCCAACCGGTTCGCCCGTCACCTGGCCGAGCGTGGCGCCGGACCGGAACGACTGGTCGCCGTGGCACTGCCCCGATCCGTCGACCTCGTCGTCGCCCTCCTGGCCGTGACCAAGGCCGGCGCCGCCTACCTGCCCGTCGACCCCGCCTACCCCGCCGAGCGCATCGCCTACCTGCTCGCCGACGCCCGGCCCGCACTGGTCATCACCAGTGAGGCAACGCAGGTCAAGCTGCCCGCAGCCGAGGCCGCGCAACTGGACCTGGACGAGGTCCACTTGGGGCAATCACTGGCGGCCCTCCCCGACCACGACCTCACGGACGCCGAACGGCGCCGCCCCCTGCTGGTCGCGCACCCCGCCTACGTCATCTACACCTCGGGCTCCACCGGCCGCCCCAAGGGCGTCGCCGTCACCCACCACGGCCTGGCCGGCCTGGTCACCGCACAGGCGGAGAAGTTCGCCATCACACCCGCCAGCCGCGTCCTGCAATTCGCCTCACCCAGCTTCGACGCCGCCATCGCCGAGATCGCCGTCACCCTCGGCAGCGGAGCCTGCCTCGTCCTCGCCGCCAAGGACGACCTCGTCCCGGGCCCGGCGCTGACCCGTCTGGTCAACGGCCGGAACGTCACCCACGCCACCCTCCCCCCGGCCGTCCTCCCCCACCTCGATCCCCGCGAACTCCCCCACCTCACCACCCTCATCACCGCGGGCGAGGCCCTCCCCGCGCACCAGGTCGCCCCCTGGGCGTCCGGCCGCACCCTCGTCAACGCCTACGGGCCCACCGAAACCACGGTCTGCGCCACCCTCGCCCGGCTGACCCCGCCGACCGGCGTCCACATCGGCACCCCCCTCACCAACACCCGCGTGTTCGTGCTCGACGCGGCGCTTCGCCCGGCGCCGATCGGCGTGCCCGGAGAGCTGTACGTCTCCGGAGCCGGCCTGGCCCGGGGATATGTCAACCGGCCCGGGCTGACCGCCGAGCGCTTCGTCGCCAACCCCTACGGCACGCCCGGCGAGCGGATGTACCGCACCGGCGACCTCGCCCGCTGGAACACCGACGGGCAGCTGGAGTACCTCGGCCGCACCGACCACCAGGTCAAGATCCGCGGGTTCCGCATCGAACCCGGAGAGGTCGAGGCCGCCCTGGCCTCCCACCCCGCCGTCACCCAGGCCGCAGTCATCGTCCGCGAGGACCAGCCCGGTGACAAGCGCCTCGTCGGCTACGTCGTCCCAAGGGCCGACATCGACGGCACCGAGGTCCGCACCCACGTCGGCGGCCTGCTGCCCGACTACATGGTGCCCTCGGCCGTGGTCGTCCTGGACGCCCTCCCGCTCAGCGTGAACGGCAAGCTGGACCGCAAGGCCCTGCCCGCGCCCGCGTACGCGACAACCGAGGAGGGCCGCGAACCGCGAACCCCGCAGGAACAGCTCCTGTGCGAGATGTTCGCCGACGTCCTCGGCCTGCCGAAGGTCGGGGTGGACGACAACTTCTTCGCACTCGGCGGGCACTCGCTGCTCGCGACGCAGCTGGTCGGCCGGGTCCGCTCCGCCCTCGGGACGGAACTCCCGATCCGGGCCCTGTTCGAGACCCCCACCGTCGCCGGACTCGCCGGCCGTCTGGCCGAAGCCGGGACGGCCCGGCGCAGGCTGACCGCCAGGGCGCGCCCCGAGGTCGTCCCGCTGTCGTTCGCCCAGCAACGGCTGTGGTTCCTCAGCGAACTCGACGGCCCCTCCGGGCTGTACAACATCCCCGTCGCCCTCCGGCTGACCGGCGACCTCGACCACGAGGCCCTTCGTGCCGCCGTGCACGACGTCGTCGCCCGGCACGAAGTCCTGCGCACCGTCTTCCCCAACGTCGACGGCTCGCCCAGCCAGCGCGTCCTCGGCCACGATGCGATCGACCTCCAACTGCCCGTGATCGACGTACCCGAGGGTGGGATCGCCCAGGCCATCAGCGAGGAAGCCGCCCGCGCCTTCGACCTCGGGCGCGAGATCCCGCTGCGGGCACGGCTGTTCGCGGTGGCGCCGCAGGACCACGTCCTGGTGGTGGTCGTCCATCACATCGCCGGCGACGGCTGGTCACTGGCACCGCTGGCGCGGGACATCTCCACCGCGTACGCCGCCCGGGTCGACAACCGGGTCCCCGCTTGGGAGCCCCTGCCGGTCCAGTACGCCGACTACACCCTCTGGCAGCGCGACCTCATCGGGGGCGAGGACGACCCCGCGAGCCTGCACAGCACGCAGCTGGCCCACTGGCGTGAGGCCCTCGCC
Source organism: Streptomyces sp. NPDC111520 (assembly GCF_055635295.1). Taxonomy (NCBI): domain Bacteria; kingdom Bacillati; phylum Actinomycetota; class Actinomycetes; order Kitasatosporales; family Streptomycetaceae; genus Streptomyces; species Streptomyces sp. NPDC111520. The sequence continues at coordinate 599,247 of NZ_JBVKBW010000004.1, read as the reverse complement.
GGCCTGCCGGAAGAGCTGAACCTGCCCGCCGACCGCCCCCGGCCGCCGGTGGCGTCCCACCGCGGCGCCACGGCCGCCGTCCGCATCGACGCGGACCTGCACGGACGGCTGACCGCGCTGGCCCGCGCGGAGGGCGTCACGACGTTCATGGTGCTCAACGCCGCGCTGGCCACCCTCCTGAGCCGCCTCGGCGCGGGCACCGACATCCCCATCGGCACCCCCGTCGCCGGACGGACCGACGAGAGCCTGCACGACCTCGTCGGGTTCTTCGTGAACACCCTGGTGATCCGTACCGACGTGTCGCGCGCCCCCTCCTTCCGGGAGCTGCTGCGGCGCGTCCGCGAGCAGAGCGTGGGCGCCCTCGCCCACCAGGACGTGCCGTTCGAACGGCTGGTGGAGGACCTGGCGCCCGCCCGGTCCATGGCACGGCACCCCCTGTTCCAGGTCATGCTGGCCCTGCAGAACACCGCCGACCCGGCACTCGACCTGCCCGGCCTGGACAGCCGTCTGCTGAGCAACGGGGACCTGCCCGCCAAGTTCGACCTCGACCTCCAGCTCCGCGAGACCCATGCCGACGGCCGGCCCGCGGGCCTGTCCGGCACCCTCACCTACGCGACCGACCTGTACGACCACGCCACCGTGGGGACGCTCGGCGAGCGGTTCATCCGGGTGCTCGACGCCGTGACCACGGACCCCGCGCTGCCGGTCACCCGCGTCGACCTCCTCGGTGACGTCGAGCGCAAGCAGCTGCTCACCGAATGGAACGACACCGGCCGCGAGGCGCCGCAGGCCACCCTGGCGGAGCTGTTCGAGGCCCAGGTGGCCCGCCGGCAGGATGCCACGGCGGTCGAGTTCGACGGCGTCACGTTGTCCTACGCGGAGCTGAACGCACGGGCGAACCGTCTGGCGCGGCTCCTGGTCTCCCGGGGCGTCAGGCCGCAGGACCGGGTGGCGGTGATGATGGACCGCTCGGCCGATCTGGTGGTCGCGCTGCTGGCGGCGGTCAAGGCGGGGGCGGCCTACGTCCCGATCGACCCGGCATATCCGGTCGACCGGATCACCTTCATGCTGGCCGACGCCGGGCCGTCCCTGCTGGTCACGCAGCAGGCCCAGGACCGTGCGGACATCCCCGGGGAGCATGTGGTGGTGGACGATCCCGCCACGGCCTCCGCGCTGGAGGAGCTCGGTGGGGAGGACCTGTCGGACGCGGAGCGCGGCGGGCGCCTGCTGTCCGTCCACCCGGCGTACGTGATCTACACCTCCGGGTCGACGGGGCGCCCCAAGGGGGTGCTCGTCGCGCAGCAGGCGGTCGTCCGCCTCGTCCGGCAGGCGAACTACGTCGCATTGGGCACGGACGACGTCGTCGCCCAGGCGTCGTCGGTGTCGTTCGACGCGGCCACGTTCGAGATCTGGGGTGCGCTGGTCAACGGCGCGACGCTGGTCGGCGTCGACCGGGAGGTGCTGCTGGCGCCCGAACGGCTCACCGCGCAGATCGAACGCGACGGGATCACCGCGATGTTCGTCACCACCGCGCTCTTCAACCGCCTGGTGGCGGAGTCGCCCGAAGGACTCGGACGCCTGCGGCACCTGCTGTTCGGCGGCGAGGCGGTCGACCCCTCGAGCGTGCGGCGGCTCCTGGAGCTCGGCGCGCCGAAGCGCCTGCTGCACGTGTACGGGCCGACGGAGACGACGACGTTCGCGACCTGGCAGCCGGTGGAACGCGTCGATGGCGGTTCCGTGCCGATCGGCGGACCGGTCTCCGGCAGCCGGCTGTACGTCCTGGACGGCGCCCTGCGGCCGGTGCCGCCGGGGGTGGCCGGGGAGTTGTACGTGTCCGGGGCCGGGCTGGCCCAGGGGTACGTCAACCGGCCGGAGCTGACCGCGGAGCGCTTCGTCGCCAGCCCCTACGACGGGCCCGGCGAGCGGATGTACCGCACCGGGGACCTGGTCCGCTGGAACGCCGACGGAGAGCTGGAGTACCTCGCCCGCACCGACCACCAGGTCAAGATCCGCGGCTTCCGCATCGAGCTCGGCGAGGTCGAAACCGTCCTGACCTCCCACCCGGCCGTCGCCCACGCCGCCGTGGTCGTCCGCGAGGACCACCCCGGCGACAAGCGCCTCGTCGGCTACGTGGTCCCGAAGACCGCCGTCGACGGCGGGGAGGTCCGGGAGTACGTGTCCCGGCTGCTGCCCGACTACATGGTGCCCTCGGCCGTGGTGGTCCTCGACGCGCTCCCGCTCACGGTGAACGGCAAGCTGGACCGCAAGGCCCTGCCCGCCCCCGACCACACCGCCACGAGCACGGGACGCGAACCCCGCACCCTCCAGGAACAGCTGCTCAGCCAGGCGTTCGCCGACGTCCTCGGCCTCCCGCACGTCGGCGTTGACGACAACTTCTTCGACCTCGGCGGCCACTCCCTCCTCGCGACGCGCCTGGTCAGCCGTATCCGCGCCGCCCTCGGGACCGAGATCCCGATCCGGGCCCTGTTCGAGACCCCCACCGTGGCCGGACTCGCGCAGCGCGTGACGGACTCCGGGACGGCACGTCAGAGGCTCACCGCCGGACCGCGCCCCGCGACGGTGCCGCTGTCCTTCGCCCAGCAACGCCTGTGGTTCCTCGGCGAACTCGAAGGACCCTCCGGGCTCTACAACATCCCCATCGCCCTCCGTCTCACGGGCGACCTCGACCACGACGCCCTGCGGGCCGCCCTCACCGACGTCATCGCCCGGCACGAAGCTCTCCGTACCGTCTTCCCGAGCGTCGACGGCACGCCGGAGCAGCACATCCTCGGCCCGGACGCGATCGAACTCCCGCTGACCACGGCCGAGGTGCCGGAAGGCGAGCTGGAGCGGGCGGTGGCCGAGGAGTCCCACCGCGCCTTCGACCTCGCCCGTGACATCCCGGTGCGGGCACGGCTGTTCACGGTGGCGCCGCAGGACCACGTCCTGCTCCTGGTCCTGCACCACGTCGCCGGCGACGGCTGGTCGCTCGCCCCGCTGGCACGGGACATCTCCACAGCGTACGCGGCCCGCTCGGGCGGCCACGCCCCCACCTGGGAACCGCTCCCGGTCCAGTACGCCGACTACACCCTCTGGCAGCGCCGGCTCCTCGGTGACCCCGACGACCCCGGGAGCCTGCACAGCGCGCAACTCGCCTACTGGCGCGATGCACTGGCCGGTCTGCCGGAGGAGCTCGCCCTGCCCGGCGACCGCCCCCGGCCCCCCGTGGCCACCCACCGCGGCGGCACCGCGCACCTGCGCATCGACGCCGACCTGCATCAGCGGCTCGGCGCCCTAACCCGTGCCGAAGGCGTCACCATGTTCATGGTGCTCAACGCCGCACTGGCGACCCTGCTGTCCCGCCTCGGCGCGGGCACCGACATCCCGATCGGTACGTCGGTGGCCGGCCGCACCGACGAGAGCCTGGACGAGCTCGTCGGGTTCTTCGTGAACACCCTGGTTCTCCGTACCGACGTGTCGGGCGACCCGTCCTTCCGGGAGATGCTGCGCCGCGTCCGCGAGCAGAACCTGGGTGCCCTCGCCCGCCAGGACGTGCCGTTCGAACGGCTGGTGGAAGACCTCGCCCCCGCCCGGTCCATGGCCCGCCACCCGCTGTTCCAGGTCATGCTGGGCCTGCAGAACACCGCCGCACCCGTCCTCGACCTGCCGGGGCTGGGTACCGCCCCGCTGCCGGCCGGCGAGCAGCCGGCCAAGTTCGACCTCGACGTCCAGCTCCAGGAGACCTTCGCTCCCCACGGCGGGCCGAACGGCCTGACCGGCGTCATCACCTACGCGGCCGATCTGTTCGACCACAGCACGGTCGTCACACTCGTCGAGCGGCTCGTCCGGCTCCTCGACGCCGTGGCCGCCGACGCCGAGCGGCCCGTCACCGGCATCGACCTGCTCAGTGCGGCCGAACGCCGCCAGGTGCTCGTGGAGTGGAACGACACGGCACACGAGGTGCCGGCGTCCACGCTGCCGGAGCTGTTCCAGGCGCAGGTGGCCCGCACCCCGGACGCCACCGCCATGGTGTTCGAGGACACCGAGGTGTCGTACGCCGACCTCAACGCGCGCGCCAACCGGCTCGCCCGCCTCCTGGCCGCACAAGGCGCCGGACCGGAACACCTCGTCGCGCTGGCGCTCCCCCGCTCGACCGACCTCATCGTCGCACTGCTTGCCGTACTGAAGACGGGCGCCGCCTACCTGCCCGTCGACCCCGACCACCCCGCCGACCGCATCGCCCACCTGCTCACCGACGCACGTCCGGCGCTCCTGGTCACCACGCGAGCCGTCGACCCGCAGGGGATCGTCCCCCGCGTCGTCCTCGACGACCCGGACACGGCTACCGCCCTCGACGGCCTGCCCGCTGGCGACCTCGACGACGCCGAGCGGCACGGCCCGCTGCGGCCCGCGCACCCGGCGTACGTCATCTACACCTCCGGCTCCACCGGACGGCCGAAGGGCGTGACCATCACCCACCAGGGCGTTGTCAACTACATCGCCCGCACCTGGGACGCCTATCCGCACCTCGGCGGAAGCACCCTGCTGCACGCGTCCATCGCCTTCGACCTCGGCGTCACGGCCCTGTACGGCGCGCTCACCAGCGGCGGACGACTCCACATCGCCACCTGGGACGAGACGCTCCCCGCCACCCTCGCCGGCCACGAGATCACCTTCCTCAAGGCCACCCCCAGCCACCTGGCGTTCCTCCAGACCCTCCCCGGCGACTGGGCGCCCACCGGGCAGCTCATGCTCGGCGGCGAACCGCTGCGCTCGGCGCAACTCCAGCAGTGGCACCGGGACCACCCGGACGTGCCCGTCGTCAACCACTACGGACCGACCGAGACCACCGTCGGCTGCACCGACCACCCCGTGGACCTCGCCGCCGGCGACGCCGGCCGGGGAATCACGGCCATCGGCCGCCCGATGTGGAACACCCGGACCTACGTGCTCGACGCGGCCCTGCGGCCGGTTCCCCCCGGCGTCCCCGGCGAGCTGTACGTCGCCGGCGCCCAGCTCGCCCGCGGATACCTGCACCGCCCCGCGCTCACCGCCGAGCGCTTCGTCGCCAACCCCTACGGCACGCCCGGCGAGCGCATGTACCGCACCGGCGACCTCGCCCGCTGGACCACCGACGGCCGGCTCGAATACCTCGGCCGCGCCGACGACCAGGTCAAGATCCGCGGCTTCCGCATCGAGCCCGGCGAGATCGAGGCCGCCCTCACCTCCCACCCCGCCGTCGCCCAGGCGGCAGTGGTGGTGCGCGAGGACCAACCCGGGGACAAGCGCCTCATCGGCTACGTCGTCGCGGGAACGGACGTGGACGCCGACGGTGTCCGCGCCCACGTCACCGGTCTGCTGCCCGACTACATGGTGCCGTCGGCGGTCGTGGTCCTGGACGCACTGCCGCTCACCTCCAACGGCAAGCTCGACCGCCGCGCGCTCCCCGCGCCCGTGTACGGGACGACCGAGGGAAGCCGGGAGCCGCGGACCCTCCAGGAGCAGCTGCTGTGCCAGGTGTTCGCGGGCATCCTCGGCCTGCCGCACGTCGGTGTGGACGACGACTTCTTCGCGCTCGGCGGCCATTCGCTGCTCGCCGTACGGCTGGTCAGCCGCATCCGCACGGTGCTCGGGGTGGAGGTCCCCATCCGGGCCCTGTTCGAGAGCCCCACGGTCGCCGGACTCGCGACGCGGCTGGGCGACGCGGGCGAGGCACGGCCCCGGGTCACGCCCAGGCCGCGGCCGGACGTCCTACCGCCGTCCTTCGCCCAGACCCGGCTGTGGTTCCTGCGTCAACTGGAGGGCGGGAACGCCAACTACAACATCCCGGTGGTCCTGCGCCTCACGGGCGCCCTGGATGCCGAGGCGATGCGTGACGCCTTGCGCGACGTCCTCGTACGGCACGAAGTGCTGCGGACCGTGTTCCCGGCCCCCGACGGCACACCGCGGCAGTCGGTCCTCGCGAAGGAGTCCGTGGCCTTCGACGTGCCGCTCGTCGACATCGCCGAGGAGGACCTGCGGGACGAGATCGAGCGGGTCTCGCGCTCCGCGTTCGAGCTGCGCACCGACATCCCGCTGCGCGCCCGGCTCCTCAGGCTGCGCCCGCAGGAACACGTGCTGGTGATCGTGGTGCACCACATCGCCGCCGACGCCTGGTCGTTGGGCCCCCTGGCGAGGGACGTGTCGGCCGCCTACGCCGCCCGCTCCGCCGGCCAGGGCCCCACCTGGGCGCCGCTGCCGGTGCAGTACGCCGACTACACCCTCTGGCAGCGCGACCTCCTCGGTGCCCCGGACGACCCCGCGAGCCTGCACAGCGCCCAACTGGCCTACTGGCGGGAGAGGCTGGCCGGGCTGCCGGAAGAACTCGCCCTGCCCGTCGACCGCCCCCGGCCCCGGACGGCCACCCACCGGGGCGGCACCGCAGCCCTGCGCGTCGACGCCGCCCTGCACCAGCGGATGACCGCCCTGGCCCGGGCCGAGGGCGTCACCATGTTCATGGTGCTCAACGCCGCACTGGCGACCCTGTTCTCCCGCCTCGGCGCGGGCACCGACATCCCCATCGGCACCCCCGTCGCCGGACGCACCGACGAGAACCTCGACCAGCTCGTCGGCTTCTTCATCAACACCCTCGTCGTCCGCACCGACCTGTCCGGCGACCCCGGATTCCGCGACGTGCTCCACCGCGTCCGCGACCAGAGCCTGGGCGCCCTCGCCCACCAGGACCTGCCGTTCGAACGCCTGGTGGAGGACCTCGCCCCCGCGCGGTCCACGGGCCGCCACCCGCTCTTCCAGACCATGCTCGTACTCCAGAACGTCGCACCGGCCACGCTCGATGTGCCCGGACTGGACATCGAGAGGATCGAGGTCGGCGACAACCCCGTCTTCGACCTGTCCTTCGTCGTCGCGGAGGCCTTCGACACCGAGGGCGATGCCGCCGGCGTGAACGGGATCGTCACCTACGCCGCCGATCTGTTCGACCAGGCGACCGTCGACGTGCTCGTCGCACGACTCGTCCAGGTACTGGATGCGGCAACGGCCGACCCGGACCTTCCCGTGGGCCGCCTCGAAGTGCTGGGTGCGGATGAGCGCCGGCGGGTCCTGGTGGAGTGGAACGACACGGCGCGGGACGTGCAGGCGGTGACGCTGCCCGAGCTGTTCCAGGCGCAGGCCGCCCGTACGCCGGGGGCCACCGCGGTCGTGTTCGGTGACACCGAACTCACCTACGCCGAACTCAACGCCCGCGCCAACCGCCTCGCCCGCCACCTGGCCGAACATGGCGCCGGACCCGAGCAACTCGTCGCCGTGGCACTGCCCCGTTCCGTCGACCTCGTCGTCGCCCTCCTGGCCGTGACCAAGACCGGGGGCGCCTACCTGCCCATCGACCCGGCCTACCCCGCCGACCGCATCGCCTACCTCCTCACCGACGCAGCGCCCGCACTCGTCATCACCGACGAAGCAACACGGGACAAGCTGCCCGCAGCGGACGTCACGCACCTGACCCTGGACGACACGCAGTTGGGACAGGCCCTGGCTGCCCTCCCCGACCACGACCTGACGGACACCGAGCGACACGGCCCCCTGCTGACCGCCCACCCCGCCTACGTCATCTACACCTCCGGCTCCACCGGGCGCCCCAAGGGCGTCACCGTCACCCACCACGGCCTGGCCAGCCTGGTCACCGCACAGGCGGAGAAGTTCGCCGTCACACCCGCGAGCCACGTCCTGCAATTCGCCTCACCCAGCTTCGACGCCGCCATCGCCGAACTCACCGTCACCCTCGGCAGCGGAGCCTGCCTCGTCCTCGCGGCCCAGGACGACCTGGTGGACGAGCATGCGCTGACCCGCCTCCTCGCCGCCGCCAAGGTGACGCATGTAACCCTGCCACCCGTCATGCTGGCGGGTCTCGCGGCGGACAGCCTGCCCACGGTCACGACGCTGGTGACCGCCGGTGAGGCACTGCGGCCGGATCTGGTCGCCCGATGGGCGGCTGGGCGACGGCTGGTCAACGCGTACGGCCCGACCGAGTCCACGGTCTGCACGACGATGGCGGTGCTGACCGCCGACAGCGCGGTCCCGTACATCGGGGAGCCGATCACCAACACCCGGGTGTTCGTGCTGGATACGGCGCTTCGGCCGGTGCCGGCCGGCGTGGCCGGGGAGCTGTACGTGTCCGGGGCCGGCCTGGCCCGGGGATACCTCGACCGGCCGGCGCTGACCGCGGAGCGGTTCGTCGCCAACCCGTACGGTCAATCCGGCGAGCGGATGTACCGCACCGGCGACCTCGCCCGGTGGACCGCCGACGGGCAGCTGGAGTACCTGGGCCGTACCGACGACCAGGTCAAGGTCCGCGGCTTCCGCATCGAACTCGGCGAGATCGAGGCCGCCTTGGCCGCCCACCCGGCCGTCGCCCAGGCGGCGGTGGTCGTGCGTGAGGACCAGCCCGGCGACAAGCGCCTCGTCGGCTACGTCGTCCCGGGCCCCACCACGGACAGCGCCGAACTGCGCGCCCACGTCGCCGGCCTGCTGCCCGACTACATGGTGCCGGCGGCGATCGTCACACTCGACGCCCTCCCGCTCACCGCGAACCGCAAACTGGACCGCAAGGCCCTGCCCGCCCCCGACTACGCCACCGCTGCCACCGGCCGGGGCCCGGCCAACGCCCAGGAAGAGATCCTGTGCGCGCTGGCCGCCGAAGTACTCGGCCTGCCGTCCGTCGGAATCGACGACAACTTCTTCGAACTCGGCGGCCACTCCCTCCTCGCGACACGCCTGATCAGCCGCATCCGATCGACGTTCGCCGTCGAGCTCCCCATCCGGACCCTGTTCGAGGCACCCACGCTCCGCGAACTCGCGGACCGGCTGACGACCACCAGCGCGTCCCGGCCGCCGCTGCTGCCCGCCGAGCGGCCGGCACTCGTGCCGTTGTCCTTCGCCCAGCAACGCCTGTGGTTCCTGGGCGAACTCGAAGGCCCCTCCCCCACCTACAACATCCCCATGGCCCTGCGGCTGACCGGCGCTCTCGACACCGACGCCCTGCACGCCGCACTCCGCGACGTCGTGGCCCGGCACGAGGTCCTGCGCACCGTGATCACCACCGTCGACGGCCGGCCCCACCAGCGGGTCACGCCTGCCGACGCGGTCGGTGACCTGCTCAGGGTCACCCCGGTGACGGAGGACGCTCTGCGAGCGTGGGTGAGCGAGGCCGCCGGGCACCGGTTCGACCTGGCCACCGACATCCCCGTACGCATGTCGCTGGCCGAGATCGGTCCCGATGCGCATGTGCTGGTCGTGGTCCTCCACCACATCGCGGGCGACGGATGGTCGCTCGGCCCGCTGGCACACGACGTGTCCACCGCCTACACCGCCCGCACCACCGGCACCGCGCCCACCTGGGAGCCCCTGCCCGTCCAGTACGCCGACTACGGCCTCTGGCAGCGCGAACTCCTCGGCGACGCCTCCGACCCCGGCAGCCTCCTGACCGAGCAGCTCGCCCACTGGCGCAACGCACTCGACGGCGTACCCGAAGAACTGGCACTGCCCACCGACCGGCCGCGTCCCCCCGTGGCCACCCATCGCGGCGCCACCGTCGACCTCCACATCGACGCCGACGTCCACCAAGCAGTCGTGGACCTGGCACGCGCCCACGGCGTGACCGTCTTCATGGTCGTCCAGGCGGCACTGGCCACCCTCCTGCACCGCCTCGGCGCCGGCGACGACATCCCCATCGGCACCCCCATCGCCGGACGCACCGACCAGGCACTCGACGACCTCGTCGGATTCTTCGTCAACACCCTCGTCCTGCGCACCGACCTGTCGGACAACCCCGACTTCACGCAGCTCCTCCACCGCACTCGTGAACGCGCACTCAACGCCTACGCCCACCAGGACGTGCCCTTCGAACGCCTGGTGGAAGAGCTCACACCCGCCCGGTCCATGGCACGCCACCCCCTGTTCCAGGTGATGTTCACCCTGCAGAACCTCACACAGGCCACGCTGGAACTGCCCGGCCTGACCATCGAGGCCTGGCCCACCGGCGACAGCCCCGCCAAGTTCGACCTCGACGTCCAGCTCAACGAACACCTCACTGACGACGGCAAGCCCGCCGGCCTCCGCGGCGTGATCACCTACGCCACCGACCTGTTCGACCACCACACCGCCGCCGACCTCGCCGAACGCTTCGCCCGCGTCATGGAATCCGTCACCGCGAATCCGTCGGTGCCGGTCAACCGCGCGGAGGTCATGGACGCCACCGAGCGGGACCGGGTCCTGGTCCGCTGGAACGACACCGCCCGCGACGTTCCCCTCGCGACGCTTCCCGAGCTGTTCCAGGCGCAGGCCGCCCGCACCCCGGACGCGACCGCGGTGGTGTTCGAGGACACCGCACTGTCCTACGCGGAACTCAACACCCGGGCCAACCGGCTCGCCCGCGTTCTCATCGACCGCGGCGTACGGCCGGAGGACATCGTCGCTCTGGCCCTGCCACGGTCGATCGACCTCGTCGTCGCCATCCTGGCGGTGATGAAGGCCGGGGGCGCCTACCTGCCGGTCGATCCGCGCTATCCCGCGGACCGGATCGCCCACATGCTCACCGACGCCCGACCGGCGGTTCTCGTCACCGGACGGGCGACAGAAGGCGAGCTGCCGCCCACCGACGTGGAGCACCTGTCCCTGGAGGACGCGCACCTGCGGGACGACCTGGCAGGCCGACCCGGCCACGACGTGACCGACGCCGAACGCCACGGCCCGCTGCTGCTCGCCCACCCCGCCTACGTCATCTACACCTCCGGCTCGACCGGCACCCCCAAGGGTGTCCTCGTCACCCACCGGGGTGTGCCGAACCTCGCCGCCGACCACATCGAACGCCTCCGGATCGGACCGGGCAGCCGGCTGCTCCAGTTCGCCTCGCCCAGCTTCGACGCCTCGGTGGCCGACATGTGGCCGGCGTGGCTGGCGGGTGCGGCCGTGGTGCTGGCCTCGGCGGACGAGATGTCCCCCGGCGCGCCGTTGGCCCAGCTGGTCGCCCGGCAGCGCGTCACGCACGCGACCCTGCCGCCCGCGACGCTGCCGCTGCTCGCCTCCGCGGGCGGTCTCCCGGAGGGGGTGACGCTGGTGGTCGCCGGTGACGTGTGCCCGCCGGAGACCGCGGAGCGGTGGTCTCGCGACCGGCTCATGTTGAACATCTACGGGCCGACGGAAGCGACGGTCGCCTCCCTGGCCAGCACCCCCCTGTCCGGTGCCGGCGTTCCCCCCATCGGTGCACCCCTGTGGAACATGCGCGCCTACGTGCTGGACTCCGCCCTGAGGCCGGTGCCCCCCGGCGTCGCGGGCGAGTTGTACTTGGCCGGCGTGCAGTTGGCCCGGGGATACGTCAACCGGCCCGCGCTGACCGCAGAACGATTCGTCGCCAACCCCTACGGCACACCCGGCGAGCGGATGTACCGCACCGGCGACCTCGCCCGCTGGAACACCGACGGGCAGCTCGAATACCTCGGCCGCACCGACCACCAGGTCAAGATCCGCGGCTTCCGCATCGAACTCGGCGAAGTCGAGGCCGCCTTGGCCGCCTACCCGGCCGTCGCCCAGGCCGCAGTCATCGTCCGCGAGGACCAGCCAGGCGACAAGCGCCTCGTCGGCTACGTCGTCGCGGACGCCGAGACGGACGGCGCCGAACTGCGCGCCCACGTCGCCGGACTGCTGCCCGACTACATGGTGCCCGCGGCCGTGGTCGTCCTCGACGCGCTCCCGCTCACCGCGAACCGCAAACTGGACCGGAAGGCACTCCCGGCTCCCGACTTCGGTGCCGGTTCCTCCGGCCGGGCTCCGGCGAACGTCCGGGAGGAGATCCTGTGCGCTGTCTTCGCCGACGTGCTCAACCTGCCCCGGGTCGGGGTCGACGACAACTTCTTCGAGCTCGGCGGGCACTCCCTCCTCGCGGTGACGCTGGTGGAGCGGGCGCGCGAGCGGGGCATCGCCGTGGACGTCCGCTCGCTGTTCGTCAGCCCGACGGTGGCGGCACTGGCCGCGGCCGTCGAACGGACGAGCGGACAGGTGGCCGTCCCGCCGAACGGCATACCCGACGGCGCCACAGCGATCGCGCCGGGGATGGTGACGCTGATCGACCTCGCCGGTGAGGAGATCGACCGGATCGTCGCCGCCGTTCCCGGAGGGGCGGCCAACATCGCCGACATCTACCCGCTGGCCCCGCTGCAGGAGGGCATCTTCTTCCACTCCCTGATGGAGAGCGACAACAACAGCGACCCCTACGTCCTGCCGATCGCGCTGCGCTTCGATTCCCGGGTACGGGTGGACGCGTTCCTCGCCGCGGTGCAGCGCGTGGTCGACCGGCACGACATCCTGCGCACCTCCTTCGTCTGGGAGGGTCTGCGCGAGCCGGTCCAGGTGGTGGCGCGCCGGGCGACACTCCCCGTGCGGGAGGTGGACCTCGCCGCAGAGCCCGGCCATGGCGGCGCGGACCCGGCGGAACGGCTCCTCGCGGCCTGCCCGCCGAGCATGGACCTCTCCCAGGGCCCGTTGCTGCGCGCCCATGTGGCCCGGCGGCCGGGCGGGGACCACTGGACGGTGGTCCTCCAGGTCCATCACCTGATCCAGGACCACACCGCGCTGGACGTGGTCATGGGTGAGGTGGCCGCGTTCCTCGACGGGCGGCAGGACACCCTGCCCGATCCGCTGCCGTTCCGGGAGTTCGTCGGGCAGGCCAGGCTGGGCGCGTCCACCCGGGAGCACGAGGCGTTCTTCGCGGCGCTGCTCGGCGACGTGAGCGAGCCCACCGCTCCGTACGGCCTGCTCGACGTGTTCGGGGACGGCCGTGACGTGACCGAGGCGCGCACGCCCCTGGACGCGGGCCTCGCGGTGCGCCTGCGGGAGCAGGCGCGGAGCCTGGGTATCAGCCCGGCGACGCTGTTCCACGTCGCCTGGGCGCGCGTCGTGTCGGCCACGTCCGGCCGTGACGACGTGGTGTTCGGCACAGTGCTGTTCGGCCGGATGAACGCCGGAACGGGCTCGGACCGGGTGCCGGGACTGTTCATGAACACCCTTCCCGTCCGGATGGACGCGAGTGCCGGGGGCGTGCTGGAGGCGGTGCAAGGGATGCAGCGGCAGCTCGCGGAGCTGCTGGTGCACGAGCACGCCCCGCTGGCGGTGGCGCAGCAGGCCAGCAAGGTGCCTGCCCAGACGCCGTTGTTCACTTCGCTGTTCAACTACCGCCACAGCGAGGCTGCCGCCGCCGGCTCCGGGCTTGACGGTGTCGCTCTGCTCCAAGCGCGCGAGCGCACCAACTTCCCCGTCGCCGTCAGCATCGACGACACCGGTGAGGGCTTCGTCGTGAAGGCCCAGGCCGTGTCCCTGATCGACCCGGGCGCCCTTGCCTCGATGGTGACCACGGCGGCGGAAGCCATCGTGTCGGCACTGGAGACGGCACCGTCGACCGCGCTCGCCCAGGTCGGGGTGCTGGAAACCGGCGAGCGGGAGCGGATCCTGACCGAGTGGAACGACACCGCGCGTGCCGTTCCTCCGGCGACGCTCCCCGAGCTGTTCCAGGCCCAGGCGGCCCGCACCCCGGACGCGGCCGCGGTGGTGTTCGAGGACACCGCGCTGTCCTATGCGGAGCTGAACGCGGCGGCCAACCGGCTGGCCAGGTTGCTGGCGGCGCATGGTGCGGGCCCGGAGCAGCGGGTAGCGGTCATGATGGACCGCTCCGCGGATCTTGCCGTCACGCTGCTCGCCGTCCTCAAGTCCGGCGCCGCGTATGTGCCGATCGACCCGGAGTACCCGGCGGAGCGCGTGGCCTACGTGCTGGGCGACGCCTCACCGGCGCTGGTGGTGACCACCCGCCAGTTCGAGGGCGCACTGCCGGAGGGCGTGGCGCGGGTGGTGCTGGACAACCCCGCGACCGATCTGGAGTCGCAGGTCGACACCGACCCCGACCAGATGCCGCTGCCGCCCCACCCCGCCTACGTCATCTACACCTCAGGCTCCACCGGACGCCCCAAGGGCGTCACCGTCCCGCACGCAGGTGTGGTCAACCGACTCACCTGGATGCAGCACACCTACCGGCTCACCCCCAACGACAGGGTCGTGCAGAAGACCCCCTTCGGCTTCGACGTATCCGTCTGGGAGTTCTTCTGGCCCCTCCTGGAAGGCGCCACCCTCGTCGTGGCCCGCCCCGGCGGCCACCGCGACCCCGACTACCTCGCCGACCTCATCCGGCGCCAGCATGTCACCATCGCCCACTTCGTCCCGTCGATGCTCCAGGTCTTCGCCGCCGAACCCACGGCCCGCGAGTGCACATCTCTGCGCGCCGTGGTCTGCAGCGGCGAGGCGCTGTCAGCCTCGTTGCGCGACCAGTTCCACGCCGTGCTGCCGATCCCGCTGCACAACCTCTACGGCCCGACCGAAGCGTCCATCGACGTCACCGCCCACACCTGCGAACCCCACACCAACAGCGTCGTACCGATCGGACGCCCGGTCTGGAACACCCAGACCTACGTCCTGGACGCCGCACTCCAGCCCGTACCCCCCGGCGTCGCCGGCGAGCTCTACCTCGCGGGCGTCCAGCTGGCCCGGGGCTATCTCGACCGGCCCGGCCTGACGGCCGAACGCTTCGTCGCCAACCCCCACAGCCAGCACGGCGCACGCATGTACCGCACCGGCGACCTCGCCCGCTGGAACACCGACGGACAGCTCGAGTACCTCGGCCGCACCGACCACCAGGTCAAGATCCGCGGCTTCCGCATCGAACTCGGCGAAATAGAAACCGCACTCCTCACCCACCCCGCCGTCGCCCACGCCACCGTCATCGTCCGCGAGGACCAACCCGGCGACCGACGCCTCACCGCCTACATCGTGCCGGCAGGCGGTACGGACGGAGACGTGGACACCGCGGAAGTCCGCGCCGGCCTGTCAGCCGTGTTGCCGGACTACATGGTCCCCTCCGCGATCGTCGTCCTGGACGCGCTGCCGTTGACCGTGAACGGCAAACTCGACCGCGCGGCGCTGCCGGCCCCGGACCACACCACCGGACACACGAGCCGGCAGCCGCGCACCGCCGAAGAACACCTGCTCCGCGAGATGTTCGCCGACGTCCTCGGTGTTCCCGTGGCCGGGGTGGATGACAACTTCTTCGAACTCGGCGGGCACTCGCTCCTCGCCGTGCGGCTGCTGGGCGAGATCCGCAACACCACCGGCGCGCACCTCTCACTGGTGAGCGTGTTCCAGAACCCGACCGTGGCGGGCCTGGCATCGCTGCTCGGCGCCAGCAGCGGCACCGGCACCGGCACCGGCACCGAGGAGGACCTCTTCCAGCCGGTGGTCGCGCTCCGCGGGTACGGGGACCGGCCGCCATTGTTCTGCCTGCCGCCCGCCAGCGGTTTCGGCCTGCCCTACATCGGCCTGGTGCGTCACCTGGACGCCGGCCGACCCGTGTACGGACTGCAGGCTCCGGGCGTCAGCAACACGCGGACGCCCCCGTCCGACCTCGACGCGCTGGTCACCTGGTACGTCGACCACATCACGGGCGTCCAGCCGAGCGGCCCCTACCACCTGCTCGGCTGGTCCATGGGCGGCAACCTCGCGCACGCCGTCGCGGTACGGCTCCAGCAGGCCGGGCAGGAGGTGGCCCTGCTGGCCATGATGGACGCCTACCCGCCGGACACCGACGCCGTCCATGGAGAGGCCGACGACCACACCGTCCTGGTCCAGCTCCTGCACGCCCTGGGGCTCACGGTGGACACCGCGGGACAACCGCTCACCGTGCCCGGGGCACTGGAGATCATCAAGGAGGAGATGGCCGACCTGCGGGAGCTGACCGAGGACCACGTCCGAGGGGTCGTGCGGAACACCCGGGACAACTGGCGGATGGTCCGGCGCGCCACGCCGGGACACTTCACCGGAGACGTCCTCCACTTCCCCGCGACCGGTACCGGGTACCCGCAGGAGGAAGTCATCCGGCGGTGGGCGCCCTACGTCGACGGGAGCCTGCACATCCATCCTGTCGCCGCCTCGCACAACGACATGACCAGGCCCGGGCCCCTGCTTCAGGTGGGGGCCGTACTGGCCGCCGTCCTGACGGGGCGTTCGAAGTGACATCCGGGGCCCACGCGCGGGATCGCGCGTGGGCCCCACGCTCCACCGGGACAGCAGGAATCAGTTCGCTGTCCGGAGCCGTGCGAGGAGGTCCCTCACGAGGCTGTCGGCTTCTTCCACGAGGTAGAAATGGCCGCCTTCGAAGGACCGGAAATCGAAACTCGCCCTCGTGATCGCCGACCACGCCATGACGGATTCGTGATCGAGGTCCTTCTCACCGTTCCCGTAGTACGCGACAACGGGAACGTCGAGACGGGAGTCCTCGTCGGGAACGCGGGCGTCGTAGCGTTCCAGCAGGCGGTAGTCCGCGCGGATCGCGGGCAGCACGAGCTCGACCAACGCGGGGTCGCGGAACACCTCGGCCTGTGTGCCGCCCATCTCGGACAGGTCCGCGATCAGCTCCTCGTCGCCCGCGTCCGCCAGCCCCGGCCTCCTCCGCTCCTTCCCCGGGCCGCCGCGTCCCGACACGAACAGTGCGGTCACGGTCCGCCCGTGTTCCTCCCTCAGGCGAGTGGCGAGCTCATAGGCGACGGACGCCCCCATGCTGTGTCCGAAGAAGGCGACAGGGACGTCGAAAAGTTCACGGGACGCGCCGGCGAGGTCCGCGACCAGCTCGTCCATCGTCTCGGCCGGAGCGTCCAGGAAGCGGCTCTCGCGCGCCGGGTACTGGGCGGCGAGCAGTTCCACGCCTTCGGGTACGAGACCCTTCCACGGACGGAAGAAGTTGGCGGTTCCTCCCGCGTGCGGGAAGCACACGAGTCGCAGCGTGGGGGCCGGAGCGGGCCTGATGGTCCGGAACCAGCGACTGGTCGCCGTAGGGGAGGTGCCGGCATTCTGTGGGTTCACGTGGATCCGTCCGATGGGGATCGCGGCGTCAGCGCCGCCTCGCCTTGTTGCGCCATCCGTCCGTGGACTTCGCCGGCCCGGTGACCCCGGGGATGCCAAGAGCGCCCGAATCGTGTGCGCGGCGCCAAAGGGCGGGGGGAGACGGACCCGGCGACGTACCTGCTCCGGAGCGTGCGGCTTGTCGGCCTGAGTTTATCGTCGGCCGTCGGCAGCGGCACACCGAGCACCACCGCCGGACGGGTCCGTCCGCCTGCGGCGGGGAGCCGCCGGCACGGGCGGGCCGCCGGTCGGGCACGGGGTGCACGGGCGACGCCTCCGCAGGCCCGGATGTGATCTTCAACCCCTCCGGTCCCGGAGCCTTGCAGGCCTCCCACCAGGGAATCTAGGGTGGTTGCGCCGCGGTGCTCGGGAAGACCGGTGACAGCTGACACAAGCTCACTCCGGAGCGGCCCTCGCCACTGTGATCGGGTAGTTCCCGCCTCTTCCGCCATCGGCGGTGCCACTGGCCTCACCAAGGCCGGGAAGGCAGAGGCGGGCGCGCTTCGCCCGTAAGCCAGGAGACCGGCCGCGGCATCTCACGAAGTGATCCACGAGGTGCTGGAGCGTGACCGCATGACCCTGCCCACATCCGACCTGCCCGGGGCCTTCCGCTGGCGGCGCGAGGACACCGTCCGCACCGTCGGCCTGATGGCGGTGATCGTGGCTCTGCACGTCGTCGCCTTCGGGATCCTCTTCCTCCTCGTGGTGCCGAACCACTACGAGGTCGGCTCCAAGGCCTTCGGTCTCGGCCTCGGCATCACCGCGTACACGCTGGGGATGCGGCACGCCTTCGACGCCGACCACATCGCCGCCATCGACAACACCACGCGCAAGCTCATGGCGGACGGCAAGCGGCCCGTCTCGGTGGGCTTCTGGTTCGCCCTCGGGCACTCGAGCGTCGTCGTGGCGCTGGCGGCCCTCGTCGCCGGGGGCACGCAGCTCGCCGGCACCCTCGCCGACGAGGACTCCGGCACCCACCAGACGCTCGGGCTGGTCGGCACCACCGTCTCGGGAACCTTCCTCTACGCCATCGCCGCGCTCAACCTCGTCGCGCTGCTGGGCATCCTCCGGGTCTTCAGGAGCATGCGCCGGGGGTCCTTCGACGAGTCCGCACTCGAGGCGCACCTGGACTCGCGCGGCTTCATGAACAGGATCCTGGGCCGGCTGACGAAGGCGATCACGCGCCCGGGCCAGATGTACCCCCTGGGCTTCCTGTTCGGGCTGGGCTTCGACACGGCCACCGAGGTGGCGCTCATGGTCATGGCCGGCAGCGGGGCCGCGGCGGGACTGCCGTGGTACGCGATCCTCTGCCTGCCGCTGCTGTTCGCCGCCGGCATGAGCCTGTTCGACACGCTCGACGGGACCTTCATGAACTTCGCCTACCAGTGGGCGTTCTCCAACCCGGTCCGCAAGGTCTACTACAACCTCACGATCACCGGTCTGTCGATCGCGGTCGCCTTCCTCATCGGCACCATCGAGCTCATCGGTGTCCTGCACGACAAGCTCGACATGACGGACGGCTTCACGGGCTGGGTGGCGGGACTCGACCTCGACAACGTCGGCTACGTGATCGTCGGCCTGTTCGTGGCCGTGTGGGCCGTCGCGATCGCCTACTGGCGCCTCGCCAGGGTGGAGGATCGCTGGGCGGCGCGAACGGCGAGCGGCGGCTGACGCCTTCCGGGACGGAGGCGCACCCGACGCGCAGCCGGCACCGGGCGCATCGCCCACGATCCCTCCGAACGGTCCTCCCACGTCCGGCCCTCAAGGGATGGGTGCCGGTCATCGGTCCGTGGTGCGGCCTGCCCTACCTGCACGCAGAGCCGCAGCGACGGGGGCAGGGCCCTTGGGGCCTGACGGGCAACTGAGCGCCCGCAAGGCCCCAAGGTGTGAGCGTCAGGGGGCCGGTTCAGCTTTCCGGCATCACGGGTGAGTCGATGTCCAGATCGGCGAGCGATTCCCCGTAATCGGCGAATCGCTGGGCGTCCCACAAGGGGGCGGGCACACCGGGTACGGGCTCGTCGCCCCTCATGAAGAGGGCCTCGGGGCCGCCGGGGGTGAACAGGAAGAGCATCTTGGCGTGACGGGTGCTCTTGTTCAGGAAACGGTGGCGGATGCCGGGCGGGACGTACAGGAAGTCCCCCGATCGGGCGATGATCTTCTCGTCGCCGTTGAGGAACTCGAGTTCGCCGTCGAGCAGGTAGAAGGCTTCACTGTTGCGGTTGTGGACATGCGCCACCGGCCCCGCGCCGGGCGGTATGTCCGCCTCGACGAAGCCCAGGTGTCCGTCTGTGTTGTCGGTGTGGACCTTGACCGAGTAGACGTTGTCCGACACCCACTTGGTGATGCCTTCGCCGGCGGGCACGTGGATGGCTCCACGTTTCGTCCAGCGAGGGTCGTCGGTGTCCATCTGCAGCATGGGAAGACTCATCCAGGACTCCTCACAGTAGAAGCAGGCGCGGTCGACCCGGCGCCTGACAGCTGTCAGATTACCCGGCCCTGACAGCTGTCAGACAGGCAGCCCCTGCTGCAGCGCGCTTCCCGGACCTCCCAGGTCAGGCCACTGCGCGACCGTCGGACCTCTGTCGGCTTTCAGCGACGTGCGGCGGTAATGTTCGATGGGGCGCCGCCTCCCGAGGCCGCTCGAGCCCCGAAGTCCGTCAGGGTGGTGGCGCACCGCGGCGCAGGTGGCGTGACTTCCGGCCACCAGCTGGGATTCGGCCGCTCGGCCGATGAGACGTCAGAAGGATGGGTGAGGTGTCAGTGCCGGCAAACGGCGCGATGGACGACACGCGGGACGACCGCCGCCGGGCGAGATCGCCGCAGGTCGACCTCAGCGATGCCGAGATCCTCCAGCGTGGACTCGAGGCCTTCGCCGAACTGGGCTATTCGGGCGCGTCCGTGCGGGAACTGGCCAAGCGCCTCGGGGTCAACCACAACTTCATCAACGACCGCTTCGGTTCGAAGGAGAAATTCTGGCGCGCGGCGGTCGACCATGCCCTCAGGGCTCCCGTCCAACGGCTCAGCTCCATCCTCGACGGTGACCTGGACGACGTCGACAAGTTCAAGTGCGTCGTGCGGACCTTCCACGCCCTGGCGGCGAACATGCCCCATGCGAACCGCATAATCTCCGACGAATCCATTCTCGAGACCGACCGCCTGAACTATCTGTACAGCGAGTACACCGGCCGCTTCGTGGAGAAGCTCGAACCGCTGGCGCAGCGGCTCATCGCCTCGGGCCGGATGCCGGCCATGAGCATGGACGTCCTGTTCAGCGCGCTCACGGGGCCCGCAGTCGTCATGACCCAGAGGCAACTCGTACGCCGCATGAACGAGGAGGGGGAACCTCAGGCGGAGGAGTGGCGGCAGAAGACGGAATCCTTGAGCGAGGTGGTGATCCGAGGGCTGCTCGGCTCATAGGTCCCTGCTTCCGGCCTCAGGCCGCGAGGGCGGGACAGCCGGTTCACCAGGGCTCGGGGATGGTGGTGCAGGCGAGGGCACCACCGCACCAGCGGCGTCGATATCGCGACCTGCATCGGCGGCGGGGGCGGGCAATTCTTCGCCGGTGGAACCCGGCGCGAACGGCGAGCAGCGGCTGACGCCTTCCGGGACGTCCGGAGGCACACCCGACGAGCAACTGCCTCCGGTCCGGCGCGCTGCGCCTGGAGAACCACGATGCCGTGGCGCGCGGATGAACGCCGGGAGCCGCCCGGGCGACCGCCGGGCGGTGTTGTCTCGCGGGCGTCACGGTTGGGCAACACCGCGTCGCCGGGACCCGCGACCCGGGCATGCGGAGCCGCACCATGGGTGTGTTCGGGCGGGATGACGAGGGGAAACGCGGGGGCAATGGAATTCACGGTCGAGCGGACGCTGAGACGGCGCGGCAGACGGTTCTTCGTCGGGGGGATCATCGTGACGGCGGTCGCCCTGCTGTGGCTGGCCGACCTGAAGACGAACGGCAGGACGACGGCCGGCAGCGACAGCGCGATGGCCGCGTGGTTCGTCCTGTTCCTGTCGGTGGTGTCGGTCCTCCGGGGGTGGCGCGACCTGCGCAAGGCGAAACGGCCCTTCCAGTTGCGGGTCGACGGGTTCGGCATCACGCTGCACGACGCCGAGCTGGCCTGGGAGCAGATCGACACCGTCTCTCTCCGGCAGGTCCCCAACTCCGCGGAGAACGTCGACGAGCTCCCCGCGTCGCCCAAGTCGCTGCTGACCCTGTGGACCGCACCTGGCGTGACACTCCGCCGCAAGCCCGACCTGACCTTCGGCGACGACCGGATCCGCTACACCCTCGTGGACTGCACGGACCTGGACCAGAGCGTCTCCGAGCTGACCGCAGCCCTCGCGGAGCACGCCGGAGCCCGCTTCGAGACCGCGCCGCGCTCCGTGCGGCCGCCGATCCCGGTGGCCGTGACGGGGCCCGAACGGGATGTGTCCGGTGGCGAGCAGGTCTTCGCCGACACCCGCCAGGCCGGCACCTGGGCCGTGGTGTGGGCTGCGGCGGCCGCCGTCCTCACGTACTCCTTCTGGGAGCTGATCAGCCGCCCCACCGAGGGCTTCGTGACCGTCATCGCGCTCTGCTGCCTGGTCGGTGCCGTCGCCTGCTGGCCCCTCGCCGGCCGGTCCCTCCTCCGATGGCACCGGCCCCTGCGGCTGCGGGTCGGCCCCGCCGGGATCGGCATGCGTGAATTCACCGAGGAGGAGCAGTACTTCACCTGGGCGCAGGTCGCGGCTGTCTCGGTCGGACCCCGGTCTCCGGGTAGCCGGGACACGCGGCCGTGGGTCGTGGTGTGGCCGTTGCCGGGCACGCCCACGAACCTCCCGCACAGCTATCTGCTGGACGGCCACCAGGCTTACGCCCTGGTCCGGCTTGACCGCCTGCCCGGCGGCGCGGAGGCGGTCGTCCCGGTCATCCGGGCGTACGCGGGAGAGCGCTACGCCGAAACGGCCTGAGGGCGGGAGCCTCCGGCCGTCCTCGACGCGGACGCGGTGCCGAAGGTTTGACGCCGGCGACGTGGCCGTGGATGCAGAACGCCGCTCTCAAACGGGCGAACGAGATCGTCACGCCTGCGACGCGTGCCGTCGCAAACAGAACCCGACCGGGTGGAGGTTCGCGGGCTGCGTGCCCCGGGCCGGAGAAGGCGCGGGGCAGGTAGCGGCCGTACTGGTGGCGCAGGGCGACCGGCCGCGGGTCGTCTGTGTGGGCGAAGGCGGCGACCCGGCGGCCGCGCCCTGCGGGACGTTCGCCCGGACGGTCGCGCGGACGATCGAGGAGCCGACAGCGACGACCCGGTCCAGGTCGCCAGCGGCTTCGGCCTGGGGCGCGAGTCCGGAACGTCCGGCCCGGCTGCCGTCGGTCAGCCGCCGGTGACGGGACCCGGGTCGAGCACGGCAAGGCCCCCAGGACCCTGCCCGCCACCCTGCTGAACTCCGCCGGGCAGGAGGTCGACCGTGACCTGTGCCGCTACCCGGAGGTCTCCCGCCACGACGGCCACGGCGACCCGCACGACGCCTCCAGCTTCCGCTGCGTCGCCCCGTCCCGGCACTGACCTCGATGTGACGGGCTGAGGGAGTCGGCCGGAGCCCTCGGGGACGTCCATGCCGCCGGTGCCGTCCCCGGGATGCCCCCGGGCCCGGCACCGGCGACCGGTTCAGGCGGCGGCGCCACACCTCCCGTCACTCCCCCACACCCGTGCCGCGCGTCGTGTGCCTGGGTTCCCCGACCGCGGGGAACCCGGGCACACGACGTTCACAGGCGGTGTCAGTCGGCCGGCATCACCCACACGTCGGCGATCGAGGGGTCGTAGTCGGCGCCGGTGTCCTGGAAGCGGAGCCGTACGGTGCCGTCGGCCGTGTCGGCGGAGGGATCGACCACGAACTGGTGGGTGATCGTGCCCTGGCCGCCCTCGGTCCGCCTCAGGTCGACGCTGTGCACCGCCTTGCCGTCGGCCTGGACGTCGTAGGTCTTGCGCCGAGGGCCGTCGAAGGTCTCGACGACGCGGACCACGAAGCGGCCGGTGGTGGGTACGGCGGCGTCGAACTCGAACCAGCCGCCCGGGTAGGAGGAGTGGGTGTACCGCCGGGTCAGCCCGGCCTCGGTGTTCGTCCCCGAGTGCTCCGACGCCGTGAGCCGGTGGGCGGACTCCGACGTCCCGTCACCGAGGTCGACGTGGTCGCCCGACTGCGCGGGCGGGGTGGGCAGGGAGACCGTGATCGAGCCGGTGGCCTGCTCCGCCGCCGTCGAGCCGGTCGCCGCGGTCACCGCGGCCGGGCCCTCGACGACGGATAGGGGCACCGTCACCACGGTGTCGACCGTCGTCTCCTGCCCCGGGGCCATCTGGTAGCCGACCGGGTCCGGCGTCGGCCAGCCGTCGGGGAGGCCGAGCGTGAGTTTGCCGGACTGCGCGACGTCGGTGCGGTTGGTCAGCACGGTGCGGACGGTGGTCCGCTCGCCCGGGGCGGCCGGGTCGGGCGTGGTGGACACCCGGCCGATGGCGACGCCGGGGGCGATCACCAGGCCCGCCGACACCGGTAGCGTCGCCGTTCCTCCCGCGTACTGGTAGGACACCGAGCCGGTGAGGTCGGCCACGGACGCCGGCGCGTCCTTCGCGACGGTGACGTCGTAGGCGTGCTCGAGCGTGCTGCCCGCGCCCGTCGTGGTCGCGTGCCGGCCCACGGGCTTCACCGTCCAGCCGCTGGGTGCCTGCAGTGTCGAATCGACGCCGGTAAGCGGCTGCTTGCCGGTGTTCTTCAACGCCACGTTCACGCGGACGACGTCGCCCGGGAGGATCTCGCCGGCCGGCACGTCCAGCGCGGCCACTGCGCCGACCAGGCGCGACGACGCCCGCGAAAGGACCTTCTCGATGCCGGTCAGTGAGTCACGCAGCTTCGTGGCCGCGGTCTTGTCGATCGCGCCCTGCTCGGCGTACGTCCGCGTCCACCGGTCGAGGTCGGCCACGCCGGCGAGCGCACGGTGCACCGCGGCGGCGGTCAGCCGCTCGTCCGCGCCCTGGGCCTGCAGGCGCCACGCGGCGTCGAGCTCCTTGCGCGTCAGGGCGGTGCGAAGCTGCAGGTGCCCCTTGGCGATCTTGCCGAGACCGCGCACCTGCAGCGCGTCGACGTCGTCGGCGAACGACCCCGCCTGGGCCCGGGCCGCCCCCAGGTCCCCGAGCACCGGGTCGACCGCGAACGCGTAGTGCCCCGAGCCGACCTCCAGCACGACGTCGCCGCCGGCCTGCTCGACGTAGGCCACGTCGTCGACGTCGCCGATCGGCGTGCCGCCCTCGGTGACCGCCCAGCGGTTCGCCGCCGGGATGCGCACCTCGGCGGTGGTGTTCGCCGGCACGGTGACGTCGAGCTTCATCGCGCCGCCGGTCGTGTCCCACGCGCTGCGCACGGTGCCGTACGGCGTCTGGTGGCTGAAGTCGACGTGGTCGACGCCCTCACCGGGCTCGGGGGCGATGAGCACCTTGCGGTAGCCCGGTTCTGCCGCCGAGACGCCCGCCATGGTGCGGTACATCCACTCGCCGACCGCGCCGTACGCGTAGTGGTTGAACGAGTTCATGCCGACGTCGTTGAAGGTGCCGTCGGGGTTGATGGAGTTCCACCGCTCCCAGACCGTGGTCGCGCCCTTGCCGATCTCGTAGCCCCAGGACGGGTAGTCGGTGTGCTGCAGCAGCCGGTAGGCGATGTCGGTGCGGCCCGCCTCGGTGAGCGCCGGCAGCAGTCCGTCGACGCCGAGGAAGCCGGTCGACAGGTGGTAGTCGCGGCGCTCGAGGGTCTTGACAAACTTGGCGACGATCGCGTCGCGCCGGTCGGCGGGGGCGAGGTCGTTGGTGAGCGTCAGGATGTACGAGGTCTGGCTGTCGCCCTTGACGGTGCCGTCGGCGCCGATGAACGCCGCCTGGTACGCCGACCTGATCGCCTCGTGGCGCTGCCGGTACGCGGCCGCGTCGTCGTCCCGTCCGACGGCGGCCGCCATCTGGGCGAACTCGAGGGTGCTCTTGGCGACGAACGCGGTGTCGAGCACGTCGGCCGGGGTCGCGTCGTCGAGGTTGAGCCAGTCGAGGTAACCGCCGGCGGAGCGGATGTGGTTGGTGGAGTCGGCGTCGAGGAAGTCGACGTAGGCCTTCATCATGTCGTAGTTGTCGCGGATGACGTCGGTGTCGCCGTAGGCCTGCCACAGCGTCCACGGCACGTGCACGCCGGCGTCCATCCAGCCGGCCGACTCGTAGCCGCCGTCGAAGCGTCCGGGGACCACGGGGGCGACGCCGGGCAGCGAGCCGTTGGGCCGCTGGGTGTCCCGCAGGTCCTGCAGCCACTTGGTCAGGAAGGACTGGGCGTCCATGTTGTAGACGGCGGTGCGGGCGAAGACGTTGATGTCGCCGGTCCAGCCCATCCGCTCGTCGCGCGCCGGGGTGTCCGTGGGGATGGACAGGAAGTTGCCGCGCATGCCCCAGACGATGTTGCTCTGCAACTGGTCGACCAGGTCGGAGTCGGTGTCGAGGCTGCTGGTGAGGTCGCCGTCGGTGCCGACGACGACGCCGACCAGGTCCTTGGCCGCGGGGGCCTCGTCGACGCCGGACACCTCGACGTAGCGGAAGCCGTGGAAGGTGAACGAGGGCTCGAAGGTCTCCGGCCGGTCGCCGGCGAAGGTGTAGTGGTCGGTCGCCTTCGCGGTGCGCAGGTTCGCGGTGTAGAGCGTCCCGTCGGGGTTGAGGACCTCGCCGTGACGGATCGTCACCGTACGGCCGGGCTCGCCCTTGAGGGTGAGGCGGACGTGGCCGACCATGTTCTGCCCGAGGTCGTAGAGGAAGGTGCCCGGGGTCGGCGAGTCGATCCGCTTCGCGGTCCTGAGTTCCTGGGTGACCCGTACGTCGACCGCGGTCTGGGGTTCGAGCACGTTCACCGGCTCGTCGCGGACCTCCGCCGTGGCCCAGTCCGCGTCGTCGTAACCGGGCTTGTCCCAGCCGTCGACCTGCTTCGCCACCCGGGCGTCGTAGGACTCGCCGTCGAGGAGGTCGGCCTCACGGGTCGGACCGGAGGTGGTGGTCCAGGTGCCGTCGGTCCGGACGGTGGTGTTGGTGCCGTCGGTGAACTCGACCAGCATCTCGGCGATCACCGAGTCGTCCTTGCCGTAGACGTCGGTACCGAACATGGCGACCTTGCCGCTGTACCAGCCGGGTGCGACCTCGGCGCCGAGCACGTTGGCGCCGGCGCGGACCTGGCGGGTCACGTCGTAGGTCTGGTAGTCGATGCGCTTGTCGTACGCCGTCAGTCCGGGCGCGAGTTCGGCGTCGCCCACCCGTGCGCCGTTCAGGCGCAGTTCGTACACGCCGCGCGCGGAGGCGTAGACGCGGGCCCGGGCGACCTTCTTGCCGCCGAGGTCGAACTCCTTGCGCAGCAGCGGGACGGCTTCGTCGCGCCGCAGCCAGGCCTCGCCGCCCTCGCTGTCGACGCGCAGGCCGCCGGCGGTGACGGTGCCGGACGCGAAGGTGCGGTCGCCCGCCGGGAAGGCGGTGTCGGCCAGGACGGTGCCGTCGGCGCTGGTGACCGTGACGTCGCGGACCAGTCCGCGCTCCGCGCCGCTGGTGCGGAAGCCCATCGTGCCGGGGCCGCCGAACGTGGTGTCGGTGCGCCGGTCCAGCTGCTTGCCGTCGACGGTGGTGGTGATCGTGTCGCCGTCGACGGCGATCGCGTAGTCGTGCTCGGCGGCGAAGTCGAACCCGGACGGGAACGGTGTCGCCTTGAGGACCGAGTAGCCGCTGTTGCGCTTCACGTGGGGGCGCAGCGCGTCGTCGGCCTCGCTGATCTGCCACATGTAGGCGTTCTCGGTGTCCTGGCCGCGGAAGTAGACGCCGAGAGCCCCGTTGATGCCGGAAGCGGTGAACTCGACCGTGTAGTCCTTCCACTGGGCGCCGAGGGCCGGTGTGTCGGCGCCGATCCACGAGGCGCTCCACGGCCGGCCGCCCAGAGCGGTGCCGAACGTGGCGGGCTTGCTCCACTGGGAGGCGGTGCCCCGGTCGTCCCACACCCGGACGGACCAGACGTAGTCGGTGTGCGGCCGCAGCGCGGGGCCGCCGTAGCGGACGCCGACCGACTGGCGTGAGGTGACCTTCCCGCTGTCCCAGACGTCGGGTCTGTCGATGCGGCCGGCCGAAGAGGCGACGTGTATCTCGTAGGCCCGCTGCGTGACGCCGCGGCGTTCTGAGCCGAGCTGCCAGCCGAGGGTGGGTGCTGTCAACGGGATGCCGAGCGGCTCGTCAAGGGCGTTGACCGTCAGATGGCTGACGCTCGTTGCAGCGGCGGCTGGGGCGGCGGGTGGACTCGCTGCAGTCGCCGTCGTGGTGGGCACCACGACGAGGACAGATGCAGCGACCACGGCGGCGATGTGCTGACGCACGGGCGCTCCTCAAGAGGCGTAATGAATCGCTTCAATGACACTCTGGAGGGCATCTCACCACTCTGGCAACGAGTTGGACAGACTTGCTCGCACAGATTCGATAGATCAATGAAACGGTTTAACCCGACGGGTCCATCGCATCCTGTGCTGGAGGGGGTTGACCCGGTGCCTTGGCGGCCCGGCACCCGAGTCGGCCTGCCGCGCTCCCGGCGGGGGCGAAGACCGTGTTCCGGATCAGGCTGCCGGGCGATGTCGGGAGCGGGAATCGTCCGCCGTGCCGACATCGCCCCAACCGACCACGGCGACAGTGCCGTTGGCCGTCCGCCGGCCGTCCCGACAACACCCGGCGGTAGGGGTGGATCGCTCGGAGGTGTGAGCCTAGTTTGAAGTGTCCACGACCTGGGAGGGGCCCGATGAGACGTACGGAAGCGGCCAGGCAACTGGGGAGGTTCGTGCGCGAGCACCGTACCGACGGCGCACGGCGTCTGCGGCAGGCGGGCATCTGGCTGCTCGTCGGGGCCGCGGGCACGGCCATCGGGCTTCCGATCGCCATCGCGTCGGTGGGCACCACCGAGGGGGCACCGGGACTGGCAGGGCTCCTGCTCGGCCTCGGCCTGGTCGGGTTCGGCCTGGGGACCTGGCGGCTGGTGCAGGCATTCCGTACCCGGGAACAGTGCTTCGACATCCACGAGCGCGGGTTCACCTACCGGGTGGCGGGCACCGCCACCGTGATCCCCTGGGAGGACGTCGCGCACGTGAGTACGTCCGGCGGCGACGACCGGCCGCTCGCCGAAGCCCGGGGCATGGGCTCCACGTGCCGGATCCACCTGCGCAACGGACGCCGGATCCACGTCGACACCTTCACCGAGGACATCCACGACCTGGCGGCGGTCATCCACCGGGCGGTCAGCCTCGGGGAGCACCCCAAGGGCCGGGGACGCTGACGGGAAGGCACCGGTCGGTCGTCCCGGAGCTGCCCTGCTCCGACGTGACGGCTACAGGCCCGCCCGGGTGAGCAGCCACTCCATGCGCTCGACAGGCAGGTGCGGCGAGGCAGCGGCGGCCTCCGCGACGTGCTCCGAGGAGTCGGCGAGGAGCCGGAACAGGGACGGGAGCGGAAGGTTGCGGTGAGCCGCGACCGCGCTGCGGACGCGCTGTTCGGGGTCGGAGGCCAGCTTCCCGGCGAGTTCCGCGGGCAGATCCGGATCGCGGGGCGCGAAGGAGCGAAGCCGGGGCTCGGCGTCCGTGGCGAAGCGCCGCAGCACCTCCGGGGGGAACGCCAGGACCTCGGCCCGGTCCCACCAGAACGTGAACTTGTCCCGCCTGCGGTAGCGGCGCTCGATGCTCTCGGCGGTCGCGGGACCGACCAGGTGCGGAGCGGCGGCCGCCATGGTGAGGCGGACGATCTCCTCCTCGTCGTCGAGCAGCCGGGCCACCGCTTCGGCGGGAAGGCCCTTGCCGGCGGCCGCCGAGACGCGGAAGCCGACGTAGGGCGAGTCGATGTGCGGCAGCGGGTCGGCTGTGACCCATGGCAGCCGCAGGATCCGCAGTTCCGTCGGCGCGAAGGAGTCCTGGAACCACCGCAGGACCGCGTCGTCGTCGGCGTCGGGGCCCGGGTCGGCCTGCGAAAGCGACACCTCGTGGACCGAGGCGTGGATCCGCTCCCGCACGTGCTCGGGCGTGTCGGGCCGGGCGAAGACCTTCACCCGGACGTTCAGCGCCGGATCGACGGCGAGGACGTCGCGGACCGAGGGCGGCAGGTCGGGGTGCCGGGCGAGCTCGGCGCGCACGTCGCTGTCCGGATCGTCGGCGAGCCGCCGGAGGGTGCCCGGATCGAGAACCGCGTGGATCACCGCGCCCGCACGGGTCACGGGGTCCGCGAGCAACGCCGGCAGCAGATCCGACGGCGGTACCGGATGGGGCTCGGCCGCGAAGTAGGTCGAACAGGCCGCGGCCCGGACCTCGGCCTCGGGATCGGTCAGCAGGATCCGGCGGACCGCTTCCGGCGCCCCCGTCCAGTGCCTCGCCAGCGCGGCGCGGACCGTGGGGTCGCGGTCGTCGGCGAGCCGGGCCCGGAGGTCGGGCGGCGTGTGGCGGCCCTTGGCCAGGTTCTCGCGGACCTGTCGAGCGGGGTCGTCGATGAGCTGCTCCAGCATCTCCCTCGGTGCGGTCGCGGCGTTGACCACGAGCGCGGACCGCACCCCCTTGTCCCGATGGGCGGCCAGCCGGACGCGGAGCCGGTCCGGCAGACGGTCGTTCAGCGCCAGGCCGTGCAGGAGCCGGTCGTCGTCGATCGCCACGATCTCGGCGACCATGTCCTCGGTGAGATCCGGACGCCGCGCCACCTTCCCCATGCCCCGCCGCCAGGCGAACAGCCGGCGGATCATGGGAGCCGGCAAGGCGGGATTCGCCGCCAGGCCGTCCATCACCCCGCCGAGGTGGACCGGAGTCAGGGCATCGGCATCCATGCGGCCAGGATGTCAGGCGGCCTCCGACGCGACGCGGGGTGGTCCGCGGCCGGCACGCGATCTCGCCGGCGCGTCTTCCCGTCGGCTCGGGCCGCCGCCGGCAGCGGCGGCCCTCCCTTCGCCGCTGCCGTCAGGAGGGGTGCAGTTCGACAACGACGCGGTAGCCGACGGGTTCTGACGTGATGTGGAGGCCCGGGTCGTCGAACATGCGCTGCAGCGAGGCATGCCACTCGGGGTTGCCGGTCGCCTTGTCAAGGGCGGTGCCCGAGGCCCACTCGGCGACGTGGACGAACCGCGTCTCGGGGGCGTCGGCCAGGGGGCGGTGCAGACGGGAGCGGAGGAAGCCGGGCTGGGCCGACATGATCCGGGCGTTCTCCTGGTACACCTCGGCGAAGTGGTCGGCCTCGTCCGCCGGCACGGTGTAGCTCTTGATGACGGTGACCGGGCCGTCGACGCCGGTCTTCGATTCCAGGGAGTGACTCATGCACACGGTGACCGGCGGCGCTTCGGCCCTGTGACAGGCCGTCGGATCTTTACCCCCTGATGACCTGACGCCGCCCCTCGAGGGCGCCGCTCCGCGGTTTCCGCCAGGCAGCGCCGTACGTCAGCGGGGGCGACGGATGCGGATGGGGCCGCGGGCCTCGTCCGGCTCGACGGGACGGCCTCCCTGCGTGATCTCCACTTCGCCGGCCGCCACGAGCCGCCGGGCCGCGCGCCGGGCCGCTTCCATCAGCTCCCGCCAGCCGTCGTCATCGCCTTCGTACGCCGCCCTCGCCGCGTCGGAAGGGCAGATCGACGCGGTCGGAGCACGATCGTCCAGCAGCTCCAGGATGGCTCGCTCCAGGCGCCGGCCTGTTCGCCGCTCGTCGCCGGACACACGACCAGTGTCGCAGCTTCCGTCGGGGCATTCAAAGCCCCCTGAGATCACCGACGAGGCATTCGGGCCGCATTCGGTTTCCCGGTCCGCGATCACGACCGGGTACTCCACTATACTTTCGATGTGATCATGTCAGCCAACTCGAGCGCCGGTACGCCATCCCGTTCCCGTTCACCCAGAATTCACATCCAGGTCGCCCTGGCCCATGCGCGACGCGATGAATTGCTGAAACAGCGGTGGCAGGGACTGAACGACGCCCGTCCTTGGCAGGTGCATTCGCTACGCGTACCCAGGCAGTACACGACGGGCCATTACCGGTGCTGGCTGGATTCCTTCTCCATCGGCAACATCGCGGTCAGCGAACAGTACGGCGACGCGGTGGAAGGCGTCATCGGCATGAAGCGCTCCACGGAGCGGCGCACGGCGGTCCACATCGTGCAGAGCGGCGGGCTGAGCCTCACCGAGGCGGGTCGCACCGTCCAGGTCGCGCCGGGCACCCTGTGCGTGCGGGATGCGCAGGTGCCGCGGGAGTTCTCCTACCGGCCCGGCACACGGGCACGGGTGCTGCTGCTGCCGTCCGGGACCCTGACCGACGCGGGGCTGGACCGGGCTCCGGCACTCTCGCTCATCTCCCAGAGGACACCGGAGGCGCGACTTCTGCTGGGGCAGCTCCATCTGGTCCGCGAGGCACGGGGCGATTTGAGTCCGGCGGGCGTCCGTGCCGCTCAGCAATCCGTTCTGCAATTGCTGGCCGGCGCGCTCATGGCCAAGGGAATTTCCGCCGACACCGCCCTCCGCCCTTCGCTCCGCACAGCCGCACGCAATTGCGTGGAATCCCGCCTCCTGGACCCCCACCTGTCTCCGGCGGAGATAGCGCGGACCCTTTCGGTGTCCGTTCGCACATTGCACCGGGCGTTCTCCGAGACCGACGAATCCCTGATGGCCTACGTACGGCGGCGCCGCTTGGAGCGAGCACGCGAGGAACTCGTCGCACTCGGCGGAAGGCACACCGTCTCCGCCGTGGCGGCCCGGTGGCACTTCTCCGACGTGAGTCACTTCAGCCGCGCCTTCAAGCGGCAGTTCGGCGAGGCTCCGAGCGCCGTCACTCCCTGAGGCCGTGACGGGGCGCGGTCCGCGCTCCGGGGCACGGCGGCTCGCCGCCGCGTCCTGCCGGAGCGGTGTCCGGCAGGACGCGGCGGTGGGCGGGCCCGGGGTTAGTGGGCCGACACCGGGACGGTGACGTTGCTGAACTTGTTGGCGCCTGCGGCGTCGCCCGCCGCGACCGGGCCGTGCGTCCAGATGCCGAGGACGTTGTTGGAGATCGTGTTCCCGGTGATCCGGACGGACATCGGGTCCACGGTGCTCACCAGCAGGCCCGTGGTCTGCAGATCGTCGCCGGCGCCGGTGTCGCTGTCACCGACGGTGTTGTTGGTGCCGATCTGGTTGTTGCCGATGACGTTGCCGCCCAGGTCCACGCCGGACGCGCCACCGTGCACGGCCACGGCCGCCCAGCCGTTGCCGGTCATGACGTTGCTCTGCACGGTGTTGCCGTAGACGGCGCCGCCCGTCACCGCCGACGCGAGGGTGACTCCGCCGCCGCCCGTGTCGAGTCCGTTGTCGAACACGTTGTTGCCGGTGATGCCGTTGCTGAAGACGCCTCCGGCGTCGGTGGCCCGCACGCCGCCGGGGGCCGCCGCGCCGTTGCGGGAGACCAGGGTGAAGCCGGATCCCGAGGCGTTGCCGTGCACGGAGTTCCCGCTGAAGGTGTTGCCCGTCGCGGGACCGGTCTCGTCGCTGACGACGATCCCGGCGCCGTTGCCGCTGACGGTGCCGGCCAGCACGGTGGCGTGGGAGCTGCCGAGCAGGTGGATGCCTCCGCCGCAGTCACCGGGCTCGGCGGGCGTCCCGCACGAAATGTAGGCGTTGGCGACGGCGTTCGGGCCCGTGCCGGTGTTGTTGCCCGAGACGATGGTGTTCGCGATGGTCGCGTTCTTCACGCTGTTGACGAGGATCCCCTCGCCGACGGCGTTCCTCACCGTGAACCCGGTCACCGTGACGTCGGGCGCGCTGATCTCGATGCCGTTGATCAGGCCGGTGGCGTCGATGGTGACGTTCGAACGGGCTTCGAGGGCCAGCGGCTTGGTCACCGCGACGTTCTCGTGGAACGTTCCGTTGCAGACGACGACCCGGCCACCGCCGGCCACCGCCTTGACGGCCGCGTTGACGGAAGTGAAGGCAGGGGTGCTGCAGCTGGTGTCGGCCGCGGAGGCGACGGCGGACGGCGAGACGTAGACCGTCTGCGGGAGGGTCTGCGGCAGGGAGAACGCGTAGAGCTTGTTGTTGTCACCCTTGGCCGGGAAGAACGGGCCCATGTTCTGGGTGTGGTAGCCGGAGCCCCAGTACACCGAGCCGTCCACGATCGACGCGCCGCCGAGGACCGCGCCCCCGCTGGGGAAGCCCCACTTGATCGCGCCGGTCGCGGCGTCCATGGCGTACATGTTGTTGCCGGCCGGATTCGTGGAGCCGCCGTAGACGACGCCGTTGGCGCTGGACACGAAGGACATGGGGGACGCCGAGTCGGGCGTCGCGGTCTCCCACAGGATGGTGCCACTGGCCGGGTCCAGGGCCGCCCAGAAACCGCCCGTGGTGGTCGACTTCTGTCCGGTCGCCGACGTCAGCGTGATGGGCAGGTGGTTGGTGTTGGTGTTGGCGACGTAGATGCGCTTGCCGTCCACGGCCGAACCCCACTGGAGGCCGCCGAGGTTGCCGCCGGGGCCGACCGCCGTGGCCCAGACGATCTTTCCGGTGGCGGGGTCGAGCGTCCAGTAGACGCCGCTCTTCTGGCCGATGCCGAGCAGGTCGGTGGCCTTGCCGTCGACGGTGGTGGTGAAGAGGTTGGGCGCGGAGCCGAAGTCGAAGTCGTCACCGAACCGCTGGCCGACGGTCCAGGTGTCGGCGGTCAGGGTCTTGGTGGCCCAGGCGATCGCGCCGGTGTGCAGGTCGAAGGCGACGATGGAGTCCTGGTAGTTGTCGGCCGCCCCGGGGTCGCAGTCGGTCTCGTCGGGG
Organism: Streptomyces sp. NPDC111520; assembly: GCF_055635295.1. Lineage (NCBI taxonomy): Bacteria > Bacillati > Actinomycetota > Actinomycetes > Kitasatosporales > Streptomycetaceae > Streptomyces > Streptomyces sp. NPDC111520. Next base: position 565,451 of record NZ_JBVKBW010000004.1, on the reverse strand, counting down.
GACGTGCAGACGCCGGGCGGCACGGTGTAGTTGTTGCCCGTGCCGACGTAGACCAGGCCGGTCTTCCTGTCGACCACCGGGTTGCTGCCCCACACGGCGCCGCCGGTGTAGCCCTCGGGGATCACGTAGGTCTTCCACAGCTGCTTGCCGGTGGCGGCGTCCAGCGCGACGACGCTGCCGCGGAAGGTGTACGGCGGGGCGAACCGCTCGGCCTTGGACGACACGCCGACGTAGACGACACCGTCGGCGATGACGGGCGACGACGTCACGATGGCGGCCGGGTCCGCGTCGATCCGGGTCTTCCACAGCCGCGTGCCGGTCAGGGCGTCGATCCCGAAGAGGTACGCGCCCTCCGTGCTGTTGCCGCGCTGCTCGCCCGAGCCCGTGACGAGCGTGCCGTTCCAGTACGCGGGGCTGAGCCGTGAGATGTCGCCGGCGATCCCGGTGTAGTCGCTGATCCGGTGGCTCCAGATCTTCTGACCGGTCGTCGACTGCACCTTGTGGAGGTTGCCGGCCCAGTCGGGCGCGTACACGTAGCCGTTCACCACCGTGGGTGTGGCCGACACGCTGTCCCCGGTGGTGAAGGTCCACTTGGGTTTCAGGGCGGCCACGTTGCCCGTGCCGATGGTGCGCTCGGCGGCCGCGTTGTGCGTGTCGCCGAGGTCGCCACCCGCGTACGGCCAGTCGGACGCGGAGGCCGCCGGTACGACCGGGGTCGCGGCCGTCGCGGACGGTACGGCCGTCGCCGCCACGGCGGTGGCGGGCAGGGCCGCCGTGAGTGCGGCCATCGCGAGCCCGGCCAGGGCGGCACGCATCCGCCCTCGCCATGCTCGGGCTGGTGTGCGGGGTATGGACATGAGTAAGCGCCTCCCGATCCTTGGTGATCTTGCGGTCGAGAGCATAAGGACGCCCCGCGGCGCCGGGCGGTCGCCTTCATGGCGCGATATGCGGCCGCAGCGGTGAAGGAAAAAGGGCCGTCGGGGCGCCGTTTCCGGAAATCGGGGCGGCGTACGGCGATGCCCTTCCAAATTGACCGGCGCTTTCCATGTGAGCGCTGACGGCTGCGGAATGCGAGGGAACTCCGCGCAAGCCTCCCGTGAAGGTCGGGGTGCCGCGAATCCCTTGGACGGTTGAATTCCCCGAAGAGGAGGCGGGAAGGCTGCGGGACGCAGATGCAGCACCGTTCAGCCGGAACAGCTTCCGAACGCACTTCGGTGCGGAAAGACCGTCTCAGAGGCGCCTAGCGAGTGCGGGACGCTCCTCCGCCGGGCCGGAGCAGCACGAGCAGCACGTTCGCAGGAAGGGGGCGACCCATCGGGGTCAGCCGCAGGGCCCCGAACGGCACCGCCGTGGAGCCGAGAGGAAACGCTCCCGGAAGGAGGTGCGGACGCGCACGGCGCGGAATACGTCCTCGTTCCCGAACGCCCGCTGGAAGCGGCATCCCGGCTTCTCGCCCGATGTGAAAGGGAGCGCAACAGCACAGTGCCCACCGCCACATTCTGGTCGCGGCCGGTCGGGCCTCGCCTCCCCTCTCCGGCGAAGCCCCGAACCGAAGGCGGAAACAAGGATGACGCGTCCTCAGAAAGGCGGTACTCACCGAGGACATTTCGTCGTGCGGTACCGCGTTGCGGCGCCCACCCTCTGCCTCGGCTCTCGGCAAGCGTGGCACGCAAGTTCATGCGTCTGGCACGGAACTTCCAGTGCAGGACGTCGCCATGCAGGGTGGCTCCCCCGCCGACGCCGGCGGGGGCGGTCGCGCCGGTTCAGGCCTCGTACTCGGTGAGGTCGATGGTGTGGACGCGCAGCGGGAAGCCGTACGTGGGATGCGTGGTGTCGTGCTCCGGCACCATGCCGAGCTTGCGGATCACCTTCTCCGAGGCGGTGTCGCCGATCCGGGCGACCGCGACCAGGCGTTCCAGGCCGCGGTCCTGGAGCGCGAACTCCATCGCGGCGTGTGCGGCCTCCGAGGCGTACCCCTGGCCCCAGAACTGCGCTCCCAGCCGCCAGCAGACGGACACCTCGGGCATCACCTCGGGCAGGAACCCGGGCAGCGTGAGGCCGGTGAAGCCCGCCAGTTCACCCGAGGCGAGCAACTCGACGGCGAAGAGGCCGAAGCCCTCCTCGTCCCATTCCTCCTCCCACCGCTCGATGGCCTCCGCCGTGTGTTCCAGGTCGCGCACGGAGCCGTCGCCGACCCAGCGCATGACCCGCGGGTCGCCGTTGATCTCGGCCATGGGGACCAGATCGTCGTCCTGCCAGCGGCGCAGGAGCAGGCGGGGGGTCTGGATCTCGGTCATCGGCTCTTCCCGTCGGAGGTGGAGGCCGCAAGGGTAACCGGTGCGGCGGCCCGTCCCGGCCGCCCCCGGTGGCCTGCACCGTCCGGGTGACGCACCGGGCGGGCTCCGCGCGGCCTGCCGCGTCACCCGGGCGGGTCCGCGCTTCCCGCCTAGGGTGACGCCAGGAGGTGGCGGATGCGAGTGGGACTGCACGCGCTCGGCATCGGTGACGGTGCCCGTCCGCAGGTCGTCGCCGCTGTGGCCGCGGCAGCGGAGGCGCACGGTTTCGCCAGGCTCTGGTGCGGCGAGCACGTGGTGCTCGTGGACGCACCCGCCTCCCGGTACCCGTACTCCCCCGACGGACGCATCGCCGTGCCCGCGGACGCGGACTGGCTCGACCCGCTGCTCGCCCTCACCTACGCCGCCGCTGTCACCAGCCGGATCGAACTCGCCACCGGGGTGCTCCTGCTGCCGGAGCACCACCCTGTGGCGCTCGCCAAGCAGGCCGCCACACTCGACGTGCTCTCGGCCGGACGCTTCACCCTGGGGGTGGGGGTCGGCTGGTCGGCGGAAGAGTTCGCCGCGCTCGACGTGCCCTTCGCCGCGCGCGGCCGGCGCGCCGAGGAGTACCTCGCCGCGATGCGCACCCTGTGGGCCGAGGACCCGGCCACCTTCACCGGGGAGTTCACCCGGTTCGACGCGATCCGGGTCAACCCCAAGCCGCTGCGCGGCGCCCGGCTCCCGGTCGTCGTCGGAGGCAACAGCGACACCGCGCTGCGCCGCGCGGCGGCGCACGCGGACGGCTGGTACGGCTTCAACGTCCCCGCCGCCGACGTCCCCTCGCGCACGGCCGTCCTCGCCGACGCGTGCGCCCGCCACGGCCGCGCCTTCGACGAGTTCACCGTCGCGGTCGCGTTGAGCGACGGCACGCCGGAACACCTGCCCGCCCTCGCCTCGGCGGGCGTCTCGGAACTCGTCGTCGTCGGCGCGCCCCCGCCGGACCCCGACGCCGCCACCGCATGGGTCGCGCGACTCGCCCGCACCTGGATCCCCGACGCAGGCTGACGCCGGGCCGACACGGCGGGCGGAGGGGTGTCACCAACCCGCGGCCGACCCGGTCAGGGGGGTGACCACACGGAGAGCAACCACCCTCGTCGGGAAAGCACTTCGGCGGGCACCTCGTGACCGCCGGCGTCCGCCGCCGAAGGTGGGCTCCCGTGCGCCCGAGACACACACGCATCCATGACCCAGGACCGGTCCACCCCTTCCGCAGCCGCCTCGAGTACGTCGCACCCGAGCACCGCGTCTGAGTTCCCGCCCGCCACCCGTCGCGTGACGGGTCCGGCCGCGGCGGCGCGGCAGTGGTCGCCGCCGCCTCGTCCGCGGCGGCGTGGCGGAGCCGCAGCGCGCCGTCCGGGCGGCGCGGGGCGGCTCAGCCGCTCTTCGCCGCCCGGACGGCGTCGCGCAGCGCGTCCTTGAACGAGCTACCGGCGGGGTCGTCGCCGAGGGCGACGTGCAGGGACTCGGCCTCGGACCGGTCCGACCAGCGGGTGAACACCGACATCCCGCTGTCGACGGCCAGTCGCTGATCGCCTTCGGTGAGGGTCATGTCGGCCAGCCGCCCGGAACGCGCCGTGGTCGTCCCCGTGCTCGTGTCGGTCACCGAGACCAGCAGGTGCCTCGGCAGCAGCACGGCGGCGGTCAGCGTCTCGCGCAGGGCGCCGCCCCCGGTCAGGCGCGCGAGGACGCCGGGACGGCGCCGTGGCACGCTGCGGGTCTCCACACAGGCGGTCGCGGCCGCCGCGACGTCGCCGAGCAGTTCGGTCTCGGCCGTGGCCAGTACCGCCGTGCGCAGCCGGGGATCCAGGTCCCCGACCGTGCAACCGCGGCTCGTACGGGCGTACAACTGCTCGGGCATGGAGGCATCGTAGCCCTCGGGGCCGCCATGACCGCCGGCTTCCGCCGAAGCTCATGGGGCGTCATCGGTGCGTCATCGGTGCCACGTCGGAGTCACAAGGCCGCCTGCTGGGCCGCCTGGTAGGCGTTCCAGAGGGGTTGTACGACGGTGCACCGGCGGGCGGCGCCGTCCTGGCAGGTGGAGCACGAGGTCGCGTGGTCGAGCCAGGCCCGGTACGCCGTCTGAGCCGCCTGGTTCGCCCGGCTCACACGCGCCCGGACCACGGCACCGGGACCGGAACCGGTCTCCAGCCAGCGCTCCGTGAACCCGGGCTCCTCCTCCCCCATGACCAGACTCCCCCAACCTCGCCGGATCCCGCATCCGGCCGGCCCCACCGACGGACACCCCAATGTATCGGGCCGCCGCCCACGCCACGCGATCCTCCCCGGCATCCGGGCACCGTCACGGGCCCGCACCGTACGGGCGGAATCCCGCAAGCCAAATCGGGGCGGAGGCGTCTTCGACACCACCTCACCGCGGATGCGCAACGACCAGCGGCCCATGCTGGTCCAGGGAGTGTCGACGGCGGTCGCCCTGCTCGTCGACCACTCCATTGGTTAGGCGCGAAGACGCCTGGCTCCTGAAACATCCCGGCACCGGGGCAGTGTAGTTCCGCCGCGACTCCAACGTCTCGGCAGGCTCTGATCATCCAAGGCCGGGGCCAACTGCCCAACGGCCTCCTTCGTCGCCTTAACCGACCCTGGTCCCGCCCAGTGGCCTAGCGGCGAGTCCGTCTCAAGAGTCGGCCGACCTCGCGGTGATCGACTGCTTGGCCTCCTCCTCCGCCCGTGGACGGGGGATTCCAGCGGTTGCCCGCTGCAGTTCCTGTTTCACCGACGACTGCCCCGTCCAGGAGGACTCCCGTCGAGGTCTTACACCGCCTCCACAGGCAGACACCGCCAGCCCGGCGGCCAAAATGTTGCGCGCCGCATTGACATCGCGGTCGTGCATGGCGCCGCAATCGCACCGCCACTCGCGAACGTGCAACGGCAGCCTCTCGCGAACTGCGCCGCAGTCTCCGCAGAGCTTCGAGCTGGGGAACCAGCGGTCGATCACGACGAGGTCACGCCCGAACCAAGCGCACTTGTACTCCAGCATGGAGCGCAGTTCCGTCCACGAGGCGTCAGAGATGGCACGTGCGATCTTGCCGTTCTTCAGCATATTGCGGACGGCGAGGTCCTCGATCACGACCGTTTGGTTCTCACGGACGAGACGAGTCGACACTGCATGTAGGAGATCCTGCGCCGCTCGCCATACCAGGCACGAGTGCGCTCCTCCAGCGCCTTGTTGTACACCAGGCGTACACAGCCGAACGTGCGCGACAGCTCAGCTGCCTGCCCGTCCGTGGGGTAAAAGCGATACCTGAAAGCTCGCTTAACCTGCTGCGCCATACCTGACACTCTATCATTTTACATGTGAGCCTCTATGTCGCAGTGCGGTCGGGTGCCGCCCCTGCTCTGACGGCCACCCCACACTTCTGGCGCGGCTCCGCGCCGACGGCGGCGACGTGGCCGCGGCCGACCGGATCGGCGCGCTCGCCGCGGCCCCCGCCTGACCACCTGCGCCGAGCGCACCGCGGCGGCAGCCGATGCCCCGGGCTCGGTGCGCAGGGGAAGGAAGCAGGAGGACCCCGGCCCTCGCGGGGCCGGGGTCCGTCACGTCCGCCGGAGAGGACCGCCTACGCCGCCACCCATCCGCGGACGACCTCGGCGACCGCCCTGACGTCCAGGGCGTCCCGGTCGATCCGCGCCGCCAGCTCCGCCGCCTCCTTCGCGCCCACGGTCACGATCGCCCCGCCGGCCGTCAGGTACGCCGCCGCGACGACCGCGGCGAACAGCTCGTTGGCGTGCTCCAGCGCCGGCACCCGGATCAGCTGGTGCATGAGTGCGGCGGCGCGGTGGTGCACCTCCGTGTAGACGGGGGTGTCCATCACCTTGTCGGCGTGCCTGGCCACGGCGGCCGCCATGGAACCGAAGTCGGTAATGTCGGGGTCGCCGGGCATGTGCCGGTGCGCGAGGTCCAGCAGCCACGCCCGGTCGATGTGGACGATCACGCCGCGGCCCCGGCACCCTCGCCGGGCTTCGGGTGGCCGAACGCCTCCGCGAAGGTGTCGCCCCAGGCGTCCGCGAAGTGCGCGCCCGCGCCCAGGAACCGGTGCCGGAGGTCGTTGGCCTCGTCCGCCAGGACCTGGCGGGCGTAGTCGGACACGCTCATTCCGGCGGCCTTGGCCCGCGCCTCGATGCCGGCGGCCGTCTCCGCGTCCACCCTCACGTTGATCTGCCTCTGGCTGCTCATACCGGCACTGTAGCAGCCCGTACGTAGCGCTACGTCGAATCGGCGCTCCCCTTTCCCGCCCTGGACGGCTTGTCGAGCGGCACCACTTCGTCGCCCCCGCGATGCTCCTGGCACCACTGCCGCGTCCGCGGTCCCGCCCGCCTCCACATCCGGCGAACAGCCCCTGCATACAGAGGAATTCAGGCCGCACGCCCGGTGATGCGGCGCTATTCTGGGCTCCCCGTCCCGTCAGGGACGCGGGGAAGCAGCAACGGGGGGCTACCGGTGGATGCTGACGCGACGCGGCGTGCAGCCCGACGGCTTCAGGCTCTGGACGACTGGTTCCTGTCGGCCGAGAAATGGCTCGAGGTGGACGAGGTGCTGCGGGGCCTGAGCGCGGCACTGACGGCCGGGAAGACCGCGGACCGCGACGATGCGGTCACCAAGGCCCTCAACGCACTGCAGGGGCTGGAGTCCAGCTACCGTGCCAAGGCCCTGCCGGGTGGCCGGAAGTCCCCCATACCGGCGGATCTGCTCGAGCAGCGCAACGCCCTGGTCTGCGAACTCGGCCTCCGCCTGGACGGAACGGACGGACAGGGCGGCACGGGGGACGCGCCGGCCTCGGACGATTGAGCGTCCTTCGTCCTCCTGGAAGGGGTGACGCCTGGTGCACCGGTTCGCCAAACCGTCGCTGATCATCACCTGCTTCGCACCGGCCGTACCGAAGCGGGGCAGGGATTCTCCCCACGCCTACTTGCGACGCCTGTGGGACGCCTGCCGACTGCTCGGCATGACGGCCCCGATCGACGGCCTGCCCACGGACGAGCATCTCAGGTTGGACGATCGTGCGGCCACTATCGCGGCGTACACCGTCCTGGCCGGGGCGCGGAAGCAGACGGACGGTCCCGGCATCCACGCCGCGTTGCTGTTCGCCGAGCACGACGTGGTGGGGCTGGTCGCCCTACTCGCGCCGAACGACCCCGACGCGGGCCCCGAACAGTGGAACACCTTGCTGAACCAGTGGTCGGCGGCCGTGTCCCGAGCAGGAGCCACCGATCCTCCGCCGACGGAGATCCTGGGCGAGTTCCACGTCTTCACCGCGCTGTACCGGGGAGACACACCCGGCTCGGATCGGTCCATGGCCCAAGTGGTCCGAGACCACGCACCGGCCTCCGGCGACGGAGAGGAGACCTGGTGGCGAGGGCACGACGTCACCGAGCACGGGTTCTCCGTCTGGCGCACCGGCCGGGACGACCCGGCGCAGGTGGTGGGCGACTTCTGCGTGCTGGCTCCGGCGCCGGCCGAGGAGGCACTGGACGAGTGGGCCTGGGCGGCGCCGGGTGAGTACGGCATGCGGCCGCTGACCCGGTACCTGATGCATGCCGCCAAGGCCGGTTTCGAGGCCCGCGTCCACCAACTCGCCTCCGGGACCCTCCACGAGCGCCTGGCAGCGAGCGACCGGGAGAGTCAAGCCCTGCTGCGGGCACTGCAGCCGAGCGCGGCGGGCGAACCGGTGAGCCTGAAGGACGTCCTGGCCGCGGCCGCCCAGCTGGACCGGACACGGCTCGGGCCGGAGGGAACACTCTGGACCCTCACCAGACATCGCGACCTGGCCCGCACCGTGGGAATCGCGGTCGCGAACATGCGCCGGTACACGCCCCCGTCACGGCGCGTCGGTACCGGCACTTCCTGGCCGGAGCGCGACGTGGCGGCCGCCGAAGCCCTGATCACCCAGGTCCAGAACGACGTGGAGTACATGTCGACCGCCCGTGAACGCGCCGAGTCGGCGCGCGCCGCGGCCACCGCCGTCACCGACCGGGCGCTGAACGAGTACCGGAACCGGTTGAGTCTGGTGCAGACGTCGACCCTGGGGTCCCTGCTGACCGCGCTGACCGTGGTGCAGACCCTCGACTACGACCTTCCGCTCCCGAAGCCGGCCCAGTTGCCGGCGATCCTCGTCCTCGCGGCCGTCGCGCTGCTCCTGCCGCTGGCCGTGCTCAGGCAGGCCGCGGTGTCGGCGGTCTCCCTCTCCTACCGCTGGATCGACTCGGCGGCCGCAGGCCTGCTCGGGTCCTCGGTGTGCTGGCTGGCGCTGACGGTGTGGCGCCTCCGGCTCGGTCACACCCTGCTGCCGCCCTTGGTGACGCTGTGCGCGTGCGCAGCCGTGGGACTGGCCGTCACCGCGGCGGTCCACCGGGCGGCCCGCCGCCGCTGACTCCCCCGGCTCGTCCCCGCCCCCGACTGCCGACCACCGCCCGTCCTCACAGAAGCGGGAGCCGAACAGACCATGCCCCAGTCGACGAGCCCACCGCCGCACGACCCCGTCTCGGCCGTCCTCGAGCTGATCGGACAGCTCGACGTCGAGGACGTCATCCTGCGCTTCGACGTGGACTTCGACGTCCCCATGCGGCAGGACGACGGCCTGCGCCTCCTACGGCTGGCCGCGGAGTCCGATCAGGGCCGGCCCGACGACGTCCGGGCGACGGCGCGCCGGGTGGGCGCCCACTGGTGCGAGATCGTCCACGCGGACGTGGCGTACCGGCTGTTCAGCGGCCTGCAGCTGATCAAGGCCTCACGCGACGACGCCCGGCGGCTGCACGACCTCCACCTCCGCGGCGCGCTGCCTGCCGACGACCCCTTCGCCGCCTACGCGCTCGCCCGGTGGTTCGACGGGGAGGGCCGGATCCGGTACCGGCTGGGCAGCTTCACCTCGGCCCGGATCTCCTTCGGCACCGCGGTGGACGTCGCGGAGCAGGCCGGGCTGTGGTGGGCCGTGCCGGATCTGCGCAGCAACCGCGAACGGGCACGGTTCGAGGAGCAGGGGCAGGCGAACCGGGACGGCGGAAAGGGCTCCGACACTGCCGGGTTCGCCGGGGAACTCGAGGTGCTCCTCGGGGAGATCGAGGAGCTGGCGCACTTTCACGGTGTCGGCCTCGTCGCTCCTCCGGCGCCGGGCGCTCCGGCCCGCCACCGCGAGTTCCTCCGCGGCTACTCCAACGTCCTGCACAATCTCGCCATCGCGCTCCGGGAGGCCGGGCAGCCCGCACGGTCGCTGGCGGTCACTTCACGCTCCCTGGCGATCTCCGAGGGCCTCGCCGACGTCTACCGGGTGGCCCAGTCGCGCACCAATCAGGCCCTGTGCGACCCGGAGAACGCCCAGCAGCACTTCGAGGAGCTGCTGACCCTCCCGTTGCACCGCTGGAGGGCCATCGCCCGGCAGAATCTCGCGCTCCGCAGCGGCGGCGGCTCGGGGCTGGCGGAGTTGAGGAAACTCCTCGACGAGATCGAGCAGGACGACTCCGCGGACGGGCACCACGCCGGGCTGGACGTCGACTTCTACGCCTACACCGTCCGCGGGTACCAGCGGACCGCCGAAACCCTGCCGCCCGACAGCCGTCCCGAGGACGTCCTCACGCGGCGGCTGGGGCTGGCGCGTTCGGTCCGGTCGGCCATCGCCCTGCCCGCGTACAAGCGGACGTACAACCGTCACATGCGGCCGGCGTTCCTGCACGCCACCGCTGAGGCCGTCGTCCGCGGGCACGACCGCCAGGCGGACCAGGAGCGGATCCTCTCCCTGGTCGAGGAGTCCGCCGGCCGTGAGCTGCTGGACCTGCTCGGCTCCTCCCGCCCCTCCGTCCTCGGACCGCCCGCCCGTCACATCGCCGGAGCCCCCGCGGCCGAGGGCGGCGGCGCCGCGCCCGCGGTGCGCGCCGGTCTGCGCTCCGCCTCACCGGAGCTGGCGCGGGCCCTCCGGGAGGTGCTGGCCGACCGTGAGCGCGAGTACGAAGAGCGTTTCCTGGAAGCCCCGTTGGCCTCCGTCCCGCACGACGAGGACATCGCGCACCGCCTCGTCCAGTACACCCTCAACCATCCGGGCTCCTGCGTGGTCCGCTACTTCCGCTACGCGGCGCCCGACGGCGTGACGGGCGGCGGCGGAGCGGTGTCCGACTCCCTCGGCATCATGGTCTGCCGGGACGGGCGCCTGACGACCGTGCCGGGCATCCCGTACGAGAGTGTGACGGAGCTGGCCGAGCTGGTGTGGGCCGACCTGTCCGATCCCGAGGCGCCGTGGCCCTCCGAGGCGACCTGCCGCCGTGTCTGGGACCTGCTCGTCGCACCCGTGTGGGACCGCGTCGAGGACGGCGGCACCACGATCCATCTCACCCTGATCCCCACCGACCACGTCTTCGCCGTACCGCTGCACGTCGCGGTGGGGCCCGGCGACACCCGACCGCTCGCCGCACGGGTCCCGCTCTCCCACTCCGTCAGCGTCGCCGCCTTCGTCACGCAGGGGCGCCACCTGCTCAAGCGCCAGCTCGTGGAACGGGACGACGACCTGGCGGCCCTGCTGTCCACCGACTCCGACGCCTCGGGACGTGAACTGGTCGGCACGGGCTGGGACCGCGACCACGTCGTGGTGGCCGGGCACCCGCCGGAGGGCCTGGACTACGGCGGGCCCGCCCACGGCGCCGACTGGGACGGGCTCGGCGCCCTCGCCGCCGTGGAACCGGAGTTCTTCGTGTACGCCGGGCACGGCACCTACCTGGACGGCCCGGAGGCTTCCGGCCCGCTGCTCCACCTCGGCGACCAGGACGTGCTGACCCAGTTCGACCTCGCCCTGCGCGTGAACCTGCCGCGCAACAAGTTGTCCGTGCTGGGAGCGTGCGTGGCGGGGCAGGGCATGCGCTCGGACGGGGGCGACGTCCTTGGATTCATGCGTTCGCTGATCATCAGCGGCGCCGGAGCCGTGTGCCTGCCCCTGTGGTACGTCCTGGACATCGCGATGGTGGAGACCGTACGCGCTCTGCTGCGCAAGAGCAGACGTGCCCTGGGCGACGCCGACAGCGCGCCCTTCGACGTCGTCCAGGCCCTCCACGAGCACTACCTCGACGTGCTGGACGACTATCCGAACCTGGCCGGCCGCATCCAGCACACCCCGCTGGCCCTGTACCTGTAGCCACCGCGGCCCGCCGCCGGCGCGGCCCGGGTCCGAGATCGGCACCAACCGGAAGAGACGAGGGGACACATGACGCAGGCGGACCACGCGGACCACGCGGAGGACCAGGTGCGCGAGCGCAGGGAGGCACGGCTGAGGGCGTACGACGCCTTGCGGGAGCGGCGGCCGGAGCTCTTCGTGAACCCCCCGGGAACCGCGTACGAGATCCTGCTGGAGCGCGCCGACCAGGACCATGTGACGCGGGAAGTGGAGAAGGTGGCCACCGCGTTCGGCTTCCCCGCGGACTGCGCGGACATCGGCGTCGTCTTCCGCGACCCCTATGTGTGCATGATCCGCGACGCCGTGCGTTTCCGCTCCGGGCGCGTCAACACCTACATCCGCTTCGTCGCCGAGGGCGTGGACGGGGGTGCCGCGGTCCTGCCGGTCCTTGAGGACGGCAGGATCGTCCTGCTGCACCACTTCCGGCACGCCGACCGGGACTGGCACTGGGAGATCCCCCGCGGTTTCGGCGCGCCGGGCGAGGAGTCCGCCACCACGGCACGCCGCGAACTGCTCGAGGAACTCGGGGGGAAGGTGACCGAGATGATCCATCTCGGCGAGCTCAGCTCCGACACCGGCATGCACAGCGGGCGCGACCAGTTGTACCTCGCCCGCCTCGCCTCGTCCTCGTTCCCGGAGACCCCCGGCCCCGACGCGCTCGAGGAGGGGATCGACGCCTTCCGGGCCCTCACCCCCGCCGAGATGCGCGCCGCGCTCGCCGAGGGGCAGATCCACGACGGCTTCACCCTGGCGGCCTGGAGCCTGGCCACGGCCCGCGGTTTGCTGCCTTCGGCCCCCTGAGGCCGCGCCGTCCACCGGGCGCCGGAGGACGTGGACGTGGAGCCCTGTTCCCCGTCCGCTCGCCGGTGGGCGCCGGTTCGTCGCGCCGGTGACCGTTCAGAAGTCCGCGTGGCCGGCCGCCTGGTAGGCGTCCCAGAGGGGTTGTACGACGGTGCACCGGCGGGCGGCGCCGTCCTGGCAGGTGGGGCACGAGGTGGCGTGGTCGAGCCAGGCCCGGTACGCCGTCTGGGCCTCGTGGTTCACCCGGGTCACGCGGGCCCGGACCACGGCACCGGGCCCCGAGCCGGTCTCGAGCCAGCGCTCGGTGAACCCGGGCTCCTCCTCCCCCATGACCAGACTCCCCCAACCTCACCGGATCCCACATCCGGCAACCCGTCGCAGCAGACCACCAATCTATCCGCCCGCCACGCGGCGTGACCCCAACTGCCACATCCTGTACGGTTCCGGCGCCCGATCAGGCCTCGCCGCGGACGACGGCGACCGGGCCGTGCGCGTGGTGCAGCAGCGCCTGGCTCACCGAGCCGAGAAGCAGTCCCGTGAAGCCGCCGCGGCCCCTGGCCCCCGACCGTCAGCTGGGCGGTCCTGCTCGCCTCGATCAGGACCTCCCGGGTCTCTCCGCTCCCCACTTCCTGCCGGACCGTGACGTCGGGATACCGCTCCCCGTGGCCGGCGAGCGCCAGGGACAGCAGACGCTCCGCGCTCTCCACGCCCGTACCGGGCGGGGCGTAGTCCGGCAGCCAGGCGTGCAGCGCGAGGATCTCCGCTTCCCTCAGCGCCGCCTCGGCGAAGGCGAACGCGATCGCGTCCTCACCGTGCGGGGAGCCGTCGACACCCACCACGACGGGACCGGTGTGCGGCGGGTCCTCGCGGACCACCATGACGGGGCACTCGGCGTGTGCGGCCACGGACACCGCGGTGGAGCCCAGCAGCATGCCGAGGAAGCCGCCCGTGCCCCGGCTGCCGACGACGAGCAGGTCGGCGGCCCGGGACTCGGCCGTCAGCACCGACACCGCACCGCCGAGCATCACCGTGCCGGTGACCTCCGTGCCGGGCGCGGCACCGCGGGCGCGCTCGGCGGCGTCGTGCGCCATGCGGTTGAGGGGCGACGGGTCCAGTGGCGCGTACGTGGGCCCGGCCGGCCAGGTGAAAGCGTGCACCACGCGGAGCTTCGCACGGCGCCGGTGGGCTTCCCGGGCGGGCCTGCACGACCGCGGCGTCACTCGACGTCGAGCCGTCCACTCCTACGACGACCAGGCTGCCCACGGCTCCTCCGTCCTTCGCTTCGGTCTCCGGGCGCTCCCGCGGTCGGGGTCACCGCCGTGCGCGCCGGCGGTTCACCCCTTGCCGCGGACGACCGCGACGGGAGAGTGCGCGTGCTGCATGAGGGCCTGGCTCACCGAACCCATCAGCAGCCCGGCGAACCCGCCGCGGCCGCGCGCGCCGACCACCGTCAGCTGCGCGGTCCTGCTGGCCTCGATCAGCGCCTCCCGCGGGCCCTCGTGCACCAGCGCGTGCCGCACCGCGACGTTCGGGCGCTTCTCGCAGTGGGGGGCGAGTGCCCTCGTCATCTCCGCGCCCTCGTCCGCCGCACGGGACGGGTCCGCGCCGGCGTGCAGCGCGACGACCTCGGCCCCGCGCAGCACGGCTTCGCCGAAGGCGAAGTCGACGGCCTTGTCGCCGGCGGTGGAACCGTCGACGCCCAGCAGGACCGGCCCGGAGACGACCGGGGGTTCCCGGACCACCATGACCGGGCACTGTCCGTGCGCGGTGAGGAAGACCGCGGTCGATCCCAGGAGCATCCCGATGAACCCGCCCATGCCCCGTGATCCGACGACCACGAGGTCCGCGGTCCGTGACTGCAGTTCGAGGACCGTCAGGGCGTCGCCGTTCATCACGGCGCTGGTGACGTCCACCTGCGGCGCGGTGCGCCTGGCGTGTTCCGCGGCTTCGCGGACGAAGCGTTCGGCGGCCTTCCGCAGGCTGTCCTCGGGCGGGCCGAGCGGTGCGGGGTCCATCGGCACGTGCATGGGCATCGCGGGCAGCGAGAGCCCGTGGACGACGCGCAGTTCCGCCTGGCGCCGGAGGGCTTCCCGGGCGGCTTCCTCCACCGCGTCCAGGCTGGACGCCGAACCGTCGACTCCTGCCACGACGACATTGCTCACCGGAACTCCTTGCCCGCGTGGATCCACGAGGTCGGTCGCGGTGCACGCTCGTGCGGTGTCACGCTCCGCGAGGGTCCCCGGAAGGCTCTGGAGGGCCCTGTGGGGCGGCTCGAGGCCGAAGCCCCTCCCGGCCGGGGACGGCGTCACCACGACGTGCCCCTTCCCCCCGGCCAGATTGCCCCGGCTCGGCCGGCGGCGCATCCCGGGGCGCCCTCGCCGGCCGCGGGGCCCGGCGCGGGCGGTCGCCGTCGCGGCGATGAGTCCGCGGGCGCCCGCGGGTCTACCTCCCGTACACGAACACGACGACACGAACGCGACGCATCGGGAGAAGACCGTGGGCCTCATCCACATCGAACTGTTCGCGACCCTCGACCTCGTGGGGCAGGCGCCCGGCGGCCCCGACGAGGACCCGGTGGGGTTCCCGTTCGGCGGCTGGCAGGCGCCCCTGCTGGACGAGGTCGCCGGGGCGCAGGTCGGCGCCGCCTACGAGGGCACGGACGCCCTCCTGCTCGGCCGGCGGACGTACGACATCTTCGCCGCCTACTGGCCGCACCAGAAGGGCGGCGAGGACGGCCGCATCGCCGAGCTCTTCAACGCCGTCCCCAAGTACGTGGCCTCGCGCGGCAGGCCGGACCTCTCCTGGGCCGGGTCCACGCAGCTCGGCCCGGACCTGGCCGGCGCGGTGCGCGGGATCCGCGACCGGCACGAGCACGTGAAGGTCGTCGGGAGCCTGAACCTGGTGCAGACCCTCCTGCGCGAGAAGCTCTTCGACCGCCTCGACCTGTGGGTGCACCCGATCGTGCTCGGCGTCGGGAAGAAGGTCTTCGACGGCGGCGCGGTGCCCACCAACGTCACGCTCCTCGAACCGCCGGTGGCCAATCCGAGGGGCACCGTGTACCTGCGCTACGGGCTGGCCGGCGGCATCCCGGGGACGGGGGACATGAGCGCGCCCGACCGCGGTGTGCGGCGCGAGGGCTGACGCCGTCCCGCGCGGGCGGCCGAGCCGGGCGATCGGTCAGCCGTCGTCACCGGCGTGGGCCAGCAGTTCCTCGGGGGACCAGTCCAGGCTTCCGTCCGCGCAGTCCGCCAGCACGCCCCGGACCCAGGTCAGCTCGGCAGCCGTCATCGCGCGCACGTACCCCAGCTCGAGCGTCGCGATGCGCGGCAGCCCGCTCTCCACCTCGCGGGCGAGGTCCGCGTCGTGCCGCGCGAGGGCGGTCTCCAGGGCCCGCGCGCGGCGCCCGAGCGCGTCCCGCAGCGCCTGCGGGGTCAGCATCATCAGCAGCGACAGCGCGGCGGGGAACTCGGGGAACTCCTGCTTCGGCGTGGAGAGCATCTCGTCGAGCCAGCGGTGCGCCGTCGCGCTGCCCTCGTCGGTGACCTCGTAGACCGTGCGCTCCGGGTAGAGCGCGTCCCGGCCCGTCTCGCGGACGGCGATGAGTCCGGCGGCGAGCAGACGGTCCATGGTGCGGTACAGGCCGGCCCGCTGGCCGACGTTGACGACCTGGTCCTTGCCCCACTCCTTGAGCAGCCGCTGGACGCCGTACGGGTGCAGCGGCTTGTAGTGCAGCAGGGCCAGCACGGTCAGGGCGAGGGGGGAACTCCGGGGGGCAGCGCTCATGGTCCGATGCTACCCTCAGTCGAACTAGTTGACTAGCAACTAGTCGCAGTGCAACTATTCCGTCATGACGAACTCGACTGGCACGACCAACGGCACGGTCCGCTCCGCACTGGTCATCGGCGGCGGCATCGCCGGGCCCGTCACCGCGATGGCGCTCCGGCGGGCGGGTATCGAGGCGACGGTCTTCGAGGCGTACGAAGGCCCCGCCGACGGGGTCGGCGGCGGCATGGGGCTGGCACCCAACGGATTCGAGGCGTTCGACGCGATCGGCGTGGGCGACGCGATCCGCGCGGTCAGCACCGACATGAACGGCATGGTGCTGCGGAGCTGGAACGGCAGGAAGCTGGCCGAGTTCGGCACGCTGCCCGGCATCGGCCCGACGCGCTTCGTGATCCGGGCCGAGCTGTTCCGCACCCTGCGGGACGCGGCGAAGGAGCGCGACGTGACCACCGTCTACGGCAAGCGCATCGTCGACGCGAGCGAGGACGCCGACGGTGTCACCGCGCGCTTCGAGGACGGCGGCACGGCCACCGCCGACGTCCTGATCGGCGCGGACGGCCTGCGCTCCACGGTCCGCCGGCTGATCGACCCGTCCGCGCCCGAGCCCGAGTTCGCCGGCACGGCCGGGTTCGGCGCGACGGTCGCCGCCACCGGCGTCCCGCCCACCGGCGGCTTCATGCAGATGGCCTTCGGCAAGCGGTGCTTCTTCGCCTGGCAGGTGTTCGCCGACGGCACGGGCATCTGGTTCGTCAACCTGCCGGTGACGCAGGCCCTCTCGGTGGGCGAGCAGCGCGAGCGCGGCGGCGCCTACTGGCTCAAGCACCTGGCGGAGGTGTGCGAGGGCGACGCCACCCCGGCCGCGCGGATGCTCGCGGCCACCGACCCGGAGACGATGCTGTTCGCGGGCAGCACGGAGAACATGCCGCGCTCGGTGCGCTGGAGCCGCGGCCGGATGGTCCTGACCGGGGACGCGGCCCACGCTCCCTCGTCCAGCTCCGGCCAGGGCGCCTCGCTCGCGGCGGAGAGCGCCGTCGAACTCGCCCGCTGCCTGCGCGACCTGCCCCTGCCCCGTGCGCTGTCCCGCTACGAGGAGCTGCGCCGGCCCCGGGTGGAGCGGATCATCAAGGACACCGCCCGCACCAACGCCCGCAAGGCCGCCGGCCCCGTCGGCCGGGTGGTCCGCGACGCGCTGCTGCCGGCGATGTTCAAGCTCGCCAAGCCCGAGAAGAAGGCCTGGCAGTTCCGGTACCCGATCGACTTCGACGCCCCGGTCGTGTGACGGGCCGTGAGCGGACGGGACCGTCGCACCGGACGGAACGCGGGCCGGCCCGAAGGGGCCGGCCCGCGTCCGCTTCCGCAGGACGGGCGGTTACTGCTTCTTCAGCGTGAAGTCGACGGTGACGGTCGCCCCCTTCTTGAGCTTCACCGTGGTGGCCACCGGCCGGTAGCCGTCCTTGGCGACGATGACGTCCAGCGGGTTGTTGCGGGTGTCCAGCCACAGGGAGTACGTGCCGTCGGCCGCCGTCCTCAGGGAGTAGTCGGCCGCCCAGCTGCCGATCTCGACGGTGGCGCCGGCCAGCGGCCTGCTCGTGCCGTCGCTCTGGACGCCCCGGACGGTTCCGGTGATCTTGCCCCAGGTCTTCGGCGGGTCGACGTGCAGAGACACCGGGACCTTCCGGATCCCGTACGGGCTGTCGTTGTCCAGTGCCAGTTGCGCGGTCAGGTCGCCCGGCTGGGTGACCTCGGGCACCGAGGCGTCCAGCGTGACGGTGACGGTCGTGCTCGCGCCGGGCTGCAGGGTGAAGTGCCGAGTGCTCGCGCTCAGCCACGGGACGTCGGTCGTGCCGCCCTGGTCGTAGCCGGGCAGGAGCTCCACGGTGCTGCTCGGGGTGTACGGCTCGCTTCCGCCGCCGATCTTGTACAGGCCGAGGGCGGCGCCGCCGCGGTAGGTGGCGACGTTGGCGTTGGGCAGGGCCGTCCAGGCGCCGGCCTGCGGGTCGTAGGCGAAGCCCTGGTTGGTGAGGGCCTCGTGGCTGATGCCGCTGGAGACCACGAGCCGGTCGTTGGCCGCGGTGGCGGACGAACTCCACAGCGGGACGGGCAGGTCGGGGAGGGCCGTCCAGGTGTCGGCGGCCGGGTCGTACACGTAGGCGTGCTTGCTCTCGCCGAGGGAGTCGGCGTCGCCGCCGGCGCAGTACAGCTTGCCGTTGACGCCGCCGCAGGACTCCCAGGCGACCCTCTCGGGGTAGTCGGCGATCCGGGACCAGGAGTCGGTGTCGGGGTCGTAGGCGTACGCCTCGGCGGTGCCGCACCGGTCGTCGCAGCCGCCGACCGTGTAGAACTTTCCGTCGAGGGACGCGCTGCCCTGGCCGGCGTAGGCCGCGGGCGCCGGTGCCCCGGTGCTCCAGCGGTCGGTGACGGGGTCGTAGACCTCCAGCTTGGGGTCGGTGGTGTTGTCCGGGAGCCAGCCGCCGACGGCGTAGAACCTGCCGTCCACGAACTGGCCAGAGGGCGCCTCCCGGCGGTCGGCCGCACTGGCCGCCCGGCTCCAGGTGCCGACGACGGGGTCCAGGACGTACATCGCGTTGGTGACGTCGAAGCCGGTGTAGCCGAAGGCGGAGTAGACCTTGCCGCCGTGGCTGCCGACCGCGTTGCCGAGGACGGTCTCCGGGAGGTTCGGGGCGGTCTGCCAGGCGTCACCGGACGGCGCGGCGGAGTGCTGCGCGCCGGCCGCGGCCGGTCCCTTCTTGCTCGCGTACGGGGAGAACGTCCCCTTGACCGTCTGCCGGGGTGCGCCGGCGCCGAGGGCCTGGGCGTGGAAGCCGCCGGCCCGTTCGCCGAGGGTGACGGTGACGGGCGCGCCTCCGGTGTTCTTGACCGTCATGTTGCGCGTGGTGGACGTGCCCCAGCCCAGGCTCGCGCCGACGGAGTCCGGGGTGACCGTCAACTGCCCGGCCTTCAGCTTGTAGGAGGCCCGGACGGCGCTGTCGGCGGCGATGCCGACGGTCTTGGTCTGCTCCGTGTACCGCGCCCTCGCGGCACTGATGCCGTGCTCGCCGAGGGCCGGCGAGAACATGAGGTAGAGCCCGTCCCCGAGCGCCGGGTCCTGCGGTGTGGCGACGGTGGTCGCGGTCGCCCCCGGCTCGCCCGCGACGGTGACGGCGGCTCCGGCCAGGCCCTCGCCGGTGTTGGCGTCGGTCACGGTGCCGGTGACCAGGCCGCCGGGGGTGGCCGTGTAGCCGCGGTCGCCGACGAACACGTCGTCGACGCCCCACCACCAGGCGAACTCGGTGACGAAGTGGAACCGCACCCGCACGTCCCGCTTGCCGGCGAGGCCGTCGAGCGGGATCTCGACCTTCGCGTGGTCCGCGAAGCCGGCCGTCGCCGTCCACAGCGACGTCCATGTGGCGCCGTCGTCGGAACTGGCGTCCACCGAGACGGCCTTGCCGTCGGACACCCAGTACATGGCGTCGAAGGCCAGCTCGGGATCGGCGGTGCCGGTCAGGTCGTAGGCGGGGCTGATCAGCTGGGTGTCGTGGGGCGAGCCGATCGTGGGGTTGTCGGCGATGGCGAAGGCCCCGTCACCGCCGGTCTGGTTGCCGCGTCCCTGGGGGTCGTCGAAGGTCCAGCCGCCCTCGCTGCCGTCGGCGTTGACGACGCGCCAGCCCTGCGGGGCGGAGTCGGTGGACGTGAAGTGCTCGGTGGCGCCGTCCAGGTGCACGGCGTAGCCGGGTGCGGTGGCCTTCCACGGGTCGGCGCGCAGGGCCAGCCGGAGCGACTGGGGGGCGTCGGTGACGGTGAGGTTCCTGGTCGCCGTCGTGTAGCCGGGGAGTGCCGCGTCGGCGTGGAGGGTGTAGTCGTGGCCCTCGGGAAGGCTGAGGGTGAAGGCGCCGGTGGCCGGGTCGGTCCACACCGGGCCGCCGGGGACTCCGTCCACGGTGATCCTGGCGTAGAGCGGCCAGCCGTGGCCGGAGCCGTCGGTCACCTTGCCGGAGACACTCCGGCTGGGGACCGGCTTCAGCGCGAAGTCACGGGTGAGGGAGCCGTCTTCGGTGACGTCGACATCCTCGGCGGCGCCACTGGCGTAGCCGTAGGCGTCGACGGTGACGTCGTAGCCGCCCACGGGGAGGCCCAGGGTGTAGCGGCCGTCGGACGCGGTGCGCGTGAGGTTGCCGGTCCCGGCGCTGACGGTGGCGCCGGCGAGGGGCTTGCCGGTGGCCTGGTCGGTGACGGTGCCCGACAACGTGCCGTGCGGGCCGGTACGGAAGGCCCGCAGGCCGTCGGGGGTGCCGAGGCCCGTCGGGCCGTCGTATCCGGCGGCGCCGGTGCAGAGGTAGGCCGGGGTGCAGGTGCCGTTGTCGCCGGTGGTGACGTCGTGCAGCCCCGCGTCCGCCGCGTAGGGGTAGGAGTTGGGGTAGGTGCCCGCCACCGGGGTGCCGGCGTTGGCGTAGACGGCGGCGATGATGGGTGAGCCGGCGCTGGTCCCGCCGAACTGGGCCCAGCCGCCGCCGCCGTAGGTCTGGTAGACCGCGACCGGGGTTGCGGGGTCGGCGACCGCGGAGACGTCGGCGACGGCGCGGTTGGCGCAGCCGGTGTCCTTCTGGAAGGCGGGCTTGGGCTCGTAGAGCGAGCACCCCGACCCCGCACCGGCCCAGGCCGTCTCGGTCCAGCCGCGGTCGGTGCCGCTGTCGGCGGTCAGGGAGGTGCCGCCCACGGCGGTCACGTGGGGCGACGCGGCCGGGTAGGAGACGCCGTACCCGTAGTCGCCGGAGGAGGCGACCATGGCGACGCCGGGGTGGTCGTAGTGGGCGTCCAGGACCGCCGTCTGGTAGGGGTCCTCACCGCTGCCGAAGCGGTAGTCGGTGCCGTAGGAGTTGGACACGAACCTGGCGCCGAGCGCGACGGCCTGGTCCACGGCCGCGCCGAGGTCCTCGAAGCCCGGGGTATCGGCCTCGACGAGCAGGATGTGCGCGTTCGGGGCCACCGCGGAGACCATGTCGAGGTCGAGGGAGATCTCGCCGGCCCAGTCGGGGTCGGGCTGCGGGTAGTCGGTGCCGCCGCGCTGGTCGACCTTGCGGAAGCAGCCGTTGTCGGTGGTGCAGGCGGGCAGGCCGTACTGCTCCCGGTAGACCGCCATGTCGTCCTCGGCGGTCGGGTCGTCGAAGGCGTCCACGATGGCGATCGTCTGCCCGGCGCCGCCGCCCGCCGGCAGGTCGTAGGCCGCGCGCAGATCGGCCGGGCCGAACCCGCCCGGGGCCGCCTGGGTCCGCAGGCCCTTGGACGGCTTCACATCGGTGCGGCGCAGGGCGTAGCAGGTGGCCTCGCCCTTCTTGGCGGCGCCGCATGCCGCCTGGTAGGGCGCGCCACCCTCGGCGGGGGCGGCGGTCGTGGCGGCGGTCGCGGTGGAGGGCGCCGCGGCCTGGGACGGTGTCTGGACGCCCAGGACGGCCAGCGCGGCGGTGACGATCACCGCCGGCCAGGTGGACATCCTTCGCCGCAGCGGTGGAGGGGATATGTGTGGTACGCGCAACGTCCGACTCCCAAATCAGCACGGGAACACCGAACCTGAGGGTTCGGCGGCGAACTCCGGTGGTCGCTCGCCGGGAGACCATTAGCGGAGAGATCTTGTATCCGTGTCAACGCCGCAAAGGGCAGGAAAGGGCCGCAGTTTCGCGTTCTCCGGTGCGCCCGACCGGAATGCGTCCGGAATCCGGAGACAGGACGCGGATGAATGGCGTGATGTACGACAGGCCCCGCCATGACGGTGGTTGACGCACGCATCGCCCGATTCCCGGCTCTCCGCCCGGGCAGCGCCACCTTGCACCGCGCGCGCCCCGCTTGCGCCCGGTCGGCCCCCTTGACGCGATGTGCCGCGCCATTCACCGACATCCCCGACTTTCCCGGTTTCCGTCCGGCGAATTCAGCCCCGCAGCCGGGACATTGCCCGAATTTTATCCCCGTCGACGTTTGATGCGCCCGCGGAGCCGCCCGCATATTCGGCCGGACCGGAATTCCTCGTTCCATGTCACCCGCCCCGCCGCGTGATCAGTCGGACGGGCCACCTCGCGAGAAGAAGCGATGTCTAATGGGGCCGCCCGCGGTGAATGGATTCATTCGATCGCCGGCCGCCTGGTTGATCGCGCGTCAACGGACAGATGGGAACAGGCACGTGCAGATACCAAAAAAGCCCACCCGCTCAGGACGGCACAGACTCACTGCCGGACTGGCGGTGCTGGGCCTGTCGCTGCTCACCCTGCTGGGGACGCAGGCACCGGCCACGGCACAGGCACCGGCCGGCGCGGCACGGGAGACCGCGGACACCGCCAGGGACAACGGGCTGTCCGCGGAACCCTCCTGCTCCGCCCCGGAGAAGGACGAGTTCGTGTGCTTCGCCCTGCGCCGCACGGACCTCGGCACCGCCAGGCGGGCCTCGGAACCCGCCGGTTACGGCGCCGCCGACCTGCGCGGCGCCTACGACCTCCCGTCAGGCGGCGGCACCGGCCGGACCGTGGCCGTAGTCGCCGCGTACGACGACCCCACCGCCGAGCAGGACCTGGCCGTGTACCGGGAGCAGTACGGCCTGCCGGCCTGCACCACCGACAACGGCTGCTTCCGCAAGGTCGACCAGCGCGGCGGCACCGACTTCCCGCAGCCCGACCCCGAATGGGCCGGGGAGATCTCCCTCGACCTCGACATGGTCTCCGCGGTGGCCCCGAACGCGCACATCCTGCTCGTCGAGGCCGACAGCGCCGACCGCGAGGACCTCGGGGCAGCCGTCGACCAGGCCGTCGCGCTCGGCGCCGAGGTCGTCTCCAACTCCTACGGCTCCTACTACGACAGCCTCCCCGGGGGCGGTGAGGACCCCGCCGAGACCAGCGACCCGCACTACGACCACCCCGGCGTCGCCATGGTCGTCGCCGCGGGCGACCTGAACTACGGGGTCCCCTACCCCGCCGCGTCCCCCTACGTCACCTCCGTCGGCGGGACCTCCCTCGCCCGCGACCCGAACACCGCCCGCGGATGGTCGGAGTCGGTCTGGAGCAACGGCGACCGCGGCACCGGCTCGGGCTGCTCCGCCTACCAGGCCAAACCGGCGTTCCAGAAGGACACCGGCTGCCCGCGGCGTACCGTCGCGGACGTCTCGGCCGTCGCTGACCCCGCCACCGGCGTGGCGGTGTACCAGAGTTACGGGCAGAGCGGCTGGCAGGTCTACGGAGGGACCAGCGCGGCCACACCGATCATCGCGGGGGTGTACGCCGCCGCCGGGACCCCGGCGGCCGGCAGCTACCCCAACTCCTACCCCTACGCCGCCGCCAGCGGCCTCAACGACGTGACCAGCGGCTCCAACGGCACGTGCGAGCCCGCGTACCTGTGCACCGCGGGCGCGGGATACGACGGCCCGACGGGGCTGGGCACGCCCCGCGGCCTGGGCGCGTTCCGCGGCGGGCCGCGCGGCGAGGTCTCCGGGAAGGTCAGGGACTCCGGGACGGGCGAGCCGCTGGCCGGGGCCGCGATCTCGGGCGGTGACGTCGTCGTGCACTCCGACGCCTCGGGGGCCTACACCCTGTCACTGCCGGCCGGAACCTACGACATCGACGTCGAGGCCTTCGGCTACGCGACCGAGTCCGCACCCGACGTCACGATCGCCGACGGGGCGGCCCTGACGAAGGACTTCGCGCTGCGCACCGTGCCCAGCCGCACCGTCACGGGGAAGGTCACCGACGGATCCGGCCACGGCTGGCCGCTCTACGCCAGGATCACCGTGGACGGCTCGCCCGGCGGCCCGGTGTGGAGCGACCCCGTAACAGGGGCGTACAGCCTCACGCTCCCCCAGAACCGTGCGCACACACTGCGGATCGCGGCCACCGTCCCCGGCTACGAGGAGGTCGTCCGGCACCTCGACGCGGGCACGGCCGCGCAGAAGCTCGACGTCCCGGTGCCCGCCGACGTCTGGTCGGCCGGCGCCCCCGCCTACGCACCGAAGCTCACCGGCCCGACCCAGGCGTTCACCTCGACGGCCTCCGCCCCCGAGGGCTGGTCGGTCGTCGACGCCGAGGGCACCGAGGGCGGCTGGGCGTTCGACGACCCCGGAGGGCGGTCCAACACCACCGGCGGGGACGGCGGTTTCGCGATCGTCGACAGCGACCACTACGGCTACCCGGCCGCCCAGGACTCCAGCCTGGTCAGTCCGCGGTTCGACTTCACCGACGTCACGGTTCCCGAACTGGCCTTCGACACCGACCTGATGCCCTTCTTCGGGCAGACCGCCGACCTCGACGCCAGCACCGACGACGGCGAGACCTGGAAGAACGTCCGCTCCCTGACCACCGACGCGGCCGGCCCGAAGCACCTCGACGTCCCCCTGGCCGCGTACGCGGGCAAGCCGTCCGTGCGGCTGCGGTTCCACTACACCGCCTCCTACGCCCTGTGGTGGGCCCTGGACAACGTGTTCATCGGCGATCGCGGCCTCACGCCCACCCCGGCCGGTCTCATCACCGGAACCGTCACCGACGCCAACACCGGCGCGGGACTGGTGTCCGCCACCGTCACCGGCGGCGACGGGCCGGCCCCGAGCGCGATCACGGCCGCCACCCCCGACGACCCCAACCTCGGCGACGGCTTCTTCACCCTGACCGCGCCGCTGGGCAAGCACACCCTCACCGCGGAGGCACCGCACTACACCGGGCAGACCAAGACGGTCACCGCCCGCGCCGACTCCGCCGTCGCCTCGACCTGGAAGCTCAAGGCGGGCCGGCTGTCCCTGACGACGGACCCGATCGAGGCGACCGCCGTCCTCGGCGGGACCACCACCCACCAGCTGACCGTCAGCAACACCGGAGGCGCCCCGGCGACCCTGACGCTGGCGGAACGCGCGGGCTCCGGCGGAACCGAGGACGGCGCGCCCCTCCGGCGTTCCGCCCTGCGCCGACTGCCGGCGCCCGGTGCGGACGGCCGCGACACCGCGCAGATCGACGGAAGGACCACGCGCAGCGGCGGGCACGCGCCGGCCACGCGCGGGACCGGACCGTCGGGTGACGCCTGGAAGCCCGTCGCCGACCTGCCCGCGGCCATCATGGACAACGCCGTCGACACCTACGACGGCAAGGTCTACTCCGCCTACGGCTACGACGGCGAGGACGACACCGGGGACCTGTACCGCCTCTCCCCCGACACGGGCGCCTGGACCCGGCTCACCTCGTCCCCGCACCCGCGCCGCGCACCCGCGCACGGCTTCATCGGCGGCAAGTTCTACGCCGCGGGCGGGTGGGGCAGCAGCACCGGGGGCATCGACCCGGGCCTCGACGTCTACGACCCGGTCAGCAACCGCTGGAGCAGCGGCGCGAAGGCACCCAGGGCGTACGCCGGGGCGGGCAGCACCGTCCTCGACGGCAGGCTGTACATGATCGGCGGCTGCGCGGCCAACAGTTGCGGCACGACCGACGCCTCCGTCTACGACCCCGGGGACGACAGCTGGTCCGCGATCGCCCCCTACCCGGAGCCCATCGCCTGGCAGTCCTGCGCCGCCATCGGCACCAGGATCTACTGCGCCGGCGGGGAGAGCGGCGGCGCCGTCGCCGTGTCCTCGGTGTACGTCTACAACCCCGCCACCGACAAGTGGTCGGCCCTGCCCGACATGCCGATCCCCTTGTGGGGCGCGGCGCACACCGCGGCCAACGGACTGCTGCTGATCTCCAGCGGGGTGACCGACGACAGTCTGCTGACGAACCAGGGGTTCGCCCTCGACCCCGCGACCGGCACCTGGGACGCGCTGCCCAACGCCAACACCCCCACGTTCCGCAGCGGCGGCGCGTCGGGCTTCTACAAGGTCGGCGGCACCGTCGACGCGTACGAGCTCTCCCCCACCACGGCGGTCGAACTCCTGCCCGGATACGACCAGGCGGGGCTGTCAGAGGTCGGCTGGCTGGGCGAGTCCGGCAAGAGGATCACCCTGGCCCCCGGCCAGAAGACGGTGCTCACGCTCACCTTCGACACCACGGCCCTGGAGGCGGCGCAACCCGGCGAGTACGCGGCCCGGCTGGCGCTGTTCAGCGACACCCCGTACGTCCTGCCCGACATCCCCGTCTCGTTGCACGTCGACCCGCCGAAGACCTGGGGCGGCATCAGCGGGACGATCCGCGGGGCGACCGCCTCGGGCGGATCGGCCCCACTGGCCGGCGCGACCGTGCAGATCGACGGCTGGGCCGCCTCGTACACACTGACGACGCGCCCCGACGGCACCTTCGGACTGTGGCTCGACACCCGTGACAACCCGCTGACCGTCATCGTCGCCAAGGACGGGTACCGGCCGACCGTGGCCACCGTCCGGCTCAAGAAGGGAGTCGTCGTCACCCACGACGTCACCCTGAAACGGGCGTAGCGCACCGGGGGCGCGGGACGCCGGGGTCCCGCGCCCCTCCGTCGCGCCCGGTTGCCGGAGGCCGTACGCGGCCGCCGCCGTGGTCCGACCGGACGATCGGCGCGCTCCCTTGGGCGCGCCGCGGCACCGCCCCGACGGCCGGGGCGGGACCCTCGACACAGCCGCGACGGGTTCGTCCCGTCGGCGGGCCGGGCGCCGTATCCCCGAGCACGGCGCCCGGCCACATCCGCTGACGCTGCCCCAGCCATCCGACGCGCGGCCCGGCCCCCTCGGCACCGTCTTCATCACACTCCCCACCGTGGTCATCGTGCTGGTGGGGGTGCTCTGAGCCCGGCATGGCAACGCCGAAGGGCCCCTGTGGGTGAACAGCATGCGTTCACCCACAGGGGCCCTCGGCGGTGTGGCGCCCGCTGGGGATCAGCCGGATCCTGCCGCGCCCTCACGGGGGCGGCAGGTCCGGCGGTCGTAGCGTGCCCTACGACCAGGGGAGCCACTTGTGCGTCGCCCACTCCGTGACCGTCGCCCAGAATCCGGCGTCGTCGTCGGAGCCGGTCCCGTCGCGGCCGCCGCCGGCCGCCATCGGCCGGTGGTCGCTGTCCGTGGGCTGGAACCCGACCGTGTAGGTCCGGGTGACCGAACCGCTGGCCGAGGTCACCTTGATGGTGCGGGTGGTGAACCGGTGCCCGGTCGACGAGAGGACCGAGCTGCCGTCGGTGACCTTCACCCGCGCGCCGGACTCGGCCGGTACGGCCGACAGCGCCGGGATCTTCCTGTTCTTCGGCCAGTCCACGACGTACGTGGACACGGCCGGGTCGAACCCGTCGATGGCGACGCCTCCGACGGTGATCGCCTTGGCGTCGGCAACACTGGCCTTGGTGGCGTCGGTGTGGTTCGTCACCTTGACCGATCCGTCGGCGTTGACGACGACCTTCGCCGCCATCGCGGCCGACAGGTTGATCCGCTCCCAGCTCGCTCCGCCGTCCGCGGTGAGGTCCAGCGGGGAGCCGGAGTCCGTCGCGGTCTGTTCGAGAATCTGGGTGCGCTGATCGGTGGTGAGCTCCGGGAAAGCCGTGCTCAGCAGGGCCGCCGCGTCGGACGGCGCCTTGAGGGCCTGCCCGGACTCCCCGACCCGGGAGAACCCGTAGTCCAGGCGCTGCGTGTACAGGTCGACGTGCTGCGCGGTGCTCAGGCCGGCGTAGGAGTCGCCCGCGCAGGCCTCGAGCGTGTCGCCGTAGCCGGCCTTCTCGCAACTGGCGAGCAGCACGTTCTCCATCTCGGTGTGGGCCTGCGTCAGCAGCTTCGCGAAGTCGGGGTCCGCCCACCGGTGCGCGACGGTGGCCTGTGCGGCGATGCGGCCGCCCATGACGTCGAGCGGGTAGTGGAACCCGAGGACGATGCGGTTGTCCCCGTACTCCGAGGTGCGGGCGAGGATCGACGGTGCCAGCTCCGGCAGGAGCGTGGCGAGGATGGTCCCCGCCTCGTAGCCGCCATAGGTGTGGCCGCTCGGGTACGAACCGCTGGTGGTGAGGCTGCCGTAGGAGCCGTCCTGCGACTCGTAGACGGCGCCGCCGTCGCCGACGAACCCGAGCCGCACGTACGGGCGCTGGTAGCCGAAGTGGTCCTTCGCCGCTCCGCCCATGTCGAGGCCCTTGGTGACGCGCGAGAACAGCGCGCCGGTCTTCGGCAGCCGGCCGCCGTTCAGGGCGTCCAGGTAGATCTGGCCGAGCCGGGAGCCGAGGCCGTCGGCCATCGTGACGGTGGAGCTGTTGGTCGCGTCGACCTCGGCCCGGTCCACCTCCTTCTGCGTCGCGGCGTTGTTGATGCGCACCGCGATCCGGTCGTTCTCGGCGGTGAGCGGCGTGCCGCCCGGCACCTTGGTGTTGGCGGCGAGGATGCCGGAGTCGAGGTCCTCGAAGCCGTTGAGCAGGCCGTAGAAGTAGTCGGTCCCGTCACCGGTGCCCGGCCACTTGTCCGACGCGTAGGTGGCGTTGAGCGTGTCGTCCGGGAAGGGGGACGGCTCGTACGCCGGATCGGAGGCGTCCGCCGCGGCGGCCGCCGAGGTGGTCACCAGGGGGGTCGCGGCGGTGTCGTCCGAGGTTCCGGCGAGCGTGACCGCGGTGACGGTGGCCGCGTGGGCCTTCGCCTTGCCCGCCGTCGTCAGCAGCGTCGTGCCCGTGGTGGCGGGAACGTGCGCGGTGGTTCCGTCGTCGAGGGCCACGGTGTAGCCGATGACCGGGAATCCGCCGTCGCCGGCGGCGCGCCAGGTCACGCGGACCTGCTTGCCGTCGGTGATCACACCGGTCACGGCCGGCTTCTGCGGCTTGCCGCCGCCGGTGACCACGGGTGCCGTGGCGGGACTCGGCTGGGAGGTGCCGACGGAGTTCACCGCCTGGACGCGTGCCGTGTACGACCTGCCGGACCGCAGCCAGGTGAAGGTCGTGCTCCGGCTGTCCGGATCGTCGATCTTGATCTGGTGGCCGTCGCTGAGGGTGATCCGGTAGCCGGTGACCGGTGAGCCACCGGTGTCCTTGGGCGCGGACCAGGCGACGGTCACGCTCGTGCCGGACGAGGTCGCCGACACCGCGTCGGGCGCGGCCGGCACCGTCCTGGGCTTCGTGATGAGCCCGGCCATGGCGTGGCGGAGGGCTTCGTAACGGGTGGTGAGGGCCGCGTCCGTGGCCGTTCCGTCCGCGACCGCGGTCTTCGCCGCGGCGAGTGCCGCGGTGAACGCCTTCCACGACGCGTCCGTGTAGCGGTCGTTGTCGAGGGCCGACGCGGTGGTGACCAGGTCCTCCAGCTTCAGCCGCGGGAGCGGGATCAGCTGGCCCGCGGCCAGGGTGAGGCTGCGCGTCTGCGTGTCGACCTCGAGCTGGGTCGCGTCGTCGGCGGCCACGAGGGTGCGTGCGGCCGCGAGTTCACGTCCGTACACACCGAAGTCGATCGCGTCGTAGCGCGCCGCGTCGGCGGAGAGCCCCTCGTACTGCTCGATCGCCTTCCGCAGGGCGGTCTTGTCCGTGACGGCGGGCGTCTCGACGTGGTTGAAGGTGATCCGGCCCAGGTTCGCGACGTACGGGTGCGAGGAGTCCGGGGTGGTCGTCAGCCGCAGGTAGACGGTGTGCTTGCCGGTGATCGCCTTGGGCAGCGTCAGGCTCGTCGCCCCGCCGGACGACCACGCGGAGCCTGTGACGGGCAGCGGCACGGTCGCGTACGGCGTGCCGGGGTCGGCCGTGTCGAAGGAGTCCAGGTAGAGCTGGACGGCGGATCCGGTGCCGCAGCGGGCGGAGTTGTTGACGTAGGTGATCGTGACGGTGCTCTTCGGGGAACCGCCGAAGTCGATGTCCCCGTAGTTGACCCAGGCGCCGTTGTAGGTGCCGCCGAGGTCGGTGGTGGAACCGGAGCCGGTCCAGCCGACGGGCTCGCTCTTGAGGCCGCCGCCGCTGTTGGAGTGCCACGCGGTGGCGTCGAAGCCCACGGGGGCGT
Source organism: Streptomyces sp. NPDC111520 (assembly GCF_055635295.1). NCBI lineage: Bacteria > Bacillati > Actinomycetota > Actinomycetes > Kitasatosporales > Streptomycetaceae > Streptomyces > Streptomyces sp. NPDC111520. The sequence goes on along the minus strand of NZ_JBVKBW010000004.1, from coordinate 535,506 downwards.
CGGCGGTCTGCGTCAGGGCCAGCGAGTAGACGTTGCCGACGTAGGGCTGGGAGGCGGTCTGCGTGCTGGAGACGAACGCCGCGTACACGTCCTGGACGCCGGTGAAGACGCTCGGGTCGAGGTGCACGCTCGTGGTGGCGATGGTTCCCCAGCCGGAACCGCTGTAGTCCAGCGGGATGTCGACGCTCGTCGCACCGTCCTTCGAGCCGAGGTGCAGCTCGATGTGCGAGTCCGACGCCGCCCGCGACTGGGGCTTGTCATACCGGACGGTCACGGTGTCGGCGCCGTTGCGGAGGTCCGTGTCCTTCCACTGCGCCCACGCGCCGTTCGTCACGTTCTCGAAGATGCCGTTGCCCAGGTTGAGCGGCAGCGAACCGTTGCCGGTCGCGCTGCTGTTCACCGCGGTCAGCGTGGCGAGCGTGGTCGTGGGAGACGTCGAAACCTCGTACGGCGAGAACTGGTACCAGTCGAAGTTCGACACCCACTGCTGACCCGACGGGGCGTGGAAGACGAACGTCGCGCTCTTCGCGCCCAGCAGGGCGTCCGGGTCGGTGACGGCCGCCTGCACCGTGTTCCAGTACTGCCAGCCGCCGGTCCCGGGGAGCGAGACGGTGGCGACGACGGGGCCGTCGGCGGCGCCGGCGTGGATGTCGACGCTGCTGGGCTTGGCGTTCGTCGGCTGCGAGTTGGCGTAGCGGACCGAGATCGTCCGCGGCGCGACCCCGCCGAAGTCCAGCTTGCTGAACCGCTCCCACGATCCCTCGGTGACGCCACCGAGGTTGCCGTCCGAGTTGTTCCGCTCGCTGATGAGGCTGGGGCCCTCCTTCTGGTCGGGGGACTCGGCCTGCAGGACGGCGTAGCCGCCCTCGTCGATGGTCAGCCCGTTGATGGCGGTCTGCAGCGCGTCCTGCGCGGCCATGATCGTGCCCGTCGCGGAGCCGGAGTCCGCGAGGACGGTCCGCGCGCGTTCGAGGGCCGACCGGAACAGGTTCCAGGAGCCGTCGGAGTAGTTGGCGCCGCGCACCACGGACGCCTGGTCGACGAGTGCGCCCAGGGCCTTGCGGTGCACCGCGGCGGCGGAGATGAGGAGCGGGTCGGTCGGGGACATCCCGGTGCCGCTCACCGTCGAGGCCCGTACGCCGTGGGCGAAGGCCGCGTCGCGGAAGGTGATCCCGAAGCGCGCGTCGACCTGAGTGGTGCCGGTGAGGGACAGCGTCGCCGTCCGCTTGTCGTCGACGCGCAGGTCCGCGGTGACGCCCTTCGGCAGGCCGGTCACGGTCGCCGCACCGGTCTTGGTGAGGCTGGTTCCCTTGTGGGCGTCGAAGGTCGCCGGGCCGGACAGGGTGAGCTTCACGCTGCCGTCGACGGTGCCGTCCTCGTCGGTGTCGACGGTGCCCGGACGGGCCGAGACGAGGGTGTCGCCCTTGTCCGTGCCCGTGTCGCCGTCACCCGTGTCGCCCGAGTCGGTGTCCAGCGAGTACGCGGGCTTGGTCTTGGCGCCCCACTGGGAGGGCTTGGAACCCATGGTGAAGTCCAGGGTGCCGCCCGCGATGATCTGCGAGTAGTCCAGCCACGTGTTGTCGAACCGCTTGTCGTTCAGGGTCGCGTTCTGCACGTAGTAGTTGGCCGGCGAGACGCCGTCGGCCTTCACCGTGAACTTGGAGCCGTTGGCGTAGCTGATCGTCGTGGAGTCGAAGAACGGGCTGCCGATCTGGAACTGGCTGGAGCCGGCGGTCACCGGGAACAGGCCCAGGGCGGCGCCGACGAACATGGTCGACATGGTGCCGGCGTCGTTGTCCATGGTCGGCAGGAAGCCGTTCGGGGACAGCTTGTAGACCTGGGTCTTGACCGGCGGGCGGAACTCGCCGCCGGAGCTGGGGGCCTCGTTCGTGGAGCCCGTCGCGATGTAGCGGTTCCAGGTCGTACCGGTGTAGATGGCGCGCACCCACTTCTGCGTCAGGCTCGGCTCGCCGACGTAGTTGAAGAGGTACGGGGCCTGAAGGTCGATCTCGTTCGCGTTGGAGTGCAGCATGGTCGAGCCGTCGTCGACGGCCGAGTCCTCGCCGAACATGTGCTTGATCGCGGCCTTGCCGGCCTTCTGGCCGCCCATCGCCTCGATCAGGCCGCCCATGTCGTAGGCGTCGTACCAGTGGTACTGCCAGAGCGTGCCCTGGTAGAGACCGGCCGCCTCGAACTTCTCGTAGTCGGCGCTCTGCCAGTCGCCGTTCGCGGCGCGCGGGGTGAGCAGGCCGACCTCGGTGCCGTCGGCCGCGGTCCAGGCGCCGGACTTCACGAGGTTGTCGATCGCCATCGTCGACTGGGCGCGCAGCTTCTTGGCGTCGTCCTCCTTGCCGAGCGCGTCGGCGATGACGGACAGCGCCCACTGGTCGTAGCCGCGCTGGACGGTGGTGCCGGGGTCACCGGTGACGTAGCCCTGCCGCAGCTGAGCACCCGTGTAGTAGCCGCTGTACTGCAGCAGCGCCGGGTACGCCTCGTCGAGCCGGTCGAAGTTCTTGTAGCCCTTCGACAGCGCGTCGGCGACCAGCACGGCCGAGCGCTCCCAGCGCACGGTCGGGACCGAGTGGGTCAGGCTGCCGAGGCTCTTGCCGGAGGCGCGCGCGTCGGCGAACAGCTCGATCAGCGACTGGATCATGTCGCGGTAGGTGGCCGGGTCGATGTACGACTCGACGGAGTACTTGCGGAAGTCGTCCCAGGTCGACCAGCCGTCGTAGTACGTGAAGCCGTTCGTCTTGTGCACCGCGCCGTCGGCGCCGCGGTACGTGCCGGTGGTGCTGGTGGCGTTCACCGGCAGCGCGTACATGCGGTACAGGTGCGTGTAGAACTCCTTGGTGAGCGTCGACCCGGGGTCGGACTTCGCCGAGGCGCGGACGTCGACGGCGCCGAGCGCGCTGTTCCACTCCGCCTTCGTCCTCGCGCGCGCCTGGTCGAAGGTGAGGTCGCCCACCTCGTTGCGCTGGTCGGTCGCGGCCTGCTCCGCGCTGATCGGCGACAGCGTGACGCGCAGTTCGACGTCGTTCCCGTGGGACGTGTCGAACCCGAGGACGACGCCGGTGTCGGAGCCGTCCTGCGCGGTCGCGTCGCTCAGCTTGCCGTCGTTGCCCCAGCTCTTGAGCGAGGTCACGGGCACGTTGGTGGTGGCGTTGTAGTACAGCTTGTACGAGGCGCCGTTGAACGAACCCGCGATGAGCCCGCTGAGCGAGGTGGTCCCGTCCGGGAGCGTCGTCGCCTGCACGGTCGAGCGGGTGCGGCTGGTGAAGTTGTTCGCGAGGTCCAGGACCAGCTCGGGCTCCGAACCGGCGGGGAAGCTGTACCGCTCCAGCGCGGTGCGCGTGGTCGCGGTCACCTCCGCCTTGATGGTGCCGGGGTCCTGCGTCACCGCGGAGCCGGTTCCGGAGATGGCGCCGAGGCCCACCTGGTAGTAGCCGGGCGTCGCGGTCTCGTCGTCGTGGCTGTACGCGTGCGCGTAGGTGCTGGGCGCGGGGCGCTTGTCGTACCGCACGGAGGTCGGGACGACCAGCAGGTCACCGCCGCCGCCCGAGCCGCCGACGCCGTCGAGGTTCGTCGCGGTGAACCCGGCGATGTGGTCCTCGTTGTAGTCGTACCCGGGGTGGTTGCGGTTCGGCGTGGTCAGCGGGCTGACCTTGGCGAGGCTGTGGGGCGCCTGGGCGCCCGGCAGGTCGTTGCCGTCGTCGCCGGCGGTCGCCACGAAGGGGTCGACCAGCTTCGTGTAGTCCGTGCCCCCGCTTGCGGAGCTTCCCGTGGACCCCGCGGACGAGGTCGCGAGGGGGACGGCCGCGGCCGCGCCGCCGCCCGCGAGTGCGGCGAGGCCGAGCGCGCCCGAGAGCAGCGCGGCGACCGTCGCGCGCAGGGGGCGGCCACGACGGGGGGCGGTTCCGGGTGGAACCGCGCGGGGCAAGGGGACATGGGATCTGATGGACACGTGACCTCTCCAGCGTCGCAGTACGCACGCACGGATCGGCCCACCCGAAGACAACGTTGTCAGCCCGGGACGCCGGGCGTGCAACCCAGAGCGAGACGGCAGTGGACGCACGGGTTCACACCCCCGCCGCGTTCACGGCCTTCGATCATCAGATACGCCGAAGGCATACGGGAAGCGAACAAAAATCGCACAGAAGGTGCGTGCCGGGTGCCATGTCCGGATAACAGCCGTGTTCTCCGCGGCTTTCGGCGCGCATCTGACGGGCTTTCCCGGGACTTCCCGGGACTTCCCGGGACTTCGCCGGGTGCGACGGCCCCGCGTCGGTCAGGCCGCGCGCTTCCACAGTTCCTTCCATCGCAGGGACCTGGCGGCAAGGAGGCGCCGGTCGACGTCCGATGGACGTGAGCCGAGACTCACTCCGCATCGCGCGCACAGGCGGTACACGTGGCGACCGCTCTTCCAGGAGCACGTCTTCGCGTCGCTGCCGCAGGCTCGGCATCGCGGGCTGTCGGTTCCGAGCGGGATCGCGGAGGCGAGGACGCGTCCCACCACGGTCGGCAGGGGCTCGGAGGGGTGGAACTCGGGATCGGGGCAGAAGGCCAGAGAGCCCTCTGGTCCCCGTCGTTGGTCCCGCCAGCCGCCGTCGGGCTGTGGCACACGTCGCCCGAGGCCCTTCTCCCGCCGGCGGCGGGTCACGTAGGCGGTCTCGTCGGCGAGCCAGAGTCGGCGTGCGGACCGGAGCTCCTCCACGGCACGGACCAGTGCCGCCGGATCGTCCTCCAGGACGGCGGGGATCCGGGCGCTGCGGCACAAGTGGTGGTACGTCGCGCGAAACCCGTACGGAGCGAAGCTCACCACGCAGGTGCGCAGGGCGTTGTGGCGGGCGCGGACCGGCAGATCCGCGTCGTGCACGCGGCGGCGATGGGTCTCGAAGCCGGCCATCGTGCGAGGGTAGGCCGCGATCCACGAGGGCGCATCCGACTCGCGCCGCCTCCGGCTGTCCCGGCCCTCGGGCGCCTGCTCCGGCCACTCGCGACGTAACGCAATGACCGGCGTGCCCAACCGCCGGTCGTGACGCCGCCTGTCGGACCGCTCGTCTAGGGTCGCCGGCATGGCTGAGCCCTCCTATCTGACCGCCGTCCGCGAGTCGTACGACACGGTCGCCGCCGATTACGTCGAACGCATTCCGCCGCCGGCCGCCATGGACCCGCTGTCACGCGGCATGCTGGCGGCGTTCGCCGAACTCGTGCGGACGGCCGGCCCCGGGCCGGTCGCGGACCTGGGATGCGGCCCCGGCCGCGTCACGGCGCACCTGGCCGGGCTGGGAGTGTCCGCCTTCGGCGTCGATCTGTCGCCGGAGATGATCAGGCTGGCCCGGCAGGCGTATCCGGACCTGCGGTTCACCGAGGGTTCGCTGACCGCGCTGGAGACGGGGGACGGCGAGCTCGGCGGCATCCTGGCCTGGTACTCCACCCACCACACGCCACCGCAGTGGCTGCCTGCGGTGTTCGCCGAGTTCCACCGCACGCTCGCGCCCGGCGGTCACCTGCTCTGGGGAGACTACGTCGGCGACGAACGGCTGCGGCCGACCCAGGGCTACGGCCATCCCGTGTCCTACGAGTCGTACCTCCTGCCCCTGAACCGCGTGATCGGCCTGATGGAGCAGGCCGGACTCGTCGTCACCGCGAGGCTGGAGCAGGAGCCGGGCGGCCGGGCGAGCAGACCGCGCGCCTGCCTACTCGCCCGCAAGCCGGAGCAGCCCGCACCTTTTGCCCCTCCGCGTCCGGCGACCGCCGGATCCTGACCCGGGGTCGCGCACCGGTCACAGCCATGCGGCGACTGCAACGACCAGCCTTCCCGTCCTCGTTCACCAGTCCCGGCCGGCGGTCAACTCCTCCGCATCCGCCTCTGTGAACCCGTATGCCGACGCGACGAAGCAGAACTCATCACAGATCCACTCACGCGCGACCGTCTCGATCTCACTCCCGGCCGCAACGAACTCCTTGTCCAGCAGGTTGAACTCCTCCGTCGCGACCTGGGCGAGCGCGTACAGACCTCCCATGTCCGACGGCTGCTCGGCCTCGATCTGCTCGCACAGCCGCAGCAGGATCGCCTTCCCGTGGTCGACCACGGGATCAGGGAAGTACGGGTCGTCATACATCTGCCGCAAGAACGCGTGCCCGGACACCTGGTGGTTCTTGATCGGCATGGCACTTCCTAACTCCGTGAGAAGCTGACCCGCCGATCATGCACAGCACCACTGACAACAGCGCCCCAGCGGACGACAGGCCCTCTTCGCACGGTTGGACCGGCGGTCGAGCACCGAGACGGATGGCCGCACGCGACGGTGCACCGTCCGTTCTGTGGTCAGAGCTCATAGGGGAAGAGGGTGATCTCGTCCGGATCGAGGGAGAGCTCCACCCAGGTGTCGGCGACGTCGGACGGTAGTGGGCACGCCACGTCCAGCAGCACCGGCGTGCCTTCGAGGGTCAGGACGGCAACACCGTCCTCCGCGGGGTCCAGCTGTCCGCGCAGGACGACACGGCGTCCTTCGGGTCGGACCGCCGGTCCGCAACCGTCGACGGGTTGGGCGTTCCGCCCCCAGACGATGGGCTCGTCGACGGTCCACTCGACGAAGTGCTCACCCGGCTCAGCCCGGGGAGGACCGAGCCAGCGAAGGGCGATGCTGCCGAAGGCCGTCTTGATCTCGGCGAGCGGGAGGCCGCCGTCGGACGGCGCGAAACTCATGACTTCGACCAGCACCACTCGATCATGCAGGACCCTGCACGACGGCGTCATGGCGTTTCCGGCGGACGTGAGCTCGTGAACCTTCCGCAAGAGGGCCCGCTGCATCAGTCGAGCCGCCAACGCCCGCACCACGGAGCGCAGTCGGCGGCAGGGCGTTCCTCCCGGCCGTCGGCCCGCCGGACGAGGAGCCGGCCACCGTCGAGGGAGATCCGGTCTCCCGGCATGAGGAACAAGGAGCGGTCGAGGCGGTAGAGCAGGCCCGGATCGAACCTCACCTCGTTGAGCAACAGCATCCGGGGGGCCGTCGCTGGGTTGCCGAAGACTCGCACGGCTCCATGGTGCACCGCCGTCGGGAGCCCGGGGCACCGGTTCGGGGGCGCTGTGGGTCGAAAGGACCGCAGCCGCTCTGACCCCGGTGTCGTACGGACCGTAGGATCAACCCCGATCACGACCGGGGGGTACGAAGTGCCGCAAGGGCAGCAGGGATTCGGGTACGCCCTGACCAGCGACGAGGATCCGGAGGACTTCTGGGGCCACGCACGCGAAGCCCGTGGCTTGTTCGTCCCCCTCAAGGGCGGATACCGGCGGGTCGAGCTCCTCGGATGCGCACCGCAGGGCGGTCTGCTGGACTGCCTCGACCACATCGGCGGCCGACGGGCTCAGGCGGGGAACGCGTACCTGGACCTCCTCGACGCCCGGGGAACCCGGATGGGTGGATACTTCGTCGGTGGGCTGGAAGTCACAGGTGCGAGGGCGTCGGCCCTTCATCCGGGCTCCGTCGACGTCACCGTGCGCCTGTGGTGCGATGACGCCCTTCCCCAGTCCGGTTGGTCATGGGACCTGATCAGGACGGGGAGGCTGGACCGTAAGGGCCTGTGGCGCTCACTCGGCCCGACAGGCCGCCGTGCCTGGCTGTCGGTGGCCCTCTACTCTCGTGGCTACCGGCCCCGTGAAGACGCGCCCGCGGGGCGGGTCTTCACTCTGGACGGCCTGCACGTCGTGGACGAGGACAGCTTCTACTGCGCGTTGGGGGAAGCGGTGAACGGGCCGGGCGGATACTTCGGCTGGAACACCGCGGCCCTGGACGACTGCCTCATCGGCGGCTGGGGCGCGTCCACCCCGTTCACGCTGGAGTGGAACCACTCGGACCTCGCAAGGTCACGACTGACCGAGCCCCATTACCGCTACAACGGTGACGTCGCCACGTTGTTCGACGTCGTGCTCGAGATCTTCGGCAGGCGCCGCGCCGATGTGATCCTCCGCTGACGTGCGGCCGGTGGGCACGGCGTGGGCGTCAGGCGCGCGGAGAAGCGCGGTACGGAACCACTGGGTCGCCGCGGAGCGCGGCGCGGCGTGAATACGACACATGGCGCCAAGACGCCAAGTCCGCCCATTGACCTGGTTGTCGTGGGCACGCGATCTTTCTTCCGGCAACCGTGAAGTCGTCCGGCCGCGTCGTCGGCGTACTGTCCTGTCCGCTCCGCCCTCCATCGGAGTCGCCCTGTGCCCGTTCCCCGCCCCTCACGCCTCCTGCGGTTCCCGAGGAGTGTCCCCGCCCGGCCGACGGGATCCCCGTGGCAACGTGTGACCGGCGCCGCCGCGGCCCTGCTGCTGGCGGTTCTCGCCGTCCAAGTCCCGCAGCAGAGCCCGGCCGTCGCCGACGACACCGGGCCCGCGACGGAGTCGCTGTGCGGCACGCCGCAGCCCGGGCACTTCGGTTGCTTCGCGGTGCGGCAGACGCAGGGCGCGGGCGGAGCCGGCGCGCGTTCCGCCGCGCCCGAGGGGTTCGGCCCGGCGGACCTGCGCTCGGCGTACGGCCTGCCCGCCGACGGCGGCGCCGGGGCGACCGTCGCGGTCGTGGCCGCGTACGACAACCCCAACGCCGAGCAGGACCTCGCCGCCTACCGGGCCCGGTACGGGCTGCCGCCGTGCACGGCGGACGACGGCTGCTTCCGCAAGGTCGACCAGCGCGGGGGCACCGACCTCCCGCTGCCCAACGACGGCTGGGCCGGCGAGATCTCCCTGGACCTGGACATGGTCTCGGCCGTCGCGCCGAAGGCGCACATCCTCCTGGTCGAGGCCGACAGCTCCGCCACGGACGACCTGGGCGCCGCCGTCAACACCGCGGTGGCGCTGGGCGCGCGTTACGTCTCCAACTCCTACGGCGCCTACTACGACGGACCCGACCTCGCCGCCCTGGACGCCGCGTACTTCGACCATCCCGGGACCGCCGTGGTGTTCGCCTCCGGCGACTACGGCCACGGCCTGAGCTACCCGGCCTCCTCCCCGTTCGTGACGTCGGTCGGCGGCACCTCGCTCCGCAGGAGCGACACCGGTGCGCGGGGCTGGACGGAGACGGTGTGGAGCGGCACGGGCTCCGGGTGCTCGGCGTACCAGCCGAAGCCGGCGTTCCAGACGGGCACGGGATGCGACCGGCGTTCGGTGGCGGACGTCAGCGCGGTCGCCGACCCCGACACCGGTGTGGCGGTCTACAACACCTACTCCGGGGGAGGCTGGGGCGTGTACGGCGGCACCAGCGCCTCGGCCCCGATCATCGCGGGTCTGTACGCGCTGGCCGGGACGCCCGTCGCGGGCACCTACCCGGCCGCGTACCCGTACCGCACGCGGGACGGCCTCAACGACGTGACCGCCGGCAGCAACGCCCACTGCTCCGACGACGCGCCCTGCGACCCGGACACGGCGCCCCCGTGCGATCCCGCGAACAGCTGCGTCGCCGGCCCCGGCTACGACGGTCCGACGGGCCTCGGCACCCCGAAGGGCGTGGACGCCTTCCGGGCGGGCCCGCACGGCACGGTGGGTGGCAAGGTCACCGACCGGGCCACCGGGAAGGCGCTGTCCGGGGCGACCGTACGGCTGGGCACGCTCACGGCACGCACCGCGGCGGACGGCCGCTGGTCGCTGGCGGCGCCCGCCGGCTCGTACGCGCTGAAGGTCGACGCCTTCGGCTACGACCGGAAGGACCTGGGCACCGTCACCCTGGCGGACGGAGCGGAGCTGACCCGGAACGCCGCGCTCGCGGCGGTGCCGACCGCCACGGTCTCCGGCACCGTGCGGGACGGCGGCGGACACGGATGGGGCGTCTACGCCCAGCTCACCGTCGACGGCGTCCCAGGGACCGTCTACACCGATCCCGCGACCGGCCGTTACTCGGTCCGCCTCGAACGCGGCAAGACCTACACGCTGCGTGCCACCGGCCTGTACCCCGGCTACCGGCCGGCCGAGACGCAGGTCGTGCTCGGTTCGTCCCCGCGGACCGCGGACCTGGCGCTCCCGCTGGTCGGCTCCGGTGCCCTCCCGCCCGGTTACGCCGTCGACTACCACGGGGGCGGCTTCCAGTCCTTCGACACCGCCGCCACGCCCGCCGGGTGGAGCGTCGTCAACCACACCGGCGCCGGGGGCTGGGGCTTCGACGACCCGCTGACCCGCGGCAACCAGAGCGGTGGTGACGGCGGCTTCGCCCAGGTCGACGACTACGCCCTCGGCTGGGGCGAGGTCGACACCGAACTGATCAGTCCCTCCTACGACTTCTCGGCGCAGACCCGGCCGGCGCTGGAGTTCGACACCGCGCTGCCCAGTCTGTGGCGCTTCAACGACCCGACGGCCGACATCGACGTGAGCACCGACGGCGGGGACCACTGGGAGAACCTCTGGCACCACACGGACGTCGTGGAGGGCCCCTCCCACCAGACGGTTCCGCTCACGGACTACGCCGGAAATCCCTCGGTGCGGCTGCGCTTCCACTTCGCGGGCTCGCTGACGGGCATCTGGCAGCTGGACAACGTCGCCGTGGGCACCCGTTCGCTGGTCACAGTGCCCGGCGGGCTGCTGACGGGCCGGGTGACGGACGCCAACACCGGTGCCGGGATCGCCGGAGCGGCCGTCTCGGCCGCCAAGGCCCCGCAGGACGGCGGGCGCAGCATCGCCACGCCGGACGACCCGGCCGTCGGCGACGGGCTGTACTGGGCCTTCTCCTCCCGCACCGGCCGCCAGGAGTTCACGGCCGGGCTGCCCGCCTTCGGCTACCCGGCCCGGACGTCCGGCGTGACGGTCAAGGCCGGCGCCGTCACCGCCGCGGACTTCGCCCTCCACCCGTCCCGGCTGAAGGCCGTCCCGGGTTCGGTCGGCGTCACCGTTCCGTGGGGTGGGAAGAGGACCGTCACCGTGAAGGTCCGCAACACCGGAGGGGCCCCCGCCTCACTCGCCGTCGGCGAGCAGGCCGTCGCGGACGCCCCGCGTGCGGCGGGTGCCGTCAGGGAGCGGACGGCGGCAAGCCCCGATCCGCTCGGCACCACGGCGACCGCCGTCGCGGCCGAGGGCCGGGCCGGCGGGGCGACCGCCGGGCAGGCGTGGCAGCCGCTCGCGGATCTCCCGCAGCCGATGAGCGGGGGCATCGCGGCCGCGTACGACGGCGTCCTCTACGCCGGTCTCGGCCAGACGCCCGACGGCCAGTGGACCACCGCCCTGCGCTCCTACGACCCGGCCACGGCGGCCTGGAAGGACCTCGCGCCGGCCGTCACCAAGCGCACCGGCGCGGCCTACGGATTCGTCCGGGGCAAGCTGTACGTCGTCGGCGGAAAGAACCGCGCGGGCGCGCCGATCGCCGGGGGCGAGGTCTACGACCCGGCGACCGACACCTGGTCGCGGATCGCCGACGCGCCCAAGGCGTACGGCAGTTCCGCCGCGGCGGCGGTGGGCGACCGGCTGTACGTGGTCGGCGGCTGCACGAGCTTCACCTGCGGCTCGCGCGACGTGCAGGTCTACGACCCGGCGAGCGACACGTGGTCGGCGGGCCCTGCCTACCCCCTGCCGACCTCCTGGCAGAGCTGCGGGACGGTCGAGGGGACGCTGTACTGCGCGGGCGGCGTCCACCAGGGCGACGGGCAGCCTCCGCACGCCACGGCGGCCGGGTACGCCCTGGACCGTGCCGCGGGCCGCTGGACCCCGATCGCCGATCCGCCGGTGGACTTCTGGGGCGCGGCGACGGCCGTCGGGGCGGGCCGGCTCATGGCCGCCGGCGGTGTGCTGGTCGGGGCCGCCGCGGTGACCAACGAGGCGTACGCCTACGATCCGGGCACGGACGCGTGGAGCGCGCTGCCGAACCTGCCGCAGCCGCTGTACGCGGCGGCGGGAGCACCCGGCTGGTCCGTCATGGGCGGCCTGAGCGCCGACCGGGTGATGCAGAGCTCCGCCCTGGAACTGCCGGGCTACGACTCGCCCCACGGGGACGTGGCGTGGCTGGCGGGCAAGGCGGGTTCCGCGTCCGTCGCCGCGGGCGGGACGGCGGAACTGAGGGTCACCGTCGACGCCCGGGGCATGGGCCCGGCCGACGCGGGTGTGCACCGCGCGCGGCTGGTCGTCGACAGCGACGGGCCGTACGGCTCCGTCACCGTGCCCGTCACCATGACCGTGGTGGCGCCACCGGGGTGGACGCACCTGAGCGGCACCGTCAGCGGCGCGGGGCGGCACGGCGGCAGCACGCCGCTGGCCGGGGCCACGGTGCGGGTCGGGACCGGGACGGGTGCGCACACGCTGAGCACCGCCGTCGACGGCACCTACCAGCTGTGGCTCCCGGAGGCCGGACGTACCGTCGCGCTGAGGGTCGGAGCCGAGGGCTACCGGACGGCCGAGCGCACCGTGCGGACGGGCGGTCGTGACGCCGTCACCGCCGATGTGGTCCTGACCAGGCGTTAGGCGCAACGGCGCGGTGGGCCCGGTCCGTCGGGACCGGCCCCACCGCGCCTGCCCGCGGCAGTGGTCACCCCATGGCCAGCAGACGGGCGGGCGCGACGCGCGACTGCGCGCGGACCGGCAGGGCCAGGGCCGCGCAGACCAGGACCACAGCGGCCAGGGTGGCCAGCAGTGCCGCGCCGCCGACGGCCGGAAGACGCCCGCCCAGCGTGCCCCAGCCGATCGCCAGTACCGTCACCAGCCCGGTGACCGCGCCGGCCAGGCCGCCCAGCACGGCGAGCAGGGCACCCTCGTAGTAGCTGAGCCGGGCCAGTTCACGCGTCGTCCAGCCGGTGGCCCGCAGCACGGCCAGGTCCGCGGCGCGTTCACGCATGGACAGGACCAGGACGTCGACGGCCCCGGCGGCGCCCAGCAGCAGCGACAGCGCGACGCTCAGGTAGTCCGCGGTCCGGGCCTGCGCGACGACGGCGTTGCCCAGCAGGGAGCCGGCCACTTCGCCGCGGAAGCCCAGGGTGAGGGCGAGCAGGACGGTGAAGGCCGCCACCGCCAGGGCGAGTCCGGCCGCGCCGAGCACGGTACGGCCGGGGAAGCGCAGCAGGTTGCGCACGGCGAGCCCGAGGACGGAGCTGACGGGCGCGGCCCGTCCGGTGGCGGTCACCGGGGGCGTGATCGCGTCCAGCGGCTTGAGCCGGGTGGCGCGCCAGGCCGGGAAGAGCCCCGCGGTGACCGCGAGCAACAGCGCGACGGGCAGCACGAGCGCCGCCTTCCGCCCCGCGTCGGGCAGTCCCAGCACCACGCCCAGGACGTAGGCCAGCACGGCGCCGAGGGCGCCCGCGCCCAGGCCGATGACGAGGAGTTCGCCGAGGATGAGGCGCATGATCTCCGGCGGGCTCCAGCCCAGGCAGCGCAGGGTGCCGATCTCGATGCGCCGTGAACGCACCGACGCCAGGGCGGCCTGGGCGAGGAACAGCGCGCAGACGATCAGGACCAGCACGAACAGCACCGCGCTCTTGGCGTCGACGGCCTTGAGGATGCGCAGGGCCACGCCCTTGGCGGTCCAGTTCTCCACCACGTGGACGCCGGGCAGCGCGATGGTCTGCGGCGCCGGCGAACTGCCGATGGTGATGTCCACCTGCAGGCCGGGGTACGCGGTGCGGATGCGCCCCGCGACCGCGTTGACCCGGGCCTGTGACGCGGCGTCGACGCCGGTCACGCCGGCAACCCGGATCCGGATGGCGCTGATGGGGGCCTTGTCCTGCACGCTCGGCTGCCGGCGGCTCCCGGTCAGTACGGGCAGCGCGTCCAGGGACGTGAGCATGGTGGGCGGTGCGGCCAGGTAGCCGCCGAGGTTGCGGTCCGGGCGCAGCGGCCGGTCGTGCAGGGCCGCCCGCCCGGCGTCGTCGGCGCCGGTGACCTGCGGTGAGCGGTAGGTCTCCAGCGGCACGGCGGACAGCGTGGAGAATCCGGGGAGTTCGGTGGCGTCGTAGCGGCCGACCGGCTTCAGGTACGGGACCGGGGTCCTTCCGTAGTCCTCGTACGCGCAGGTACGGGTGCCCCAGCAGGCGGTTCCGGGGTGGCTGACGACCTCCCGGAACTGGGCGCCGGTGTTCTCCTCGGGCACGAGCTGGATGAACTGGCGGTCGCTGTTGGTGCGCCACAGCTCCGGGGACTGGTCGGCGCGGGCGCGCGGCGCCAGGTCCGTCCCGGTGCGGCGGTAGTCGACGGGGCCGACCGTCCAGTAGCTGTCGGCCTGCGGGGCGAACAGGGAGGCGCCGGGGAAGCCCTGCTCGAGTTCGGCGCTGACGCGTCCGACCGGTGTTCCGCGCAGGTCGTTGACGAAGTCGTGGGCGGCGGGGCTGCCGAGCTTGCCGCGCAGCGTCGCGGGGTCGCCGGTGTCCAGGCGTTCCACGGTGGCATTCATGGTCCCGGAGGTCAGGCTCTGGTCGCTGAGCACCATCGGGATCGTCCAGTAGGACTCGTTGGACCAGTTCTCCTTGCGGCCCCAGGCGGGCTTGTCCCGTTCGGTGAGCATGCGGCCGGAGGTGACGGCGTGCCCGAGGCCCACCAGCCGGTCCTCGGCGGCGGGATCCACCGCCGACAGCAGCACCGGGTAGGAGACGGGGATCTCGGCGACCGCCCTGCCCCCCGCCGACCGGCAGGTGAGCCAGCTGTTCATGTCGGGGTCGAAGGGCGACTTCTCGCGGCGGTCCTCGCGTATGAGGTTGGGTTGCAGCGGACCGAATGCGCCGTCCGCGGTGTGTTCGACGTGAATGTCGGTCTTGTTGTAGTTGTAGTACCAGCACACCGGATAGGTCCGGTGGTCGGCGTGTTCCTCCTGCAGGCCGGGGTACGTGGAGTCCGAGAGCGTCTCGGACGCTTTGATCGGGTTGCGGCTCACGTACAGGTACTGGTCGGCGACACGGTAGCGGCCCAGCCCCGCGGTCAGTGTCGGCTGGATCCTCAGCATCTGGCCCTGTGCCTCGCCGTCCACGAACGACGACAGGTCCACCTTCAGCGTTCCCTGCACCATCAGGTAGCCGACGTTGGCGACGGGCGCGGCGACCTCGATCCCTGGCATCTCCTTGATCCGCTCGTACTGGCTCGTGCCGATGCCGCCGAAGATCCCGGACAGGAAGTTGGCCCCGACGAGTTGGTCGCCGCGTTCGAGGGCGGTCTGGCTGCCGTGGGGGCGGACCAGGACGTCGTACGCGGAGCGGGCGTTCTTCCGCACGGTCTCGGTGGTCCGCGCCTGACTGGTGGTCACGGTCGAGGTGAGCAGGGTGAAACTGGTGGCGGCCACGAGGATGCCCGCGGCCAGCGCCAGCGCGCGGGCCCGGTGCCGGCGCAGCTGTGACCAGATCATGGCGATCACGGGCGCAGGCCTCCGAGCCGGTCCAGGACGTCGGCCGCGGGCGTGACGCGTTCGTCGGCCACGACCTTCCCGTCGCGCAGGCGCAGGATCCGGTCGCAGCTGGCGGCCACCTCCACGTCGTGGGTCGCGACCAGCAGCGTCATCCCGAACTGCGCGGTCAGGGACAGCAGCAGGTCGATGATCTCCCGGCCCGTCGCGCTGTCGAGGTTGCCGGTCGGCTCGTCCGCCAGCAGCAGGCCGGGCCGGTTGACCAGCGCCCGTGCGACGGCCACGCGCTGCTGCTGACCGCCCGACAGCTCCGAGGGCAGCGCGCCGGCGCGCCGCTCCAGGCCCACGGCCTCCAGCAGTTCCATGCCGCGGGCGCGCCGGTCGAAGTCCACCCGGCGGGGCAGTACCGGTGCCAGCACGTTGTCCAGCACCGTGAGGGCGGGCAGGAGGTGGAAGCGCTGGAAGACGAAGCCGATCCGGCGGCGGTGGGCGTCGAGCCCGTCCGGTGCCAGGACGGTGCCGTCGACCTCGACGGTGCCGGAGTCCGGCAGATCCATGCCGCCCACCAGGTGGAGGACGGTCGACTTCCCGGCGCCGGACGGACCGGTCAGGGCCACCGATTCGCCGTCCCCGATCTCCAGGTCGACGCCGTCCAGCGCCACCACCCCCGGATGCCGGCGGGTCACGCCCCGCAAGGTCACGCCCATGCTTCCGACCACCCCTCCTGCATTGCGGCAATGCACGGGTACATTGTCACAACACAGAGGGGATGCAAAATGCCACTGCACCACGCGGTGCTCGCGCTGCTGGCCGAGGGACCGAGTCACGGCTACGAGCTCAAGGGCCGTTTCGAGGAGGCGATCGGCCCGCAGTGGGGCGGCCTCAACATCGGGCACCTCTACCAGATCCTCGAACGGCTGGTCCGCGACGGCCACGTCACCCGGTCGCACGTCACGCAGAACGACCGCCCCGACAAGACCCGTTACACCCTCACCCACCAGGGACTCGACGAGCTCGACAACTGGGCGACGTCGGCCTGGGTCCGCACCGGCGGATACCGCGACGAACTCTTCCTCAAGCTCTTCGGCGCGGCCTCGCTCGGCCCCGAGGCCCTGGACACCCTCGTGGCGAACCAGCGGCAGACCTACCTCTCCGAACTCGCCGCCCTCACCCGCCTGCGCCGCACCCACACCGACGACCCCCTCGTCGCCCTCCTCATCGACGCCGCCATCGCCCACACCAAGACCGACCTGCAACTGGTCGACACCGCCGCCGACCGGCTGGCGGTGCTCGCGCGACCCGGCGTCCCCTCGCACGAAGCGACGGAGGAACCCCCGGCCGTGGACGCGCCCACGGCACCGGCCACGGGTGGATGAGCAGGAATGGCCCGGCGTCGGGTTCCTGAGAAGACTGGAGCCCGCGGCCGCATCAGGCCGCTCCCCGGGCACCGCGGACGCCACCCGGTGCCGAGACACCTGGACAGGAACCGGATCATGAGCGTTGAGGTAGAGGTCGTCCGCGAGGCGGACGACGAGCTGGTCGAGGCGTTCACACGCCTGCTCCCCCAACTGTCCGCCAGCGCGGCGCCGCCGGACCGCGAATCGCTGCGCAGGCTGCTGGCCGCCGAGGCGAACACGGTACTGGTGGCGCGTGTCGACGGTCGCGTCGTCGGGACGCTCACGCTGGCGATGTTCCCCCTGCCGACCGGGATGCGCGCCTGGGTCGAGGACGTGGTGGTCGACGAGGCCGCCCGCGGCTACGGCGTCGGCGCCGCCCTCACCGAGGAGGCGATCCGGCTGGCCGACGTCGCCGGAGCCCGTACGGTGGACCTCACGTCCCGGCCCTCGCGGCAGGCGGCGAACCGGCTGTACGAACGTCTCGGCTTCCTCGTCCGGGACACCCGCGTCTTCCGCTACACGCTGCAGGCCTGAGGCGCCGGCGGATCTGCCCGGGCGGCGGGGAACCGTGCGGCCCCGCCCCACGTCGTACCTGCCATGATCAAGGAACCCACCGCTCGGCGCCTTCCCGCCGCCCCGCTGCTCGCCGTCCCGCTCGTGGCGCTCCTCCTCTCGTGTTCCGCGCCGTCGGACGACGGCGCGGACCGCACCGCCGGCGGCACCCGTACGCCCGTGTCCGCCTCGGAGCCGGCCGAGGCGTCCGCTCCGGGGGCCGGTTCGGAGTCGGCACCGGGGGCCGGTTCGGAGTCGGCACCGGCGGGGTCCGAGTCCCCCTCGGCGGGGCAGCCCGAGGTCCCGGTGGAGAAGGTGCGCGACGCCTTCGCCACCCTCCAGGCGACCTACCACTCCGGCTGCACGCCCACCACGTCCCAGGGCGAGTGCGCGTACTTCCTCACCCGGGTGCACGACGAACTCGCCGGACTCGACGAGGCCATGAAGGCCGACCCCCAGGGCCCCGGGCACTTCCGCGAGCCGCTCGCGTGGATGGCGCGACTGCACGGCACCCTCGGCAAGGACACCTCCTTCGAGAACCTGAAGGAACACCAGGACGACCTCGTGGCGACCCGCGACCGGATCAACCGCTGGATGCAGGGCCACCCCGAGGACTACCGCTGAGCCTGCGCTCCAACCGCCGATCACCCCTCGCCGGCCCGGTAACCGCCCGGCGAGCGCCGAGCCTCCCCAAACCATCACGGCCCTGCGTCGTAGCTGCACACATTAATAATTTGCCTAATACCTTTAGGTAAACTAGCCTGCCGTTCATGAAGCCACTGACCGAGCGGGAGATCCGCGGCGCCTTCGTGAACTGCAGCAAGGGCGAGGCGAAGCGCCTGCACGTGCCCCGCGACCTGGCCGAGCAGCCCTGGGACGACCTGGACTTCCTCGGCTGGCGCGACCCCCAGGCGCCGGACCGGTCGTACCTCGTCACGGAGCTGGACGGGCGCACGACGGCGGTCGTCCTGCGGTCGTCGAACACGGCCTCCTGGCAGGCGCGGCTGAGCATGTGCTCCATGTGCCTGACCACCCACTCCGGGGGCGTCTCCCTCATGGTCGCCCCGAGGGCCGGCAAGGCCGGGCAACAGGGCAACACCGTGGGTGCCTACATGTGCAGCGACCTCGCCTGCCCGCTGTACGTACGGGGCAAGAAGGACGCGGGCATCGGCGCGCGGCTCCACGAGACCCTCACCCTGGAGGAGAAGATCCAGCGGACCGTCGCGAACCTCGCCGCGTTCCTGGCGAAGGTCGCCGCCTGAGACGGGTCGGGACCGGAGGCACGTCAGGCCGTACGCGCGGTAAATGGCGCGGCACGGCGGCTCCCGGCCGGTAGGCTCCCGCCGCCACGCGGATCAGGTGAACGCGTGCGGGGAGGGGAGAGCGCATGGCGGAGGCACGAGCGATGCCGAACGTGACCGACGAGCGCCTGTGCTGGCTCGTCGTCCGCGACGAGCTGCGCAAGAAGGCGGGCCGACTGCGCGTGTTCGGGTGGATCACGGTCCTGTTCAGCAGGAACGACGGCGCGACCACGACGGGCGGTGACCTGAGACGCGAGTACGCGTCGGACAGGATGGCCGACTACGCGCTGGCCGTGGACGACGCCGCGCAGGGCCTCTCCCCCGAGGAGCGCAGGCACCTGCGCGCCGTGGGCGAGGTGCCGGAATGGTTCATGGCCGACGTGGAGCGCCGCTACCGGGTGATCCGCAGGCAGCGCTGACGACACCCGTCCCGTTCCGGTCCCGGGGCTCTCCTGCCCACGCCCGCCTCCGTGGCCGCGGGTCCCTCACGCGTCCCGGCCCGGCTGCGGCGCGTCGTGTGAGGTCGCGTCAGGCCTGGTGTGGAGGACGGCGCGGGCCTGCTCGGCGGCGCGGGTGACGCTTTCGCTGATGAAGTCGAGGAAGCGGGCGATGTTCTCCAGGCGGGCGGCGGCCGGGGTGTCGGGGCCGAGGACGGCCACGCCCTGGCGCGCCGTCGCCACCAGTTGGTCGTTGGCCCGGGCGCTGGCGATGGTCGCCTGGTAGAAGAGTTCGTCGTCGACGAGGTAGCGGTCACGGCGGCGTTCGTCCCGTTCCCGACGGACGAGGCTCTGACTCTCCAGGAAGGCGATCGCCTTGGAGATGGACGCCGGACTGACCTGGAGCCGCTGGGTGAGCTCGGCCGCGGTCAGACTGCCCGCGTCGGTGGTGAACAGGCACGTCAGCACCCGGGCCCCCATCTTGTTGAGACCGGAGGCCATCATGACCGTGGTGAACGTCTCCTCGTACTCGGCCACGGCCTCCGGATCACGTCCGTGCGCCGGAGGGGCCGACTGCGCCCCCCTGACGGCCGCGGGCTTGCGGCGGTGCGCCCGGCGCTCGGTGGCCCGGTGGGCGAGGTCGGCGCGGTAGGCGGTGGGGCCGCCGTTGCGCATCACCTCGCGCGTGACCGTCGAGGTCGGACGGTCCAGCCGCCGGGCGATCTCGGCGTACGGAAGGCTGTCGGCCAGCCCCGACGCGATCTGCTGGCGTTCCTGCTGGGTGAGCCTGCCTCCCGGCATCGTGATCTCCCTGGTGATCGCGCGATGTCCCCGATTGCCGCACCATAGCGTTCACTTCCCAACCATTGCAATGATCGAAGCGGCCGACGTTGCATTATCTTCAGGATCGTTGCAACAAATTCCCTCATCTCACCTGCGGTGATGGGGATTTGACGCAACAAGAACGTTGCCGTCGACTGGAAAGCAACGTAGCGTTTCCCATGTCAGAAACCGACAGCGAGCACGGGAGTGCACGATGCAGAAGTTCGACACCACCGCCCCCATCTCCGCCGTCCTGGAGATCCCGGCCGGACGCGTCCAGTTCATCGCCGCCGACCGCGCCGACACCGTCGTCGAGGTCCTGCCGGCCGACCCCGCCAAGAGCCGCGACGTCCGGACCGCGGAGCAGACCACCGTCACCTACTCCGACGGCGTCCTGCAGATCCGCACCGCCTCCGGCAACCGGCTCCTCGGCCCCTCCGGGGCCCTGGAGGTCACCGTCCAACTGCCCACCGGATCGCGCGTCGAGGGCAAGACCTCCGGCAGCGAGCTCCGCGGGGTCGGCCGGCTCGGCGACGTCGTCTTCGACGGCGCGTACCAGCAGATCAAGATCGACGAGGCCTCCGGCGTCCGTCTCACCGCGGTCGACGGCGACGTCGAGGTCGGCCGGCTCACCGGCCCCGCGAACATCAGCACCGCGCGGGGCGACATACGGATCACCGAGGCCGTCCGCGGCACGGTCGAACTCCGCACCCAGATGGGCGACATCACGGTCACCGCCGCCTCCGGGGTGTCCGCCGCCCTGGACGCCGGCACGGGCCACGGCCGCGTCAGCAACGCCCTGAAGAACGACGGCGCGACCGAACTCCACATCCACGCCACCACCCCGCACGGGAACATCACCGCCCGCAGCGCGTGAGGGAACGGCGCCGGCGCCGACCGGCCCAGCCACCCCCGGGGCCCCGCGGACAGCACGCGGGACCCCGGGGCGCGCAAACCCAGCCATGACGGCTCTCCGTCCCCGTCATGCCCCTCGTACACCTGCGTCCGAACATCGGCGCAGCGAGAACCATCCACACGCCTCGACCCGGTCGAAGCCCTACGCGGTCACGGCGTCAGCGTCGCCTGCGGTGATATCCAGCAGGTCGGCGAGGCTGCGCTCCGCCTGCCGGAGGATTCCGAAGTGCGGGCCGTGCATCCTCCTCAGGGTGGCGATGCTGCTGCCGCCCTCCCGCGCGGCCTCCTCACGTCGCCCCAACCCGAGCAGGGCCTCCGCGGCATGGATGCCCGACAGGGCTTCCGCCGACTGCAGGGTCACCACAGACGGGGGCATGGCCGACCTCGCGGCCCCGGCGATCACGGCATAGGCACTTCTCGCGCTCTCCAACGCTTGGGAATGGCTCCCCAGACGGTTCAGGGCATGGGCACAGCACAGCTCCAGACCGAACCGCAACCGCAGTTCTCCTTCGTCGTACCGGGTCACCATTCCCAACGCTTCTTCCGCGATCGCCAGTCCTTCTTCCGGGCGTCCCGTGCTCGTCAAGAGGTGGGACAGCAGGTCTGTCGCCAACCAGCGCGCGGCGAACCCGGCGGGCGGCGGCAGGAGCCGGCTCCGCTCGAGGACACTGCGCAGTTCCTGCTCGCTCTCCTCGACCCGGCCCAGCCAGAACCTTTCGTTCCCACGCACCGCGCGGCAGAGCAGGACTTGTGCCCCGAACTCGTCCAGCGACGTCGAAGCGGCTTCGATCAGCTCGTCGAGTTCACGTGCCGCCTCTTCGTGACGGCCCTGCTGGGACAAGATCCTGACATGCAGGATCCAGATCTCCAAGGTGTCGTGGCGGGTACGCAGACGAAGCACCCTCGTTTCCGCCTCCGGCCATTGACCCTCGGATTCGAGGTGGGCACAGAGGGCCCAGAGCACATAGTCCGTCACGAGGTGCTCGTCGCCGAACCGGACCTCGGCTGTGGCGAGGCAGTCGCGCAGCCCTGCTTCCCGCTCGGCCGGGGGTTGCCGCAGAAGCGTCAGGACACGCTCGACGAGATGATCGATCGCCTCCTGTTCGCCCTTCCGTCGGTCTTTGTTCCCGAAGAATCCCACTTCGACCCCCCCTGACCCGGTTCACGTCGCGGTGATCCTGCCAGACGCGGACCGGACGCCCCGCAGGGGTCCGTCGGGCCGGTTCCACCGACGGGCCCGCGCCCCGGCGGGGTTCCCTTCCGCCTCCGGCGGGTGGGCCGGAGGCGGAAGGGCGAAGGACTACTCCGCGGTCAGGAACTCGTCCACGGACAGCGGGCGGTTGACGATGCGGATGTCACCGACGTTGCCGTGGAGGACGACGTCGACCGCACCGGCGTACTCGTGGCCGCCGACCAGCCAGGGCAGGCCGAGCGTGGTGAGGCCCTGCGACACGCGCTTCGGGTTGTCGGCGACGGGCGCGCCCTCGACGTACATCCGGGTGTAGCGGCCGTCGTTGACGACCGCCACGTGCCACCACTTCAGCTCCACCATGCCGTGACCCCAGTTGGTCGTCGGGTAGGTGTTGTTGAGCGGGTAGTGGTTGAACTGCGCCTCGCGGCCGTTGTTCGTGATGGCGAACTGGGCCAGGGGCTCGTTCGCGTCGGTGTTCTTGCCGTGCTTGCCCGCGGCCCCGGCCGAGCCCCGGCGGCTGAGGATCGACGCGTTGCCGTTCCTGCCGGCGTCCCAGTCGAGCGGCATCCGCACGAACGTCTCGAAGGTGTACCCGGACCTGAACGTCTCGGCGTTCAGCGGGGCCTTGGCCCCGGTGGTCAGGTAGGAGCCGTTGACGGGGTTCCTGCCACCGGCGAACTTCAGGCTGGCGTGCGCGGGCTGGTCGGGGTGGTGGTCGTCGGACCAGGTCAGCGCGTCGGCGGCACTGCCCGGCACGGTCACCACGGTGAGGTCGTTGCCCTTGCCGGACAGGTCGCGGATCGTGTCGCCCGCGGTGAGCGGGGTGCCGGGCGCGCCCTGGCCGTCGAAACGCCAGTAGGCCAGCGTGCCCTTGACCAGCTGCCTGCTCGCCGGGCGGGCGGGGCGGACCGGGATCGGGATGAAGCTCGAGAACCGCCTCTCGAAGTCGATCGGCACCGAGAAGTCGTCGACCGCGCCGGTGATCCGAGCGTGCTCGGCCGCCAGCTTGTTGCGGGACTCCGGGTCCTGGGCCAGGATCCACGGGTTGATGGTCTCGACGTCGATGGTGTTGCGGGCCAGGTCGAAGTGGTACAGCCGGATCATGCCGCCGCCGCCGAAGTAGCGGTTCTGGTAGTTCGTGATGTGCAGGTGCACGTCGTTGCCGGCGGTGTTCTTCCTGGTCGTACGCCCGGACGGCCAGTAATGGCCGTTGAGGGTCAGGAAGATCTGGTCGTTGTCCTTGATCAGCTTGTCCCAGATCGTCTGCCCGTAGCCGGAGAGGTCGGCGTTGTCCTCGGGGTTGCCGGACTCGTACGGGAAGACGTTGTCGTCGTAGTCCGAGTAGACGATGTCGTGCGCCGTGAGGATCACCGGCATCTTCGGGTGGGCCTTGATGACGTCGTTGGCCCACGCGAAGCCCTGGTCGGTGGTCCGCCAGTCCAGGGCGAGCACCAGCCAGGAGAGGCCCGCGGCCTTGAAGACGTGGGCGGTGTTGTAACCGGTGGGGTCCGAACCGGCGAACGTCTTCGAGCGCTTGAACCGCCGCGGCCCCAGGGTCTGCAGGTACGGCGTGTCGCCGCGGGAGTCGTCACCGCTCACGTCGTGGTTGCCGGCGACCACGCTGTAGGCGGCGCCGTGCGAGTCCAGGAGGGCGAACGCCTTGTCGACCTGGGCGAAGGACGACGCATCGGCGTCCTGCGTCAGGTCACCGAGGTGCGCCATGAAGACGATGTTGTCGGTGCCCTCGCCGCTGTTGTCGATGATGTAGCGGAACGACTCCTCCTGCGGCGTCCGGTTGACGCTGTCCTGGCTGCCCCAGTAGAGGAACTGGGTGTCCGGCATGACCGCGAGGGTGAACTGGAGGGCGGTCGGGTCCGGGCTCCAACTGCCGGTCCTGCCGCTCTGACTCGCGTCCGCGGCGAACGCGGGCGTACCGACGAGCGCGGACACACCGGCACCCGCGGCCGCCGCCCCCGCACCGGCCAGCGCTGCGTTGCGGAGGAACCCCCGCCGACTCTGCCCGTCCGGCTCGTGCGACGGGTTGTCATCGTGAATGCACATAGGGGGCCCTTCTGGGGTCGATAGTTTCAAACACCAACGACGTTAGTCAGGAGCGTCGCTTCCCGGGCGGACAGGAGATGACGAAAACAGATCCAGTGCCTGACGAGAACCGGAATGCGAGCCCGCCATCCCAGTCCGTGACGTGGGGTCATGACGGTTGGTCACCAAGTCGGGCGGGGTGCGTGACCGCCGCCAGGAATACCGACGGAATGGGTTGTGCGGACGTTCCGATCGCACGGCAGGGCGTCACACTTTCCCGATTCCGGGCGCATCGTGGCCCATTGCGAGGGCGTCGGGCGGCGCGGACGGCGCAACGACGGGAAAGGCGCGTGGAATTACCCGCGGCGGATCCCCGGGAACGGCCGGTGCGAAATCAGTGGCTTACGCGTGCGCCGCGAACGGCCGCGACAGGTGACCGCTCGCACACCCCGCCGCGATCATTGTTTGACGAGTCAAGTACTGACATCGGTGAGCTTAGCGAGGCGAAGCCCCGCGAGCAAACGGCGACGGACGGGGCGCGCCTCCTTGGTTCCGGGCCGGGGGCCGCGCTCGGTGGCGGCCGCCCTCCTCAGCGGTCGCGCAGGGCCGGGGCCAGGGCGACGAGCATCACGGCGGCGGCGAGCGCGAAGGCGGCCGGGTAGCCGGTATGGGCCGCCGCCACGCCGAAGGCGAGGGCTCCCACCCCCATGCCGCCGTCGTACGCCACGTTCCACAGCGCGCTCACCGTGCCGTACCCGGACTCCGGGACCCGGGCGTACATCAGCGTGAGCGTCGCGTTCTGCGCGACCCCGAAGCCGGCGCCGAACAGCGTGACCCCGGCGAGCACGGCCGCCGGGCTGCCCGTCGCCGCCGTCAGCAGCAGACCGGCGGCCGACGCGAGCAGGCCCGGGAGCACCAGGCGGGCGGGGTCGTGGCGGTCGCCGTACCGGCCGGCGAACCAGCGGGCCACGGTGGACGTCGCGGGCTGCGCGAAGAGCGCGATCGTCACCAGGGCGGACAGCGACGCGGGGACGGCGACCGGCAGGAACGTCACGAGGATCCCCGTGCCGAGCGCGGTCGTGGCGAACACCACTGTGGGCCGGGCCAGGGCACCGTCACGCAGACCCGCGACCACTCCCACTCCCGCGTCCCGGGCGGCGGAAGGTTCCCGTCCCGGGAGCCCCGGCACCACCACGACCGCGGCCAGCGCCGCCAGCCCACCGGCCACGCACACCGGCGTGAACCCGATGTGCGCGGCCAGCCAGACACCGAGCGGCAGGCCCACCAGGGACGGCACGCCCGACACGATCCCGGCCAGCGCCAGCCCCTCGCCGCGCCGGGCGGCCGGGATCAGTGAGGCCGTCAGGGCGCCGCCGGCGACGACGGTGAGGGCGAAGCCCAGCCCGCGCAGCAGGCACATCGCGACCATCCAGGCCATGCCGTCCCCGGCGGTGAGCACCAGTGCGGGCGCGCCGAGCAGGACCAGGCCCGCGGCCAGCGCCGTCCGGTAGCCGTAGCGGGCCACCAGCCGGGGCGTGGCCAGTTCGCCGCCGACGGTGGCGAACATCAGGGCGCCGGTGGCCAGGCCCGCGTCGCCGCCGCCGCGTTCGGCGTACAGCGGCACCACCGACAGCAGCAGGAAGAAGCTCGCGGAAGCTCCGACCACCGTCCAGAAGCGCAGCAGCAGCTGACGGGTCACCAGTGGGGGGCGGTCGGGCGAGGGGGCCGGTGCCGGGACGTGCGGGGCGGTGCCGTCTCCCGCGGTGGTGGACGGGATACGGGGTGGGATGCCGGGCGGGGTGCTGGGTGGCGTGGTCATGGCATCGACGCTAGAAGCCCACCGGTCCCCCGGTAAGCTCCATTTCCATGCCGCTGCAGTGGTCCGGTCTGTCACCCGAACTGCTGCTCGCCGTGGACCGGAACAGCGGCGAGGGGCTGCGCGCGCAGCTGGAACGCCAGATCAGGGACGCCATCCGGGCCGGCCGTCTGCAGGTCGGCGAACGCCTTCCGTCCTCCCGCGAACTGGCCCGCCGCACCGGGGTCTCCCGCGGCCTGGTCCAGGACTGCTACGCCCAGCTCCAGGCGGAGGGCTACCTCACCGGCCGCATCGGCGCCGCCACCACCGTCGCCGCCCGCGCCCGCCCCCAACACGCGTTCGCCGCGCCGCCCGGCCGGACACCGTCCGGGGAACGGCCGGACGGGCCGCCGCTCGTCGCCGACTTCCGCTCGGGCGTCCCCGACCTCGCCTCCGTCCCGCTCGCCGACTGGCTGTGGGCGGTCCGTGAGGCCGCCCGCACCCTGCCGACCGCCGCCCTCGACTACGGCGACCCGCACGGCCCGCCCCTGGCGCGCGAGGTGGTGGCCGGGTACCAGCGGCGGGTACGGGCCGCGGCCGCCGACGCGGACGGCACCGTCATCTGCACCGGCTACGCCCAGGGGCTCGCGCTGGCCCTGCGGGCGCTGGCCGCCCGCGGCGTGACCACCCTCGCCCACGAGGATCCCGGCGCGCCCGCCGCGACGTCCCGGGCCGCCGTGCACGCCGGGATGACGGCCGTACCGGTGCCGGTGGACGAGGACGGGGTCGACGTACGGGCCCTGGAGGCCACCGGCGCGCGGGCGGTCCTCGTCACCCCGGCGCACCAGTGGCCGTCCGGCGTCGTCATGACCGCCGGGCGTCGGCGTGCGCTCATCGACTGGGCGCAGCGGCGGGACGCCTTCGTCATCGAGGACGACTACGACGCGGAGTTCCGCTACGACCGCGACCCCGTCGGCTCCCTCCAGGGCCTCGCCCCCGACCGGGTGCTGAACATCGGCACCGTCAGCAAGTCCCTCGCACCGGCGCTCCGGCTGGGCTGGCTGCTCTGCCCGCCGGCCCTCCTCGGCGCCGTCGTGGCGTTCAAGGCCGCCGACGACCGCGGATCTCCCACCCTCGACCAGATCGCCCTGGCCCACCTGATCACCTCGGGTCGCTACGACCGCCACCTGCGCCGCATGCGCGCCGAGTACGCCGCCCGGCGCGCCACCCTGGTCGAGGCACTCGCCGCGCACGCTCCCGGCGTGCGGCTCACCGGGCTGGCCGCCGGTTTCCACGCCGTCGCCCACCTCGGGCCGGGCCGCGACGAGGAACGGGTGGTGGCCGCGGCCCGGGCCCGGCGGGTCGGCCTCTACGGGATGGCCGGACACCACGCGGCGCCGGACGCGGCCGGCGGGCGGCCCCGCCTGGTACTCGGCTTCGGCAACACCGGCCGCCGCGCGATCACCGAGGGCGTCGCCGCCGTCGGCGGGCTGCTCGCGGACTGATGCCGGCGGGCCCGAGCGCGTCACCGGTCGCGGTGCCGGTCCCAGGGGCGGGAGTGGAAGCGGGGGCGGGTCACGGATGCCGGCTCAGGTCGGCTCCGTAGAGGCCGGCGATCGCGTGGTCCAGTACCGGGGCGATGGCCTCGGCGTAGGACTCGCTGAGGTGGCTGTCGTCGCGGTAGACGAAGGTGTCGTCGACCACGACGGGGCAGACCCCGCCCGCGCCGCAGAGCCAGGGTGCCGGGTCGAGGACCGTGACGCCGGTGACCGCCGCCGCCTCGGTGATCTCGCGCTTCTTGCCGGGATCCCTGACCGCGCGCCCGATCTCGGAGGCGCACCGCCGCAGTTCCAGGGGATGCTCCCCGGCGCACTCGACCGCGTCGCCGTCGGGCCAGGGGGTGTCCTCGACGGCCAGCACCTCGGCGCCCGAGGCCCTCAGTTCGCGGTAGGTCCGTTCGAAGCCCTCCGTCCACCGCGCGCGCGGGTCGCCGGACGGCCCGGCCAGGTCGGCCGCGTCCGAGGAGGCGGCGACGACCAGCGCGGGGTGCAGGGACCTGATCCGGGCCAGTTCCCTGGTGCGCCACCGGTCGCAGGAGGTGTACGGCCTGCCCTGGTAGACGGTGGTGACGTCGGCGACCTTGCACGAGGCCTTCGTCAGCGAGACCAGCCTCCAGTGGTGTGCACGGGCCAGCCGGTCGAGGGCCGGGAACCACTGGGCCGCGTGCGAGTCCCCGAAGAGCACCACGGTCTTCGGCGCCGACCGGTCGCCGTAGACGCACCGCGGGGTCGCCTCGCTCTCGTAGCCGATGTGGCAGCCGTCCCGGTAGATGGCGGACGACGACGACTTGATCCGGGCGAGTCCGGGCCGCAGGTTGGCCGGCAGGCTCGGGGACGGCTCCGACAGCAGCTCGGTCAGGCGTGCCTGCGGGTCGGCGGCCCCGTCGAGCACGCTCCTCAGCCGCGGCGCTGCCACACCCGAGTCGATGGACGGCGGGAAGGCCGTCGCGACCAGTGCCGCCGTGACCGCGCACGCCGTCAGCCCGGCCCCGAGCCCCAGCGCCCGTACCGGACGGCCGCGGAACACGCGGTGGAACCGCACCGGGTTCTCCACCAGGTGCAGCGTCGCCCAGGCGAGCAGGAGCGCGACCGCCGCGCAGACCAGTGCGAAACCGACGCCCGGCGGTCTGTTCAGCGCCCTCGGCAGGATCATCAGCGCCGGCCAGTGCCACAGGTACCAGCTGTAGGACAGGCCGCCGACCCATGTGACCGGGCGCAGGGACAGCAGCCGGCCGGCGCCCGACCGGACGGGCGGGCAACCGCCGGCCAGGACCAGCGCGGTGCCGAGCACGGGCACGAGGGCGTACCACCCGGGGAAGGGCGTGTCGTCGTCGAACAGCAGGGCCGCCGCCGGCAGCGACACCAGGCCGGTCCAGCTCAGGGCCGCGGCCGTCCGGGCCGGCAGCCGTTCCAGCCTGCTCGCGGAGAGGGCGAGCAGCGCGCCCGTGCCCAGCTCCCACAGACGGGTGTGGGAGCCGAAGTACCCCCAGGAGGGCGAGTCGGCGGTGATCGAGACGTTCAGTACGAAGGAGATCACGCACAGCACGGCGAGGGGCGCCGCCAGCAGGGCCGTGCGCCGCCGGGCGAGCCGCCAGCTCGCCCACAGCAGCAACGGCCAGAGGAGGTAGAACTGTTCTTCGACCGCCAGGGACCAGAAGTGCTGGAACGGCGAGGGCGGGCTGTCCGCCCTGAGGTAGTCGGTGCCCGCGCTCGCCAGCCGGAGGTTCACCGCGTAGAAGATGCTGCTGAGCGCGTCCCCGGCGTACTCGCTGAACCGGACCTTCGACAGGAACAGCCATGCCCCGAGGAGCGTGACGAGCCCCACGGCGGTGGAGGCGGGGAGCAGTCGCAGCGCACGGCGGGCGTAGAACCGGCGCAGCGACACGCGGCCGGTCCTGGCCAGTTCGCGTGACAGCAGCGAGGTGATGAGGAAGCCCGAGATCACGAAGAACACGTCGACCCCGATGTAGCCCCCCGCCAGCCGCCGGACCCCGGCGTGCGAGAGCACCACCAGGACGACCGCGAGCGCGCGCAGTCCCTGGATGTCCGAGCGCAGCCGTCCGCCGGCGGCCGGCGGTCCCTGGGGCCCGCCACCGGCCGGCCCCGGACCCTCGCCGTCGCCCTTGGTCGGCGGTGGGGACTCCGGCGCAGGCCTCACGCTCTCGGCAGGCCACGACGCTCGCACCACGAAACTCTCCCTAGTCCACTGCTGACGGACGCCCACCCGCCCGACGCCACCGGCCAAGACCTCCCGCCTCCGGGCGGGGTTGTGGTCCTCCGGTTCGGTTCGCACGCTCTTCGCCGACCGCACGCCCGCTGTTGCCCGGCCGTTCATCGTCGCGGGGCCCCGGGGAGCGGCGACGATCTCCCCGCCTCCTCGCGGGGTGCCGGATCGCACACCGCACCGTACGCGCCGCCGTCGGGACGGACGCAGGCGGCCACCGGTGTGCGCCCCGGTGTCGTCCGGATGCCGGAACGACGTCGCCCACCGGCGACGGCGCGCCCGTCGCGTCGGCGAAGACGCCGCCGGACAACCGCTCTTGGCGGCGTGCCCGCGGTCCCGCTCCCGTGAATTAACGCGCCGGCAACCGGGCGTCGCCCCCGATGTCCCCGTTCGTTGGGCACGCCCGAACAGCATGGCGCTCGTTCCGGATGCGCTGCGGCCGAGTCCGACACGCGACCCGTCCACCTCCGGCTCCGAGGAACTGCGACCCAGCCATGAGCACTCCCACGTCCGGCGGCCGCGTCCGACTTCCACGCCCGTTCTACGCCGTGTGGGCTTCGGTGACGATCTCCGGCATCGGCGACGGCATGCGCCTGATCACCCTCCCGCTGCTCACCGCCGGCCTCACGGAGGACGCCCGGCAGGTCGCCCTGGTGGCCTTCGCGGGACAACTCCCCTGGCTGCTGGTGGGCTTGGCGTCCGGCGCGCTGTCGGACAGGTTCGAACGCCGGCGCATCCTGTGCCTGGTCGACGTGACCCGTGCGGTCGTGATGGCGGGCCTGGCGCTCCTCACCCTCGTCGACGGCCTGTCCATACCGGTGCTGGCGGGTGTGGCCTTCCTCCTGGGCTGCGGGCAGACCCTCTTCAACGGAGCCTGGTCGGGCATCGTGCCGGCGCTGGTGCCGCCCGAACGGCTGACCAAGGCGAACGCGCGCCTGCAGGTCAGTGCCCTGCTGGCCGGCACCATGCTGGGCACCCCGGTGGGGGCGGTCCTGTTCGGCGTCACGCCGGTGCTCCCGCTCACCGTCGACGCCGTGTCGTACGCGTGCTCGGCGGCGCTGATCCTGCTGGTGGCGGGGCGCGCCCGGGCCCTTCCCGAGGACGGCGCCCCGGTGCGGCGATCGCTGCGGGACGACGCCCTGCGGGGGCTGATCTGGCTGTGGAGGCACCGACTGCTGCGGCAGTTGTGCGCGGTGGCCGTCATGGGCAACCTCGTCGTGGTCGGCCTGATGTCCGTCCTGGTGCTGTACGCCCGCCAGACGCTGGGTCTTGCGGGCCCCGGCTATGCGGTGCTGACGGTGGCCTACGCCCTGGGAGGCATCGCGGGAGTGCCGCTCGCGCCCCGGCTGGAGGCCCGGATCGGGGCCCGCCGGGTGCTGCGGATCGGCATGGTGGCCACCGCGGTGCTCTGCGCCGGCATCGGTTCG
This sequence comes from Streptomyces sp. NPDC111520, assembly GCF_055635295.1. Taxonomy (NCBI): domain Bacteria; kingdom Bacillati; phylum Actinomycetota; class Actinomycetes; order Kitasatosporales; family Streptomycetaceae; genus Streptomyces; species Streptomyces sp. NPDC111520. The sequence continues at coordinate 504,567 of NZ_JBVKBW010000004.1, read as the reverse complement.
GCCCGGTCCTTCACGGTGGCGACGGCGCTGATCGCCGTGTACGGCACGGTGGGCCTGGTGTGGAACGCCACCGCGGTGTCGCTGCGTCAGTCCCAGGTACCGGAGGGGCTGTTGAGCCGGGTGACGATGTCCTTCCAGATGACCTCCATGTGCGCGGGCGCGCTGGGGACCCTGCTGGCGGGGCTGGCCTACGACGGCATCGGGCCGCGGGCCCCGTTCCTCGCGGGGGCCGTGCTTCTCTGCCTGACCGGCCTCTGCTTCCGCCGGCCGCGGGACCGTGCCCCGGCGGAGACGTCCGCCCCCGTCTCGACGTACGGCTGAGCCGCGCGCGACCGGACGTACGGACCCGGCTCCCGGCTCCCGGCTCCCGGCAGACAAACGTGATCTTCCTCACCGGTGCCCCGCTATTACTCCGCAAAGGGCCGCGGTTAAGATCATTCAGGCCCGGCCGGTGCGGATTGCGCACCTCAGCCCTCTTGCGGGCCATTCCACACCACCCGCCCGGCGAGATCGACGGGGGATCAATTCGGGACCCCTCGCGACGCGTGGCGCACCAATCGCCCCGTCTTCGCTCACCCCTATTCTCCGCGAGGACCCCCCTATGTCGGTCCGCGCCGCGGAACGGTCTTCCCGGACCCCGTTCTCGAAGACCCCGTTCCACATTTGAGGTTCTATTGAGGTTACCGCCCTCCCCTTCCCGGGCGCACATCTGTGACCTGCGACAACACACATCGTCCCCGCCACCCGGCGTCCACCGGCTGCTCACTCTGCGGCAATACCCGGACGACAGATTGAGACGGCGTCGGCTCTGGGACGTTGATACAGTCCGGAACGGGGTCGAAAAGGAATGACCGGGGGGTGTCAGTGCGCCTTGTGAGCATCTGCGAGTTTCCCTATGTTACCGCAGCGTCATTTCCGGGATCCCGTGCGCGGAACCACGCGAAGTGGCCGGACATCGGAAATCATGCCCACCGTGGCGCTATTTCACATCGCATTGCGGAGGGTTGCACGTCGTGCTAGTGGAACGAAATGAGCAGATCGCAAGGCTTGTCGCCTTCGCCTCCGGTGAGAGCCCCGGCACGGCCTTCGGGTCAGGGCGGACGGCGGTGATCAGCGGGCCCGTGGCGTCCGGGAAGACGGCACTGCTCCACCGCGTCCTGGAGGACCACGTGGTCGCCGAGCACAGGCTCCTCACCGCCGTCGGCTCCCCGGCGGAGCACGCCATACCGTTCGGCGTCATGGAGCAGTTGCTGCGCGACGCCCGGCAGCCGGCCCACGGCCCCCTGCCGCCTTTACTCGTCGGCGCGCCACGGGCGGACGATCCGGGCTCCTGCGGGGAACCCGTGGCGGCCGAGATCCTCCAGAGCTTCCACGCCGAACTGGGCAGGATGTCCGCGCGTGCGCCGGTCCTGATCGCCCTGGACGACGTCCAGTACGCCGATCCCCAGTCGCTGCACGTCCTGTCGTACGCGCTGCGCCGGTTCCCCTCGACGGGCGCGGGCGCCGTGTCGGTGATCGTGACGCTCGGCGCCGACGCACGCCGGACGCCCCCCGGGGTGCTGGAGGAACTGCTGCACCCCACACGGGGGTTGCACGTGCGGGTCGGGCCGCTCGGCGTCGCCGGGGTGGAACGGCTGCTGACCGCCCGGGCCCACGGGGGCGAGCCGGGCGAGCGCCCGGCCGGCGCCGCGCCCACCGGCCGGCTGGCCCGTTCCGTGCACACGGCCAGCGGTGGCAATCCGCTGCTCGTCCACGGCCTGGTCGAGGACCACTTCTCCCAGGCCCAGGAACGGCCGTCGGCCCCTTCCGACGACGACGGCACCCCGGACGGGCCGCTCCTCGCGGGCGAGCGCTTCCTGCGCAGCGCGCTGCTGATCGTGCACCGCGTCGGCGCCGACGGCCTGCGGGTCGCCCAGGGGATCGCCCTGCTCGGCGGCGAGGCACCGTTGCCGCTGCTGGCCCGGCTGGTGGAGGTCGAGGAACGCGCCGTCCGGCAGGTGGTGTCCGCGCTGGCCGAGGCGGGCGTCCTGGACGACGGCTGCTTCCGGCACCCCGGCGTGCGTGCGGCGGTCGCGGAGAGCCTGGACGACGAGGCCGTGACGCGGCTGCGCCGACGCGCCGCCCGCCTGCTGTACGAGGACGGCGCTCCCCCGCTGCTCGTGGCCGAGCAGTTGCTGGGGCACGACATGAGCCCGCCCGACGAGGAGTGGGTGCCCCAGGTGCTGGCGGACGCCGCGCGTGAGGCGATGGCGGCGCAGCGGGTGGGCTTCGCGGTGAGCTGTCTGCGCATGGCCGAGGGCTGCTGCCGCAGCGAGCGCGAGCGCGCGCAGGTGAGGCTCGCCCTGGCCGGGATCATCTGGCGGGTCACCCCTTCCGCGTGGCCGCGGCAGGTGCGTTCGCTGGCCGGGGCGGCGCGGGCCGGGCAGTTGCAGGCGGTCGACGCGCTGCGGCTCGCGGCCGACCTGCTGTGGAACGGCTGGGCCGACGACGCGGTCACGGCGATGCGGCACACGGCGGGGGCGGCCTCGCGGCCCGACTCCGAACTCGCCGCGCAGGTCCGGTGGTTGCGGTCGGTTCTGGCGAGCACCTACCCCGAGGTCCTGGAGCGGGTCGACGCCGCGCTGGCGCCGCTGCACGAGAACGCGGTGGAGGTCCCGGTCTCCCGGCCGGAGGAGAACCGGCTCGCGGCGGCGGCCGCGCTGCACGGCGTGCTGTCCGGCGGTGCGGCCGGGGGCGGGACGTCGCCGGACGAGGAGGACGTGCGCCTCTCCGACACCGCGGACCGCATCCTCGCCACTCTCCAGCTGACGGAGGAGACCGAGCCGACGGTGCACATCTGCCTGCTGGCCCTGGTGTACGCCGACCAGTTGGGGACCGCGACGCAATGGGCCGACCGGCTGCTGGCGGAGGTCACCGCCCGCTGGCCGGCGAGTTCGACGGCGATCCTGCGGGCCTTCCGGGCGCAGATGGCGCTGCGGCACGGGCACCTGGCGCAGGCGCGGCAGATGGCCGAGCAGGCCCTCGAGGAACTGCCCCCGCACTGCTGGGGCGTGGGCATCGGTGCCCCGCTGGCGGTGCTGATCGAGGCGAGCACCGCGATGGGCGACCACGAGGCGGCCGCCGAACTGGTGGACCGCCCGGTGCCCGAGGAGATGTTCACCACCCGCTTCGGGATCGAGTACCTGTACGCGCGGGGCCGGCACGAGCTGGAGACGGGCCGGCCGCACGCGGCCCTCACGGACTTCACGACCTGCGGCCGGCTGATGCGGCGCTGGCGGATGGACCGCTCCACGCTGGCACCCTGGCGGGTCGGGGTCGCGGAGGCCTGGCTCGCCCTGGGCAGCCGGGACCAGGTGGAGCACTTCGCACGGGAGCAGCTCGCCGGGGACGCCGGACCGCGGGTGCGCGGGATCGCGCTGCGCGCGCTGGCGGCGGCCCGGCCCGTCGGCGAGCGGCCGCGGCTGCTGTCGGAGTCGGTCACGCTCCTCCAGGCGGTCGGCGACTGGTACGAGCTGGCGCGCACGCTGACCGATCTGGGCCAGGCCCACAAGCAGTTGGGCGACCCGGTCCAGAGCAAGCTGCACACCCGCCGGGCGTGGCGGATCGCCGAGGGCTGCGGCGCGCAGAAGCTGGGCCGTTCCCTGCAGTCCGAGCAGCCCGGCCAGGCCGCCGCGCCGAAGGCGCCGGAGCGGGCGCAGCCGGCGGCCGCGGCCGCCTTGACGGACGCGGAGCGCAGGGTGGCCTCGCTGGCCGCGCAGGGCTACACCAACCGGGAGATCGGGGCGAAGCTCTTCATCACGGTCAGCACCGTCGAGCAGCACCTGACCCGCGTCTACCGGAAGATCAACATCTCTCACCGTCGTGACCTGCCCGTCAGTTTGGACCTCGATGTCGCCCATATCGCCTGACCCCGCCGCGCTCCACGCCCCCACCGCGCCGGAAGGCGCGCCGGGAGGCGCGCCGCCTCCGGGGCCGCGGCTGCTCGCCGTCAGCGACCTGCACGTCGGCATGGCCGACAACCGTCCGATCACGGAGTCGCTGCGGCCCTCCCACGAGGACGACTGGCTGATCGTGGCCGGTGACGTCGGCGAGCTGACCGAGGACATCGCGTGGGCCCTCGGCCTGCTGGCCGGGCGGTTCGCGAAGGTGGTGTGGGCGCCGGGCAACCACGAGCTGTGGACGCCGCGCGAGGACGCCTTGCAGTTGCGGGGCGAGGAGCGCTACCGGTACCTGGTGGAGATGTGCCGCGGGCTCGGCGTCCTCACCCCGGAGGACGACTGGCCGCTGTGGGAGGGGCCCGGCGGGCCGGTGCGGGTGGCGCCGCTGTTCCTGCTCTACGACTACACGTTCCGGGTGGCGGGCACCTCGACCAAGGAGGAGTCCCTGGCCCGGGCGCACGAGGCCGGCGTGGTGTGCACGGACGAGTACCTGCTCCACCCCGATCCGTACCGGACCCGCGACGACTGGTGCCGGGCCCGGGTGGCCGAGACCCGCCGACGCCTGGCCGCGCAGGACCCGTCGGTGCCGCTGGTGCTGGTCAACCACTTCCCGCTGGTGCGCCAGCCCACGCAGGTGCTGTGGCACCCGGAGTTCGCGCAGTGGTGCGGCACCGTGCTGACCGCCGACTGGCACCGCAGGTTCACCACCGCCGCCGTGGTCTACGGGCACCTGCACATCCCGCGGACCACCTGGTACGACGGGGTCCGGTTCGAGGAGGTGTCGATCGGCTACCCGCGCGAGTGGCGGCGCCGCGGCCACCCCAAGGGGCTGCTGCGGCAGATCCTGCCGTACGCCGACTCCCGGCAACCGCAGGAGGCCGCCGGGCCCGGAGCGCGGGAGGCGCGGACGTGATCGAGGCACTGCTGCCCGAGGCGGCGGCCACCGGCGAGTCCTTCGGGCCCGACGGCTCCGCGACGCTCTACCCCGAGGAGGCGGCGGTCGTGGCCCGCACGCCGGACCGGCGCCGCGAGGAGTTCGCCACGGTGCGCGCGTGCGCCCGGCGGGCCCTCGCGGAGCTCGGGCTGCCGCCCTCCCCCGTGCTGCCCGGCGTGCGCAACGTCCCGCGGTGGCCGGCCGGGGTCGTCGGCAGCATGACCCACTGCGAGGGCTACCGGGCCGCGGCGCTCGCCCGGGACACCGATCTGGCGATGATCGGCATCGACGCCGAGCCCGATCTGCCGCTGCCCGACGGTGTGCTGGAGTCGATCGCGCTGCCGGGCGAACTGGTGTGGGCGCGCGCCGGCGGCACCCGCTCCCGGGTGAGCCGGGACCGGCTGCTGTTCAGCGCGAAGGAGGCGGTCTACAAGACGTGGTACCCGCTGATCGGCACCGAACTGGACTTCGACGACGCCGACATCGCCTTCCGCGAGGACAGTGCGGCCGGCCGCCCGCAGGGCACGTTCACGGCGCGCGTCCTGCGCCCGCGGCGCGCTCCGGACGGCCGGCTCGTCGAGCGGTTCTCCGGCCGCTGGCTGGCGGACCGCGGGATCGTCGTCACGGCCATCGCCTTTCCCGCCCCTACGGCGGCGGCGGAAAGCCGTCCGGGTACGGTCCGTTACCAGGGTGGATAGGGGTTGTAGCGCCGTCGGCCGCCGAAATAGCGTGGCATTACCGGCGCGACTGCGCAGTCGCGGACCGCGGCGTCCCGTTCTGCGGGAGCAGCGGTTCGCGCTGTGATTTCCCGGCTCCGCTCGAATCGTCTCCGGTTTCCTGGAAGCGCTGTGGAATCGGCCCGAGAGGTATTCCCGATGACGTCAGTCAGCCCGGCCCCCGTCACCATGCTCGTGCCGGACTTCCCGTTCCCCTACGACGGCTGGCTGAGCCATCCGGCCGGGCTCGGCGCGCTGCCGCCGGAGCGCCTGGGGACGCCGGTGGCCGTGGTCGGCGGTGGCATGGCGGGCATGACCGCCGCGTACGAGCTGATGCGGCTGGGCCTGCGCCCGGTCGTGTACGAGGCGGAGCAGATCGGCGGCCGGATGCGTTCGGTGCCCTTCCCCGGGCAGCCGGACCGCGTGGCGGAGATGGGGGCGATGCGCTTCCCGCTCTCCGCCCGCGCGTTGTTCCACTACGTCGACCTGCTGGGGCTGCGCACCACGCCCTTCCCCAATCCGCTGGCGGCGAGCACGCCGAGCACGCTCGTCCACCTCATGGGCGAGCGGCACCGGGCGGAGGTCGCCGACGACCTCCCGGACGTCTACCAGCAGGTGGCCTCCGCGTGGGAGAAGGCGCTGCAGGAGCGGGCCGAACTCGCCACGATGCGCGACGCCGTCCAGCGGCGTGACACCGAGACCCTGAAACGGGTGTGGAACCGGCTGGTCCGGGAATTCGACGACCAGTCCTTCTACGGTTTCCTCGCGACGAGTTCGGCGTTCCAGTCGTTCCGGCACCGGGAGATCTTCGGCCAGGTGGGATTCGGCACCGGCGGCTGGGACACCGATTTCCCGAATTCGCTGCTGGAGATCCTGCGCGTGGTCTACACCGAGGCCGACGACAACCAGGTCGCCATCACCGGCGGTTCCCAGCGGCTGCCGTACGGCCTGTGGGAGCACCGGCCGCAGCGGTGCGCGCACTGGCCGGCGGGGACGTCCCTGATGTCGCTGAACGGCGGTTCGGTCCGGCCCCGGGTGCGCTCGGTCGTCCGGGACGGCGGCGGCTTCCGGGTGACCGACGCCTCCGGGCGCGAGGACCGCTTCGACGCGGTGGTGTTCACCCCGCACCTGTGGACGCTGCTGAACCGCGTGGAGTGCGACCCGGCGCTGCTGACGCAGCCGCTGTGGACCGCGGTGGAGCGCACCCACTACATGGGCGCCTCCAAGCTGTTCGTGCTGACCGACCGCCCGTTCTGGCACGACCGGGACCCGCTCACCGGCGAGCCGGTGATGAGCATGACCCTCACGGACCGCATGCCGCGCGGGGTGTACCTCTTCGACGACGGCCCGGACCGCCCCGGGGTGATGTGCCTGTCGTACACGTGGAACGACGACTCGCTGAAGATGGCGACGCTGGACCCGCACGAGCGGCTGGACGTCCTGCTGGACAAGCTGGCCCTCGTCTACCCCGGGCTGGACATCCGTTCCCACGTGGTCGGCGACCCCCTGACGATCACGTGGGAGACCGAGCCGCACTTCATGGGCGCGTTCAAGGCGAACCTGCCGGGCCAGTACCGCTACCAGCGGCGGCTGTTCACCCAGTTCATGCAGCGCGGCCTGCCCGCCGCGGAGCGCGGCTTCTTCCTGTGCGGCGACGACGTGTCGTGGACGGCCGGTTTCGCCGAGGGCGCGGTCACGACGGCGCTGAACGCCGTGTGGGGCGTCCTGGAGCACCTCGGGGGGACCACGCACCCGGACAATCCCGGGCCCGGTGACCTCTTCGAGGCCCTCGCGCCCCTGGACCTGCCCTACGACGCCTGAGGCGCGGGTCCCCCGTACGCGTCGCCGCCGGACGCCGGACTACGGCCGGCCGACGGCGTCCTCCAGCGCCGCGGTGCCCTCCGCGCAGGACGCGCGCAGCTCCTCCAGTTCCGCCGGACCGAGCCGGAGGGCGGAGCCGCGGCGGCCGTCGCCGTCGAGGTGGCGGGCGGCGGCCTCCAGCCAGCCGGGGTCGGCCCCGGCGCCGATGAACCCGGCCAGCCGGGTCAGCTCCTCGTGCGGCCGCTCCAGGAGGCGCTCGTAGGACAGCGAGGTGTGGGTGCCGGCGGGGAGCCCGTCCAGGGCCCGTACGCCGTCGACGATCCAGCGCGACCACATCTCGCCGAAGACGGTGAGCGGGATCGGCCGGTCCATGACGAGGGAGGGGTCGTAGGTGCCGGTCAGCAGGGGGGCGAGGTCGGGCGGGAGCTGGGCGAAGTGGTCCGCGGTCAGCTCGTAGGGCGAGTCCACGCCGCAGCGCTCGGTGATCTCCGCGATCATCGGGATCATCCGGAAGGCGATGTGCCGGCTCATGGACAGGGCGCAGTCGGGGCCGTTGCGGTACAGGTGCACGAAGCGTGCCCGCGGGAAGAGCGCGTGCAGCTCCTCGACCCTGCCCAGGGAGAGCCCGGAGCGTTCGACGACGGCGCCCTTGGTGCCGAACCGCTCCGCGAGGGTGCTGAAGAACGCCTGCCAGTGCAGCGGCGCGGGGCGCGTGGGCCAGGCGCTGACCTCGGGCTCCAGCTCGTCCAGCAGCCCGTCGGGATCGTCGGTGAGGTGCGGGAGGACCATCATGCTGATGGCGGGGATGCCCGTCGTCTCGGCGGAGTAGCGCCCCTGCGGGTGGCGGTGGTACAGGAACTCCGGAGGCGGCGCGCCGTTGCGGACGAGGCTGTCGCTGACCGGGTTCGGGCGGGCCAGGCAGCCCCAGAACTCGGCTCCGCTCAACGGCTCCTCCCCGAACGCACCGGGGTCGGTGACGCTCGCGAAGAGTTCGTTGAGGCTGAGGACGCCGGGGTGCAGGTTCACCACCGCCGACAGCGCCGTCGAGCCGCAGCGCCCGGTACCGACGACGAAGGTCAACTGCTCGGGAAGCACACCGGCGTCCTTTCACGTGCTGGTCGTGCGCGCCGCCCCCGGCGGGGCGGACGCCTTGTCACTCGGCGGCCATCCGCGCGAGTTGCTTCTTGTCCGGCTTGCCGTTGCGGTTGAGCGGGAACTGCTCCAGCACGACGACCCGGTTGGGCTGTTCGAACGCGGGCAGCAGCGAGCACAGCCGCTCCCGCCAGTAGCCGGCGTCCCGCTGTTCCTCGTCCTCGACGAAGAACACCAGCTGGGAGCCGCGCAGTTCGTCGGGGAGCGGCACGATCCGGGTGGGGCAGCCGGCGGCCGAGGCCTTCCGCTCGATCAGCTCGGGGTAGAGCGTGTAGCCCATCCGGTGGACGGCGAACTTGCGTCCCAGGACGTGCAGGTTCCCGGCCTCGTCGAGGTGGCCGAGGTCGCCGGTGCGCTGCCACCCGGTGGGGGCGGGGACGACGGAGCCGTCGTCGGCTATCTGCCCCTCGAGCGCGTCGGGGGTGTCGACCTCGATCTCGCCGGGCCGGCCCGCGGGCACCTGCGCGCCGTCCTCGTCGACGATCCGCAGCCGGATGCCGTCCATGGCGCGACCGCAGGCGACGGGGTTGCCGAGGGTGGCGAAGGTGATGTTGCCCAGCTCGGTGGAGCCGTAGCTGTCCAGCAGCGGAAGGCCGAACTCCTCGACGTAGCCGGCCACCAGCGGCGCGTCCAGCGGGGCCGCGCCGACGCAGAACATCCGGGCGCCGGCGACGTGTTCGCGCAGCGCCGGCTTGCGCGTCACCAGGCTCAGGATGCTGCGGTAGCTGGAGGGGGTGGCGTCGATGACGGTGACGCCGGCGTCACGGCCCATGCGCAGGGCGCGGTCCAGACGCCGGTAGGGGGCGATGACCAGGGAGCAGCGGGTGAGGTAGGCGATGAGGACCATCGACAGCCCGTACTGGTGGGCGAAGGGGAGCAGCGGCATCAGCACGTCGTCGCGGCGGTGGCCGACCTGCTCGGCGTTGCGCCGCAGGTTGCGCAGGAACTTTGCGCCGGACTTGACCACGCCCTTGGGCGAGCCCGTCGAGCCGGAGGTCCACATGATCAGGCCGTCGGGCAGTTCGCCCCACGTCTCGAACGACAGGGTGCGCGGCACGGTGGGCAGGCCCGCCGTGGCGACCATCAGCTCGTACAGGTACAGGGGGTCGGCGCCCTGGTCGATGGGGGTCTCGTCGTCGACGATGGTGACCTTGACGCCGGTGCGCAGGGCGATCCGCCGGGTCTCCTCGACGTGCTCCTGCTGGTCGACGAGGACGATGGACGCGCCGACGTCCATCAGCGCGTACAGCACGCAGACGTAGCTCGCGGAGTTCCCGGCCTTCAGCATGACGCGGTCGCCGGGGCCGATCCCGTGTTCCCTGAGCACGTCGGCGACGCGGACGGCGTCCTGCTCGAAGTCGTCGACGGGTCGTACCGAGTCTGCTGCGAAGATCTTCGCGGTCATCGGTCGCACTTGTCCTTCCTCTGGGCCGAACGTGGCCGGTGCTGACGTGGTCCGCGCGGTGCCGACGGCGTGTCCGGACCCGTAGGGGGATCGCGGGGACGGGATGCGCGGGCCCGCACGACGGGGGTGCGGTCGGTCGGTCCCGTCCGGTGGACGCGGTTCTCCACCCGTCACGCTAGGGACCAGGGGACGGGGCGGGGTACCCCTGTTCCGCCCCCTAGGGCCCCTGCTTCGGCGCCGTGCGGTCGGGTTCCGGTCCGTGGAGCGAGATCAGCTGGTCGTGGACGAGATTGACGACCTCGCGGCGGTGCGAGTCGAGGTAGCCGGGCGCGCCGGGGAAGACCTCCAGGTCGAACCGGCCCGCCGTGCAGCGCCGCCAGGCCCGTACGCCCGGCAGCGGCGCCTGCGGGTCGTGGTCCCCCGTCAGGGCGACGACACGGCACCGCAGGGCGGGCGGGCCCAGGAAGCCGCGGTGACCGGGGCCCGGGCGGCCGGACACGAAGAGCGTCAGCGGCACGGTGCCGGTCTCCCGTTCCAGCCGCTGGGCGACCCCGTAGGCGAGTTCGGCGCCCAGACCGTGTCCGAACAGGGCCAGCGGGCGGTCGGTCCAGTCGCGCACCGCGTCGTAGATCTTGTCGGCGAGGCCGGGGCAGTTCCCGGCCGGCCCGGCCTCCGCGGCGGCCGGCAGCGGGTACTGGACGATCAGCAACTCGACGGTGGGCAGCAACAGTTCCGACATGGCGAGGTAGCAGACCGAGGAGTTCCCCGCGTCGGGCAGGTCGGGGAAGCAGACCAGGCGGTACCTGCTCGGGACCGCCGGCTGCTGGATCCGGATGAGCACGACGTCGTCGAGCGCGACGTCCGCTACGGCGCGGGCGTGGCTGCTGCCCTCGGTGCTCATCCCCCGGTGGTCCCCACCTCGGCCGCCCCGGGCGCGGAGCCCGTGCCGACCGGTTCGCCGTGCTCTTCGGCCGGGCCCACGCAGGCGGTGACGCCGAGTCCCCGGTCGTACAGCCACCGCAGGGCGTCGGACAGTCCGGGCCCGCTCCCGGCGGGGGGCCGGGCCTCCGGCTCGGCGGGAGGGTCGGCTTGGGGGCCGGGTTGAGGCCCGGCTGGGGGCCCGGTGGCGGGCTGGGCTCGGGGCTCGGCGGCCTCCACGGCCGTGTGCAGGGCCGAGGTGAAGAAGTACACCTCCCAAGGGGGAGGGCCGGGGTTCCGGTCCGCCACGATCTGCGCGGCGGGCCGCCGGACCCGGAACTCCTCCAGGTGCGCGCCGATCCCGCCGGCCGGGAACCCGTCGCCCGCGCACAGCACGAAGTCGTCGTCGGCCAGCCATTCGCGCGCGCTGCGGACGGCGCCGGCCACACCCGCCCGCTGCTGGTGCCCCGGCAGGTAGGTGATGCTGACGCCGAAGCGGGAGCCGTCCCCGGCCTCGGCCCTGACGCCGTCGTCCGGGCCGGCCACGACGACGCCCACGTCCACGACGCCCGCGTCGGCGATCCCCCGCAGGGCGTGCAGGAGTGCAGGTCCGTTCGCCGGCACCACGAGGGCCTTCACGGGGTCTCCCCGCCCGGGAGGAGCATGCGCAGGACGGCGGCGACGGTCGCGCCGGGCACCGTCCGCGACGGCGATCCGGCGGCCGCGGAAAAACTCGCACGAGCACGACCCGCCGGAAATTCAATTCCCGCGATGCAATTCGGCGCGATCATGCGGCGATGCTAGAGGGATTCCCGACCGGGTGGCAACACGTCTTTCCCCATTGTTTGCCCACGCGGCCCGAAAAGCGATCCGGGAACGAACGACCGTCCCCCTAATCACCCTTAGAATTCCCTGCCGCCCCCCTAGACCGACAAGAAATCTTTATCCGGTCAAACCCCTTCTGCTAGACAGGATCCGCACCACACCCATGCCCTATTCAGTCGGCGCTCGACGCGCGGCCGGTCACACGACATTCCCGTGCGAATCCCCGGACTGCCGTTGCCGCGTCCCGCACGATTCGTAGGCGTCAATGACATCACATCAGACCACGGATTCCGCCGTCGTGGTGGACGGGCTGGTCAAGAAATACCCGGGGCGCGACCGTCCCGCGGTGGACGGTTTGAGTTTCTCGGTGGGCCGGGGCGAGGTCTTCGGTTTCCTCGGACCGAACGGCGCGGGCAAGACGACGACGATCGGCGTCCTGACGACCCGGGTCGCCCCCACCTCGGGCCGGGCGTTCGTCCAGGGCGTCGACGTGACCGCCCACCCGGCCCGGGCGCGCCGCGCCTTCGCCGTCGTACCGCAGCGCAACAACCTGGACCGGTCCCTGAACCTGCGCCAGAACCTCGTCTTCCACGCCGGCTACCACGGCATGAGCCGCTCGGAGCGGAACCGGCTCGCCGACGAGTGCCTGGAGTGGGTCGGGCTCGCCGACCGCCGCAAGGCGCGCGGCGACGAACTGTCCGGCGGCCAGGCGCAGCGGGTGATGATCGCGCGCGCCCTGATGCACCGCCCCGACGTGCTCTTCCTCGACGAGCCGTCCACCGGGCTCGACCCCCAGGCCCGCCTGTTCATCCACGAGCGCATCGCCGAGCTGAGCGCGCGGGGCGTGACCACCGTGCTCACCACCCACGACATGGACGAGGCCGCCAAGCTCTGCGACCGCGTCGGCATCGTCGACCACGGCCGGCTGCTCGCCCTCGACACCCCGCAGGCGCTGCTGAAGAGCCTGAGCAGCACCGCGCTCACCCTCACCGTGCAGCCGGCGCAGCCGGGCCCGGAGGGCGTCGTTCGCCTGCTGGAGGGGATCGAGACCGTCGAACGGGTGGAGGTGGTGCAGCAGGAGGACACCGAGGAGCAGGCCGACGCGCAGGCCCTGGTGCGCCTGCGCCTCTACAGCGACGCGCCGTCCGGCTCAGTGCTGCCGACAGTCATCACCGCCCTGGCGGACGCCAGTTGCGACATCAAGGACCTGAGCGTGGGCACCGCCACCCTCGAGGACGTCTTCATCGATCTGACCGGCCGGGAGCTGCGATGACCACGACCACCGCCCCCGACCCCGTCGCCGGCTTCCCCGAGGAGCTGCGGCCCGCCCGCACCGGCGTGCGCACGGCGACCCGCACGTTCTTCTTCATCCTGTGGCGGGACGTCTTCGTCACCGGCCGCGAACTGGGCATCTTCCTGGCCCAGGTGCTCGTGGAGCCGCTGTTCATCCTCTTCGTGTTCGGCAAGGTGCTGGGCGACCTGGGCTTCACCGCGGGCGGGTTCCAGCAGGTCCTGCTGCCCGGCGTCGTGGCGCTGAACAGCTTCCTGGTCAGCCTGCAGAACACGGCACTGCCGCTGGTCATCGACTTCTCCTGGACCAAGGAGATCGAGGACCGGCTCCTCGCCCCGATCCCGACCACCCTGGTCGCCGTGGAGAAGCTCGTCTTCGGCGCGCTGCGCGGCGTCATCGCCTCTCTGGTGATGATCCCGATCGGCCTGCTCGTCCTGGACGACGTCTCCTGGCCCCTGGACACCTTCCTGCCGACGCTGGGTGTGCTCCTGATGGGCGCGCTCGCGGGCAGCACGGTGGGCCTGACCATCGGCACCCTCGCCCCGGCCCGGCACATCAGCGTGGTCTTCGCCGTGACGCTGACCCCGCTGATGTTCACCGGGTGCACCCAGTTCCCGTGGCGGGCCCTTTCCGACATGCGCTGGTTCCAGGTGCTGTGCACGGTCAACCCGCTGACGTACGTCAGCGAGGGCATCCGGGACCTGATGCTGCCGGCCGCGGGCCCGGCCTCGATCCCGCTGTGGGTGGACCTGCTGGCGCTCAGCGGGGCGATCGTGATCTTCGGGGCGATCGGCATCGCGGGCTTCCTGCGCAGGGCCCAGGACTGACGGCGCCCGGCATCCCGGGTTCCCGGCTCCTCCCTCCTCTCTGCGTCCTCCGTACTTCCCAGGGCCTCGTGGACCGGGTCGCGCGCACCCCGCGCGCGGCCGGGTGCACGGGGCCCTTTCCGAACCGCTCCCGACGTACTGCGACCATGACCGGGCAACCGGCCGGCGGCAAAGGCATCCACACCATGAGCAATTCCGAGCTGACCCCCGACACCGACAGCGGCGCCGCTGCCCCTCCGCCGCATTCCGGCGACGACGCCGGCCGGACCCGCACGGCGATCGTGTTCCCCGGCATGGGGCCCTCGTCCTTCCCCGAGATCGGCAAGTTCCTGCTGCTGGACCCCTACGCGCGTGATCGGCTCGCCGAGGCCGACGAAGCGCTCGGCTACTCGCTGTTCGACCGTTTCCGTGCCGCGGACGACGACTACTCCGCCTACTCGCAGATCGCCTTCCTGATCGCCTCGATGGCCATGGCGGACCGGGCGGTGGACTCCCTGGGGGTCTCCCCCGACGTGTGCGCCGGGCCGAGCTTCGGCCAGAAGGCGGCCGCCGCCTTCGTCGGCTCGCTCTCCTTCGCCGAGGTCGTACGGCTCACGGAGGAGTGCGCCCGCTGCGAGGAGGACTACTTCGCCGGCTCCTACCAGGACGTCGTCACCCACTGCTTCGTCCGCGTGCCGCAGGAGCCGTTCGACGCGATCCTCGCGGACCTCGACGACCGCGGCGCCTGGTACGACGTCTCCGGGCGCCTCGACGCCGGCTTCCACATGCTGTCGGTGCAGGAGAAGGAACTCGACGGGCTGAAGGCCCTCATCAGCGCCGCGGGCGGCTACTCCATGTACTCCATGCGGCCCGCCGTCCACGCCGCGTCCTTCTCGGCGCTGCGCGGCAAGGCGGAGGCGGAGGTGTTCGGGGCGTACGAGCTCGCCGACCCCGCACTCCCCGTGGTCAACGACGTGGACGGGACCGTCGTCCGCGACGCCGCCGCGCTGCGCACGATGATGCTGGACACCTTCGACCGGCCGATCCACTGGCCGAACGTGGTGGCGGGCCTCAAGGGGCTCGGTGTCGGCACGGTCTGCGTCACCGGGCCCGACAACCTCTTCCACCGGCTGGACCTCACCAAGGACTCCTTCGAGGTCGTGACGGTGGGGCTGCCGAAGAAGCGCTCCCGGGAGCGGGAACGGGAGCGCCCGCGGCGCGCCTGATGTGGAACGCCCGGAACGACGGCGGAGGGCCGGACCCCACCGGGAGTGGTGGGGTCCGGCCCTCCGTCGTTCCGGCCGGCGGCCCCCGTCACAGGGTGCCGGTCAGCCACTCCTCGACGGCCCGCGCGGTCGTCGCCGCGTGCCGCTCCATCATGGTGAAGTGGTCGCCCTCCACGTCCACGGCGGTGTGCCGCAGGTCCCAGTAGGAACGCCAGTCGCCGTCGGTGGGCCGGAACCAGTCGAAGAACCGCTCACCGGCCCGGACCAGCAGCGTCGGCGACGTCACGGCCGTCGGCTTCCAGCCCGCGAAGAGCCGGAAGTAGGCACCCATGGCCAGCAGTCGGGTGTCGTCGACGGGCACGTAGCTGTCCTGGCGCTCGGCGATGCCCTGGCCCAGGCCGGGCTGCAGGCCCACCAGCGCGTCGTCGTCGTGCGAGTAGATGTCGATCAGCACGACCGCGTCCGGGCGTGCGCCCTGGTCCTCCAGCCGCGCGGCGACCGCGTGGGCGAGCATGCCGCCCGACGAGTGGCCGAGCAGCACGACCGGCGCGCCGTCGGTGTGCCGCAGGACGGCCTCCGCCTGCGCGTCGATGACCGCCTCCACGCTCGTCGGCAGCTGCTCGCCCCGCAGGAAGCCCGGCACGCCCATCGCCCACACGTCCCGGCGCCCCCGGAACGCCGAGGCGAACCGGGCGTACTGGTGTGGGCCGGAGATCGACAGGATCGAGGGGAAGCAGACCACTCCGGGCCGCGTCTCGCCCCGGGAGAGCCGCACGAAGGCGGGTGCCTTGCGCAGTTCCGCGGGCGAGGAGAACGAGGGCCGGAACCGCGAGGCCTGCATGAGCATCTCCATGAACTGCCCCGAGGTGCCCTGCGCGCCGGCTTCCTGGAGCATCGCGCCGAACACCCCGCCGTCGCCCTCCTGCCCGGCGTTCCCCGCGTCGCCCGCGGCGGGCGACGCCGCGCCGCCGGCGGCCCCGGCGAGCTCGGAGCGCAGCAGTCCGGCGACCAGGACGGGGGTCGGGTAGTCGAAGAGCAGCGTGGGGGGCAGGCGCAGACCCGTCGCGGCGTTCAGCTGGTTGCGCAGCTCCACGGCGGTCAGCGAGTCCAGACCCAGCTCCAGGAACTCCTGGGACTCCCCCACCGCGTCGGGCGAGGGGTAGGCGAGCACGGCGGCCACCTGGGCGCGCACCACGTCGAGCAGCACCTTCTCCTGCTCCTCCTCCGGCAGCCCGGGCAGCTCCACGAGCCGTCGCGCGGCGGCCGACGCCGCCGCCTCACCGGCACTGTGCCCGGCGGCCCTGCGCGGCCCACCGCGCACCAGGCCCCGGAAGACCGCCGGCAGGCCGCCGGCCTCTGCCCGGGCCCGCAGCGGCGCGGTGTCCAGGTGCATGGCGACCAGGACGCCGTTGCCGGCCCCGTCCGACGGTGTGTCCGTCCGCTCGTCCGTCGCGGCGAGGGCGCAGGCCGTGTCGAACAGGGCCAGGCCCTCCGCCGAGGTCAGCGGGGACAGTCCGGCGCGCGCCAGGCGCTGCATGTCGGCGGCCGTCAGCTCGCCGGTCATCCCGCTCGGCGTCTCCCACAGGCCCCACGCCAGCGACACCGCGGGCAGCCCCGCCGCGCGCCGGTGCTGGGCCAGGGCGTCGAGACAGGCGTTCGCCGCCGCGTAGTTGGCCTGCCCGGGGTTGCCGAGCGTGCCGGCCACCGACGAGAACAGCACGAAGGCGGCGAGGTCCGCGTCCTGTGTCAGCTCGTGCAGGTGCAGCGCCGCGTCCACCTTCGGACGCAGGACGGTGTCGATCCGTTCGGGGGTCAGCGAGGGCACGAGGCCGTCGTCGAGACGCCCCGCGGCGTGGACGACCGCGGTGAGCGGGTGCTCGGCGGGGACGCCCGCCAGCAGCGCCTCCAGGGCCTGCCGGTCGGACGCGTCGCAGGCGGCGACGGTCGCCTCGGCGCCGAGCGCGGTGAGGTCGGCGACGAGCTCCGCGGCGCCCTCGGCGTCGAGACCGCGCCGGCTCGTCAGCAGCAGGTGCCGCACGCCGCGTTCGGTGACCAGGTGCCGGGCCAGCAGGCCTCCCAGCACACCGGTGCCGCCGGTGATGAGGACGGTGCCCTTCGGGTCGAGGGCGGGGACCTGTGTGTCCTCGGCAGGTTCGGCGGGCTCGGTCGCCTCGGGTCGCGCCGCGGGGACCCTGGCCAGCCGTGCGGCGTGCAGCACTCCCCCGCGGACGGCGAGTTGCTGCTCGCCGGCCGACTGCGCGGCAGCGGCGGCCGCCAGGAGCGGGCCGAGCTTCGCCGGGGCGTCGCCGCCGTCGTCCTCCGCGTCGAGGTCGAGCAGCAGGAAGCGGCCGGGGTTCTCGGACTGCGCCGAGCGCACCAGGCCCCACACCGCCGCCCGGGCCACGTCCCGCACGCCCTCGCCGGGCCGGGCCTCGACCGCGCCGCGCGTCACGAACGCGAGGCGCGAAGCGGCGAGCGACTCCTCGGCCGACCACGCCTGCACGAGCCCGAGCGCGGAGTGCGCCGCGTGCCGGGCCTCCTCCGCGACCCGCGCCGCGCTCCCGGCGCCGGCCGGGGCGTACGACACCAGCACGGTGTCCGGCGACGGCTTGCCCGCCGCCACCACACCGGCCAGCGCGTCCACGTCCGCGTACACGTCGACCGCCGCACCCGCTGCCCGCAGCATGGTCTCCAGGCCGAGCGCGTCCGTGCCGACCACGGCCCAGGTCCCGCCGTCGGGGGCCCCGGCACCGGCCACGGCGGGCCACTCCAGCCGGAACAGGGAGTCGTGGAACGCCGGGCCGGCCGCGGCCCGCAGCCGGGCGGGGTCGAGTTCCCTCAGCAGCAGCGACTCGACCGACACGACCGGTTCGCCGCGCTCGTCGAAGGCCACCAGCGACACCGCGCCGGAGCCGGCGGGGGCGAGCCGCACCCGCAGCGCGCCCGCGCCGACGGCGTGCAGGCCGACGCCGCCGAAGGAGAAGGGCAGCCGCATCCGGGGGCCCTCCTCACCCCGCTCCTCGTCGTCGGCGGTGAGGAACGAACCCAGCACGATGCCGTGGAGCCCCGCGTCCAGCAGCGCCGGGTGCACCCCGAACTGCGCCGCCTGGGCCAAGGTCGCCTCGGGCAGCAGCAGTTCTGCGAACAGCTCGTCACCGCGGCGCCAGGCCGCCCGCAGGTTGCGGAACGCCGGGCCGTACGCGAACCCGACGGCGGCGAAGCCGTCGTACAGTCCCGTCACGTCCAGCGGTTCGGCCCCGGCCGGCGGCCAGAGCGCCGGATCCTGCGCCTGCGGCGTGGTCACCGCGGTCCCGGTGCCGAGCAGACCGCTCGCGTGCCGGGTCCACGGCACGTCCTGCGCGCTCTCGCCGCTCGCGGCCTCGGGGCGCGAGTGCACGTGCAGCGCGCGCCTGCCGTTCGCGTCCGGCTCCGCCAGCGACAGCCGCAGCTGGAGCGCGCCGCGCTCGGGCAGGACGAGCGGTGCCTCCAGGGTGAGTTCCTCCAGCAGCTCGGTGCCCGCCCGCTGACCGGCGTGCAGGGCCAGCTCGACGAACGCGGTCCCCGGCAGCAGCACGGCGCCGGAGACGGCGTGGTCGGCCAGCCACGGGTGGGCATCGAGAGAAAGGCGGCCGGTGAACAACAGGCCCTCGGAGTCCGGTAGTTCGACCGCCGCGCCCAGCAGTGGGTGATCCGCCCGCCCGAGACCGGCGGACGCCACGTCGCCCACCTGCGCGACCGGCACATCGATCCAGTACCGCTCCTGCTGGAACGCGTACGTCGGGACGTCCGCCAGGCGGGCACCGGTGCCGGCGAAGTACGCCTCCCAGTCCACCCGGCCACCCCGCACCTGCACGAAGCCCAGGGCACCGTTCACCGTCTCGGCTTCCGGGCGGGCGGAGCGCAGGACGGGGGTGAAGGCGGCGCCTTCGGCGGTCAGGCAGTCCTGGGCCATGGCGGACAGGACGCCGTCGGGGCCGAGTTCGAGGTAGGTGGTGACGCCTGCGGCCTCCAGGGCGCGGACGCCGTCGAGGAAGCGGACGGCGTCGCGGACGTGGCGGACCCAGAAGTCGGGCGAGGTCATCTCGCCGGTGACGAGGGCGCCGGTGAGGTTGGAGACGACCGGGATGCGCGGGGTGGCGTAGGTCAGGCCCTCTGCGACCTCGCGGAAGGCGTCGAGCATGCCGTCCATGTGCGGGGAGTGGAAGGCGTGGCTGACCGTCAGCCGCTTCGACCTGCGGTCCGGGAACAGCTCCACAACGGCCGCGGCCGTCTCCCCGTCACCCGCGATGACCACGGACTGGGGCCCGTTGACGGCCGCGACGCTCACGCGGTCGTCCAACAGCGGCAGGACCTCGTCCTCAGCCGCCTCCAGCGCGATCATCACGCCACCGGAAGGCAGCGCCTGCATCAGCCGTCCGCGCGCCTCGACCAGCGTGCACGCGTCCTCCAGGGACAGCACCCCGGCGACATGCGCGGCGGCGATCTCACCGATGGAGTGACCGGACAGGAAGTCCGGCTTCACACCCCAGGTCTCCAGCAGCCGGAACAGCGCGACCTCGACGGCGAACAGCGCCGGCTGGGTCCACTCCGTCCGGTCGAGGAGGTCCGCGTCGTCGCCGAACAGCACGTCCTTCAGCGGCACATCGAGGTGCGAGCAGACCGCGTCCAGGGCGTCGGCGAACACCGGGTACGTGTCGTACAGCTCGCGGCCCATGCCGAGCCGCTGGCTGCCCTGCCCGGTGAAGAGGAAGGCGAGCTTTCCGGCGCCTGCCGTGCCCCGCACCACCGAGGCCGCCGGGCCGTCGGACTCCACGGCCGCGAGGCCGCGCAGCAGCTCCTCCCGGCCGGCGGCCACGACCGTCGCACGGTGGTCGAAGGCCGCGCGCTTGGTGGCGAGCGTGTAGGCCACGTCGACGCTCCCCGTCTCCGGGGCGTCCTCGAGCCACGTCAGCAGGCGGGCCGCCTGATCGCGCAGCGCGTCAGCGGACTTCGCCGACAACACGTAGGGCAGAACGGATTCGGCGCGTTCCGCGGAGGGCGACGTCACGCCCACCAGCAGCGCCGGATCGTCGGGGGCCTGCTCGATGATCGTGTGGGCGTTGGTGCCGCTGATGCCGAAGGACGAGATGCCGGCCCGGCGCGGGCGGCCCGTCTCCGGCCAGTCCCTCTGCTCGGTCAACAGCGAGACGGCGCCCTCGGACCAGTCGACGTGCGGGGACGGCTCGTCCACGTGCAGCGTCTGCGGCAGCACGCCGTGGCGCATCGCCATCACCATCTTGATGATGCCCGCCACGCCTGCCGCGGCCTGCGTGTGACCGAAGTTGGACTTCACCGAGCCGAGCCACAGCGGCTGCTCGTCGCTGTGCTCCTGGCCGTAGGTCGCCAGTAGCGCCTGCGCCTCGATCGGGTCGCCCAGCGTCGTACCCGTGCCGTGCGCCTCCACGACGTCCACGTCCGCGGCGGTGAGCCGGGCATTGGCCAGGGCCTGCCGGATCACCCGCTGCTGGGACGGGCCGTTGGGAGCCGTCAGGCCGTTGCTGGCACCGTCCTGGTTGATCGCCGAGCCCCGCAGCACCGCCAGCACCGGGTGGCCGTTGCGGCGCGCGTCGGACAGCCGCTCCACGAGCAGCATGCCGACGCCCTCACCCCACGCGGTGCCGTCGGCGGCCGCCGCGAACGGCTTGCAGCGGCCGTCGGCCGACAGCCCGCGCTGGATGCTGAACGCCACGAAGGTGCCCGGCGTCGCCATCACGGTGACACCGCCCGCCAGCGCCAGATCGCACTCGCCGTTGCGCAGCGCCTGGGCGGCGAGGTGGAGGGTGACGAGGGACGAGGAGCAGGCCGTGTCGACCGTGACGGCGGGGCCCTCCAGGCCGAAGGTGTAGGACACGCGACCGGACACGACACTGCCGGTGCTTGCGGTGCCCAGGTAGCCCTCGAGCCCCTCCGGCGCGCGCTGCAGCAGTGTCCCGTAGTCGTTGTACATCACGCCCGCGAAGACACCCGTCCGGCTGCCGCGCACCGAGGCCGGGTCGATGCCGGCCCGCTCGAACGCCTCCCACGAGGTCTCCAGCAGCAACCGCTGCTGCGGGTCGGTCGCAAGGGCCTCACGCGGGGAGATGCCGAAGAACGTCGGATCGAAGTGGTGCGCGTCGTGCAGGAACCCGCCGTTCATGCTGTAGCTGGTGCCCGGCCGGTCGGAGTCGGGGTCGAACAGCTCGGCGATGTTCCAGCCGCGGTCGTCCGGCATCGCGGAGATGGCGTCCCTGCCCTCAGTCACCAGGTCCCACAGGTCCTCGGGCGTGCGCACGCCGCCAGGGAAGCGGCACGCCATCCCCACGATCGCGATCGGCTCGTCGTCACGTACCGCGACGGCCACCGGCGCGTCGATCGGCTCCTGTACGCCCAGCAGCTCGGAGCAGAGATACTCGGCCAGTACAGCGGGGGTCGGGTAGTCGAAGACGAGGGTCGCGGGCAGCCGCACACCGGTCGCCGTGCCGAGCCTGTTCCGCAGCTCTACGGCGGTCAGCGAGTCGAACCCGACCTCGCTGAAGGCACGCCCCGGCTCGACCGCCTCCGGACCGGCGAACCCGAGCACCGCCGCCACCTGCGTACGCACCAGTTCCAGAACGGACGCCTCCCGCTCCGCCACCGGCAGCGCGGCCAGCTGACGGGCCAGCTTGCCCGCCGAGGCCGAACCCGCCCGCGCGGCACGCCGAGCAGGCATCCGGACGAGCCCGCCGAGCAGCGGCGGCAGCATCCCGCCGCCGGCGACCTGGGCACGCAGGGCGGCCAGGTCCAGCTTCATGGGAACGAACGCAGCCGTCGGCGAGGCGGCCGCGGTGTCGAAGAAGGCGAGGCCCTCGTCCTCCGTCAGGGCGTTCACGCCACCGCGCCCCAGCCGTGACACCTCTCCGGCCTCCAGCTCGCCGGCCATGCCGCCGTCCCACAGACCCCAGGCCAACGACGTCGCCGCCAGGCCCTGCGCCCTGCGGTGCGCGGCGAGGGCGTCCAGGAAGACGTTCGCCGCCGCGTAGTTCGCCTGACCAGCGCCGCCGAAGACACCGGCAGCGGAGGAGAACAGGACGAACGCCGCCAGGTCCATGCCCTGCGTGAGCTCGTGCAGGTTCCACGCCGCGTCCACCTTCGGACGCAGCACCGCTGACAGGCGCTCCTGGTCCAGGGACGCGATCACGCCGTCGTCCAGCACACCGGCGGTGTGCACCACCGCCGACAGCGGACGCTCCGCCAGCACCCCGGCCAGCGCGTCCCGGTCGGCCACATCGCACGCCGCCCACACCACCGACGCACCCATACCGGCCAGCTCAGCGGTCAGGTCCGCAGCACCCGGGGCGTCCGCACCACGCCGGCTCACCAACAGCAGATCCCGCACCCCGTACTCGGACACCAGATGACGCGCGAACAAGCCGCCCAGTTCACCACTGGCACCCGTCACCAGCACCGTGCCGTCCAGGGCAAGCGGCTCAGCGTCGGGAATCGCGACGGCCCGCGCCAGACGCGGCGCCAGGAACGCCCCGTCCCGGACCGCGACTTCCGGCTCACCGGTGGCCAGCGCCGCCGCCACAATCTCCGGAGCGATCTCACCGTCGAGGTCGATCAGGCCGAACCGGCCCGGGTTCTCCGACTGCGCCGAACGGATCAGGCCCCACACCGGGGCGTGCACCAGATCCGCGACCTCGTCGCCCGGCACAGCGGCCACCGCGCCCCGGGTCAGGAACACCAGACGCGAGTCCGCGAACCGCTCGTCACCCAGCCACTCCTGCACCAGAGCGAGCACCCGCCCGGTCTCCGCATGCACCGCAGCGGCCACGTCCGGACCCGGCTCGTCGGCCGCACACGGCACCACCAGCGCCCCCGGAACCGCGCCGCCCTCGGCGGCCGCACCCAGCGCCGCCAGATCTGCGAACGCCTGGGACCCGTCCCCCAGCGGCATCCAGTCGTCGACAGAGCCACCGGCCGGCACCGGCGACCACTGGACCCGGAACAGCGCGTCACCCTGCCCGGCACCCGGCCCGGCGAACTGCTCGGGCGAGAACGCCCGCAGCGCCAGACCCCGCACCGACGCCACCGGCACGCCCTCGGCGTCCGCCACCTCCAGCGCCACCACGTCACGGCCCGCACGCGACAGCCGCACCCGTACCTCGGACGCGCCCACCGCGTACACGCTCACGCCCGACCACGAGAAGGGCAGACGTCCCTGTCCCGTGTCCTCGACGAGTCCGCCGAGGGTGATGGCGTGCAGGGCCGCGTCG
Source organism: Streptomyces sp. NPDC111520 (assembly GCF_055635295.1). Classification (NCBI taxonomy): domain Bacteria; kingdom Bacillati; phylum Actinomycetota; class Actinomycetes; order Kitasatosporales; family Streptomycetaceae; genus Streptomyces; species Streptomyces sp. NPDC111520. The sequence goes on along the minus strand of NZ_JBVKBW010000004.1, from coordinate 481,262 downwards.
AGCAGCGCCGGATGCAGACCGAACCGCTCCGCCCCGGCCGCCGTCTCGTCCCCGAGCCCGACCTCGGCGAACACGTCGTCACCGAGACGCCAGACCGACCGCAGGCCCTGGAAGACCGCTCCGTACTCGAACCCGGCCATGGCCAGGGCCTCGTACAGTCCGTCGACGGCGACCGGTTCCGCCCCTGCCGGCGGCCATGCCGCCAGGTCGAACACCGGCTCCGCCTCGTCCACGGCCAGCACACCGGAGGCATGCCGCACCCACGGCACCTCGTCCACCGCACGATCGGCGCGGGAGTGGAAGGCGACCGGCCGTCGTCCCGACGCGTCGGCAGCCCCGACGCTGATCTGCAGCTGGAGCGCACCGCGTTCGGGCAGGACGAGCGGTGCCTCCAGGGTGAGTTCCTCCAACAGCCCGGTACCCGCCCGCTGACCGGCGTGCAGGGCCAGCTCCACGAACGCCGTCCCCGGCAGCAGCACCGCACCCGACACGGCGTGGTCGGCCAGCCACGGGTGCGACTCCAGCGACAACCGGCCCGTGAACAGCAACCCCTCCGAATCGGGCAGTTCCACCGCCGCACCCAGCAACGGATGCTCGGCCCGGCCCAGACCCGCCGACGCCACATCACCCACCTGCGACACCGGCACGTCGATCCAGTACCGCTCCCGCTGGAACGCGTACGTCGGCAGATCCACCCGCCGGGCACCTGCGCCCGCGAAGTACGCCTCCCAGTCCACCCGGCCACCGCGCACCTGCACGGAGCCCAGGACACCGTTCACCGTCTCGGCCTCCGGCCGGGCGGAGCGCAGAACAGGCACGAACGCCGCGGTGTCAGCGTCAACGCACTCCTGCGCCATCGCCGACAGCACACCGTCCGGGCCGACCTCCACGTACGTGGTGACGCCCGCGGCCTCCAGGGCACGTACACCGTCCAGGAAGCGCACGGCCTCACGGACATGGCGCACCCAGAACTCGGGCGACGCCATCTCGTCGGTGACCACGGCGCCGGTCAGGTTCGAGACGACCGGGATGCGCGAAGCCCCGAACGACAACCCCTCGACCACCTCGCGGAAGGCGTCGAGCATGCCGTCCATGTGCGGGGAGTGGAACGCGTGGCTGACCGTCAACCGCTTCGATTTCCGGTCCTCGAAGGACTCCACGATCGCCATCGCGGCATCCTCGTCACCGGCGATCACCACGGCCTGCGGGCCGTTGACGGCGGCGATGCTCGCCCGCTCGTCCAGCAGGGGAAGGACCTCGTCCTCGGACGCCTGCAGCGCGATCATCACGCCACCCGTGGGCAGCGCCTGCATCAAGCGGCCGCGAGCCGCCACCAGCGTGCACGCGTCCTCCAGGGACAGCACCCCGGCCACGTGAGCGGCGGCGATCTCACCGATGGAGTGACCGGACACGAAGTCCGGCTTCACCCCCCAGGACTCCAGCAGCCGGAACAGCGCCACCTCGACCGCAAACAGCGCGGGCTGCGTGAACTCCGTACGATCCAGCGCCTCGGCGTCCTCGCCGAACAGCACATCCTTCAACGGCACATCCAGCCGCGCGCACACCGCGTCCAGCGCCTGCGCGAACACCGGGTACGTGGCGTACAGCTCCCGGCCCATCCCCAGCCGCTGGCTGCCCTGCCCGGTGAACAGGAAGGCCAGCTTCCCGGCGCTCACCGTCCCCCGCACCACGGGCCCCGCCGCGTCGTCCGCCTCCACGGCGGCCAGCCCGCGCAGCAGTTCGTCCCGGCCGGCGGCCACGACCGCCGCACGGTGGTCGAAGGCCGCGCGCTTGGCGGCGAGCGTGAAGGCCACGTCGCCGGCGGCGAGGCCGGGCGCCGCTTCGAGGCGGGCCCGCAGGCGGGCGGCCTGGTCGCGGAGGCCGTCCGGGGTCTTCGCCGACAGGACGTACGGCAGCACCGAGCCGTCGTCCTCGGCGGGAGCCAGGGCGACGCTGTCGCTCGGGGCGAGGTCGTCGGGGGCCTGCTCGATGATCGTGTGGGCGTTGGTGCCGCTGATGCCGAACGACGACACGGCGGCGCGACGCGGGCGGCCCGTCTCCGGCCAGGCCATGCGCTCCGTCAGCAGCGAGACAGCGCCCTCGGACCAGTCCACGTGCGGGGACGGCTCGTCCACGTGCAGCGTCCGCGGCAGCACACCGTGCCGCATCGCCATCACCATCTTGATCACACCCGCGACACCCGCCGCGGCCTGCGTGTGGCCGAAGTTGGACTTCACCGAGCCCAGCCACAACGGCTGCTCGTCGCTGTGCTCCTGGCCGTACGTCGCCAGCAGCGCCTGTGCCTCGATCGGGTCGCCCAGCGTCGTGCCCGTGCCGTGGGCCTCGACCGCGTCGATCTCGCCGGCCGACAGACGCGCGCTCGCGAGCGCGGCGCGGATCACCCGCTGCTGGGACGGGCCGTTCGGCGCCGTCAGGCCGTTGCTCGCGCCGTCCTGGTTGACCGCCGAACCGCGCAGCACGGCCAGCACCGGGTGACCGTTGCGGCGCGCGTCGGACAGCCGCTCCACGAGCAGCATGCCGACGCCCTCGCCCCAGCCCGTGCCGTCGGCGGCGGCCGCGAACGGCTTGCAGCGGCCGTCGGCGGACAGACCGCGCTGGATGCTGAACGCGACGAAGGTGCCCGGTGTCGCCATCACGGTCACACCGCCCGCCAGCGCCAGATCGCACTCGCCGTTGCGCAACGCCTGGGCGGCGAGATGCAGTGACACCAGCGAGGACGAGCAGGCCGTGTCGACCGTGACCGCGGGGCCCTCCAGACCGAAGGTGTACGACACCCGGCCCGAGGCGACGCTGCCCGAACTCGCCGTGCCGATGTAGCCCTCGAGCCCTTCCGGCGCGCGGTGCAGCAGCGTCCCGTAGTCGTTGTACATCACGCCCGCGAAGACGCCTGTCCGGCTGCCGCGCACCGAGGCCGGGTCGATGCCGGCCCGCTCGAACGCCTCCCAGGAGGTCTCCAGCAGCAGCCGCTGCTGCGGGTCGGTCGCAAGGGCCTCACGCGGGGAGATGCCGAAGAACGTCGGGTCGAAGTGGTGCGCGTCGTAGAGGAACGCACCGTTCATGCTGTAGCTGGTACCCGGCCGGTCGGAGTCGGGGTCGAACAGGTCCGTGACGTTCCAGCCGCGGTCGTCCGGCATCGCGGAGATGGCGTCCCTGCCCTCCGAGACCAGGTCCCACAGGTCCTCGGGGTTCTGGACGCCGCCGGGGAAGCGGCACGCCATCGCCACGATCGCGATCGGCTCGTCGTCGCGCACCGCGATCGCGGTGGGCGCGGCCGCCGCATCCTGCCGGCCGAGCAGTTCGGCGCACAGATAGCCGGCGAGGGCGGTCGGTGTCGGGTAGTCGAAGACGAGGGTCGCGGGCAGCCGCACACCGGTCGCCGTGCCGAGCCGGTTCCGCAGCTCCACGGCGGTCAGCGAGTCGAAGCCCACCTCGCTGAAGGCACGCCCCGGCTCGACCGCCTCCGGACCCGTGAACCCGAGCACCGCCGCCACCTGCGTACGCACCAGCTCCAGCACGGACGCCTCCCGCTCCGCCACCGGCAGCGCGGCCAACTCCCGGGCCAGCTTGCCCGCCGAGGCCGACCCCGCCCGCGCGGCACGCCGAGCGGGCATGCGCACCAGTCCGCTGAGCAGCGGCGGCAGCATGCCCCCGCCGGCCACCTGGGCACGCAGGGCGGCCAGGTCCAGCTTCGCCGGCACGAAGAGCGCGGTGCCGGAGGCACAGGCGGCATCGAAGAGAGCCAGGCCCTCCTGCTCGGACAGTGCGTTCACGCCACCGCGTCCGAGCCGCGACACGTCATCGGCCTCCAGCTCGCTGGCGAGGCCGCCGTCCCACAGACCCCAGGCCAACGACGTCGCCGCCAGGCCCTGCGCCCTGCGGTGCGCGGCAAGGGCGTCCAGGAAGGAGTTGGCCGCCGCGTAGTTCGCCTGCCCGGCGCCGCCGAAGACACCGGCAGCGGAGGAGAACAGGACGAACGCCGACAGGTCCATGTCCCGCGTGAGCTCGTGGAGGTTCCACGCCGCGTCCACCTTCGGACGCAGCACCGCCGACAGACGCTCCTGGTCCAGGGACGCGATCACACCGTCGTCCAGGACACCGGCCGTGTGCACCACCGCCGACAGCGGACGCTCCGCCAGCACCGCGGACAGCGCATCGCGGTCGGCCACATCGCACGCCGCCCACGACACCGACGCACCCAGATCCGTGAGCTCCGCCGTCAGCTCCGCGGCGCCCGGCGCGTCCTCACCACGACGGCTCACCAGCAGCAGGTCCCGCACCCCGTACGCGGACACCAGATGACGCGCGAACAACCCACCCAGCAGGCCGCTCGCACCCGTCACCAGCACCGTGCCCTCAAGGACCGGGAGCTCGGCCTCCGGCTCCACCGCCGCCCGGGTGAGCCTCGGCACCCGCACCACACCGTCGCGCACGGCGGCTTCCGGTTCGCCGGAGGCGAGCGCCGACGACAGTGCCCGCGCGTCGGCCTCGCCGTCGCCCGCACCGTCGAGGTCGACCAGACCGAAGCGCCCGGGGTTCTCCGACTGCGCCGACCGGACCAGGCCCCACACCGCGGCGTGCACCAGGTCCTTCACGTCCTCGTCCGGCAGGGCGTCCACGGCGCCCCAGGTCCGGAACACCAGGCGTGAGCCGGCGAAGCGCTCGTCGGCGAGCCACTCCTGCACGAGGCCGAGCACGCGCCCGGTCGCCGCGTGCACCGCACCGGCCACGTCCTCCACCGGCTCGTCGGCCACGCATGGCACGACCACCACCGAGGGGACGGTGCCGTCCTCCGCGAGGGCCGCGCCCAGCGCGGCGAGGTCGGCGTACGCCGCTGCGGGGCCGAGGGTCGTCCACTCCTCGGCGGCGACCGTCGTACCGCCGGACGGGAGGGGCGACCACTGGACCTGGAAGAGGGCGTCGCCCTGCCCGGTGCCCGGGCCGGCGAACTGCTCGGGCGAGAAGGTCCGCAGCGCGAGACCGCGCACGGTCGCCACCGGCGCGCCCTCGGCGTCCGCCACCTCCAGCGCCACCGTGTCACGGCCCGCGCGGGAGAGCCGCACCCTCAGCTCGGACGCCCCGATGGCGTGCACGGTCACGCCCGACCACGCGAACGGCAGACGTCCCTGCCCGGCGTCGTCGACGAGACCGCCGACGCCGATGGCGTGCAACGCGCCGTCCAGGAGTGCCGGATGGAGGCCGAAGTGCTCGGCGCCCGGCTCCGCCTCTTCCCCGAGGGTCACCTCGGCGAAGACGTCCTCGCCCCGGCGCCAGACGCCCCGCAGCCCCTGGAAGAGCGGACCGTACTCGAACCCGGCCACCGCCAGGGCCTCGTACAGTCCGTCGATGGCGACGGGCTCGGCACCGGCCGGGGGCCAGGCGGCCCACTCGAACGCCGGCTCCTCCGCCCGCTCCGCCAGGACAGCGGTGGCGTGCCGCACCCACGGCTCGTCGTCGGCGGCGCGGTCGCCGCGGGAGTGGAAGGCGACCTGCCGCCGGCCGGACTCGTCGGGCGCCCCGACGCTGATCTGCAGTTCGACTCCCTCGCCCTCGGGCAGCACGAGCGGCGCTTCCAGGGTGACGTCCTCGACCAGGCCGCAGCCGACCTGGTCGCCGGCGCGCACGGCCAGTTCCACGAAGGCGGTGCCGGGGAGCAGGACCGTGCCGGAGACGGCGTGGTCGGCGAGCCACGGGTGCGTGTCGAGGGACAGCCGTCCGGTGAGCAGCAGGCCGTCGGCGTCCGCGAGGACCACGGACGTCGCAAGGAGCGGGTGGTCGGCGGAACGAAGGCCCGCCGAGGACATGTCCCAGCCGATGGTTCCGGCGTCGAGCCAGTAGTGCTCGCGCTGGAAGGCGTAGGTGGGCAGGTCGACGTGGCGGGCGCCGGCCCCGGCGAACACCGCCTGCCAGTCCACCGACGCGCCATGGACGTAGGCCTCGCCAAGGGAGAGCCAGAACCGCTCCAGACCGCCTTCGTTGCGGCGCAGGGAGCCCAGGACGGCGGCCTCACGACCGGAGTCCTCGACGGTCTCCTGAAGACCGACCGTCAGGACGGGGTGTGGGCTGGACTCGATGAACAACCCGAAGCCCTGCTCCAGCAGCGTCCGGACCGCCTGCTCCAGCTCGACGGTCTGCCGCAGGTTGCGGAACCAGTACCCGGCGTTCAGCTCGGGTCCGGTCATCCACTCGCCGGTCACCGTCGACAGGAACGGCACCTGCGCCTCACCCGGGGTGATCGGCGCCAACAACTTCCCGAGTTCTTCTTCGAGCAGGTCGACCTGAGCCGAGTGCGAGGCGTAGTCCACCGCGATCCGCCGCACCCGCACCCCGTCCGCCTCACACGAGGCAAGCAGCTCCTCCAAAGCCTGCACTTCACCGGAGACCACCACGGAGGACGGTCCGTTCACCGCGGCAACCGAGATCCGCTCCTCACCCCACGCCGCGATCCGCTCCCGCACCTGCTTCGCGGGCAACGCCACCGACACCATGCCACCGAGACCGGCCAGCACCCGACCAATCGCCTGACTCCGCAGAGCCACAACGCGGGCCGCGTCCTCCAGCGAGAGAATCCCGGCGACACAGGCCGCCGCGATCTCACCCTGCGAATGCCCGATCACGGCCGCGGGACGCACGCCGGCCGCCTTCCAGACCTCCGCCAGCGACACCATCACCGCGAACAACGCAGGCTGCACCACGTCCACGCGCTCCAGCGACGGAGCACCCTCGACACCGCGCAGCACATCGACCAGCGACCAGCCGGTCAACGGCTCCAGCGCCCGAGCGCACTCCCCTATCCGCTCCGCGAACACCGGCGAGGAATCCAGCAGTTCCACGGCCATACCGACCCACTGCGAACCCTGCCCTGGGAACACGAACACCGTCTTGCCGCCGAGGGTCGACCCCTGGACGACGTGGGACGATGGCTCGCCCGCCGCGAGTGCGGTGAGGGCCCGTACGTAGTCGGCGCGCTCGCGGCCGACCAGGACCGCGCGCCGTGCGTGCGCGGCGCGGGTGGTGGCCAGGGAGTGGCCGACGTCGACGGGCCGCAGGCCGGGGTCGGCGTCCAGGTGCGCGAGGAGGCGTTCGGCCTGGCCGCGGAGCGCACCCTCGGTCTTGGCCGTCAGGGTCCAGGGCAGGGAGTGCAACGGGTCCGACGTGGACGGGTCGTGGGTCGCCGCGACCAGGACGGGCAGCGGCGCCGCCTCGGGAGTCACCTCGCCGGCGGTCGCCTCGTCGCCGGCCTCGGCCTCGGCCACGCCCGCGGTCTCCGGGGCGTCGGGAACGGGGGCGGGGGCTTCCTCGATGATGATGTGCGCGTTAGTGCCGCTGACGCCGAACGACGAGACGGCGGCCCGGCGCGCGCGACCGGTCTCCGGCCACGCGACCGGGTCGGCCAGCAGCGAGACCGCACCGGCCGACCAGTCGACGTTGGTCGAGGGCTTGTCCACGTGCAGGGTCCTGGGGAGCCTGCCGTTGCGGATCGCCATGACCATCTTGATGATGCCGGCGACGCCGGCGGCGGCCTGCGTGTGCCCGATGTTCGACTTGATGGAGCCCAGCCATAGCGGCTGCTCGTCGCTGTGCTCCTTGCCGTAGGTGGCCAGGAGTGCCTGCGCCTCGATGGGGTCGCCGAGCGTCGTACCGGTGCCGTGCGCCTCGACGGCGTCGACGTCGGAGGGCGTGAGGCGCGCGTCGGCCAGGGCCGCGCGGATCACCCGCTGCTGGGACGGGCCGTTGGGGGCGGTGAGGCCGTTGCTCGCGCCGTCCTGGTTGACGGCGGAGCCGCGCACGACGGCCAGTACGGGGTGGCCGTTGCGCCGGGCGTCCGAGAGGCGCTCGACCAGCAGCATGCCGGCGCCCTCCGCCCAGCCGGTGCCGTCCGCGGCGTCGGCGAAGGACTTGCAGCGGCCGTCGAAGGACAGGCCGCGCTGCCTGCTGAACTCGGTGAAGGTGCCCGGCGTGGCCATCACGGTGGCGCCGCCGGCGAGGGCGAGGGAACACTCGCCCTTGCGGAGCGACTGCATGGCGAGGTGCAGGGTGACGAGGGAGGAGGAGCAGGCCGTGTCGACGGTGAGCGCCGGTCCCTCCAGGCCGAAGGTGTACGACACGCGGCCCGAGGCGACGCTGCTGGAGGCGCCCGTGACGAGGTACCCCTCCGCCTCCTCGGGGATGGCCCGCAGCCGCGCCGCGTAGTCGTGGTACATGACGCCCGCGAAGACACCGGTCCGGCTGCCGCGCAGGGTCGCCGGGTCGATGCCGGCCCGCTCGAACGCCTCCCACGAGGTCTCCAGCAGCAGGCGCTGCTGGGGGTCCATGGCCGCGGCCTCGCGGGGCGAGATCCCGAAGAAGGAGGGGTCGAACCAGTTCGCGTCGTGCAGGAAACCGCCCTGCTGGACGTAGCTCGTGCCCTGCCCGTCGGGGTCGGCGTCGAACAGCCGCTCCATGTCCCAGCCCCGGTCGGTGGGGAACGGGGAGATGGCGTCGGTCCCCTCCGACACGAGCCGCCACAGGCCCTCGGGCGACTCGACGCCGCCCGGGAAGCGGCAGCTCATGCCGACGATCGCGATCGGTTCCGGCTCCGCCGACTCGACCTCTTGAAGGCGGCGGCGGGTCTCGTGGAGATCGGCCGTCACGCGCTTCAGGAAGTACCGAAGCTTTTCCTCGTTCATGCTTGCATCCCTCGTACGGAAGTCAGAAAGGCGGAGTCGTCGGGTGGGCGGGCCGGGCCGTCGCGTCAGGAGATCCCGAATTCCTTGCCGATGAAGTCGAAGAGGTCGTCATCGGTGGCGGTCTCCAGCGTCTCGGCCACGTCGGCGCCGGCGGGTCCCGCCGGCTCGCCGGCCGCGCTCCAGGCCGCCAGCAGGGCCTGCAGCCGCTCGGTGATCCGGTTCCGGCCGTCGTCGTCCGGTACGGCCTCGACGAGCGTCCGCTCCAGGCGGTCCAGTTCGGCGAGCAGCGGGGGAACCGCCGCGGCGCCGCCCTGCCAGAGCTCGTCCCGCAGGAACTCCACGATGGCGTTCGGGGTCGGGTAGTCGAAGACGAGCGTGGCCGGCAGCCGCACTCCCGTCGCCGCGCCCAGGCGGTTGCGGAGCTCGACCGCGGTGAGGGAGTCGAAGCCGACGTCGCTGAACGACCGTGCGCCGTCGACCGCTTCGGGACCGGCGAAGCCGAGCACGCCCGCGACGTGACCGCGGACCAGCTCGAGCAGCGCCTCCTCGCGTCCCTCCGGCGACAGTCCGGCCAGGCGCTCCCGAAGGGCGGCGCCTCCCTGCGTGCCGGTGTCGACGGCGCCCGCCGCACGCCGGCCGGGGACGCGGACCAGGCCGCTGAGCAGCGGCGGCAGCATGCCTCCGCCGGTGACCTGGGCGCGCAGGGCGGTCAGGTCGAGCTTGACGGGTACGAAGGCCGCGGTCACCGAGGCGGCCGCGGTGTCGAAGAGGGCCAGGCCCTCCTGCTCGGACAGGGCGTTCACGCCACCGCGTCCGAGGCGGGACACCTCGCCGGCCTCCAGTTCGCCGGCCATGCCGCCGTCCCACAGGCCCCACGCCAGCGACGTGGCCGCCAGGCCCTGCGACCTGCGGTGCGCTGCCAGGGCGTCCAGGAAGGAGTTGGCGGCGGCGTAGTTCGCCTGGCCCGCACCGCCGAAGACACCGGCGGCGGAGGAGAACAGGACGAACGCCGACAGGTCGAGGTCCCGGGTGAGTTGGTGCAGGTTCCACGCCGCGTCCACCTTCGGACGCAGGACCGCCGACAGGCGCTCGTGGTCCAGGGACGCGATCACGCCGTCGTCCAGGACACCGGCGGTGTGCACCACCGCCGACAGCGGACGCTCCGCCGGGATGCCCTCCAGCACCGCGGACAGCCCGTCCCGGTCGGCCACATCGCACGCCGCCCAGGCCACCGACGCACCCAGCTCCGCCAGTTCGTCGGTCAGGTCCGCGGCGCCCGGGGCGTCCTCGCCTCGGCGGCTGACCAGGAGCAGGTCCCGTACGCCGTACTCGGTCACCAGGTGACGGGCGAACAGGCCGCCCAGCGCACCACTGGCACCCGTCACCAGCACCGTGCCGTCCAGGGCGAGCGGTTCGGCGTCCGGTGCCACGACCGCGCGGACGAGGCGCGGCACGCGGACCGCGCCGTCCCGCACCGCGGCCTCCGGCTCGCCCGCGGCAAGCACGGCGGGCAGCGCCTGGTAGGAGGCTTCGGCGTCGTCGGTGTCGATCAGGAGGAAGCGGCCCGGGTTCTCCGACTGGGCCGACCGCACCAGGCCCCACACCGGGGCATGCGCCAGATCCGCGACCTCGTCGTCCGGTACGGAGGCCACCGCGGCCCGCGTCAGGAAGGCCAGGCGTGAGTCGGCGAACCGCTCGTCGCCGAGCCACTCCTGCAGCAGTGCGAGCACCCGCCCGGTTTCGGCATGCGCCGCACCCGGCAGGTCGTCGGAGGCGGCGCCGGCCAGCGGCACCACGACGACCTCCGGCACGACCTCGCCGTCATCTGCGAGGGCGGTCAGGCCCGCGCAGGTCTCGTAGCGGACGCCTGCGGCGTCGAGACCCGTGTGGCCGGAACCGTCGGCGATCAGCAGTGCCATGGGGCGCTGCTGGGCGGCCGGCACCGGTGCCAGGTGCAGCGCCGTCCAGTCGACCTCGAAGAGCGACTCCATGCGCCCGCCGCGCGCCGCGGCGCCGATCTGCTCGGGCGAGACGGCGCGCAGCACCAGCGACTCCACCGAGGCGACGGGCGCCCCGGTCGCGTCGGCCAGGTGAAGGGACACCGTGTCGCGGCCGGCCGGGGCCAGGCGGACCCGTACCGCCGCCGCACCGGTGGCGTGCAGGCGCACTCCGCCCCACGCGAACGGCAGACGTCCCTGCCCGGTGTCCTCCACGAGTCCGCCGAGGCCGGCGGCGTGCAGGGTGGCGTCGAGGAGGGCCGGGTGCAGACCGAACCACTCGGCCGTCGCGGCCGCGTCCTCGTCGAGGCTCACCTCGGCGTAGACCTCGTCACCCTGCCTCCAGGCCGCGCGCAGGCCCTGGAAGACCGGGCCGTAGTCGAATCCGGCGGCCGCCATGCCGTCGTACAGCCCGTCGATGGCGACCGGCTCGGCGCCGGGCGGCGGCCAGGCCGTCAGGTCGGTAGCGGGGGCGGGGACCGCCGCCGCGGGGGCGAGCACACCGCCCGCGTGCCGCGTCCACGGCTCGTCGGCGGGCGCGTTCTCGCCGCGCGAGTGGAGCACGACGGCCCGGCGGCCGTCGTCGTCCGCGCCGGCGACGGAGAGCCGCAGCTGCACACCGCCCGACTCCGGCAGCACCAGCGGCGCCTCCAGTGTCAGGTCGTCAAGGACCTCGCTGCCGACCTGCTCGCCGGCGCGCAGCGCCAGCTCGACGAAGGCGGTGCCCGGCAGGAGCACCGAGCCCATGACCGCGTGGTCCGCGAGCCACGGGTGCGTGGTCAGCGACAGGCGCCCGGTGAAGACGACCCCGTCCGAGTCCGGCAGCTCGACCGCCGCGCCGAGCAGCGGGTGGTCCGCCGCACCGAGTCCGGCCGAGGTGACGTCCCCGATGAAGTGGCCGCCCGACTCCAGCCAGTACCACTCCCGCTGGAAGGCGTAGGTGGGCAGTTCGACCTGCCGGCCGCCGGTCCGCGCGAAGTACGCCTCCCAGTCCACGGTCACTCCCGTGGCGTGGGCTTGGGCGAGGGCGGTGGTGACGGTCTCGGCCTCGGGCCGGCCGCCGCGCAGGGCGGGGGCGAAGGCCGCGCCTTCGGCGGTCAGGCAGTCCTGGGCCATGGCGGAGAGGACTCCGTCGGGGCCGAGTTCGAGGTACGTGGTGACGCCCGCGGCCTCAAGGGCGCGTACGCCGTCGAGGAAGCGGACGGCCTCACGTACGTGCCGGACCCAGAAGTCGGGCGACGTCACCTCGTCCGTGACCAGGGCGCCGGTGAGGTTGGAGACGAGGGGGATACGGGGCGCGGCGTAGGACAGTCCCTCGGCGACCTTGCGGAAGTCCGCGAGCATGGGGTCCATGTGCGGGGAGTGGAAGGCGTGACTGACCGTCAGCCGCTTGGTCTTGCGGTCCGGGAACTCCGCGGCGATGGCGACCGCGGCGTCCTCGTCACCCGCGATGACCACCGAACGCGGCCCGTTGACGGCGGCGATGCTCACCCGGTCGTTGAGCAGCGGCAGGACCTCGTCCTCGGCCGCTTCGAGGGCGATCATCACGCCGCCGGTGGGCAGTGCCTGCATCAGCCGTCCGCGCGCCTCGACCAGCGTGCACGCGTCCTCCAGGGACAGCACCCCGGCCACGTGCGCGGCGGCGATCTCGCCGATGGAGTGACCGGACAGGTAGTCCGGCTTCACGCCCCACGACTCGACCAGTCGGTAGAGCGCCACTTCGACGGCGAAGAGCGCCGGCTGCGTGTGGGCGGTCTCGTTCAGCAGGTCGCTGTCGTCGCCGAACAGAACGTCCTTCAGCGGCACGGCGAGGTGCGCGCAGACCGCGTCGAGCGCGTCGGCGAACACCGGGTACGTGTCGTACAGCTCGCGGCCCATGCCGAGCCGCTGGCTGCCCTGCCCGGTGAAGAGGAAGGCGAGCTTTCCGGCGCCTGCCGTGCCCCGCACCACCGAGGCCGCCGGGCCGTCGGCCTCAACGGCCGCGAGGCCGCGCAGCAGCTCGTCCCGGCCGGGGGCGACGACGAGCGCACGGTGCTCGAAGGTGGCGCGCCGGGTGGCGAGGGTGTACGCCACGTCGGCGGAGGCGAGGCCAGGTGCCTCTTCGAGGCGGGCCCGCAGGCGGGCCGCCTGGTCGCGGAGGCCGTCCGGAGTCTTCGCCGACAGCACGTACGCGCAGACGGAACCGTCGTCCTCGGCGGGATCCTGGGCGACGATACGACTCGGGGCGAGGTCGTCGGGGGCCTGCTCGATGATCGTGTGGGCGTTGGTGCCGCTGATGCCGAAGGACGAGATGCCGGCGCGGCGCGGGCGGCCGGTCTCGGGCCAGTCCGTCTGCTCGGTCAGGAGGGAGACCGCGCCCTCGGTCCAGTCGACGTGCGGGGTCGGCTCGTCCACGTGCAGGGTCCGCGGCAGCACACCGTGACGCATCGCCATGATCATCTTGATGATGCCCGCCACGCCTGCCGCGGCTTGGGTGTGGCCGATGTTGGACTTGACCGAGCCCAGCCACAGCGGCTGCTCGTCGGCGTGCTCCTGGCCGTAGGTGGCCAGGAGGGCCTGGGCCTCGATCGGGTCGCCCAGCGTCGTGCCCGTGCCGTGCGCCTCGACCGCGTCGATCTCGGCCGCGGTGAGCCGGGCGTTGGCCAGGGCCTGCCGGATCACCCGCTGCTGGGAGGGGCCGTTGGGGGCGGTGAGGCCGTTGCTGGCGCCGTCCTGGTTGATCGCCGAACCGCGGACCACCGCGAGGACCGGGTGGCCGTTGCGGCGGGCGTCGGACAGCCGCTCGACGAGCAGCATGCCCGCGCCTTCGGCCCAGCTGGTGCCGTCGGCAGCGGCCGCAAAGGACTTGATCCGGCCGTCGGGGGCCAGACCGCGTTGGCGGCTGAACTCGGTGAACGTGCCGGGCGATGCCATGACGGTCACACCACCGGCGAGCGCCATCGTGCACTCGCCGTTGCGCAGTGCCTGGATCGCCCAGTGCAGCGCCACCAGCGAGGAGGAGCACGCCGTGTCGACCGTGACCGCCGGACCCTCGAGCCCGAACGCGTACGAGACACGACCTGACGCGATGCTCCCGGAGTTACCGGTGCCGAGGTATCCCTCGACGCCCTCGGGAACAGCCGTCAGCCGACTCGAGTAGTCGTGGTACATCACACCGGCGAAGACACCGGTGTGACTGCCGCGGATGGCGGCCGGGTCGATGCCCGCGCGCTCGAACGCCTCCCACGAGGTCTCCAGCAGCAGACGCTGCTGCGGGTCCATCGCCACCGCCTCACGCGGCGAGATCCCGAAGAACGCGGGGTCGAACCGACCCGCGTCGTGCAGGAACCCGCCCGACTGCGTGTAGCTCGTTCCCCGGCCGTCCGGGTCCGGATCGAACAGCGCGTCCAGATCCCAGCCACGACCCTGCGGGAACGGCGAGATGGCATCGCCGCCACCCAGCACCAGCCGCCACAGATCCTCCGGGGTCTCCACCCCGCCCGGATACCGGCAGCTCATGCCCACGATCGCGATCGGCTCGTCGTCCAGCACCCCGGCCCGCACCGGCACCAACGCGGCACCGGCCGGCTGCTCGACCAGACCCAGAACCTCGCCCAGCAAGAACTCCGCCAGCGCCCCGGCCGTCGGGTAGTCGAAGACCAGCGTCGCCGGCAGTCGCACACCGGCCACCGAACCCAACCGGTTCCGCAACTCCACCGCGGTCAGCGAATCGAAGCCCAACTCCTTGAACGCACGATCCGCAGGCACCTCATCAACGGAACCATGACCCAGAACACCCGCCACCTCACCCCGCACCACATCGAGTACGGCCTCGGCCCGCTCGTCCTGGGGCAGCGTTGCGAGCTGCCGGGCGAGCTTGCCCGCCGCGGCCGAAGCGGCCTTGGCGGCGCGGCGAGTGGGAACGCGGACCAGGCCGCTCAGCAGCGGCGGCAGCATCCCGCTGCCCGCCTGGGCGCGGAGCGCGGCCAGGTCGAGCTTCATGGGCACGAGGACCGGGGCCTGGGTGGCGTGGGCGGTGTCGAAGAGGGCGAGGCCCTCGTCCTCCGTCAGGGCGTCCACGCCGCCCCGACCGGAACGCACCACCTCGCCGGCCATGCCGCCGTCCCACAGGCCCCAGGCCAGCGATGTCGCCGCCAGGCCCTGCGACCTGCGGTGCGCGGCGAGTGCGTCCAGGAAGACATTGGCGGCCGCATAGTTCGCCTGACCGGCGCCGCCGAACACGCCGGCGGCGGAGGAGAAGAGGACGAAGGCCGCCAGGTCCATGTCCTGCGTGAGCTGGTGGAGGTTCCACGCGGCGTCCACCTTCGGACGCAGCACCGCCGACAGGCGCTCCTGGTCCAGGGACGCGATGACGCCGTCGTCCAGGACACCGGCAGTGTGCACCACCGCTGTCAGCGGACGCTCGGCCGGAATGGCATCGAGCACCCCCGCCAAGCCGTCCCGGTCGGCGACATCGCACGCCGCCCACGCCACCGACGCACCCAGATCCGTGAGCTCCGCCGCCAGCTCCGCGGCACCCGGCGCAGCCTCGCCGCGGCGGCTCACCAGCAGCAGATCCCGCACCCCGTACGCGGACACCAGATGACGCGCGAACAACCCGCCCAGCGCACCACTGGCACCCGTCACCAACACCGTGCCGTCCAGGGCAAGCGGCTCAGCGTCGGGAATCGCGACGGCCCGCGCCAGACGCGGGGCCAGGAACTCCCCTTCCCGGACCGCGACTTCCGGCTCACCGGCGGCCAACGCCGCCGCCACGACCTCCGGGGCGATCTCACCGTCGAGGTCGACCAGACCGAACCGGCCCGGATTCTCCGACTGCGCCGACCGGATCAGACCCCACACCGGGGCGTGCACCAGATCCGCGACCTCGTCGCCCGGCACAGCGGCCACCGCGCCCCGGGTCAGGAACACCAGACGCGAGTCGGCGAACCGCTCGTCATCCAGCCACTCCTGGACCAACGCGAGCACCCGCCCGGTCTCCGCATGGACGGCACCGGCCACGTCCGGCACCGACTCGTCGGCCACACACGGCACCACCAGCACCGCCGGAACCGCGCCGCTCTCAGCCTCGAAGGTCTCGAGTCCGGCACTCGCCAGCGTCCAGTCGTCGACCGAACCGCCGGCCGGCACCGGCGACCACTCGACCCGGAACAGCGCGTCACCCTGCCCGGCACCCGGCCCGGCGAACTGCTCCGGCGAGAACGCCCGCAACACGAGACCGGCCACGGACGCCACTGGGACACCCTCAGCGTCCGCCAGCTCCAGCGCGACGACATCACGGCCCGTACGCGACAACCGCACCCGTATCTCGGACGCGCCGATGGCGTGCACGGTCACGCCCTGCCAGGAGAACGGCAGCTTCGCCTCACCGTCCGCGCTGTCGGTGCCGCTCACGCCCAGCGCGTGCAGCGCCGCGTCGAGCAGCGCCGGATGCACCCCGAACGCACCCGCCTCGGACTCCACCGACTCCGGCAGCCGCACCTCGGCGAACACGTCCTCACCGAGACGCCACACCGACCGCAGCCCACGGAACACCGGCCCGTAACCGAAGCCGGCATCCGCCAGACCCTCGTACAACCCGTCAATCGCAACCGGCTCCGCCCCGACCGGCGGCCACACCGCCAGGTCGAAGCCCGGCACCGCGCCTCGCCCGGCCAGCACACCAGCGGCATGCCGCACCCACGGCCCGTCCTCCACTCGCGAATGCAGCACCAGCGCCCGACGGCCCTCACCGTCACCGGCGCCCACCGACAGCCGCAGCTGCACACCACCGTGCTCCGGCAGCACCAACGGCGCCTCAAGCGTCAGGTCCTCCAGGACCTCACACCCGACCAACTCACCCGCACGCACCGCCAACTCGACGAAGGCCGTACCCGGCAGCAACACCGAACCCATCACCGCGTGATCCGCCAGCCACGGATGCGTGCTCAGCGACAGACGACCGGTGAACACCACCCCATCCGAATCCGGCAGCTCAACCGCCGCACCCAGCAACGGGTGATCCGCCGCACCGAGACCGAATCCCGTGGCATCGCCGGGGCCGGCCTGTGCGCCGCCCGACTCGAGCCAGAACCACTCGCGCTGGAAGGCGTAAGTGGGCAGTTCGACCTGCCGACTGCCGGTCGGCGCGAAGTACGCCTCCCAGTCCACGGCGACTCCGGCGGTGTAGGCCTGGGTTAGAGCAGCGGTCAGGGTGCCGACCTCGGGCCGGCCGCCGCGCAGTGCCGGGGCGAAGGTGGCCCCGTCCTCGGTCAGGCACTCCTGCGCCATGGCCGACAGGACACCGTCGGGGCCGAGTTCGAGATACGTGGTGACGCCCGCGGCCTCCAGGGCGAGAACGCCGTCCAGGAAGCGCACGGCCTCACGGACATGCCGCACCCAGAACTCGGGCGAGGCCATCTCGTCCGTGACGACCGCACCGGTGAGGTTGGAGACGACCGGGATGCGCGAGGCCCCGAACGACAGCCCGGACACCACCTCACGGAACGCGTCGAGCATCCCGTCCATGTGCGGCGAGTGGAACGCGTGGCTGACCGCCAGGCGCTTGGACTTCCGGTCACCGAGGGACTCCACGATCGCGACCGCGGCGTCCTCGTCACCGGCGATGACGACCGACGAAGGCCCGTTGACCGCGGCAATGCTCACCCGCTCGTTCAGCAGCGGGAGAACCTCGTCCTCCGACGCCTGCAACGCGATCATCACACCACCGGAAGGCAGCGCCTGCATCAGCCGCCCGCGAGCCTCGACCAGCGTGCACGCGTCCTCCAGGGACAGCACCCCGGCAACGTGGGCGGCGGCAATCTCACCTACGGAGTGACCGGACACGAAGTCCGGCTTCACACCCCAGGACTCCAGCAGCCGGAAGAGTGCGACCTCGACCGCGAACAGCGCCGGCTGCGCGGACTCCGTACGGTCCAACGCTTCGGCGTCGTCGCCGAACAGCACATCCAGCCCAAGCCGCTCGCGCACCGCGTCCAGCGCCCGCGCGAAGACCGGATAGGCGTCGTACAGCTCACGCCCCATCCCCAGCCGCTGGCTTCCCTGCCCCGTGAACAGGAACGCCAGCTTGCCCGTGGCCGAGGACGAACCCCGCACCAGGCCCGCGGCACCGTGTCCCTCGGCGAGGGCGGACAGGCCGCGCAGCAGCTCGTCGCGGTCCGCCGCCACGACCGCCGCACGCTGCTGGAATGCGGCGCGCCGGGTGGCCAGCGAGTAGGCCACATCGGCGGTGCCGATCTCCGGGGCCTCTTCGAGGAGGTGCGTACGCAGGCGGGCCGCCTGGTCGCGCACGGCGTCCTCGGTCTTCGCCGACAGCACGTAGGGCAGTGCGGTGGTTGCCGGAGCGGCGGGGGTCGGCCGGGCCTTCGTGATCGGGGCGAGGTCGTCGGGGGCCTGCTCGATGATCGTGTGGGCGTTGGTGCCGCTGATGCCGAAGGACGAGATGCCGGCGCGACGCGCACGGCCGGTCTCGGGCCACGGAACCGAGTCGGTCAGGAGGGAGACCGCGCCCTCGGTCCAGTCGACGTGCGGGGTCGGCTCGTCCACGTGCAGGGTCTGCGGCAGCACGCCGTGGCGCATCGCCATGATCATCTTGATGATGCCCGCGACACCGGCCGCGGCCTGCGTGTGGCCCATGTTGGACTTGATGGAGCCGATCCAGAGCGGCTGCTCGTCGCTGTGCTCCTGACCGTAGGTGGCCAGAAGGGCTTGCGCCTCGATCGGGTCGCCAAGGGTCGTGCCCGTGCCGTGCGCCTCGACCGCGTCGATCTCGTCGCCCGATAGGCCCGCGCTCGCGAGCGCGGCGCGGATCACCCGCTGCTGCGACGGACCGTTCGGCGCCGTCAGGCCGTTGCTCGCGCCGTCCTGGTTGATCGCCGAACCCCGGACCACCGCCAGCACCGGGTGGCCGTTGCGGCGCGCGTCCGACAGCCGCTCGACGAGCAGCATGCCCGCGCCTTCGGCCCAGCTCGTACCGTCCGCCGCCGCAGCGAAGGACTTGATACGCCCGTCGGGCGCCAGACCACGCTGCCGGCTGAACTCCGTAAACGTGCCAGGCGTCGCCATGACCGTCACACCACCGGCCAGCGCCATCGTGCACTCACCGTTGCGCAGTGCCTGGATCGCCCAGTGGAGCGCCACCAGCGACGACGAACACGCCGTGTCCACCGTCACCGCCGGACCCTCGAGCCCGAACGCGTACGACACACGACCCGACGCGATGCTCCCGGAATTTCCCGTGCCGAGGTATCCCTCGACGCCGTCAGGCACGGAGGTGATCCGGGTGGCGTAGTCGTGGTACATGATGCCCGCGAAGACGCCGGTACGGCTGCCGCGCATCGCGGCCGGGTCAATGCCGGCCCGCTCGAACGCCTCCCACGAGGTCTCCAGCAGCAGCCGCTGCTGCGGGTCCATCGCCACCGCCTCACGCGGCGAGATCCCGAAGAACGCGGGGTCGAACCGACCCGCGTCGTGCAGGAACCCGCCCGACTGGGTGTAGGTGGTGCCCCGGCCGTCCGGGTCCGGATCGAACAGCGCGTCCAGATCCCAGCCACGACCCTGCGGGAACGGCGAGATGGCATCGCCGCCACCCAGCACCAGCCGCCACAGATCCTCCGGGGTCTCCACCCCGCCCGGATACCGGCAGCTCATGCCCACGATCGCGATCGGCTCGTCGTCCAGCACCCCGGCCCGCACCGGCACCAACGCGGCACCGGCCGGCTGCTCGACCAGACCCAGAACCTCGCCCAGCAAGAACTCCGCCAGCGCCCCGGCCGTCGGGTAGTCGAAGACCAGCGTCGCCGGCAGTCGCACACCGGCCACCGAACCCAACCGGTTCCGCAACTCCACCGCGGTCAGCGAATCGAAGCCCAACTCCTTGAACGCACGATCCGCAGGCACCTCATCAACGGAACCGTGACCCAGAACACCCGCCACCTCACCCCGCACCACGTCCAGCAGCGCGGCGAGGCGCTGGTTCTCGGCGAGTCCGGCCACCCGCTCGCGCAACGCGGACGCGCCGGCGGCGGCACCGTGCGCGGCCGCCCGTCGCGCCGGGACGCGGACGAGCCCGCGCAGCAGGTCGGGCAGCATCCCGCTGCGCGCCTGGAGGCGCAGGGCGGGCATGTCCAGCGGCAGCGGAACGAGCAGCGGTTCGGTCGTGCGCTGTGAGGCGTCGAAGAGAGCGAGGCCGGTCTCAGGGGCCAGTACGGTGATGCCGCCGCGGTTGATCCGTCCGCGATCGGTCTCCCCCAGGTCCCCGCCCATGCCGCCGTCCCACAGGCCCCAGGCCAGCGACGTCGCGGCCAGGCCCTGCGCCCGGCGGTGCGCGGCGAGTGCGTCCAGGAAGACGTTAGCGGCGGCGTAGTTCGCCTGCCCGGCGCCACCGAACACACCGGCCGCGGAGGAGAACAGGACGAAAGCCGCCAGATCCATGTCCCGCGTCAGCTCGTGCAGGTTCCACGCCGCGTCCACCTTCGGACGCAGCACCGCCGACAGACGCTCCGCCGTGAGCGATGCGACGACACCGTCGTCCAGGACACCCGCGGTGTGCACCACCGCCGTGAGCGGACGCTCCGCCGGAATCGCCTCCAGCACCCCGGCCAGCGCATCGCGGTCGGCGACGTCGCACGCCGCCCACGCCACCGACGCACCCAGCCCCGCCAGCTCAGCGGTCAGGTCCGCAGCACCCGGGGCGTCCTCACCTCTGCGGCTGACCAGCAGCAGGTTGCGCACCCCGTACTCGGACACGAGATGGCGGGCGAACAGGCCGCCCAGCTCACCACTGGCACCCGTCACCAACACCGTGCCCTGCGCGTCCAGCGCACTGACGGTGTCGTCGCCCGCCACGGCGGCGGCCAGCCGCGGCACGCGGAGGGTGTCGCCGCGTACGGCGAGCTGGGCCTCGGCGGTCGCCAGCGCCTTGGACAGTACGTCCCCGGAGAGCGAGTCGTTGTCCTCGTCGACGTCGATCAGGCCGAACCGGCCCGGGTTCTCCGACTGTGCCGAACGCACCAGGCCCCACAGCGAGGCGTGCGCGAGGTCCGCCACGTCCTCACCCGGCAGGGCAGCGACGGCGCCCCGCGTCAGGAACACCAGACGCGAGTCGCCGAAGCGCTCGTCGCCCAGCCACTCCTGCACGAGGTCCAGCGCCCGCTGAGCGGCGGCGTGCGCGGAATCCGCGACGTCCCTCGCCGGCTCGTCCGTCTCGCACGGTACGACCAGCACCGCCGGGACGGTCCCGCCCTCGGCGGCCACACCGCGCAGCGCCGCCAGGTCGGCGAACGCCTGGGATCCGGCGCCCAGCAGCATCCAGTCGTCGGCCCCGGAACCTGCGGCGTCGGCGGTCCGGAGCTCGGGCCAGTCCACGCGGAACAGGGCGTCACGGGTCGCGTCCTGGGCCGTGCTCAGCTGGTCGCGGCTCACACCGCGCAGAGCGAGGCCAGCCACGGACGCCACCGGTGCACCGGTGGCGTCGGCGATCTGCAGGGCGACCTCGTCGCCGTGGACGGGGGTGAACCGCACGCGCAGCGCGGACGCGCCGACGGCGTGGACAGTCACGCCCTGCCATGAGAACGGCAGCTTCGCCTCACCGTCCGCGCTGTCGGTGCCGCTCACGCCCAGCGCGTGCAGCGCCGCGTCCAGCAGCGCCGGATGCACCCCGAACGCACCCGCCTCGGACTCCACCGACTCCGGCAGCCGCACCTCAGCGAACACGTCCTCACCGAGACGCCACACCGACCGCAGCCCACGGAACACCGGCCCGTAACCGAAGCCGGCATCCGCCAGACCCTCGTACAACCCGTCCATCGCAACCGGCTCCGCGCCGACCGGCGGCCACACCGCCAGGTCGAAGGCCGGCACCGCGCCTCGCCCGGCCAGCACACCAGCGGCGTGCCGCACCCACGACGCATCCTCCACCGCACCCTCGAACCGCGAATGCAGCACCAGCGCCCGACGGCCCTCACCGTCACCGGCACCCACCGACAGCCGCAGCTGCACACCACCGTGCTCCGGCAGCACCAGCGGCGCCTCAAGCGTCAGGTCCTCCAGGACCTCACACCCGACCAACTCACCCGCACGCACCGCCAACTCGACGAAGGCGGTACCCGGCAGCAACACCGAGCCCATCACCGCGTGATCCGCCAGCCACGGATGCGTGCTCAGCGACAGACGACCGGTGAAGACGACCCCGTCCGAATCCGGCAGCTCGACGGCCGCACCCAGCAACGGGTGATCCGCCGCACCCAGACCGGCCGACGCGACGTCGCCCTGCGAACGACCCGCGTCCAGCCAGTAGACGGAACGCTGGAAGGCGTAGGTCGGCAGGTCGACGCGCTGGGGGCGGTCGGGGACGAAGTACGACTGCCAGTCGACGGGGACACCGCGCACGTGGGCGGTCGCGACCGCCGTGAGCAGCGTCTCGGCCTCCGGACGGCCGTTCCTCAGAGCCGGGGCGAAGGCGGCGTTCTCACCGGTCAGGCACTCCTGCGCCATCGCCGAGAGCACGCCGTCGGGGCCGAGTTCGAGGTACGTGGTGACGCCGGCCGCCTCCAGGGCGCGGACGCCGTCGAGGAAGCGGACGGCTTCGCGGACGTGGCGCACCCAGAAGTCCGCGGAGGCCATTTCGTCGGTGACCAGGGCGCCGGTCAGATTGGAGACCACGGGGATGCGCGGGGCTGCGAACGTCAGCCCGGACACCACCTCGCGGAAGGCGTCCAGCATGCCGTCCATGTGCGGGGAGTGGAACGCATGACTGACCGTCAACCGCTTCGACTTCCGGTCCCCGAAGGACTCCACGATCGCGACCGCGGCATCCTCGTCACCCGCGATGACCACCGACCGCGGGCCATTGACGGCGGCGATGCTCACCCGCCCGTTCAGCAGCGGCAGAACCTCTTCCTCGGCCGCTTCGAGGGCGATCATCACACCACCCGAAGGCAGCGCCTGCATCAAACGGCCCCGCGCCTCGACCAGCGTGCAGGCATCGTCCAGGGACAGCACCCCCGCAACGTGGGCCGCGGCAATCTCACCTACGGAGTGACCCGACACGAAGTCCGGCTTCACACCCCAGCTCTCCAGCAGCCGGAAGAGTGCGACCTCGACCGCGAACAGCGCCGGCTGCGCGGACTCCGTACGGTCCAACGCTTCGGCGTCGTCGCCGAACAGCACATCCAGCCCAAGCCGCTCACGCACCGCGTCCAGCGCCTTCGCGAACACCGGATAGGCCGCATACAGCTCACGCCCCATCCCCAGCCGCTGGCTTCCCTGCCCCGTGAACAGGAACGCCAGCCTCCCGGCCCCGGCCGCGCCCCGCGTCACCGACGCCGACGGGCCGTCCGCCGCCAGAGCGGCCAGGCCGCGCAGCAGCTCGCCCCGGTCCGCCGCCACGACCGCCGCGCGCTGGTCGAACAGGGCGCGGCTGGTGACGAGGGAGTGGCCGATGTCGGCGGGGCGGGCGTCGGGGTGGGCCTCGACGTGGGCGTGCAGGGCGCCGGCCTGGGCGCGCAGCGCTTCCGGCGTCCGGGCGGAGAGGAGCCACGGGAGGGTCCGCGCGGCGGGCGCGTCCCCGGCCGGGACCGGGGCCGGGGCCGGAACCGTGTCGGGGGCCTGCTCGATGATGGCGTGGGCGTTGGTGCCGCTCATGCCGAACGAGGAGATGCCGGCGCGACGCGGGCGGCCGGTCTCGGGCCAGTCCATCTGCTCGGTCAGCAGGGAGACCGCGCCTTCGGACCAGTCGACGTGCGGGCTCGGCGCGTCCACGTGCAGGGTCTCCGGCAGCACGCCGTGCTGCATCGCGAGGACCATCTTGATGATGCCCGCGACACCGGCCGCGGCCTGCGTGTGGCCGAAGTTGGACTTGATGGAGCCCAGCCACAGCGGCTGGTCCTCGGTCTTGTCGCGGCCGTAGGTGGCCAGGAGCGCCTGGGCCTCGATCGGGTCGCCCAGGGTCGTGCCCGTGCCGTGGGCCTCCACGGCGTCGACGTCCGCAGCCGTCAGGCCGGCGTTCGCCAGCGCGGCGCGGATCACCCGCTGCTGCGACGGACCGTTCGGGGCGGTGAGGCCGTTGCTCGCACCGTCCTGGTTGACCGCCGAGCCCCGCACCACCGCCAGGACCGGGTGGCCGTTGCGGCGGGCGTCGGACAGCCGCTCCACGAGCAGCATGCCGGCGCCCTCGCCCCACGCGGTGCCGTCGGCGGCGGCCGCGAAGGGCTTGCAGCGGCCGTCGGCGGCGAGGCCGCGCTGCCGGCTGAACTCGGTGAAGACGTCGGGGGTGGTGATGATGGTGACGCCGCCCGCGAGGGCGATCGTGCACTCGCCGTTGCGCAGCGCCTGCGCGGCGAGGTGGAGGGCGACCAGCGACGAGGAGCACGCGGTGTCGACGGTGACGGCGGGGCCCTCGAAGCCGAAGGTGTACGAGACGCGGCCGGAGGCGATGCTGCTGGAGCCGCCCGTGCCGAGGTAGCCCTCGACGCCTTCGGGGACGGTGTTCAGCCGGGAGACGTAGTCGTTGTGCATCTGGCCGACGAACACGCCGACCTGGCGGCCGCGCAGGTCGCCCGGGTCGATGCCGGCCCGTTCGAACGCCTCCCAGGACGTCTCCAGCAGCAGCCGCTGCTGCGGGTCCATGGCCAGGGCCTCGCGCGGGTTGATCCCGAAGAAGGCGGGGTCGAAGTGGTGGGCGTCGTAGAAGAAGCCGCCTTCGCGGGCGTAGGAGGTGCCGGGGCTGTCGGGGTCGGGGTTGTAGAGGCCGTCGAGGTCCCAGCCGCGGTCGGTGGGGAGGTGGCCGATGCCGTCGCGGCCGTCGGCGAGCAGGCTCCAGAGGTCCTCGGGGGTGCGGACGTCGCCGGGGAAGCGGCAGCTCATCGCGACGATCGCGATGGGGTCGTCGACCTCGGCGGCGTTCGCGGCCCGGCCGGGGACGGCGGCGGCCGCTGCGGCAACCGCAGCCTGCGAGCCGAGGAGTTCGTCCTGGAGGTAGCCGGCGAGCACCGTCGGCGTCGGGTAGTCGAAGACGAGGGTGGCGGGCAGGCGGATGCCGGCGGTCGCGCCGAGCCGGTTGCGGAACTCGACGGCCGTCAGCGAGTCGAAGCCGAGGTCCTTGAAGGCGCGGGTGGGTTCGACGGCGTCCGCGGTGGCGTGGCCGAGGACGGCGGCGACCTGGCCGCGGACGAGGTCGAGCAGGAGGGCGTCGCGTTCGTCCTCGGGCAGGCGGACGAGCCGTTCGACGAGCGGCGTTCCGCCGCCTGCCGCCGGTGCCCCGGCGGCGGCGCGACGGGTCGTGGTGCGGACCAGGCCGCGCAGGAGGTGGGGCACCATGCTGGCGTCGGCCCGGCGCAGCGGCGCAAGGTCGAGGTGCATGGGGACGAGGAGGGCGTCGCCGGTGCCGCGGGCGGTGTCGAGGAGGGCCAGGCCCTCGTCGGAGGACAGGCCGAGGACCCCGGAGCGGGTCATGCGGTCCTTGTCGGCGGTGTCGAGTTCGCCGGTCATTCCGCTGGCCTCGGCCCACAGGCCCCACGCGAGGGAGGTTCCGGCGAGGCCGTGGGCCTGCCGGTGGCGGGCGAGGGCGTCGAGGAACGCGTTGGCGGCGGCGTAGTTGGCCTGGCCGGCGCCGCCGAAGGTGCCGGCGGCGGAGGAGAAGAGCACGAAGTCCGCGAGGTCGAGGTGCCGGGTGAGCTCGTGCAGGTGGAGCGCCGCGTCGGCCTTGGGCCGCAGGACGGTGTCGAGGCGCTGCGGGGTGAGGGAGTCGATGACGCCGTCGTCGAGGACGCCCGCGGTGTGCACGACGGCGGTCAGGGGGTGCTCGGCCGGTACGGAGTCGAGCAGGGCGGCCAGTGCGTCGCGGTCGGCGGTGTCGCAGGCGGCGACGGTGACCTCGGCGCCCAGGGCGCGCAGTTCATCGGCGAGTTCACGGGCTCCGGCCGCCGACTCACCACGGCGGCTGGTCAGCAGCAGGTGGCGGGCGCCGCGCGCGGTGACGGCGTGCCGGGCGACGAGGGCGCCGAGGGTGCCGGTGCCGCCGGTGATGAGGACGGTGCCCTCGGGGTCCCAGCCGGTGGGCAGGGTCAGCACGATCTTGCCGACGTGGCGGGCCTGGCTGAGGTAGCGGAAGGCCTCGGGGGCCTGGCGCAGGTCCCAGGCGGAGACCGGGACCGGCCGCAGGGCGCCGGCGTCGAAGAGGACCAGCAGCTCGGTGAGCATCTCCTGGATGCGGTCGAGGCCGGCCTCGGTCAGGTCGAAGGCCTGATAGGTGACGCCGGGGTGGGCGGCGGCGACGTCCTCGGGTGAGCGGACGTCGGTCTTGCCCATCTCCACGAAGCGTCCGCCGCGCGGCAGCAGCCGCAGGGAAGCGTCGACGAACTCCCGGGCGAGGGAGTCCAGGACGACGTCGACACCGCGTCCGCCGGTGGCGGTGCGGAAGGCGTCCTCGAAGTCGAGGGTGCGGGAGGAGGCGATGCGGTCGTCGGCCAGACCCAGCCCGCGCAGGGTGTCCCACTTGCCGGGGCTCGCGGTGGCGTAGACGTCGGCGCCCCAGTGGCGGGCGAGCTGGACGGCGGCCATGCCGACGCCGCCCGCTGCCGCCTGGATGAGGACGGACTCGCCGCCGCGCAGTGCGGCAAGGTCGTGGAGCGCGTAGTACGCCGTCATGAAGACGATCGGCACCGAGGCGGCCTCGGCGAACGTCCAGCCCTCTGGCATCGGCGCGACCATCCGCCGGTCGACGACGGCCAGCGGGCCGAACGCGCCGGGCAGCATGCCCATGACGCGGTCGCCGGGGGCGAGGTCGGTGACGGCGGGGCCGGTCTCCACGACGAGGCCGGCGCCCTCGCTTCCCATGAGGCCCGGGTCGCCCGGGTACATGCCGAGGGCGTTGAGGACGTCGCGGAAGTTGAGGCCGGCGGCGCGGACGGCGACGCGGACCTGGCCGGGCTCCAGCGGTGCCTCGGACTCGGGGCTGGGGAGCAGGGTGAGGTTGTCCAGGGTGCCCTTGTCCTGGATGTCCATGCGCCAGGCGGTGGTGTCCGCGGGCGGGGTCAGCGGTGTCGTGGCGGGGACCCGGGCGAGCCGCGGCGCGTGGATGGTGCCGCGGCGGACGGCGAGTTGGGGTTCGCCGGTGGCGAGGGCCGCGGGCAGCGCCTGCGCGGAGGCGGGGTCGCCGTCGAGGTCGACGAGGACGAACCGGTCGGGGTTCTCGGACTGCGCGGTGCGGACCAGGCCCCACACGGCCGCGTGCGCGAGGTCGGCAACGTCCCAGTCGCTCTGGGTGGCGACGGCACCCCGGGTGACGAGCACCAGACGGGAGGCGGCGAGCCGGTCGTCGGAGAGGCACTCCTTGACCAGGGCCAGCGCCTGGTGTGCGGCGGTGTGCACGGAGTCCGCAAGGGCGTCGGGGGCCGTGTCGCGGGCGAGGTGCGCGAGGACGTACGCGGGCGCGGTGGCGCCGGCCGCTTCGAGGTCGGCGGTAAGGGCGTCCAGGCCGTTGTGGACGGTGGTGTCGACGCCGGGGACGTCCAGCGCGTCGGGCCCGACGCAGGCCCACGGCGCGCCGGCGGCCAGGGCGTCGGCGGGCAGGGGCAGGGTGGCCCAGTCGACGCGGTACAGGGACTCGTGGTGGGCGGAGCGCGCACCGCCGCCGATCTGGCCTGCGGCGACCGGCCGCACCATGAGGCTGCCGACGGTGGCGACGGGCGCGCCGGTGGTGTCGGCGAGGCGCAGGGAGAGGGTGTCCTCGCCGCTGCTGGTGAGGTGGACGCGCAGCGCGGAGGCGCCGGCGGCGTGCAGGGACACCTGCCGCCAGGAGAAGGGCAGCCGGCCCGGGCGTTCGCCCTCGGGAGCGGGCTGGACGAAGGTGCCGTGCAGGGCGGCGTCGAGCAGTGCCGGGTGCAGACCGAAGCGGGCGGCCTCGCCCTGCTGGTCGTCGGCCAGGGCGACTTCGGCGTAGACGTCGTCGCCGGTCACCCACGCGGCGCGCAGGCCCTGGAAGAGCGGGCCGTAGGCGAAGCCGCCCTGGCCGAGGTGGTCGTACAGCCCGTCCACGCCGACGGCTTCGGCGCCCGGTGGCGGCCAGGCGGTGAGGTCGAAGGCGGGGACGGGTGCTCCGGTGGTGAGCACGCCGGTGGCGTGCCGGGTCCACGGCTCGTCGGCGGGGGCGTCGTGGTCGGTGGACCAGATGTCCAGGGCGCGGCGGCCGTTCGTGTCGGGGGCGCCGACGGCGAGCTGGATGCGGACGACGGCGCCGGGCGCGAGGACGAGGGGGGCTTCGAGGGTGAGTTCCTCCAGCAGGTCGCAGCCGGCCTGGTCGCCCGCGCGGACGGCGAGTTCGACGAAGGCGGTGCCGGGCAGGAGGACGGAGCCCATGACGGCGTGGTCGGCGAGCCAGGGGTGGGTGTCGAGCGAGAGGCGGCCGGTGAGCAGGAACCCTTCGCCGTCGGCGAGGGCGACGGCGGCGCCGAGCAGCGGGTGGTGGGCGGCGCCCAGGCCGGCGGACTCGACGTCGCCGACGAATCCGGCCGGCGTCTCCAGCCAGAACCGTTCCCGCTGGAAGGCGTAGGTGGGCAGGTCGACGCGCTGCGCGGCGGTCCCGGCGAAGTACGCCTGCCAGTCGACCGCGATGCCCCGGGTGTGGGCGGCGGCCAGCGCCTCGGTCAGGGCCTCGCCCTCGCCGCGGTCGCGGCGCAGGGTGGGCAGGAAGACGGGCGCGTCGGCGGGGTCGGCGGTCTCGGGGAGGCAGTCGCGGCCGAGGCCGGACAGCACGCCCTGGGGGCCGAGTTCGAGGTAGGTGGTGACGTGTTCGGCGTCCAGGGCGCGGATGCCGTCGAGGAAGCGGACGGCCTCGCGGACGTGCGCGACCCAGTGGTCCGCGGTGCGCAGTTCGTCGCCGGCCAGCCGCCCGGTGAGGTTGCTGACGACGGGGACGGTCGCCCGGTGGTAGGTGATCGACTCGGCGACCTCGCGGAAGTCGTCGAGCATGCCGTCCATGAGCGGGGAGTGGAAGGCGTGGCTGACGGTCAGGCGCCGGGTACGGCGGCCGCGTCGCTCGAACTCGACGGCGATCTCCAGGGCGAGGGTCTCCTCGCCGGAGATGACGACGGCGTCGGCGGCGTTGACGGCGGCGATGCCGATCCGGTCCTCGTGGCCGGCCAGCAGCGGCAGCACCTCGTCCTCGGCGGCCGCCAGGGCGATCATGGCGCCGCCCTCGGGGAGGGCCTGCATGAGCCGGCCGCGGGCGGCGACGAGCCGGGCCGCGTCAGGGAGCGTGAGGACACCGGCGACGTGGGCCGCGGTGATCTCGCCGATGGAGTGGCCGGAGACGTAGTCGGGGTGGACGCCCCAGGACTCGACGAGCCGGTAGAGCGCGGTCTCCAGGGCGAACAGGGCGGGCTGGGTGTACGCGGTGCGGTCGAGTTCGTCGCCGTCGGACGCGAACAGCACGTCCTTCAGGGGGCGTTCGAGGTACGGGGCGAACTCCTCGCACACGACGTCCAGCGCGGCGGCGAAGACGGGGTAGGTGTCGTACAGTTCGCGGCCCATGCCGGGGCGCTGGCTGCCCTGTCCGGTGAACAGGATCGCGGTCCTGCCGTCGGCGGCGGTGTGCCGGACGACGTGGGCGCCGTTCTGGTCCCCGGCGAGCGCGGCGAGGCCGGCGAGCAGCCCGTCGCGGTCGTGGGCGACGACGGCGGCCCGGCGGTCCAGGGCGGTGCGGGTGGTGGCCAGCGACAGCGCCACGTCGGCGGGGGCGGTCTCGGGCCGCTCCGCGAGGTGGGCGGCCAGGCGCTCGGCCTGGGCGCGCAGCGCGGCGGGGGTCCGGCCGGACAGCACGAAGGGCAGCGGGGCGGTCGCGGGAACGGCCGCCGGGGCGAGCGCGGTGACGTCGGCGGCGTCGGCCGGGGGCTCCTCGATGATGACGTGCGCGTTGGTCCCGCTGACGCCGAAGGAGGAGATGCCCGCGCGGCGGGGGCGGTCCGTGGCCGGCCAGGGCTCGGCCTCCGTCAGCAGGGAGACGGCGCCGGCGGACCAGTCGATGTGCGGGGACGGCTCGCCGATGTGCAGGGACTGCGGCAGGACGCCGTGCCGCATCGCGAGGATCATCTTGATGATGCCGGCGGCGCCGGCGGCGGCCTGGGTGTGGCCGATGTTGGACTTGATGGAGCCCAGGCGCAGCGGCCGGCCCGCGGCGCGGCCCTGGCCGTAGGTGGCGAGCAGCGCCTGCGCCTCGATGGGGTCGCCGAGCGTGGTACCGGTGCCGTGCGCCTCGACGGCGTCGACGTCGGCGGTCGTCAGGCCCGCCCCGGCCAGGGCGGCGCGGATGACGCGCTGCTGGGACGGGCCGTTGGGCGCGGTGAGGCCGTTGCTGGCGCCGTCCTGGTTGACGGCGGTGCCGCGGACGACGGCGAGGACGCGGTGGCCGTTGCGGCGGGCGTCGGAGAGCCGTTCGACGAGGAGCATGCCGGCGCCCTCGGCCCAGCCGGTGCCGTCGGCGTCGGCGGAGAAGGACTTGCAGCGGCCGTCGGTGGACAGGCCGCGCTGGCGGCTGAAGTCGATGAAGGTGTCGGGGGTCGACATGACCGTGACGCCGCCGGCGAGGGCCATGTCGCACTCGCCGCTGCGCAGCGCCTGGACGGCCAGGTGCAGGGCGACGAGCGAGGACGAGCACGCCGTGTCGACGGTGACGGCCGGGCCCTCCAGGCCGAGGGTGTAGGAGACGCGGCCGGAGGCGACGCTGCCCGCGGTGCCGGTGCCGAGGTAGCCCTCCAGGCCCTCGGGCAGGGCGGCCAGCCGGGTCAGGTAGTCGTGGTACATCACGCCGGCGTAGACGCCGGTGCGGCTGCCGCGCATGGAGGTGGGGTCGATGCCGGCGCGCTCGAAGGCCTCCCAGGACGTCTCCAGCAGCAGCCGCTGGTGGGGGTCCATGGCGAGGGCTTCGCGCGGGTTGATGCCGAAGAAGTCCGGGTCGAAGTCGGCGGCGTCGTGGAGGAAGCCGCCCTCGCGGGTGTAACTGGTGCCCGCGCGTCCGGGGTCGGCGTCGTAGAGCGCGGCGAGGTTCCAGCCGCGGTCGGTGGGGAACGGGGTGATGGCGTCGACCGAGCCGGCGACGAGCTGCCACAGCTCGTCGGGGGTGGTGACGCCGCCCGGGTAGCGGCAGCTCATGCCGACGATGGCGATCGGCTCGTCGTCGGTCGCGGTGACGGTGATGACGGCCTTGACCGGGGCGGAGTCGGCCTCGTCGCCGAGGAGTTCGGTGCGCAGGAACGCGACGAGCGCGTTCGGGGTCGGGTAGTCGAAGACGAGGGTGGCGGGCAGGCGCACCCCGGTCGCCGAGCCGAGGCGGTTGCGCAGCTCGACGGCGGTCAGCGAGTCGAAGCCGAGTTCCTTGAAGGCGCGTGCCGGGTCGACGGCCTCGGGGCCGGGGAAGCCGAGGACGGCGGCGACCTGGACGCGGACGGTGTCCAGCAGGAGGCGGTCGCGTTCGGCGGGGGTCAGCGGCAGGAGCCGGCCGGCGAGCCCGCCGGCCGGGGCGGCCTCAAGGGTGTCGGCGGCGCGGCGGGCCGCGGGGCGGACCAGTGCGCGCAGCAGGGCGGGCACCATGCTCGCGTCGGCCTGGCGCAGTGACGCCAGGTCCAGGTGCATGGGGACGGCGGTGGGCTCGCCGACGGCGCGGGCGGTGTCGAGCAGCGCCAAGCCCTGCTCGGAGGAGAGCGCGGCCACGCCGGCGCGGGAGATCCGCTCCAGGTCGGTGTCGGCGAGGTCGGCGGTCATGCCGCTGCGTTCGGCCCACAGGCCCCAGGCGAGCGCGGTGGCGGGCAGCCCCTCGGCGTGGCGGCGGTGGGCGAGCGCGTCGAGGAAGGCGTTGGCGGCGGCGTAGTTGGCCTGGCCGGGGCCGCCGAGGGTGCCGGCGGCGGCGGAGAACAGGACGAACGCGGCGAGGTCGCTGTCGCGGGTCAGCTCGTGCAGGTGCACGGCGGCGTCGACCTTGGCGGGCAGGACACGGTCGACGCGCTCGGGGGTGAGCGCTTCGAGGATGCCGTCGTCGAGGACGCCCGCGGTGTGCACGACGACGGTCAGCGGACGGTCGGCGGGGACGGTCGCCAGCAGCGCGGCCAGCGCGTCGCGGTCGGCGGTGTCGCAGGCGGCGAGGGTGACCTCGGCGCCCAGCTCGCGCAGGTCGGCGAGGAGTTCGGCGGCGCCGGGGGCGGCCTCGCCGCGGCGGCTGGTCAGCAGCAGCCGGCGTATGCCGTGCCGGGTCACGAGGTCGCGGGCGACGACCCCGCCGAGGGTACCGGTGGCGCCGGTGACGAGGGCGGTGCCGTCGGGGTCGAGGGCGGGCGCCTGCTGCTCGGGCGTGGCGGCGACCCGCGTCAGGCGGGGCACGAGGACCTTGCCGTCACGGACGGCGAGTTGGGGTTCCACGGTGACGAGGGCGAGCGCGCCGGGCAGGGCGCGCAGGGACTCCTCGCGTCCGTCCAGGTCGGCCAGGACGAAGCGGTCGGGGTGCTCGGACTGCGCGGAGCGCAGCATGCCCCACAGCGGGGCGTGGGCGAGGTCGGCGACGTCGGCGCCGGCCGCGGTGGCGACCGCGCCGCGGGTGACGAAGACCAGGCGGGAGGCGGCGAAGCGGTCGTCGGCGAGCCATGCCTGGGCGAGCGCGAGGGCGTCGTGCAGGGCGGTGCGGACGGCGCCCGGCAGGTCGGCGTCAAGGAGGGTCGGCTCGCCGTCGCCGAAGGGCACGACGACGGCCTGCGGGACGGGCCCGCCGGCCGCCAGGGCGGCGCCGAGGGCGTCCAGGTCGGCGTGGACGGCCGCGGTGGGCAGGGCGCCGGTGAACGCACCGCCCGCCTCACCCAGCACGGCCCACTGGCCGGCGGCGACGGTGGTGGCGGCAGGCGCCGGGACGCCCGTCCACTCGACGCGGAACAGCGACTCGTGGAAGGCCGTGCGCGCGGCGTGCACCTGCTCGGGCGAGACC
The DNA here is from genome assembly GCF_055635295.1 of Streptomyces sp. NPDC111520. Lineage (NCBI taxonomy): Bacteria > Bacillati > Actinomycetota > Actinomycetes > Kitasatosporales > Streptomycetaceae > Streptomyces > Streptomyces sp. NPDC111520. The sequence goes on along the minus strand of NZ_JBVKBW010000004.1, from coordinate 448,617 downwards.
GGCCGCAGCAGCAGCCCGTCGACGGAGGCGACGAGGGCGCCGGTCTCGTCGGCGAGGGTGACCGAGACGGTGTCGTTGCCCGCGGGCGCGAGCCGGACCCGCAGGGCACGGGCGCCGACGGCGTGGAGGGCGACACCGCTCCAGGAGAACGGGAGCCTGCCGTGCTCGGTGTCCTCCAGGAGCGAGCCGATGCCGACGGCGTGCAGGGCCGCGTCGAGGAGCGCGGGGTGGACGCCGAACAGGCCGGCCTCGGCGTGCGCCTGCTGCGGCAGGCGGACCTCGGCGAACACCTCGTCGCCGCGCTGCCAGGCGGCGGTCAGGCCCTGGAAGACGGGTCCGTAGGCGAAGCCGGACTCCGTCAGGTACTCGTACAGGCCGTCGACGACGACCTCGTCGGCGCCCGCGGGCGGCCAGGCGGCGAGGTCGCCGTCGGCGGGAGTGCCGGGCGCGCCCGGCGCGAGGACACCGGTGGCGTGGCGGGTCCAGGCGCCCTCGCCCCACGTGTCGTCTGCGGCGTCCTCGGGACGCGAGTGCAGGGTCAGCGCGCGGCGTCCCTCGGCGTCGGGCGCACCGACGGCGAGCTGGATCTGCACTCCGCCGTGCGGGGGCAGCGCCAGCGGCGCCTCGAGGGTGAGTTCGTCCAGGAGGGGGCAGCCGGTGTGGTCGCCGGCCTGGAGGGCGAGTTCCACCATGGCGGTGCCGGGCAGCAGCACGGTGTCCATCACCGTGTGGTCGGCGAGCCAGGGGTGGGTGGCGAGCGAGAGGCGGCCGGTGAAGAGGTGGCCGTCGCCGCCGGCCAGGGCGATGGCCGCGCCCAGCAGCGGGTGGTCGGCGGAGCCGATGCCGACGGCGGTGACGTCGCCCGCCCAGGCGGTGGGCTGCTCGGGCCAGAACAGCTCGCGCTGGAAGGCGTACGTGGGCAGGTCCACGCGGCCGGCGCCGCGGCCGGCGAACACGGCCCGCCAGTCGACGGGTACACCGTGGACGTGGGCCTGCGCGACCGCGCCGGCCAGGGCGGCCGGTTCGGCGCGGTCGGCGCGCAGCACGGGCACGAACAGGGCGTCCGGGTCGTCGACGCACTCCTGGGCGAGGGCGGTCAGCACGCCCCCGGGGCCCACCTCGACGAAGGCGGTGACGCCCTGCGCGGCCAGCCGGCGCACGCCGTCGTGGAAGCGGACGGCCTCGCGGACGTGGCGGACCCAGTAGTCGGCGGTGCCGATCTCGTCGGCGGTGACGGAGGCGCCGGTCAGGTTGGAGACGATCGGGATGACCGGCGGCCGGTAGTCAATGGTCCCAGCGATGTCGCGGAACGCCTCCAGCATGCCGTCCATCAGCGGGGAGTGGAAGGCGTGGCTGACCGTCAGGCGCTTGGTCCTGCGGCCCTGGGCGCGCAGTTCCTCGGCGATCGCCTCGGCGGCGTCCTCCTCGCCGGAGACGACGACGGAGCGCGGACCGTTGACGGCGGCGATGCCCACCCGGCCGGTGAGCAGCGGCGTCACTTCCTCCTCGGCGGCCTCGACGGCGATCATGGCGCCGCCGGCGGGCAGCGCCTGCATCAGCCGGCCGCGGGCGGCGACCAGACGGGCCGCGTCGGGCAGGGTGAGGACGCCGGAGACGTGGGCGGCGGCCAGCTCGCCGATGGAGTGGCCGATGAGGAAGTCGGGCGCCACGCCCCACTGTTCGAGCTGGCGGAAGAGCGCGACCTCTACCGCGAACAGCGCGGTCTGCGCGTAGGCGGTCTGGTCCAGCAGGGCGGCGCGCGGGCTGTCCTGCGGCGCGAACAGCACGTCGTACAGCGGGATGTCGAGGTGCCGGTCGAGCTCGTCGCGGACCTCGTCCAGGGCGCGCGCGAAGCCCGGGTGCGTCGCGTACAGGTCGCGGCCCATGCCGGGGCGCTGGCTGCCCTGTCCGGTGAAGAGGAACGCGGTCTTGCCCTCGCCCGCCGTGCCTAGGACCGCCTCCGCGGGCTCCTCGGTGCGGTCGGCGTCCGCCAGCAGGTCGAGGCCGGCGAGCAGCGCGTCGCGGTCGGCGGGGAACAGCACGGCCCTGCGGTCCAGGGCGGCGCGGCTCGTGGCGAGCGAGAAGCCGAGGTCGGTCAGGCCCGCGGCGTCGGCGGCCAGTCCGGGGTGGGTGCGCACGTGGGCGGCGAGGCGCTCCGCCTGCGCGCGCAGGGCGGTGTCGCCGTGGCCGGACAGCAGCAGCGGCACCGGGCCGTCGGCGCCCTGCACGGCCTCGGCCGCGGGGGCGGCGTCCTCGCCGGCGGGCTCCTGCGGCTCGTCGGCGCTCGGGGCCTCCTCGATGACGGTGTGGGCGTTGGTGCCGCTGACGCCGAAGGAGGAGATGCCGGCGCGGCGCGGCTGCCCGGTCGCGGGCCACGGCACCGACTCGGTGAGCAGGGCGACGTCGCCGGAGGTCCAGTCGACGTTGGTGGAGGGCGCGTCGATGTGGAGCGACTTGGGCAGCACGCCGTGCCGGATCGCCTGCACCATCTTGATGATGCCCGCGACACCGGCGGCGGCCTGCGTGTGGCCGATGTTGGACTTGACCGAGCCCAGCCACAGCGGGCGCCCGTCGGGACGGTTCTGGCCGTAGGTGGCGAGGATCGCCTGGGCCTCGATGGGGTCGCCGAGGGTGGTGCCGGTGCCGTGCGCCTCGACGACGTCGACCTGCGCGGGGCTGAGCCCGGCGTTGGTCAGCGCCTGGCGGATGACGCGCTGCTGGGACGGGCCGTTGGGGGCGGTGAGACCGTTGCTGGCGCCGTCCTGGTTGATGGCGGAGCCGCGGACGATCGCCAGCACGGGGTGCCCGTTGCGGCGGGCGTCGGAGAGCCGCTCGACGAGCAGCATGCCGACGCCCTCGCCCCAGCCCGTGCCGTCGGCGCCCTCGGCGAACGGCTTGCAGCGGCCGTCGGGGGCCAGCCCGCGCTGCCGGCTGAACTGGATGAAGGCGCGCGGACTCGACATGACGGTGACGCCGCCCGCGAGGGCGATCGTGCACTCGTCGTTGCGCAGCGCCTGGACGGCCAGGTGCAGCGCGACGAGCGAGGCGGAGCAGGCGGTGTCGACGGTGACCGCCGGGCCCTCAAGGCCGAAGGTGTAGGACAGGCGGCCGGAGATGACGCTGGCCGCGTTGCCGGTCATCAGGTATCCCTCGACGCCCTTGGGGACGTCGTGCAGCATCTCGGGATAGTCCTGGCCGTTGGTACCGATGAAGACACCGGCCTTGCTGCCGCGCAGGGTGCCCGGGTCGACCCCGGCCCGCTCGAAGGTCTCCCAGGCCGTCTCCAGCAGCAGGCGCTGCTGGGGGTCCATGCCGAGGGTCTCGCGAGGGCTGATCCCGAAGAACGCGGCGTCGAACTCCCCGACGCCGTTGAGGAATCCGCCCTCGCGGGTGTAGCTGGTCCCCTCCTGGTCGGGGTCGGCGTCGTACAGCGAGTCGATGTCCCAGCCGCGGTCGGACGGGAAGTCGGTGATGGCGTCGCGGCCCTGGGCGACCAGGTCCCACAGGCCCTCCGGCGACGTGATGCCGCCGGGGAACCTGCAGCTCATGCCGACGATCGCGATCGGCTCCGGCTCCGCCGACTCGACCTCGCGGAGCCGCTGCCGGGTCTGGTGCAGATCGGCCGTCACCCGCTTCAGGTAGCCGAGGATCTTGTCCTGATCTGCCATTGGAACCTCACCCATGCTTCTCGTCACACCTTCGCGCTGCTGCTGCCTGCTGCGTGCTGCCTGCTGTCCGCCTGCTTAAATCCCGAGCTCCTTGTCGATGAAGGCGAAGAGCTCGTCGGGCGTGGCCTCTTGGAGCTTTTCTGTAACGGCCTCGCCACGGGAATCGGTGTGCGGTTCACCCCACTTCGCCAGGAGGGCCTGCAGACGCAGCGCGATGTCGGTACGGGTCGGGGTGTCCGCGGCGTCCGGGTCGAGCACGGACAGCGCGGACTCGAGCTTGTCGAGTTCCGCTATGCCGGGGGCGGCGCCGGGGCCGCCGTCCGGGACGATCTCGCCGAGCAGGAAGCCGGCCAGGACGGCCGGGTTCGGGTGGTCGAAGACGAGGGTGGCCGGCAGCCGCAGTCCGGTCGCGGCGTTCAGCCGGTTGCGCAGCTCCAGCGCGATGAGGGAGTCGAAGCCGAGCTCCTTGAACGCGCGCTGCGCGCCGACCTCGTCGGTGGTCGGGTGGCCGAGGGCCGCGGCCGCGTGGGTACGGACCAACTCGGCGACGGCCAGGCCTTGTTCGGCCCGCGGCATGACCTCCAGGCGGCGGCGCAGCGCCTCCGCCGGGGAGAGCCCGGCACCGGCCGGATCGCCGTCCGCCCCGCCGGAGCGGGCCGCCTCCGCCAGCCGCCGCACCGCGGGCAGGTCGGCCAGGAACGGGCTCGGCCGCACGGCGGTGTGGCCGGGCGCGAACCGCTCCCACTGGATGTCGGCCACCGCGACGGTCACGTCGCCCAGGTCGAGGGCCTGCTGGAGCGCGCGGATCGCGGAACCGGGCGCCATCGCCGGCACGCCGCCGCGGTCGAGGCGTTCGCCGATCGCGCCGCCCGCCGCCAGTCCGCTGTCGCCCCAGCGGCCCCATGCCACGGAGGTCGCAGCCAGCCCCTCGGCGTGCCGCTGCTCCGCGAGGGCGTCCAGATAGGCGTTGGCCGCCGCGTAGTTGCCCTGCCCGCCGTCGCCGAGCGTTCCGGCGACCCCGGAGAAGAGCACGAACGCGGACAGGTCCAGGTCGCGGGTGAGCTCGTGCAGGGCGAGCGCCGCCTCCGCCTTGGGGGCGAGGACGGTCGCGAACCGTTCGGGCGTGAGCGCGTCGATGACACCGTCGTCGAGCACACCGGCGGTGTGGACGACGGCGGTCAGCGGGCGGTTCGCGGGGACGGCGCCGATGAGCGCGGCGAGGGCGTCGCGGTCGGCGACGTCGCAGGCGGCGACGGTCACCTCCGCCCCGAGCGCGGTCAGTTCGTCGCGCAGCTCGGCGGCGCCGGGGGCGTCGATGCCCCGGCGGCTGGTCAGCACCAGGTGCTCGGCGCCGTTCGCCGCGAGCCAGCGGGACACGTGCGCCCCGAGCGCACCCGTACCGCCGGTGACCAGCACCGTGCCGTGGGGGCTCCAGGCCTTTCCGGCCGGCGCGTCGGCGGCGGGCGCGTGGGCCAGCCGGCGCGCGAAGACGCCGGAGGCCCGGACCGCGACCTCGTCCTCCGCGCCGTCCCCGGCCAGCAGGCCCGCGAGGCGGGTGAGTGTGCGGTCGTCCGCGGTGTCCGTGCCGGGCAGGTCGACGAGACCGGCCCAGCGGTCGGGGTACTCCAGGGCGGCCGTCCGGCCGAAGCCCCAGATGAGTGCCTGGGCGGGATCGGTCACCTGCTCGGAGCGGCCGGTGGCGATCGCGCCGCGGGTCACGCACCACAGGGGCGCGGTGACTTCGGCGTCGCCGAGTGCCTGGACCAGGGCGGCAGTCGCCAGCAGTCCGGCGTGCTCGCGCAGCGGGGCGCTGCCGCCGCCGAGGGCGAGGAGGGAGAGGACACCGCCGGGCGCGGTGCCGTCGAGCGTGGCCTTCACGGTCGCCGTCAGCTGCTCGCGGTCGGCCGTGCCGTGCTCGACGCGCACGGCACGCACCTGCGCCCCGCGCTCGGTGAGCATGCGCTCGACGGCGGCCGCCCACTCCTCGTCCGCGCCGGTGAGCGCGCCGGGGACGGCGAGCAGCCAGGTCCCGGTGAGGCGGGCGGAGGCCGGCTCGGGCACCGGCTTCCACGTGACGCGGTAGCGCCAGCCGTCGACGGTGGACTGCTCACGGCTCTGCCGACGCCACGAGGACAGCGCCGGAAGCAGCGCGGTCAGCGGCTGGTCGGCGTCGACGGCGAGTTCAGAGGTGATCGTGTCGAGGTCCTCGCGTTCGACGGCCGCCCAGAAGCGGGCGTCGATCTCGCTCTCCACCGGCGCCTCGAACGCGGGCGCCGGGGCGTTCTCGGGCCAGAACCTCTGCGACTGGAAGGCGTAGGTGGGCAGGTCCACGCGCTGTGCGCCGGTCCCGGCGAACACCGCCTGCCAGTCGACGGAGGCACCGTGGACGTAAGCCTCGCCAAGGGAGAGCCAGAACCGCTCCAAGCCGCCTTCGTTGCGGCGCAGCGAACCCAGGACGGCCGCCTCACGGCCGGCGTCCTCGACGGTCTCCTGCAGCCCGACGGTGAGGACGGGGTGCGGGCTGGACTCGATGAACACCCCGAAGCCCTGCTCCAGCAGCGTCCGGACCGCCTGCTCCAGCTCGACGGTCTGCCGCAGGTTGCGGAACCAGTACCCGGCGTTCAGCTCGGGTCCGGTCATCCACTCGCCGGTCACGGTCGACAGGAACGGCACCTGCGCCTCACCCGGGGTGATCGGCGCCAGCAGCTCGGCCAGCTCGTCACGCAGGAGGTCGACCTGCGCAGAGTGCGAGGCGTAGTCCACCGCGATCCGCCGCGCCCGGACGCCATCCGCCTCACACGAGGCCAGCAGCTCATCCAGCGCTTCGACCTCGCCCGAGACCACCACGGAGGACGGGCCGTTCACCGCGGCAACGGAGATCCGCTCCTCGCCCCACGCCGCGATCCGCTCCCGCACCTGCGCGGCCGGCAGCGCCACCGACACCATGCCACCCAGACCCGCCAGCACCCGACCGATCGCCTGACTGCGCAGAGCCACCACGCGGGCGGCGTCCTCCAGCGACAGGATCCCCGCCACGCACGCCGCCGCGATCTCACCCTGCGAATGCCCGATCACCGCCGCCGGACGCACCCCGGCCGCCTTCCACACCTCCGCCAGCGACACCATCACCGCAAACAGCGCAGGCTGCACCACGTCCACGCGCTCCAACGACGGAGCACCCTCCACACCACGCAGCACATCGACCAGCGACCAGCCGGTCAACGGCTCCAGCGCCTGAGCGCACTCCTCCATCCGGGCAGCGAACACCGCTGAAGCGTCCAACAGCCCTTCGGCCATGCCTACCCATTGCGACCCCTGTCCGGGGAAGACGAAGACCGTCCTTCCCCCGATCGCGGACCCCTGCACCAGGACCGGTGAGGTCTCCCCGGCGGCCAGGGCGGCCAGGGCGGTGACGACGTCGGCGCGCTCGCGGGCGACGAGGACAGCGCGCTGGTCCAGGGCGCCGCGGGTCGTGGCCAGGGAACCGGCCACGTCGACAAGTCGCAGGTCAGGGTGGGTGGCGAGGTGGTTCAGCAGGCGTTCGGCCTGGCCCCGCAGGGCCTTCGGCGTCCGCGCGCTGAGGGTCCAGGGCAGGGTGGTGAACGGGCTCGGAACGGAACCGTCAGGGGTCACCCCGGTCAGTAGGGGTGTCCGCTCCGGTTCCGGGGTCATGTCCTGCGCGGACCCCTGGGCGGCGTCGGGGGCCTGCTCGATGATGGCATGCGCGTTGGTCCCGCTGAAGCCGAACGACGAGACTCCCGCGCGCCAGGGGCGTCCCGTCTCGGGCCACGGCCGTGCCACGGTCAGCAGGTCGACCTCGCCCGCGGTCCAGTCGACGTGCGGGGTGGGCTCGGCGATGTGGAGGCTGCGCGGCAGCTCGCCGTGCTCCATGGCGAGCACGATCTTCATGACGCCCGCGACTCCGGCGGCGGCCTGCGCGTGGCCGATGTTCGACTTGATCGAGCCGAGGAGAAGAGGCCGGCCCTCGGGGCGGTCCTGGCCGTAGGTCGCGAGCAGCGCCTGCGCCTCGATGGGGTCACCGAGTGTGGTGCCGGTGCCGTGCGCCTCGACGACGTCGACGTCCGCGGCCGACAGGCGCGCGTTGGCGAGGGCCTGGCGGATGACGCGCTGCTGGGAGGGGCCGTTCGGGGCGGTGAGGCCGTTGCTGGCGCCGTCCTGGTTGATGGCGGAGCCGCGGACGACCGCGAGCACCGGGTGGCCGTTGCGGCGCGCGTCCGACAGCCGCTCCACGAGCAGCATGCCGACGCCTTCGGCAGGGCTGAAGCCGTCGGCGTCGGAGGAGAACGCCTTGCAGCGGCCGTCCGTGGACAGTCCCCGCTGGCGGCTGAACTCGATGAAGGTGCCGGGCGTCGACATGACCGTCACGCCGCCAGCCAGGGCCACCGAGCACTCCCCCGCCCGCAGCGCCTGGACGGCGAGGTGCAGGGCGACGAGCGAGGCGGAGCAGGCCGTGTCGACGGTGACCGCCGGGCCTTCGAGACCGAAGGTGTACGAGATGCGGCCGGAGACGACACTGCCGGCGCTGCCGGTGGCGAGGTGCCCTTCGAGGCCTTCGGTCGCGGTGCGGGCGAGTTCGGCGTAGTCCGAGCCGTTCGTACCGACGAAGACGCCGGCCTGGCTGCCGCGCAGGGTCTGCGGGTCGATGCCGGCCCGCTCGAACGCCTCCCACGAGGTCTCCAGCAGCAGCCGCTGCTGCGGGTCCATGGCCAGCGCCTCACGCGGCGAGATCCCGAAGAACCCGGGGTCGAACTCGGCCGCCCCGGACAGGAATCCGCCCTCGCGGGTGTACGAGGTGCCCTGCGCGTCGGGGTCGGGGTCGTACAGCGCCTCGATGTCCCAGCCGCGGTCGGCAGGGAACTGGGAAAGGGCATCGCCGTCGGAGACCAGCAGCTGCCACAGCTCCTCAGGCGTGCGCACCCCGCCGGGGAAGCGGCACGCCATCGCGACGATAGCGACGGGTTCGGCGTCGAGGACCGCGGCGCTGGGCGTCGGGACAGCGGACGCCGCCCCGCCCTCCCGGCCGAACATCTCCTCGCGCAGGTACCGGGCGAGGACGGTGGCCGTCGGGTAGTCGAAGACAAGGGTGGGCGGGAGCTTGAGGCCGCTGGCGGCGACCAGGCGGTTGCGGAGCTCGACGGAGGTCAGCGAGTCGAAGCCGAGCTCCTTGAACGCGCGCCCCGCCTCGACCGCTTCGGGGCCTGCGTATCCGAGCACGGCGGCGACGGCGGTACGGACGAGGTCGAGGAGCAGCCGCTCCTGCTCGGCCGCGGGCTGACCGGCGAGCCGCCGGGAGAACTCACCGGCGTCGCCGGCGCCCTCGGTCGCGTCGGTACGGATGCTCTCGACGGCGGCGCGCGCCTCGGGCAGGTCGTGCAGCAGCGGCCGGGACCGGCCGGAGGTGAAGGCGAGGACGAAGCGCTTCCACTCCATGTAGGCGACGGTCAGCGTCGCCTCGTCCCGGTCCAGCGCATGCTGGAGCGCTGCGACGGCCCGCTCCGGGTCCATCTCGATGACGCCGTGCCGGCGCATGCGGTCGCCGACGGCGCCCTCCGCCATTCCGCCGTCGCCCCAGGGGCCCCAGGCGATCGCGGTCGCGGGCAGCCCGGCCGCCCGGCGGTGCTCGGCAAAGGCGTCCAGGAAGGCGTTGCCCGGGGCGTAGTTGCCCTGTCCGGGCGCGCCGAAGGTGGCGGCGAAGGACGAGAACAGCACGAAGGCGGAGAGGTCCAGGTCGCGGGTCAGCTCGTGCAGGTGCAGGGTCGCATCGACCTTGACGCGCAGCACCGCCTCCACCTGCTCGGGGGTCAGCGCCTCGATCACGCCGTCGTCGAGGACGGCGGCGGTGTGCACGACGGCGGTCAGGGGGCGGTCGGCGGGGACGGCGCCGATGAGCGCGGCCACGGCGGCGCGGTCGGCGACGTCGCACGCGGCGACGGTCACCTCGGCGCCCAACGCGGTCAGTTCGTCACGCAGCTCCGCGGCGCCGGGGGCGTCAATGCCGCGGCGGCTGGTCAGTACGAGGTGCTCGGCGCCGTTGGACGCGAGCCAGCGGGCGACGTGCGCGCCGAGCGCACCCGTACCGCCGGTGACCAGCACCGTGCCCTGCGGTCGCCACGCGCGGACGGTGCTGGTCTCGGCGAGCCGCGCACGCACCAGACGTCGCGCGAGCAGGCCGCCCGGGCGTACCGCGACCTGGTCCTCGGCCGCGTCGCCCGCCAGGACGCCGGCGAGCCGGGCGAGCGCCCGGTCGTCCACGTCGTCCGTGCCGGGGAGGTCCACCAGGCCGCCCCAGCGTTCGCCGTGCTCCAGCGCGGTCACGCGACCCAGACCCCAGATCAGCGCCTGCGTCGGGTACTCCAGCCGCTCGGAGCGGCCGGCGGCGACGGCGCCGCGGGTCACGCACCACAGCGGCGCGGTCACCTCGGCGTCACCGAGCGCCTGGACGACGGAGAGCGTGGTGACGACAGTGCCTGCGGCGGTGCCCGAGGGCGTCGACAGGCAGACGACACCGGACACGCCGGGCCCGTCGGCGAGCGCTTCGCGTATGCGTGGGGTGAGTTCGGCGCGCGTGTCGTCGCTCTGGACGACGGCGATCCGCCGCACGTCGGCGCCGCGGTCGATGAGCGTGCGCTCGACGGCGGCCGCCCACTCCTCGTCCGCTCCGGTGAGCGTGTCGGGGACGGCGAGCAGCCAGGTGCCGGTGAGGCGGGCGGAGGCGGGCTCGGGCAGGGGCTTCCACGTGACGCGGTAGCGCCAGCCGTCGACGGTGGACTGCTCACGGCTCTGCCGGCGCCACGAGGACAGCGCCGGAAGCAGCGCGGTCAGCGCCTGGTCGCCGTCCACGTCCAACTCGGCCGTCAGGGCGGCCACATCGTTGCGCTCGACGGCCTCCCAGAAGCGGGCCTCCACGCTGGCGGCGGGAGCGGCGGCCCCAACAGCCTCGGGGGTTCCGCTCTCCAGCCAGTAGTGCTCGCGCTGGAAGGCGTAGGTGGGGAGGTCGACATGGCGGGCGCCGGCTCCGGCGAACACCGCCTGCCAGTCCACGGACGCGCCGTGCACGTAGGCCTCGCCAAGGGACAGCCAGAACCGCTCCAGACCGCCTTCGTTGCGGCGCAGGGAGCCCAGGACCGCGGCCTCACGACCGGCGTCCTCCACGGTCTCCTGCAGCCCGACCGTCAGGACGGGGTGCGGGCTGGACTCGATGAACACCCCGAAGCCCTGCTCCAGCAGCATCCGGACCGCCTGCTCCAGCTCCACGGTCTGCCGCAGGTTCCGGAACCAGTAACCGCCGTCCAACTCCGGCCCGGACATCCACTCGCCGGTCACCGTCGACAGGAACGGCACCTGCGCCTCACCCGGGGTGATCGGCGCCAGCAGCTTCCCGAGTTCTTCTTCGAGCAGGTCGACCTGCGCGGAGTGCGAGGCGTAGTCCACCGCGATCCGCCGCGCCCGCACCCCGTCCGCCTCGCAGGCGGCCAGCAGCTCATCCAGCGCCTGCACCTCACCGGAGACCACCACAGAGGAGGGGCCGTTCACCGCGGCAACGGAGACCCGGGCCTCGCCCCACGCCGCGATCCGCGCGCGCGTCTCGTCTGCGGGCAGCGCCACCGACACCATCCCGCCGAGACCCGCCAGCACCCGGCCGATCGCCTGACTCCGAAGAGCCACCACCCGGGCGGCGTCCTCCAGCGACAGGATCCCCGCCACGCAGGCCGCCGCGATCTCACCCTGCGAATGCCCGATCACCGCCGCCGGACGCACCCCGGCCGCCTTCCACACCTCCGCCAGCGACACCATCACCGCAAACAGCGCAGGCTGCACCACATCCACGCGCTCCAGCGACGGAGCACCCTCCACACCGCGCAGCACATCCACCAGCGACCAACCGGTCAACGGCTCCAGCGCCCGCGCGCAATCCCCTATCCGGGCAGCGAACACCGGCGAGGAATCCAGCAGTTCCACGGCCATACCGACCCATTGCGAGCCCTGACCCGGGAACACGAACACCGTCTTGCCACCGACAACACGCCCGGACACCACACCCGCCGTCGGCACACCCTGCGCCACCGCCGACAGCCCCGCCGCATGGTCACCCAGCACCACCGCACGGTGCTCCAACGCCGCCCGAGACGACGCCAACGACCACCCCACATCAGCAACCGAAGCCGCCGAACCAGCCTCACCATGAAGCCAGCCCGACACCCGCTCCGCCTGACCCCGCAACGCCGCCACGCTCTTGCCCGACAACACCCACGGCACCACCGCAGGACCACCGGAGGGCGAGGCGGCTTCATCCTCGACCTCAAGCTCCGGCGCCTGCTCCACGATCACGTGCGCGTTCGTCCCACTGAACCCGAACGACGACACACCCGCCCGCCGCGCACGCCCCGAATCCGGCCACACCACCGCATCCGACGCCAACGCCACCGCACCCGACGCCCAATCCACATGCGGCGACGGCTCATCCACGTGCAACGACTTCGGCACCACCCCATGCCGCATCGCCAACACCATCTTGATGATGCTGGCGACGCCGGCCGCGGCCTGCGTGTGCCCGATGTTCGACTTGATCGAGCCGAGCAGCAGGGGTTGTTCGGCCGTGTGCTCCTGCCCGTACGTTGCGAGGAGGGCCTGCGCCTCGATGGGGTCGCCGAGCGTCGTGCCGGTGCCGTGCGCCTCCACCACGTCGACGTCCGCGGCCGACAGGTGCGCGTTGGTGAGCGCCTGGTGGATGACGCGCTGCTGCGACGGGCCGTTCGGCGCCGTCAGGCCGTTGCTCGCGCCGTCCTGGTTGATCGCCGAACCCCGCACCACCGCCAGCACCGGGTGGCCGTTGCGCCGCGCGTCCGACAGCCGCTCGACCAGGAGCATGCCGGCGCCCTCGCCCCAGCCCGTGCCGTCGGCCGCGGCCGCGAAGGGCTTGCAGCGCCCGTCCGCCGCGAGACCGCGCTGACGGCTGAACTCGGTGAACGTCGACGGGGTGGCCATGACGGTCACGCCGCCGGCGAGCGCCATGGAGCACTCCCCCGCGCGCAGCGCCTGCACCGCCAGGTGCAGCGCCACCAGCGACGACGAGCAGGCGGTGTCGATGGTGACGGCCGGGCCCTCGAGACCGAAGGTGTAGGCGACGCGCCCGGAGGCGATGCTGCCGCTGCTGCCGGTGCCGAGGAAGCCCTCGACGCCGTCGGGGACGGAGTCGAGGCGCGCGGTGTAGTCGTGGTACATGACGCCCGCGAAGACGGCCGTCCGGCTGCCGCGCAGCGAGGACGGGTCGATGCCGGCCCGCTCGAACGCCTCCCAGGACGTCTCCAGCAGCAGCCGCTGCTGCGGGTCCATGGCCAGCGCCTCACGCGGCGAGATCCCGAAGGGGGCGGGGTCGAAGCGGCCGGCGTCGTACAGGAAGCCGCCCTCGCTGACGTAGCTGGATCCCGCGCTGTCGGGGTCGGCGTCGTACAGCGACTCGACGTCCCAGCCGCGGTCGACCGGGAAGGCGGAGATGGCGTCCTCACCGTTCGCGACGAGCCGCCACAGGTCCTCGGGGGTCTGCACGCCTCCGGGGTAGCGGCAGCTCATCGCGACGATGGCGATGGGCTCCTCGTTCTTCTCCTCCACCTCGCGCAGCCGCCTGCGGGCCTGGCGCAGGTCGGCGGTCGCCCGCTTGAGGTAGTCGCGAAGCTTGTCCTCGTTCTCCATTGCGTGGGCTCCATGCCTCAGAGGCGGTCGTTCCGGTCGGTCGTCGTCCGGGCGGGGCGGCGCGCCCGGCCGGGTCTCCGGTGGCGCGGATGGATCGTGGGGCAGGTGGGGCGGCAGGAAGGGTCAGGAGGAGCCGAGTTCCTCGTCCAGCAGGTCGAAGAGCTCGTCGTCCGTGGCGGTCTCGAGGTCGCCGTCGTCGCCGGCCGTGTCAGGGGCCGTACCGCCGGCTTCCTGCGCGTCCTTCCACTTGGCCAGGAGGGCCTGCAGGCGCATCGTGATCCGTGAGGCGGTGACGCTGTCCGCGTCGGACGCGCCCAAGGCCTCTTCGAGCCGGTCGAGTTCGCCGAGGACCGACGGCCCGTCGTCGTCGAGGGGCAGCGCGGAGCGCAGGTAGCCGCTCAGTGCTTCGGGGGTCGGGTAGTCGAAGATCAGCGTGGCGGGCAGCCTCAGCCCGGAGACGGCTCCGAGGCGGTTGCGCAGTTCCACCGCGGTCAGCGAGTCGAAGCCCAGTTCCTTGAAGGCGCTGCCGGGTTCGATGGCGGCGGCCCCGCTGTGGCCGAGGACCTGGGCCACCTGGGTGCAGACCAGGTCGAGGAGTACCCGGTCCCGTTCGGCGGAGGGCAGTTGGGCGAGCCGCTGCGCGAGCGAGTCCGGGGTCTGCGTCGACGCGTCGCTCGCCCGGCGCCGCGTGGTGCCGCGGAGCAGGCCGCGCAGCAGCGGCGGTGTCCAGTCGCCGACGGCCCTGCGGAGTTCGACCAGGTCGAGCCGGGCCGGCACCAGGAGGGACGCGGACGCTTCCTCCCCGGCGGCACCGGGCAGGGCGGCGTCGAACAGGGCCAGGCCCTCCGCCGGGGAGAGCGGCAGCATGCCGCCGCGGCCCAGGCGCCGCCGCTCGGCCGCGTCGAGCGTCCCGGCCATGCCGGCCTCGTCGTCCCACAGGCCCCAGGCCAGCGAGACCGCCGTGAGTCCCTGCGCCCTGCGGTGCTGGGCGAGGGCGTCGAGGAAGGTGTTGCCCGCCGCGTAGTTGGCCTGTCCGGCGTTGCCGAGGACACCGGCGGCCGAGGAGAACAGCACGAACGCCGACAGGTCCAGGTCCCGGGTCAGATCGTGCAGGTGCCAGGCCGCGTCGACCTTGGGCCGCAGGACGCGCCGCAACCGGTCCGGGGTCAGCGCCTCGACCGTTCCGTCGTCCAGGACACCGGCCGCATGGACGACCGCGGTGAGCGGATGCTCCACGGGAATGCCTGCCAGTACGGCGGCGAGCGCGTCGCGGTCGGCCACGTCGCACGCCGCCCAGGTCACCTCCGTGCCGGATGCGCCCAGGTGCTCCGTGAGCTCCTCCGCGTTGTCCGCCCCCGCGCCGCGCCGGCTCACCAGCAGCAGGCGCCGCACCCCGTGGACGTCCACCAGGTGCCGGGCGAGGAGTCCGCCCAGGGTGCCGCCGGCGCCCGTGACCAGGACGGTGCCCTCCGGGTCGAAGACAGCGTCCGCGGACTCTGCGGGGGAGACAGCCTCGCGGGCGAGGCGCGGGGCCTGTACGACGCCGTCCCGCACGGCCAGTTGCGTCTCGTCGGAGTCGAGCGCGGCGGGCAGCGCCCGGAGGGACGCGTCCTCGGAGTCGACGTCGACCAGCACGAACCGGCCCGGGTGCTCGGCCTGCGCGGAACGGACCAGGCCCCACACCGCGGCGTGCGCCAGGTCTTCGACGTCCTCGTCGGCGTCCACGGCGACCGCGCCCCGGGTGACGAAGGCGAGCCGCGACGCGGCGAACCGCTCGTCCGCCAGCCACGACCGGACCAGCTCCAGCGCCGCGGTGACGGCGGAGTGCGCGGCCGAGGCGAGTCCGCCCGCGGTGGAGACGTCCGGTGCGAGCGAGAACAGGACGGTCTCCGGCACGTCGTCGGCCTGGAGGGCCCCGGTCTCCCGGCCGAGCGACGCCAGGTCCGGGTGAACACTGTGCGCGCCAAGGACAGGACCCAGCTTGAACGGGTCCCCGCCCAACAGGGCCCAGCGGCCCGCGGTCGGCGAATGCACGTCCCCGGACAGCGGCAGCACCGGCCAGTCGACCCGGAACAAGCTGTCCCGGAAGGCCCCACCGGGCCCGCCGGCACCGCCGGTGATCGCGTCCACGTTCAGCGGACGCAGGACGAGGGAGCCGACGCTGAGCACCGGCTGCCCCGCCTCGTCCGCGATCAGCAGGGAGACGGCGTCCTGTCCGGCCGGTGCCATGCGGACCCGCAGCGCGGAAGCGCCCACGGCGTGCAGCCGCACCGAGTCCCACGCGAAGGGCAGGCGGGCACCCGGCTCGGCGCCGGGGAAGAAGTCCCCGAGTCCGGCCGCGTGGAGGGCCGAGTCCAGCAGCGCGGGATGGAGCCCGAACCGCGCGCCCTCCGGCCTGTCGTCGTCGGCGAGGGCGACCTCGGCGCAGACCTCGCCGTCGCCGAGCCGCCAGGCGCGCCGCAAGTTGCGGAACGCCGGACCGTACGCGAGCCCCATCGCGTCGAAGGACGCGTACAGCTCGTCCACATCGCAGGGCTCGGCCCCGGCGGGCGGCCACGCGGCCGCTTCCTCCGCCGTGGGTGCCCCCTCGGTCGCCACGGCCAGGAAACCGCCGGCGTGCCGGGTCCACGGCTCGTCCGCCGCGGACTCCTCGGGCCGCGAGTACACGTGGAAGGCGCGCCGCCCTGCCGCCTCCGGCTCCGCGACGGTGAGCCGGAGCTGCACGCCGCCCGTCTCGGGCATCACCAGCGGCGCTTCCAGCGTCAGGTCCTCCAGCAGGTCGCAGCCCGCGTGGTCCCCGACCCGCACGGCCAGTTCGACGAGCGCGGCGCCGGGCAGCAGCGCGGTGCCCGCGACCCGGTGGTCCGCCAGCCAGGGGTGGGTGCGCAGGGAGATCCGGCCGGTGAAGAGGAACCCGTCGGAGTCGGGCAGCTCGACCGCCGCGCCGAGCAGCGGGTGATCCGCACTGCCGAGGCCCGCGGACGTGACGTCGCCGCTCAGGGCGTGTGCGGGGGCCTCCAGCCAGTAGCGCTGCCGCTGGAAGGCGTAGGTGGGCAGGTCGACGCGGCGCGCGCCGGTGCCGGCGAAGTAGGTCTGCCAGTCGACCGCGACGCCCCGGGTGTGGGCGTGGGCGAGTGCGGTGGTGACGGTCTCGGCCTCGGGGCGGGCGGAGCGCAGGACCGGAGCGAAGGCCGCGCCCTCGCTGGTCAGGCAGTCCTGGGCCATGGCGGACAGGACGCCGTCGGGGCCGAGCTCGAGGTAGGTGGTGACGCCTGCGGCCTCCAGGGCGCGGACGCCGTCGAGGAAGCGGACGGCGTCGCGGACGTGGCGGACCCAGAAGTCGGGCGAGGACGTCTCCTGCGTGACCAGGGCGCCTGTCAGGTTGGAGACCAGCGGAATGCGGGGGGAGGCGTGGGACAGGCCCTCGGCCACCTCGCGGAAGGCGTCGAGCATGCCGTCCATGTGCGGGGAGTGGAAGGCGTGGCTGACCGTCAGGCGCTTCGACCTGCGGTCCGGGAACAGCTCCACGATCGCCGTGGCCGTCTCCTCGTCACCGGCGATCACAAGGGCTTGCGGGCCGTTGACGGCGGCGATGCTCACCCGGTCGTCCAGCAGCGGCAGGACCTCGTCCTCGGCCGCCTGCAACGCGATCATCACGCCACCGGCCGGCAGTGCCTGCATCAGCCTTCCGCGCGCCGCGACCAGCGTGCAAGCGTCCTCCAGCGAGAAGACCCCCGCCACGTGCGCGGCGGCGATCTCGCCGATGGAGTGACCGGACACGTAGTCCGGCTTCACGCCCCAGCTCTCCAGCAGCCGGAAGAGCGCCACCTCGACGGCGAAGAGGGCCGGCTGGGTCCACTCCGTCCGGTCGAGGAGGTCCGCGTCGTCCCCGAACAGCACATCCTTCAGCGGCGCATCGAGGTGTGCGCAGACCGCGTCCAGGGCGTCCGCGAACATGGGGTAGGTGGCGTACAGCTCGCGGCCCATGCCGAGGCGCTGGCTGCCCTGCCCGGTGAAGAGGAACGCGACCTTGCCCGCCGCCGGCGAGCCCTGTGTCACCGCCGCGCTCGCCTGGCCCGCTGCCAGCGCTTCGAGCGCGCCAAGGAATCCGTCGCGCTCCTCGGCGACGACCACGGCGCGGCGGTCCAGCACGGTACGGGTCGTGGCCAGGGACCAGCCGATGTCGGCCGGGGTCACGTCCGCGTTGTCGAGAGCGAACGCCCGCAGTCGTGCGGCCTGTTCGCGGAGGGCTTCGACCGACTTCCCGGACAGCGTCCAGGGAAGCGGGCCGGTCGGCCGCTCCGGCTCCTGCGGCTGTACGGGCGCGGGTGCGGGAACGGGTTCGGGGGCCTGTTCGATGATGGCGTGGGCGTTGGTGCCGCTGAAGCCGAACGAGGACACCGCGGCACGGCGCGGACGGCCGGTCTCCGGCCAGTCCCTCTGCTCGGCCAGCAGGGACACCGCGCCTTCCGACCAGTCCACGTGCGGGCTGGGCTCGTCCACGTGCAGCGTCCGCGGCAGCACGCCATGCCGCATCGCCATCACCATCTTGATGATGCCCGCCACGCCTGCCGCGGCCTGCGTGTGACCGAAGTTGGACTTCACCGAGCCGAGCCACAGCGGCTGCTCGTCGCTGTGCTCCTGGCCGTAGGTCGCCAGTAGCGCCTGCGCCTCGATCGGGTCGCCCAGCGTCGTACCCGTGCCGTGCGCCTCGACCGCGTCGATCTCAGCCGCGGTCAGCCGGGCATTGGCCAGCGCCTGCCGGATCACCCGCTGCTGCGACGGACCGTTCGGCGCCGTCAGACCATTGCTCGCGCCGTCCTGGTTCACCGCCGAGCCCCGCACGACCGCCAGCACCGGATGCCCCTTGGCGCGGGCGTCCGACAGCCGCTCCACGACCATCACACCCGCACCCTCGGCCCAGCCCGTGCCGTCGGCGTCCGCCGAGAACGCCTTGCACCGGCCATCGGACGCCAGACCCCGCTGCCGGCTGAACTCCACAAACGCAGCCGGCGTCGCCATCACCGTCACACCACCGGCCAACGCCATGTCGCATTCGCCGTTGCGCAGCGCCTGCACCGCCAGATGGAGCGCAACCAGAGACGAGGAGCACGCTGTGTCCACCGTCACCGCCGGGCCCTCAAGACCGAAGGCGTACGACAACCGGCCCGAGATGACACTCGCCGCGTTGCCGGTACCGACGAACCCTTCGACGCCCTCAGGCAGCACGCTCAGCCGGGACGCGTAGTCGTGGTACATCACACCCGCGAAAACGCCCGTACGACTGCCGCGCATCGAGACCGGGTCGATGCCCGCCCGCTCGAACGCCTCCCAGGACGTCTCCAGCAGCAACCGCTGCTGCGGATCCATCGCCACCGCCTCGCGCGGCGAGATCCCGAAGAAAGCGGGGTCGAAATGACCGGCGTCCCGGACGAAGCCACCCTCCCGGGCGTAACTCGTCCCCTGCTGGTCGGGATCGGCGTCGAACAACGCCTCCACGTCCCAGCCACGATCCTCAGGGAACCCGGAAATCGCATCCCGGCCATCGAGGACCAGCCGCCACAGATCCTCCGGGCTCTCCACCCCACCCGGGTAACGGCAGCCCAGACCCACGATCGCGATCGGCTCGTCGTCGCGCAGAGCGACGGGCACGGCCGCCGTCACCACGGCTTCCGTGCCGACCAGTTCGCCCCGCACGTACTCCGCGAGAAGCGCGGCGGTCGGGTAGTCGAAGACCAGGGTGGCCGGCAGGCGCTGCCCGATGGCCGCGGCAAGCCGGTTGCGCAGCTCGACGGCGGTCAGCGAGTCGAAGCCCAGCTCACGGAACGACCGATCCGGCTCCACCCCCTCCGGACCCGCGTGTCCCAGCACCGCCGCGACCTCGGAGCGCACCAGCTCGAGGACGTGTGCTTCCTGCTCCGCCGCGGACAGTCCGGCCAGGCGCTCGGCCACAGAGCCGGTTCCCGCCTTCGCGGCACGGCGGGCCGGAACGCGGACCAGACCGCTCAGCAGCGGCGGCAGCATCCCGCCGCCCACGGCCTGGGAGCGCAAGGCTGCCAGGTCGAGCTTCAGCGGTACGAGCACGGCAGTCGGCGAGGCGGCCGCGGTGTCGAACAGGGCCAGACCCTCCTGCTCGGTCAGGGCGTTCACGGCGCCGCGTCCGGAGCGTGATGCCTCGCCGGCCATGCCCCCGTCCCACAGGCCCCACGCCAGCGACGTCGCCGCCAGGCCCTGCGACCTGCGGTGCGCGGCCAGCGCGTCCAGGAAGGAGTTGGCCGCCGCATAGTTCGCCTGCCCGGCGTTGCCGAACACACCGGCGGCGGAGGAGAACAGCACGAACGCCGACAGATCCATGCCCTGCGTCAGCTCATGGAGATTCCACGCCGCGTCCACCTTCGGACGCAGGACCCCCGACAGACGGTCCTGGTCCAAGGACGCGATGACGCCATCGTCCAGGACACCGGCGGTGTGCACCACCGCCGACAGCGGACGTTCCGCCAGCACCCCGGCCAGCGCGTCCCGGTCGGCCACATCGCACGCCGCCCACGCCACCGACGCACCCAGTCCCGCCAGCTCAGCGGTCAGCTCGGCCGCGCCCGGCGCATCCGCACCACGCCGGCTCACCAACAGCAGATCCCGCACGCCGTACTCGGACACCAGATGACGCGCGAACAAGCCGCCCAGTTCACCACTGGCACCCGTCACCAACACCGTGCCGTCCAGCACCAGCGGCCCGGGCTCCGCCACCGCACGGACCAGACGCGGCACCAGGAACGTCCCCGCCCTGACGGCGACCTCCGGCTCCCCCGAGCCCAATGCCGCAGTGACGATGTCGGCGTCGATCTCACCGTCGAGGTCGATCAGGCCGAACCGGCTCGGGTTCTCCGACTGCGCGGAACGGACCAGGCCCCACACCGGCGCATGCACGAGATCCGCGACCTCGTCGCCCGGCACAGCGGCCACCGCACCCCGCGTCAGGAAGACCAGACGCGACGCGGCGAACCGCTCGTCACCCAGCCACTCCTGCACCAGACCCAGCACACGACCGGACTGCGCGTGCACCGCACCCGGCAGGTCGTCGGAAGCGTCCCCGTCCAACGGCACCACCACGGCCTCCGGCACGTCCTGGCCGTCGCCCGCGAGGGAGGCGAGTCCCGCGCTTCCGAGCCACAGCACTGTCTGCTGCCGGGTGTCCGACGCAAGAGGCAGCGCCGTCCAGTCGACCTCGAACAGTGAATCCTGTCGTCGGTTGTCGTGCGCGGCGTCGATCTGGTCGGGCGAGACCGCGCGCAGCGCGAGCGACTCGACCGACACCACCGGGGCACCCGTCGGGTCCGCCAGGTCCAGCGACACCGCACCGTCCCCGGCCGACGCCACCCGCACACGCACCGACGACGCGCCGGCCGCGTGCAACCGCACACCACTCCACACGAACGGCAACCGCGCACCCTCATCAGCGCCCGCGAGAACACCGCCCAGCGCCAGGCTGTGCAACACCGCATCCAGCAACGCCGGATGCACACCGAACGTGTCCGCGTCCCGCTGCGCCTCCTCCGGCACAGCCACCTCGGCGAACAGCTCGTCGCCGCGCCGCCACGCCGCACGCAGCCCCCGGAACAGCGGCCCGTACACAAGGCCCGCCGCGTCCAGCACCTCGTACGCCGCATCGACCTCGACGGCACTCGCGCCGGTCGGAGGCCACACGGACAGATCGGCCGCGCCCGGCCGGACGTCGTCCGTCAGCACACCCACGGCGTGGCGGACCCACGGCACGTCCGCGTCGTCCGGACGGGAGTAGACCGCAACCGGACGCCCGCCCGCTCCGTCGGCCTCCCCGACCAGCACCTGCACCTGAATCGCACCAGACTCCGGCAGGACCAAAGGCGCCGCAAGCGTCAGCTCCGCCAGACCCGGGCACCCCACACGCTCACCCGCATGCAGAGCCAGCTCCACGAACGCCGTCCCCGGCAACAACACCGACCCGAACACCACGTGATCGGCCAGCCACCCATGCGAACGCAACGACAACCGACCCGTGAACACCAGGCCGTCGGCGTCCGCGAGCGCGAGAGCCGCACCCAGCATGGGGTGGTCCGTCGCGCCGAGGCCCGCGGACGTCACGTCCCCGGTCACGGCGTGCTCGGGGGCCTCCAGCCAGTACCGCTGCCGCTGGAAGGCGTAGGTCGGCAGGTCGACGGGCTCAGCGCCCATCGGCGCGAAGTACGCCTGCCAGTCGACCGCGATGCCCCGGTTGTGGGCCTGGGCGAGTGCGGCGGTGACGGTCTCGGCCTCGGGGCGCGCGGAGCGCAGGACGGGCACGAAGGCCGCGCCTTCCCCGGCCACGCACTCCTGCGCCATCGCCGAGAGCACGCCGTCGGGGCCGAGTTCGAGGTACGTGGTGACGCCCGCGGCCTCCAGAGCGCGGACGCCGTCGAAGAAGCGCACGGCATCGCGGACGTGGCGCACCCAGAAGTCCGCGGATCCCATCTCATCGGTGACGACGGCACCGGTCAGGTTCGACACGACCGGAATGCGCGGGGCCTGGAAGGACAGTCCGGACACCACCTCGCGGAACGCGTCGAGCATGCCGTCCATGTGCGGCGAGTGGAACGCGTGACTGACCGTCAGCCGCTTCGACTTCCGGTCCCCGAAGGACTCCACGATCGCCGTCGCGGCATCCTCGTCACCGGCGATGACAATCGATGAAGGCCCGTTGACGGCAGCGATGCTCACGAGCTCGTTCAGCAGCGGCAGGACCTCGTCCTCCGACGCCTGCACCGCGATCATCACACCGCCACCCGGCAGCGTCTGCATCAACCGCCCACGCGCCGCCACCAGCGTGCACGCGTCCTCCAGGGACAGCACCCCGGCGACATGCGCGGCGGTGATCTCGCCGATGGAGTGGCCGGAGAGGAAGTCCGGGCGCACGCCCCAGCTCTCCAGCAGCCGGAACAGCGCCACCTCCACCGCGAACAACGCCGGCTGCGCGAACTCCGTACGATCCAGCAGCTCGGCGTCGTCGCCGAACAGCACGTCCAGCCCCAGCCGCTCACCCACCGCGTCCAACGCCTGCGCGAACACCGGATAGGCCGCGTACAACTCACGCCCCATCCCCAGCCGCTGACTCCCCTGACCGGTGAAGAGGAAAGCAAGCTTGCCGGTGCTCACGGTGTCCCGCGTGACCGACGGCGCCGGACCACCGACCTGCAGTGCCGCCAGGCCCCGCAGCAGTTCATCCCGGTCCGAGGCCACGACCGCCGCGCGGTACTCGAAGGCGGTGCGCTGGGTGGCCAGGGAGAGTGCGACGGCGGCACTGACATCGACGGCGTCCTCGATGTGGGACCGGAGCCGGGCTGCCTGGTCGCGCAGCGCGTCCGGGGTCTTCGCCGACAGCACGTACGGCAGGACCTCCGTCGGGGCCTGGTCCCGTGCTTCAACAGGTTCGGGTTCGGGGGCCTGTTCGATGATGGCGTGGGCGTTGGTGCCGCTGAAGCCGAACGAGGACACCGCGGCGCGACGCGGGCGTCCGGTCTCCGGCCAGTCCCTCTGCTCGTCCAGCAGGGACACCGCGCCTTCCGACCAGTCGACGTGCGGGGACGGCTCATCGACGTGCAGCGTCCGCGGCAGCACGCCATGCCGCATCGCCATGACCATCTTGATGATGCCCGCGACACCGGCCGCCGCCTGCGTGTGACCCATGTTCGACTTGATCGAACCGAGCCACAGCGGCTGCTCGTCACCGTGTTCTTGGCCGTACGTCGCCAGCAGCGCCTGCGCCTCGATCGGGTCGCCCAGCGTCGTGCCGGTGCCGTGCGCCTCGACCGCGTCGATCTCAGCCGCGGTCAGCCGGGCATTGGCCAGCGCCTGCCGGATCACCCGCTGCTGCGACGGACCGTTCGGCGCCGTCAAGCCATTGCTCGCGCCGTCCTGGTTCACCGCCGAACCCCGCACCACCGCCAGCACCGGATGGCCCTTGGCGCGAGCGTCCGACAGCCGTTCCACGACCATCACACCCGCACCCTCGGCCCAACCGGTCCCGTCGGCGTCCGCCGAGAACGCCTTGCACCGGCCATCGGACGCCAGACCCCGCTGCCGACTGAACTCCACGAACGCCGCCGGCGTCGCCATCACCGTCACACCACCGGCAAGCGCCAGATCACACTCACCACTGCGCAGCGCCTGCACCGCCAGGTGCAGGGCGACGAGCGAGGACGAGCAGGCCGTGTCAACGGTGACGGCCGGACCCTCAAGACCGAACGCATAGGAGAGGCGGCCCGAGATGACACTCGCGGCGTTGCCCGTGCCGAGGAAGCCCTCGACGCCCTCGGGAAGCACCGACAGTCGGGATGCGTAGTCGTGGTACATCACACCCGCGAAGACACCCGTCCGGCTGCCACGCATCGTCGTCGGATCAATGCCGGCCCGCTCGAACGCCTCCCACGACGTCTCCAGCAGCAACCGCTGCTGCGGATCCATCGCCACCGCCTCGCGCGGCGATATCCCGAAGAAAGCGGGGTCGAAATGACCCGCGTCCCGGACGAAGCCACCTTCCCGCGCGTAGCTCGTCCCCTGCTGGTCGGGATCGGCGTCGAACAACGCCTCCACGTCCCAGCCACGATCCTCAGGGAAGCCCGAGATCGCATCCCGGCCATCGAGGACCAGCCGCCACAGATCCTCCGGGCTCTCCACCCCACCCGGATAGCGGCAGCCCAGACCCACGATCGCGATCGGCTCGTCGTCACGGACCGGGACGGCGACCGGCGCCACCGCTGCCGGGGCAGCTCCGACAAGCTCCCCTCGCAGGTGCTCGGCCAGAACCACGGAGGTCGGGTAGTCGAAGACGAGAGTGGCCGGCAGGCGCAGCCCGATCGCCGCCCCGAGCCGGTTGCGCAGCTCGACGGCGGTCAGCGAGTCGAAGCCCAGCTCACGGAACGACCGATCCGGCTCCACCCCCTCCGGACCCGCGTAGCCGAGCACCCCTGCGACCTGGGTGCGGACGAGCTCCAGGACGTGAGCCTTCTGCTCGGCCGCGGACAGTCCGGCCAGGCGTTCCGCCTCCGCCCCCGCGCCGACAGCCTTCGCGGCGCGACGGGCCGGGACGCGGACCAGACCGCTCAGCAACGGCGGCAGCATCCCGCTGCCCGCCTGCGTACGCAGCGCGCCCAGGTCCAGCTTCACCGGTACGAACTCCGCGTCCTGCGAAGCGGCGGCCGCGTCGAACAGGGCCAGGCCCTCTTCCTGCGAGAGCGCGCTGACACCGCCTCGGCCCAGCCGCGACACCTCATCGGCATCGAGCTCGCCGGCCATGCCGCCGTCCCACAAACCCCAGGCCAGCGACGTGGCAGCAAGGCCCTGCGACCTGCGGTGCGCGGCCAGGGCGTCAAGGAAGGAGTTGGCGGCGGCGTAGTTCGCCTGACCCGCGTTGCCGAACACACCGGCAGCGGAGGAGAACACCACGAACGCCGACAGATCCATGTCCCGCGTCAGCTCGTGCAGGTTCCACGCCGCGTCCACCTTCGGACGCAGCACCGCCGAGAGACGCTCCGCCGTCAGCGACCCGACGACACCGTCGTCCAAGACACCCGCGGTGTGCACCACCGCTGACAGCGGACGCTCCACCGGAATCGCCTCCAGCACCGCGGACAGCGCATCGCGGTCGGCCACATCGCACGCCGCCCACGCCACCGACGCCCCCAGCCCCGCCAGCTCAGCGGTCAGCTCGGCCGCGCCCGGCGCATCCGCACCCCGCCGGCTCACCAACAGCAGATCCCGCACCCCGTACGCGGACACCAGGTGACGAGCGAACAGCCCGCCCAGCGCACCACTGGCACCCGTCACCAACACCGTGCCCTCAAGGACCAGCGGCCCGGCCTCCGCCACCGCACGGACCAGACGCGGCACCCGCACCGCGCCCTCGCGGGCGAGCATTTCCGACTCCCCCGCGGCCAGAGCCGCGGCAACCGCCTCCGTGGGCAGGGCCCTGTCGTCGAGGTCGACGAGGGCGAACCGGCCGGGGTGCTCGGTCGCGGCGGAACGGACCAGGCCCCGGACCGCCGCGCCGACAAGGTCGTCGGCCGCCATCGCACCCCGGGTGACGAACACAAGGCGGGAGTCGGCGAAGCGGTCCTCCGCCAGCCAGGCCTGAAGAAGGGCAAGCGCCCGGGCGGCCCCGGCGTGCACCGCTTTCCGCACTTCTCCCTCGACCTCTCCGAGGGTGACGAACACCAGGTCCGGCACGGCGTCGGACGCATCGGCCAGGGCAGCGAGGTCGGTGTGGATCAGGCCGTCCACACCGGGTATCCCGGCGCCCACGACAGCACAACTGACCGTCACCGACGGCGAAGTCCGCTCCCGCTCGACCGGACGCCCGGTCCATTCGAGCCGGTAGAGGGAGTTCTGGCGGTTGTCGTGCGCCGCATCGATCTGGTCGGGCGAGACCGCGCGCAGCGCGAGCGACTCGACCGACACCACCGGGGCACCCGTCGGGTCCGCGAGCTCCAGCGACACCGCACCGTCCCCGGCCGACGCCACCCGCACACGCACCGACGACGCGCCGGCCGCGTGCAACCGCACACCACTCCACACGAACGGCAACCGCGCACCCTCATCAGCGCCCGCGAGAACACCGCCCAGCGCCAGGCTGTGCAACACCGCGTCCAGCAATGCCGGGTGCACACCGAAGCCCTCGGCGTCACCGTGCAACTCCGCGGGGAGCGACACCTCCGCGAACAGTTCGCCGTCACGCCGCCATGCGGCACCGAGCCCCTGGAACAGGGGGCCGTACGTGAGACCGGCGGCGTCCAGCACCTCGTACGCGCTCGCCGCGCTCACGGCGGTGGCTCCGGCGGGAGGCCACACGGACAGGTCGCTCACCTCGGCCTGGACGCTTTCCGTCAGCAGGCCCGCCGCATGGCGAACCCAGGCCTCGTCGTCACCGTCCGGACGCGAATACACGGCAACGGAACGACCGCCCGATCCGTCGGCCTCACCGACCACCACCTGCACCTGAACGGCACCGGACTCCGGCAGGACCAAAGGCGCCGCAAGCGTCAGCTCCGCCAGATCAGGGCACCCCACGCGCTCACCCGCATGCAGAGCCAGCTCCACGAACGTCGTTCCCGGCAACAACACCGACCCGAACACCACGTGATCGGCCAGCCACGGATGCGAACGCAACGACAACCGACCCGTGAACATCAGGCCGTCGACATCGGCCAGGGTGACGGACGCACCCAGCAAGGGGTGCCCAGCGGCGGCAAGGCCGAGCCCTGCGGCGTCACCGGGGAGCGGGTGGGCGGCGTCGGGCCAGTAGCGGGCGCGCTGGAAGGCGTAGGTGGGCAGGTCCACCCGCTGCGCACCGGTGCCGGTGAAAAGGGCCTCCCAGTCCACGGCCCCACCACGAACGTGCAGGTGGGCCAGGGCGGTGAGGACGGTCTCGGCCTCCGGACGGCCGCCGCGCAGCGACGGGGCGAAGACGGCTCCTTCGTCGGTCACGCACTCCTGTGCCATGGCGGACAGGACGCCATCCGGGCCGAGTTCGAGGTACGTGGTGACGCCTGCGACCTCCAGGGCACGGATGCCGTCGAGGAAGCGCACGGCCTCACGCACGTGCCTCACCCAGAAGTCGGCCGAGGCCATCTCATCCGTGACCACGGCACCGGTGAGGTTGGAGACGACCGGAAGGCGCGGGGCCTCAAACGACAGCCCCTCGACCACCTCGCGGAACGCGTCCAGCATGCCGTCCATGTGCGGCGAGTGGAACGCATGGCTGACCGTCAGGCGCTTCGACTTCCGGTCCTCCAGGGACTCCACGATCGCGACCGCGGCGTCCTCGTCGCCCGCGATGACCACGGACTCCGGCCCGTTGACGGCAGCGATGCTCACGCGCTCGTTCAGCAGCGGCAGAACCTCGTCCTCCGACGCCTGCACCGCGATCATCACGCCGCCGGTGGGCAGTGCCTGCATCAGCCGCCCGCGAGCCTCGACCAACGTGCACGCATCGTCCAGGGACAGTACCCCGGCGACATGGGCCGCGGCGATCTCGCCAATGGAGTGACCGGACACGAAGTCCGGCTTCACACCCCACGACTCCAGCAGCCGGAAGAGAGCGACCTCCACAGCGAACAACGCCGGCTGCGCGAACTCCGTCCGGTCCAACGCCTCCGCGTCATCCCCGAACAACGCACCCAGCTCAAGACGCTCACGCACCGCGTCCAACGCCTGCGCGAACACCGGATAGGCCGCATACAACTCACGCCCCATACCCAGCCGCTGGCTCCCTTGCCCCGTGAACAGGAACGCCGTGCGGCCGCCCTTGCTGACCGTGCCGGCCGTGAGCCCGGGAGCGGGGTGCCCGTCGGCAAGGCCGTCGAGCGCGGCGGCGAGCGACGCGCCGTCCGAAGCGACGACGACGGCGCGGTGGTCGAAGGCGGCCCGGCCGGTGGCCAGGGAGTACGCGAGGTCGCGGAGGGAGGTGTCCGGGTGGGCGGCCAGGTGTGCGCGCAGGGCGCGGGCCTGGGCGGACAGGCCCTCGGCGCTGCGGCCGGCGAGCCGCAGCGGAAGCGGACCGTGCGAGGCAGGGGTCTCAGGTGCGGCAGGCAAGGCAGGAGCCTGCTCGATGATCGTGTGGGCGTTGGTGCCGCTGATGCCGAACGACGAGACGCCGGCCCGGCGCGGACGGCCGGTCTCGGGCCAGGCGACTGCCTCGGTGAGCAGCGAGACCGCGCCCGCCGACCAGTCCACGTGTGCGGAGGGCTCGTCGGCGTGAAGCGTCCTGGGGAGCACGCCGTGCCGCATCGCCATGACCATCTTGATGATGCCCGCGACACCGGCGGCGGCCTGCGTGTGGCCGAAGTTGGACTTGATCGAGCCCAGCCACAGTGGCTGCTCGCCGCGCCGCTCCTGGCCGTACGTCGCCAGCAGCGCCTGCGCCTCGATGGGGTCGCCCAGCGTCGTGCCGGTGCCGTGCGCCTCCACGGCGTCGACGTCCGCCGCTGTCAGTCCCCCGCTCGCCAGGGCGGCGCGGATGACGCGCTGCTGGGACGGGCCGTTGGGGGCGGTCATGCCGTTGCTGGCGCCGTCCTGGTTGACCGCCGAACCCCGCACCACGGCGAGCACCGGGTGGCCCTTGGCGCGCGCGTCGGACAGGCGTTCCACCAGCAGCATGCCGGCGCCCTCGGCCCAGCCGGTGCCGTCGGCGTCGGCGGAGAAGGCGCGGCAGCGGCCGTCGGCGGACAGGCCGCGCTGACGGCTGAAGCCGACGAAGGTGCCGGGGGTGGCCATGACGGTGACGCCGCCCGCGAGGGCCATGTCGCACTCGCCGTTGCGCAGCGCCTGGACGGCCAGGTGCAGGGCGACCAGCGACGAGGAGCACGCCGTGTCGATGGTGACGGCGGGACCTTCGAGGCCGAAGGTGTACGAGACGCGGCCCGAGGCGATGCTGCCGGTGCTGCCCGAGCCGAGGGAGCCGTCGGCGCCGTCGGCGCTGCGTTCGAGGAGCGTGGCGTAGTCGTGGTACATCACGCCCGCGAAGACACCGGTCCGGCTGCCGCGCATCGTCGCCGGGTCGATGCCGGCCCGCTCGAAGGCCTCCCAGGTGGTCTCCAGCAGGAGGCGCTGCTGCGGGTCGGTGCCGACGGCGTCGCGCGGGCTGATGCCGAAGAAGGTGGGGTCGAACGCGGCGGCGTCGTGGAGGAAGCCGCCGTGCCGGGTGTACGAGGTGCCGGGGTGGTCCGGGTCGGGGTCGTACAGGGCGTCGAGGTCCCAGCCGCGGTCCTCGGGGAAGCCGGAGACGGCGTCCTCGCCGTTCTCCAGCAGGCGCCACAGCTGCTCGGGGGTGGTGACGCCGCCAGGGAAGCGGCAGCTCATCGCGACGATGGCGATCGGGTCGTCCGCCAGGGCGCCCTCGGCGACGGCTCCGTGGGAAAGGGCCGAGCGGGTGGCCGCGTCCGTCCCGACCAACTCCAGGAGCAGGTGGCGGGCGAGGGCGAGGGAGGTGGGGTAGTCGAAGATCAGGGTGGCGGGCAGCCGTCGGCCGACCGAGGCGCCGAGCCGGTTGCGCAGTTCGACGGCGGTGAGGGAGTCGAAGCCCAGCTCGCTGAAGGCGTGTTCGGGCTCGATGGCGTCCGGGGAGCCGTGGCCGAGGACGTCCGCCACGTGGGCGCGGACGAGGTCGAGGAGCAGCCGCTCCCGCTCGGCCGGGTCGAGTGCGACGAGGCGCTGCTCGAGCGCGGTACCGGCGGAGCCGCCGACTGCGGCACGGTCCCCGGTGCTGGTGACGAGGCGCCTGCCGGGGCCGCGGACGAGGCCGCGCAGCAGGGGTGCGACGTCGGCGCCGCGCGCGCCGTGGGGCAGGGTCAGCCGCATGGGCACCAGCAGACCGCGGGGGGAACCGCCGCCATCGCTTACCCCGGTACCGAGGGCGTCGGCGACGTCGAGGAGCGCGAGTCCTTCGGCGGCCGTGAGGCCCTGTACGCCGCCGCGCTTCATGCGGTCCAGGTCGGCCTGGTCGAGGCGGCCCGCCATGCCGTCGGTGTCCTCCCACAGGCCCCAGGCGAGCGAGCCGGCGGGCAGGCCGTGGGCGCGGCGGTGCTGGGCGAGGGCGTCCAGGAAGGCGTTGGCGGCGGCGTAGTTGCCCTGGCCGGGCGCGCCGAAGACGCCCGCTGCCGACGAGAAGAGGACGAAGACGGCGAGGTCGAGGTCGCGGGTGAGCTCGTGCAGGTTGAGGGCGGCGTCGGCCTTGGGGCGCAGGACGGCGGAGAGCCGCTCCGGCGTGAGGGAGTCGATGACGCCGTCGTCCAGGACTCCGGCGGTGTGGATGACAGCGGTCAGCGGACGCTCCGCGGGCACGGCCGCCAGCACCTCCGCCAGCGCGTCACGGTCCGCGGCGTCGCATGCCGCCCACGACACCGAGGCACCCAACGCGCCCAGCTCAGCCGTCAGCTCGGCGGCACCAGGCGCTTCGGCGCCACGCCGGCTGAGCAGCAGCAGGTGCCGTACGCCGCGCTCCGCCACCAGGTGACGGGCCACCAGCCCGCCGAGCGTGCCGGTCGCTCCGGTGACCAGCACCGTCCCCTCGGCGTCGAACGCGGGAGCCGAGGCCTCGGCGGGCACGGCGACCCGGGTGAGCCGGGCGGCGTGCACGGTGCCGTCGCGCAGCGCGAGTTGGGGTTCCCCGGTGGCGAGTGCGCCGGGCAGGGCCGCCAGGGACGCGTCGGTGCCGTCGGTGTCGACCAGCACGAAGCGCCCGGGGTTCTCCGACTGCGCCGAGCGCAGCAGCCCCCAGACGGCGGCGTGGACCGGGTCGGGGACGCGGTCGTCGTCGCGGGCAGCGAGGGCGCCTTCGGTGAGCAGGACGAGCCGGGTGTCGGCGAAGCGGTCCTCCGCCAGCCAGGAGTGGAGCAGGGCGAGCGTGCGGTGCGCGGCCTCGTGGACGGCCTCGGCGGTGAGCGCGGCCGGGGCGGCGTACGGGACCACGACGGTGCCAGGCACGGGGGCGCCCGCGTCGCGGGCCTCGATCAGCGCGGCCGTGGAGGCGTGCCGGGTGCCGGGCAGGCCCGGGAGGTCGCCGGAGGCCGGGCCGGTGAGCACGGCCCAGTCCCCGGCGGCCGGCGTCCCAGCCTCGGGCAGGTCGGAGGCGATCCAGTCCACGGCGAACAGGGCGTCGCGGTGGGCGCCGTGCCCGGTGCCGAGCTGTCCGTCGGAGACCGGGCGGAGGGTGAGCGAGGCGACGTCGGCGACCGGCCGGCCGTCCTCGTCCGCGAGCGCCAGCGACACGGCCTCGGGGCCGGAGGCCGTCAGCCGTACGCGCAGCACCGAGCCGCCCACGGCGTGCAGGGCGACCCCGTTCCAGGAGAAGGGCAGCCGGCCGCGGCCGGTGTTCTCGACGAGTCCGGTGAGGCCGATGGTGTGCAGGGCGGCGTCGAGCAGGGCGGGGTGCAGGCCGAAGCGCGCCGCGTCGGCGCGTTGTTCGTCGGCGAGGGCGAGTTCGGCGTACGTCGTCCCGTCGGGGGCGCGCCAGGCGGCGCGCACGCCCTGGAAGGCGGGTCCGTACTCCAGGCCCGCTTCGGCGAGTCCGGCGTACAGGTCGGTCACGGGCACGGCGGTGGTGCCGGCCGGCGGCCACACCTCCGAGGCGAAGCCGGGGGCGGGGGCGCCGGTGGTGAGGACGCCGTCGGCGGCGAGCGTCCACGGTGCGTCGTTCGCGGTGTCCTGCGGGGTGTCCCCGGCCGGTTCGGGCCGGGAGTGGACGCCGAGGGTGCGGCGGCCTGTGGCGTCCGGTGCCCCGACCCACACCTGGACCTGGACGGCACCGTCGGGCGGCAGCACCAGCGGCGCGTGCAGGGTGAGTTCTTCCAGCAGGTCGCAGCCCACCTGGTCGCCGGCGCGGATCGCGAGTTCCACGAAGGCGGTGCCGGGCAGCAGGACGGTGCCGTGGACGGTGTGGTCGGCCAGCCAGGGATGGGTGTCCAGGGAGAGGCGGCCGGTGCAGAGGAAGCCGTCGAGGCCGGCGAGCGCGACGGCGGCGCCGAGCAGCGGGTGGTCGGCGGCGCCGAGTCCGGCGGCCGAGACGTCCCCGGCGGGGCGGCCGGCGTCGAGCCAGTACGCCTCGCGCTGGAAGGCGTAGGTGGGCAGGTCGACGCGCCGGGCGCCGCTGCCCGTGTAGTAGGCGTCCCAGGCGACGGGCACGCCGCGGACGTGGAGCCGGGCGAGGGCGGCGGTGACGGTCTCGGTCTCGGGCCGGTCGGCGCGCAGCAGGGGGACGAACGCGGCCGTCCCGCCGACCGGGCCGTCCTGGGCCACGGCGGACAGCACCGCGTCGGGGCCGAGTTCGACGAAGTGCGTGACGTTGCGCTCCGCGAGGGTGCGCAGGCCGTCGAGGAAGCGGACGGTCTCGCGGACGTGCCGCACCCAGAAGCCGGCCGAGGCCATCTCGTCGGTGACGACGGCGCCGGTCACGTTGGAGACGACGGGGATGCCGGGGGCCTGGAACGACAGGCTCGCCACCACGTCACGGAACGCGTCGAGCATCCCGTCCATGTGCGGGGAGTGGAACGCGTGGCTGACCGTCAGGCGCTTGGACTTCCGGTCGGCGAACCGGGCGGCGATCGCCAGTGCCGCGTCCTCGTCGCCCGCGATGACGACCGCCTGCGGGCCGTTGACGGCAGCGATGCTCACCCGGGCGGTGAGCAGCGGCAGGACCTCGTCCTCGGCGGCCTGCAGCGCGATCATCACGCCACCGCCCGGGAGGGCCTGCATCAGCCGTCCGCGCGCCGCGACCAGCGTGCAGGCGTCCTCCAGCGACAACACGCCGGCCACGTGCGCCGCGGCGATCTCGCCCACCGAGTGCCCCGACACGAAGTCGGGCTCCACGCCCCAGCTCTCCATCAGCCGGAACAGCGCCACCTCGACGGCGAACAGCGCGGGCTGCGCGTGCTCCGTACGGTCCAGCGCCTCGGCGTCGTCGCCGAACAATACGTCCCGCAGCGGTGTGCCGAGGTGCGAGCAGACCTCGTCCAGTGCGGACGCGAACGCCGGGTGGGCCGCGTACAACTCCCGCCCCATGCCGAGGCGCTGGCTGCCCTGCCCCGTGAACAGGAACGCCGTCTTGCCGGCGACCGGGCGGCCGCGCGTGACGCCCGGCACGGTCGCGGTCGCCTCGTCGGCCCCCGCGTCGGCGAGGGACGCCAGTGCGTCGCGAAGTCCGGCCGGGTCGCCCGCGGTGAGGACGGCGCGGTGCTCGAAGTCGGTGCGCCCGGCGGCCAGGGAGAAGGCCACGTCGTCGGCGCGCAGGTGGGGGCGGGCGGTCAGGTGGCCGTGCAGGGCGGCCGCCTGGGCGCGCAGGGCCGCCGGTGTCTTGGCGGAGAGGCTCCAAAGGGCGGGCACGGGTGCCGGGGCTTCTGCGGTCTCCGGGGCCTCGACGGCCTCGGCCTCGGGGGCCTGCTCGATGATCGTGTGGGCGTTGGTGCCGCTGATGCCGAACGAGGAGACGCCGGCCCGGCGCGGGTGGCCGGTGTCGGGCCAGGCGACGGACTCGGTGA
The DNA here is from genome assembly GCF_055635295.1 of Streptomyces sp. NPDC111520. Taxonomy (NCBI): domain Bacteria; kingdom Bacillati; phylum Actinomycetota; class Actinomycetes; order Kitasatosporales; family Streptomycetaceae; genus Streptomyces; species Streptomyces sp. NPDC111520. Next base: position 415,199 of record NZ_JBVKBW010000004.1, on the reverse strand, counting down.
GCAGCGAGACCGCGCCCTCGGTCCAGTCGACGTTGGGCGTCGGCGCGTCGACGTGGAGGGTCTTCGGCACGACGCCGTGCCGCATCGCCATGACCATCTTGATGATGCCCGCGACGCCGGCGGCGGCCTGCGTGTGACCGAGGTTGGACTTCACCGACCCGAGCAGCAGGGGCTGTTCGGGGGTGTGCTCCTGCCCGTAGGTGGCGAGCAGGGCCTGCGCCTCGATGGGGTCGCCGAGGGTGGTGCCGGTGCCGTGGGCCTCGACGACGTCGATCTGGCCGGCGGACAGGCGGGCGCCGGCGAGGGCGGCGCGGATGACGCGCTGCTGGGAAGGGCCGTTGGGCGCGGTCAGGCCGCTGCTGGCGCCGTCCTGGTTGACGGCCGAGCCTCGCACGACCGCGAGCACCGGGTGGCCGTTGCGGCGGGCGTCCGACAGCCGTTCCAGCAGGAGCATGCCGGCGCCCTCGCCCCAGCCGGTGCCGTCGGCAGCGGCCGCGAACGACTTGCAGCGGCCGTCGCCGGCCAGTCCGCGCTGGCGGCTGAACTCGGTGAAGGTACCGGGCGTCGACATCACCGTGACGCCGCCCGCCAGCGCCAGCGTGCACTCGCCGCCGCGCAGCGCCTGGGCGGCGAGGTGGAGGGCGACCAGCGAGGAGGAGCACGCGGTGTCGACGGTGACGGCCGGGCCCTCCAGGCCGAGCGTGTAGGCGACGCGGCCGGAGGCGATGCTGCCGGAGCTGCCGTTGCCGAGGAAGCCCTCGATCTCCTCCGGGACGCTGAACAGCCGGGCGGCGTAGTCGTGGTACATGAGCCCGGCGAAGACGCCGGTGCGGCTGCCGCGCAGGGAGGCGGGGTCGATCCCGGCCCGCTCGAGGGCCTCCCACGAGATCTCCAGCAGCAGCCGCTGCTGCGGGTCCATGGCCAGGGCCTCGCGCGGCGAGATGCCGAAGAAGCCGGGGTCGAAGTCGGCGGCGTCGTGGAGGAAGCCGCCGACCTTCTCGTAGGCGTCGATCCCGCTGTCGGGGTCGGGGTCGAAGAGGACGTCGGTGTCCCAACCGCGGGAGGTGGGGTACGGGGAGACCGCGTCGCCGCCGTGGGCGACGAGCTCCCACAGCTGCTCGGGGGTGGCGACACCGCCGGGGTAGCGGCAGCTCATCGCCACGATGGCGATGGGCTCCTGGTCCTTCTCCTCCATCTCGCGCAGCCGCCGCCGCGCCTCGCGGAGGTCGGTCGTCGCCCGCTTGAGGTAATCGAGGTACTTCTCCTCGTTCACCATGTACGCCATCCCCGGGATCGAAGTCGGAAGGCTCGCGCGGAGCCGGTGGATCGGAGGCCGTGGGCCGGGCCGCGGGACTGACCGCGGGCCGGGCCGGGTCGTGTCGGGGAGCCGGCCGGCCCGGGGGCGTTCAGGACAGCCCCAGTTCGTCGTCGAGGAGGTCGAAGATCTCCTCGGCGGTCGCGGACTGGATCTGCCGCTCCTCGGCGGCGCTGTCCTGCGCACCGTGCGTTCCGTTCCACTGCGCGAGCAGGTCCCGCAGCCGGGACGTGATGCCGGCGCGTTCGACGTCGTCGGGGCCGACCGCCGCGAGGACCGCCTCGAGCCGGTCGAGTTCCGCGTGGACGGGCGGGCGTGCCTGGTCGCCCCGGCCGAGCCGGTCGCCGAGGTAGCGGGCGAGGGCGGTGGGTGACGGGTAGTCGAAGATGAGGGTGACCGGGAGCCGCAGTCCCGAGTGCGCGGTGAGCCGGTTGCGCAGGTCGACCGCCGTGAGGGAGTCGAAGCCCAGGTCGAGGAAGCCGCGGGAGGCGTCCACGTCGTCCGCCCCGCCGTGGCCGAGGACCGCCGCGACCTGGGTGCGGACCAGGTCCGTGAGCAGGCGGTCGCGGTCGCCGGCCGGCAGCCCGGCCAGTCGTGCCTCCAGCGAGCCCGTGGCATCGGCGCCGGGGCGCGTCGCGCCGTGGGCACCGGTGTCGGCGGCGCGGCGGGCCGGGACGCGGACCAGGGAGCGCAGCAGCGGCGGCAGCGTGCCGTCGGCGGCCTGGGCGCGCAGCGCGGCCGGGTCGACGCGCATGGGGACGAGAACGGCGTCGTCGAGGGTGGTGGCGGTGTCGAAGAGTGCCAGTCCCTCGTCGGGTGCGAGGCCGAGGACTCCGGAGCGGGCCATCCTGCCGAGGTCCGTCTCGTCGAGGGCACCGGCCATGCCGCCCTCGGTGGCCCACAGGCCCCAGGCGAGGGAGGTGGCGGGCAGTCCGCGGGCGCGGCGGTGCTGGGCGAGGGCGTCGAGGAAGGCGTTGGCGGCGGCGTAGTTGCCCTGGCCGGGCGCGCCGAAGGAGCCGGCGACGGAGGAGAACAGGACGAAGGCGGTGACCGCGCCGCCTTCGGTGAGCTCGTGGAGGTTCCACGCGGCGTCGGCCTTGGGGCGCAGGACGGTGTCGAGGCGCTGCGGGGTGAGGGAGTCGATGATGCCGTCGTCGAGGACGCCGGCGGTGTGGACGACGGCGGTCAGCGGACGCCCGGCGGGGACGGCCGCCAGGACCGCCGCCAGCGCCTCACGGTCGGCGGCGTCGCACGCCGCCCACGTCACCGAAGCGCCCGACGCGACGATGTCGGCGGTCAGTTCGGCGGCACCGGGCGCGTCGGCGCCGCGCCGGCTGAGCAGCAGCAGGTGCCGTACGCCGCGCTCCGCCACCAGGTGACGGGCCAGCAGGCCGCCCAGGGTGCCGGTGGCGCCGGTGATCAGCACCGTCCCGTCGGTGTCGAAGGCGGGGACCCCGGTCTCGGCGCCGTCTCGCGCGACGCGCCGCAGCCGGAAGGCGTGGGCCTCGCCCGCCCGCAGGGCGAACTGGGGTTCGTCGGTGGCGAGCGCCGCGGGCAGGGCCGCCGGGGAGGCGTCGGTGCCGTCGGTGTCGACGAGCACGAAACGCCCGGGGTTCTCGGACTGCGCCGAGCGCACCAGCCCCCAGACCGGGGTGTGGGCGAGGTCGGTGACGTGCTCGCCCTCGGCGGCCGCGACGGCTCCACGGGTGACGAGGACGAGCCGTGCGTCGTCCAGCCGCTCCTCGGCGAGCCATTCCTTGACCAGGGCGAGGGCGTGGTGGGCGGCCGTCCGTGCGTCCACCGCGGGCCCGCCGTCGTCCGCGGACGGCAGCGGCACGAGGACGACGTCGGGTGCGGGGGCGCCGGCCGCGAGCGCGGCGCGCAGCGCGGGAAGTCCGGGGTGGGTCTCCAGGGACTCGCCGCCGACGCGCAGGGCAGCGGCGTCCTCGCCGAGTACGGTCCAGCGCTCCCCGGGGGGGATCGCAGCAGCCGTGAGGGGCAGCCTGGTCCATTCGACGGCGAACAGGGACTCGTGGTGGGCGGCCCGGTCGTCGCCGATCTGCCCGGCGGTGACGGGCCGCAGGACGAGGGACTCCACCGAGGCGACGGGCGCGCCCGCGGCGTCCGCCAGTTCCAGGGCCACTCCCCCGGACCCGGCGGGGGTCAGCCGGACGCGGATCGTGGCGGCGCCGACCGCGTGCAGGCGTACACCGGTCCAGGCGAACGGCAGCCGGGCGCCCTCGGCGGCGCCGTCGGCGGGCTCGCGCAGGCCGATGGCGTGCAGGGCGGCGTCGAGCAGGGCGGGGTGGATGCCGTAGGCGGGGGCGTCGGTGGTGTGCTCCTCGGCGAGGGCGATCTCGGCGAACGTCTCGTCACCGCGCCGCCACGCGGAGCGCAGGCCCTGGAACGCGGGTCCGTAGCCGAGTCCGGCGGCCGCGGCGGCCGGGTAGAACTCCTCGGTGCGGACGGGTTCCGCGCCGGGCGGCGGCCACACGGTCAGGTCGGACGAGGCCGTGGCGCCCGTGGTGGCGGGGGCGAGGATTCCTGCGGCGTGCCGGGTCCACGGCGTGTCGGCGGGGGCGTCGGCGCGTCGTGCGTGCAGCGTCAGGCTCCGGCGGCCGGCCTCGTCGGGAGCCTCCACCGCCACCTGGAGCTGGACGGCGCCCTGCTCGGGGAGGATCAGCGGGGCCTCGACGGTGAGTTCCTCCAGCGTGTCGCAGCCGCACTCAATACCGGCGCGCAAGGCGAGTTCCACGAAGGCCGAGCCGGGCAGCAGCACGGTGTCCATGACCGTGTGCTCGGCCAGCCAGGGGTGCGTGGACAGGGCCAGGCGTCCGGTCAGGACGAGTCCGTCGGACGCCGGGAGCGCGACGGCGGCGCCCAGCAGCGGGTGGTCGGCGGTGTCGAGGCCCGCGGCCAGGACGTCCTCGACACCGAGGCCCACGTCGAGCCAGTAGCGCTTGCGCTGGAAGGCGTAGGTGGGCAGGTCGACGCGCCGGGCGCCGGTTCCCGCGAAGTACGCCGCCCAGTCGACGGCGGCTCCGTGGACGTGGGCGCGGGCGAGGGCGGTGACGAGGGTCTCGGCCTCGGACCGGTCGCGGCGCAGGACGGGGGCGAAGACCGCTTCGCCGCTCGCGTCGTCCTCGTCGCCGGTGACGCATTCCTGGGCCATCGCGGACAGCACGCCGTCGGGGCCGAGTTCGAGGTACGTGGTGACGCCGGCCGCTTCCAGGGCGCGGATTCCGTCGAGGAAGCGGACGGCCTCGCGCACGTGCCGGACCCAGAAGTCCGCGGAGCCCATCTCGTCGGTGACGACGGCGCCGGTCAGGTGGGAGACCACGGGGATGCGCGGGGCCTCGTAGACCAGGCTCTCGGCGACCTTGCGGAACTCGGCCAGCATGCCGTCCATGTGCGGGGAGTGGAAGGCGTGGCTGACGGTCAGGCGGGTGGACTTGCGGTCCGGGAAGCGCTCGACGACCGCCCTGGCCGCGTCCTCGTCGCCGGCGACGACCACCGAGCGGGGGCCGTTGACCGCGGCGATGCTCACCCGGTCGTCCAGCAGCGGCAGGACCTCCTCCTCCGGGGCCTGCAGCGCGATCATCACGCCACCGGCGGGGAGGGCCTGCATCAACCGGGCGCGTGCGGCGAGCAGTTCGGCGGCGTCCTGGAGCGACAGGACGCCCGCGACGTGGGCGGCGACGATCTCGCCGACGGAGTGTCCGCTGACGAAGTCGGGGGTCAGGCCGAGCGATGCGACGAGCCGGAAGAGGGCCACCTCGACGGCGAAGAGCGCGGGCTGCGTGAACTGCGTCCGGTCGAGGAGCTCGGCGTCCTGTCCGAACAGCACGTCCTTCAGCGGTACGTCGAGGTGCCGGTCGAGTTCGGCGCAGACCTCGTCGAGCGCGGCGGCGAACACCGGGTGCGAGGCGTACAGTTCGCGGCCCATGCCGGGTCGCTGGCTGCCCTGGCCGGTGAAGAGGAAGGCCGTGCCGCCGGTGCGGGCGGTGCCGTGCAGCAGTCCGGCGGTGTCCTCGCCGCGGGCGAGGGCGTCCAGGCCGCGCAGGAGGCCGTCGCGGTCCGCGGCGACGAGCGCGGCGCGCTGTTCGAGCGCGGAGCGGGTCGTGGCCAGGGAGAGGGCGATGTCGGTGGTGCCCGGGGCGGGGTCGTCGCTCAGCTGCGTGTGCAGGCGGCGGGCCTGGGCGCGCAGCGCCTCCTCGTCGCGGGCCGACACGACCACGGGGACGAGGCTCGGCGCGGCCTCCGTCTCGGGCGCGGACGCGGCGGCGGGGGTGGGTTCGGGGGCCTGCTCGATGATGGCGTGGGCGTTGGTGCCGCTGATGCCGAAGGAGGAGACCCCGGCCCGGCGCGGGCGGCCGGTGTCGGGCCAGGCCACCTGCTCGGTGAGCAGGGACACCGCGCCCGACGACCAGTCGACGTGCGGGGTGGGCTCGTCGACGTGGAGGGTCTTCGGTACGACGCCGTGCCGCATCGCCATGACCATCTTGATGACGCCCGCGACGCCGGCGGCGGCCTGGGTGTGGCCGAGGTTGGACTTCACCGAACCGAGCAGCAGCGGGCGGTCGTCGGTGTGCTCCTGCCCGTAGGTGGCGAGCAGCGCCTGGGCCTCGATGGGGTCGCCGAGCGTGGTGCCGGTGCCGTGCGCCTCGACGACGTCGACGTCCTTCGCGGCGACACCGGCGCCGGCGAGCGCGGCACGGATGACGCGCTGCTGGGAGGGTCCGTTGGGCGCGGTCAGTCCGTTGCTCGCGCCGTCCTGGTTGACGGCGGAGCCGCGCACGACCGCGAGGACCGGGTGACCGTTGCGGCGGGCGTCGGAGAGGCGTTCCAGCAGGAGCATGCCGGCGCCCTCACCCCACCCGGTGCCGTCGGCGGCGGCCGCGAACGACTTGCAGCGGCCGTCGGCGGCCAGGCCGCGCTGGCGGCTGAACTCGATGAAGGTGCCCGGGGTGAACATCACGGTCACGCCGCCCGCCAGGGCCAGCGAGCACTCGCCGCGCCGCAGGGCCTGCGCGGCCAGGTGGAGGGCGACCAGCGAGGACGAGCACGCGGTGTCGACGGTGACCGCAGGGCCCTCCAGGCCGAAGGTGTAGGCGACGCGCCCGGAGACGACGCTGCTGGAGCTGCCGGTGCCGAGGTAGCCCTCGACGACGTCGGGCACGGCGTGCAGGCGCGCGCCGTAGTCGTGGTACATCACGCCGGCGAAGACGCCGGTGCTGCTGCCCCGTACGGAGGACGGCGAGATGCCGGCCCGCTCGAAGGCCTCCCAGGTGGTCTCCAGGAGCAGCCGCTGCTGCGGGTCCATGGCCAGCGCCTCGCGCGGCGAGATGCCGAAGAAGTGGGCGTCGAAGTCGGCGGCGTCGTGGAGGAAGCCGCCCGCGCGGGCGTAGCTGGTGCCCCGGCTCTCGGGGTCGGGGTCGTACAACGCCTCGGTGTCCCAGCCGCGGTTGCGCGGCAGCGGCGTGATGCCGTCCGCGCCGGCCGTCAGCAGCTCCCACAGGTCCTCGGGGCTGCGGACGCCTCCGGGGTAGCGGCAGCTCATCGCCACGACGGCGATCGGCTCGTCGTCGGCGGCCACGGGTGCCGGGGTGGTTCCGCCGGACGCCGCGGCGGTGTCGCCGGTCAGTTCGGCGCGCAGGTGGCGGGCGAGGACGGTGGGGTCGGGGTAGTCGAAGATCAGCGTCGCGGGCAGGCGCAGCGCGGTCGCGGCGGCCAGCCGGTTGCGCAGCTCGACGGCGGTCAGCGAGTCGAAGCCGAGTTCCTTGAAGGCGCGGCCGGGCTCGACGGACGCCGCTCCCGTGTGCCCGAGCGTCGCGGCGACCTCGGTCCGGACCAGGTCGAGCACGGCGCGGTCCCGCTCGGCCGCAGGGATCGCGGCGAGCCGGGCCCGCAGTTCGGACTGGGCCGCCCCGGTGGCGGCGGAGGCGTCGACGGTGCGCCGGGCCACGCCGCGCACGAGGCCGCGCAGCAGCGGGGCGAGGGTTCCGGCCGCCGCCAGGGAGCGCAGCGCCCCGGCGTCGACGCGCATGAGGGCGAGGGACGCCTCGGGCAGGGTGAGCGCGGTGTCGAACAGCTCCAGGCCGTCGGCGGCCGTCAGCGGCGGCAGCCCGGCGCGGCGCATGCGGTTGACGTCGGTGGCGTCGAGGGCCCCGGCCATGCCGTCGGCGACGTCCCACAGGCCCCAGGCCGTCGCGGTCGCGGGCAGCCCGCGTGCGTGGCGGTGCCGGGCGAGGGCGTCGAGGAAGGCGTTGGCGGCGGCGTAGTTGGCCTGTCCGGGGCCGCCGAACAGCCCGGAGGTGGACGAGAACAGTACGAACGCGGTGAGGTCCGCGTCCTGGGTGAGCTCGTGCAGGTGGAGGGCGGCGTCGACCTTCGGGCGCAGGACGGCGGAGAGCCGCTGCGGGGTCAGCGAGGAGACGACGCCGTCGTCGAGGACGCCGGCGGTGTGCACGACACCGGTCAGCGGGTGTTCGGCGGGAATGGCGGCGAGAACGGCGGCGAGGGCATCCCGGTCGGCGACGTCGCACGCGGCCCAGGTCGCCTCGGCACCGGAGGCGGCGAGGTCCGCGACGAGCGCGGCGGCGCCGGGCGCCTCGGCGCCGCGCCTGCCGACGAGCAGCAGCCGCCGCACACCGTGGCGGCCGGCCAGGTGCCGGGCGACCAGGCCGCCGAGCGCGCCGGTGGCGCCGGTGACGAGCACCGTGCCGTCGGGCCCGAAGGCGGGGCCCCGGTCGCGGACGGCGTCGTCCCCGCCGGTCGTGCGGTTCTCGGCGCGTGCCAGGCGCGGCACGAGTACGGTGCCGCCGCGCAGGGCGAACCGCTCCTCGTCACCGGTGAGGGCCGCCTGCAACGCCTGGCGGGTGCTGTCGTGTCCGTGGGCGTCGATGTCGACGAGGGCGATCCGGCCCGGGTTCTCGGTCTGCGCGGAGCCGAGCAGGCCCCACACGGTCGCCGCGGCCAGGTCGTCCACGCCGGGCGTGTCGGCAGCCGTCGCGCCCCGGGTCACGACCACGAGGCGGGAGGCGGCGAAGCGGTCGTCCGCCAGCCAGGCCTGGGCGAGGGCGAGCGCGCCGTGCGCGGCCTCGTGGACGACCGGCGCGGGGACGGTCCCCGGGTGGGCGGCGAGGACGGTGACGACCTCGTCCGGGACAGCCGCCCCCGCGTCGACGGCCGCGGCCAGCGCCGCGAGGTCGGGGTGGGTGTCCGCGTCCGTGCCGGCGAGCAGGGCGCGGGCCGCGTCGCCGAGGGCGGCCCAGCGGACCGGGGAGCCGTCGGTGAGGGCGGCCGGCGCCGGCAGTTCGGTCCACCGGGTCCGGAAGACGGACTCGTGGTGGGCGGGGCGGGCGGCGAGCTGACCGGCCGTCACGGGGCGCAGCCCCAGGGACTCGACGCTCGCTACGGGCGCGCCGGAGGCGTCCGCGATCTCCAGCCGGACGCCCTCGGCGCCGGCCGGGGTCAGGCGTACCCGCAGCGCGGCGGCGCCGCCCGCGTGCAGGGACACCCCGCTCCAGGCGAACGGCAGGCGTCCCTGGCCGTCGGCGGCGCCGATGCCGCCGAGGCCGATGGCGTGCAGGGCCGCGTCGAGCAGGGCCGGGTGCAGTCCGAAGCGGCGGGCCTCCTCCTCGACGCCCTGGGGCAGCCTGACCTCGGCGAAGACCTCGTCGTCGCGCTGCCACGCGGCGTGCAGGCCGCGGAAGGTGGGCCCGTAGGCGAAACCGATGGCATCGAGTCCCTCGTACCGGCCGTCCAGGTCCAGCGGGCGGGCTCCGGCCGGGGGCCAGGCGGTGAGGTCGGCGGCGGCCGGCGGCCGGCTCCCCTCGCAGAGGACACCGGCGGCGTGCCGGGTCCACGGTTCGTCGGCGGCGGCGCCCTCGGGGCGCGAGTGCAGGGCGAGCGGACGGCGTCCTGCCTGGTCGGCGGCGCCGACCCACAGCCGCAGTTGGACGCCACCGGTCTCGGGCAGCACCAGCGGCGCCTCGAGGGTCAGTTCCTCCAGCAGGTCGCAGCCGAGCTGGTCGCCGGCGCGGATCGCGAGCTCGACGAAGGCCGTTCCGGGCAGCAGGACGCTGCCGAGGATGGCGTGGTCGGCCAGCCAGGGGTGGGTGGCCAGGGCGAGCCGTCCGGCGAACACCATCCCGTCGGACTCCGGGAGGGCGACCCCGGCGCTCAGCAGCGGGTGCGCGGTGTCGTCGAGGCCGATCGCCTCGACGTCGCCGAGGTAGAGGGAGGGCAGGGCCGGCCAGTAGCGCTGCCGCTGGAAGGCGTAGGTGGGCAGGTCGACGCGTCGGGCACCGGTGCCGGCGAAGTACGCCTGCCAGTCGACCGCGACGCCTCGGGTGTGGGCGTGGGCGAGGGCGGTGGTGACGGTCTCGGCCTCGGGGCGGGCGGAGCGCAAGACGGGGACGAAGGCCGCGCCTTCCCCGGTCACGCACTCCTGGGCCATCGCCGAGAGCACACCGTCCGGGCCGAGTTCGAGGTACGTGGTGACGCCCGCGGCCTCCAGGGCGCGGACGCCGTCGAGGAAGCGGACGGCCTCACGGACGTGGCGGACCCAGAACTCGGGCGAGGTCATCGCGTCGGTGACGACGGTGCCGGTCAGGTTCGAGACGACCGGGATGCGCGGCGCCTCGAAGGACAGCCGGGACACCACGTCGCGGAAGGCGTCGAGCATGCCGTCCATGTGCGGGGAGTGGAACGCGTGGCTGACCGTCAGCCGCTTCGACCTGCGGTCCGCGAACAGCTCCACGACCGCCGTGGCGGCGTCCTCGTCGCCGGCGATCACCACCGACCCGGGTCCGTTGACGGCGGCGACGCTCACCCGGTCCGTCAGCAGCGGCAGGACCTCGTCCTCCGACGCCTGCAGCGCGATCATCACACCGCCCGTGGGCAGCGCCTGCATCAAACGGCCGCGCGCCGCCACCAGCGTGCACGCGTCCTCCAGCGAGAACACCCCGGCGACGTGCGCGGCGGCGATCTCGCCGATGGAGTGACCGGAGAGGAAGTCCGGCTTCACCCCCCAGCTCTCCAGCAGCCGGAAAAGCGCCACCTCGACGGCGAACAGCGCGGGCTGCGTGAACTCCGTCCGGTCGAGACGCTCCGCGTCCTCCCCGAACAGCACGTCCCGCAGCGGTACTTCGAGGTGCGGGTCCAGATGGGCGCAGGCCGCGTCCAGCGCGTCCGCGAACACCGGGTGCGCGGCGTACAGCTCCCGGCCCGTGCCGAGCCGCTGGCTGCCCTGGCCCGTGAACAGGAACGCGAGCTTGCCGGCCGCCGGGGAGTCCGTCACGACCTGCGCGGCGGACCGGCCGTCCGCCAGCGAGGCGAGCCCGGCGAGCAGTCCCGCACGGTCGTCGGCGACGACCGCCGCGCGCCGTTCGAAGGCGGTGCGGCCCGTGGCGAGGGACAGGCCCAGGTCCTCCGGGCGCAGAGCGGGGTCGGCCTCGGCGCGGGTGTGGAGGCGTCGCGCCTGGTCGCGCAGTGCCTCGTCGTCCTTGGCGGAGAGCACCCACGGCACGACGCCGGGACGGTACGTCGCGGGGGCGGCGGACTCCGCGGTCTCCGGGGCCTGTTCGACGATGGTGTGGGCGTTGGTGCCGCTGATGCCGAACGACGAGACGCCGGCCCGCCGGGGCCGCCCGGTCTCGGGCCACTCCCGGGCGTCGGTGAGCAGGGTGATGTCGCCCGCCGTCCAGTCGACGTGCGGGGTGGGCGCGTCCACGTGCAGCGTCGCCGGCAGCACGCCGTGCTCCATGGCGAGCACCATCTTCATGATGCCCGCGACACCGGCCGCCGCCTGTGTGTGCCCGAGGTTGGACTTGACGGACCCCAGGAACAGGGGCTGTTCGGGCGAGCGGTCCTGGCCGTAGGTGGCCAGCAGCGCCTGGGCCTCGATGGGGTCGCCGAGCGTGGTGCCGGTGCCGTGCGCCTCGACGGCGTCCACGTCGCAGGCCGCCAGACCGGCGCTCGCCAGGGCCTGCCGGATCACGCGCTGCTGGGACGGGCCGTTGGGAGCCGTGAGGCCGTTGCTGGCGCCGTCCTGGTTCACGGCCGAGCCGCGTACCAGCGCGAGGACCGGGTGGCCGTTGCGCCGCGCGTCCGACAGCCGCTCGACGAGCAGCATGCCGACGCCCTCGCCCCAGCCCGTGCCGTCGGCCGCGGCGGCGAAGGCCTTGATCCGGCCGTCTTCTGCGAGCCCGCGCTGGCGGCTGAAGTCGATGAAGGAGGCGGGCGTGGACATCACGGTGACGCCGCCCGCCAGGGCCATGGAGCACTCGCCGGCCCGCAGTGCCTGCATCGCCCAGTGCAGGGCGACCAGCGACGAAGAGCACGCGGTGTCCACGGTCACCGCGGGGCCCTCCAGCCCGAGGACGTACGAGATGCGGCCGGAGACCACGCTCGCCGTGTTGCCGGTGCCGATGAAGCCCTCGGCGCCGCCGGGAGCGGCCAGGATGACGTTCAGGTAGTCCTGGCCGTTGGTGCCGGTGAAGACGCCGATCTGCTCGCCGCGGACGGTCGTCGGGTCGATGCCGGCCCGCTCGAAGGCCTCCCAGGAGGTCTCCAGCAGCAACCGCTGCTGCGGGTCCATGGCCAGCGCCTCACGCGGCGAGATCCCGAAGAAGGCGGGGTCGAAGTGGCCCGCGTCCTGGAGGAACCCGCCCTCGCGGACGTAGCTGGTGTCGCCGGCGGCCTCCGGGTCGTAGAGCCCGTCGAGGTCCCAGCCGCGGTCGGCGGGGAAGCCGGTGATGGCGTCGCGGCCCCCGGCGAGGAGCTGCCACAGGTCCTCGGGACTGCGGACGCCGCCAGGGAAGCGGCAGCTCATCGCGACGATGGCGATGGGGTCGTCGTCGGTGGCCGGGGCGGTGGTGACGGGGGCGCGGCGGGCCGCGTCCGTTGCCTGGCCGCCGAGCACCTCACCGCGGAGGAAGTCCGCGAGGGTGTGGGAGTTGGGGTAGTCGAAGATCAGCGTGGCGGGCAGCCGCAGGCCGGTGCGGGCGGCGAGGCGGTTGCGGATCTCCACGGCGGTGAGCGAGTCGAAGCCGAGGTCGCGGAAGGCGGTGCCGGGGTCGACGGACTCCGGTCCGGGGTGGCCGAGGACGGCCGCGACCTGGGCGCGGACGAACTCCAGGGCGAGGGCGTCGCGTTCGCCTTCCGGGGCGTCGGCCAGCCGGTGGGCGAAGGTGTCGGTGTCGCTCGCGGGGTCGGCGGCCGTCCCGGGAGCGGCCGCGAGCGCCTGCGCGGCCTCGGGGAGGTCGGCGATCAGCGGGCAGGGGCGCACGGAGGCGAGGCCGGGGGCGAGCAGCCGCCAGTCGATGTCGGCGACGACGGCGGAGGTCTCGTCCATTGCGAGCGCCGAGCGCAGCGCCGCGACGGCGAGGTCGGGCGGGAGTGCGGGCAGGCCCGCGAGGCGCAGCCGCTCGGTGACGAGTTCGCCGGTGGCCATGCCGCCCTCGGCCCAGGCGCCCCAGGCGAGCACGGTGGCGGGCAGGCCGTCGGCGCGCCGCTGCTCGGCGAGGGCGTCCAAGTGGGCGTTGGCGGCGGCGTAGTTGGCCTGCCCCGCCGCCCCGAAGGTGGCGGCGACGGAGGAGAACAGCACGAACGCGGACAGGTCGAGGGCGCGGGTCAGCTCGTGCAGGACCTGCGCGGCGTACGCCTTGGGCCGCAGGACGTCCGCGAGACGGCGCGGCGTCATGGCGTCCAGGACTCCGTCGTCGAGGACGCCCGCGGCGTGGACGACGGTGGTCAGGGGGTGCTCGGCGGGGATGCCCGCGAGCAGGGCGGCGACCGCCTCGCGGTCGGCGACGTCGCAGGCGGCGAAGGTGACCTCGGCCCCCAGGGCGCCCAGCTCTGCGGCGAGTTCGCCGATGCCCTCGGCGTCGGCTCCGCGCCGGCTGACCAGCAGGAGGTGGCCGGCTCCGGCGCGGGCGAGCAGGCGGGCCACGTGCCGGCCGAGGGCTCCGGTGCCGCCGGTGACCAGCGCGGTGCCGGTGATGGTCCACTCGGCGGCGGGGGCCTCCTGGCGGGTGGCGCGGGCCAGCCTGCGGACGAGAACGCCGGTGGAGCGCACGGCGAGGTGGTCCTCGGTGCCCGCGCCGCCGAGGATGTCGGCGAGCCGGCCGGCGGCGCGGTCGTCGGCCGTCTGCGGCAGGTCGACCAGGCCGCCCCAGCGGCCCGGCAGTTCGAGTGCGGCGGTGCGGCCGAGGCCCCAGACCGCGGCCTGGGCGGTGCTGGCGAGGCGGTCGGAGCGGCCGGTGGAGACCGCGCCCCGGGTGGCGTTCCACAGCGGCGCCTCGGCGCCGGCGTCGCCGAGCGCCTGGACGAGGGCGGCGGTGGCGGCGAGCCCGGCGGGCAGCGCCGGGTCCTCGGGGTGCGGCCGCTCGTCGAGGGCGAGCAGGGACAGGACGCCGGCGAACTCGACGGAAGCCGTGCCGTCCTCGTCCAGGCGCCGGGCGACGGCCGCGCGGTCGTCGGCGGCCGGGTCGAGGACGAGCGTGCGCACGCCGGCGCCGCGCGCGGTCAGGATCTCCCGTGCGGCGCGCGCCCACGGGTCGTCCTCGTGCGCGGCGGGCAGCACGAGCAGCCACTGCCCGGTGAGCCGTCCCGGCGGCAGGCCGGTCAGCGGCTTCCACTGGACGCGGTAGCGCCACTGGTCGATCCGGTCGCTGTCGCGGTGGCGGCGGTGCCACGCGGACAGGGCGGGCAGCACGGCGCTGAGCGGCTGGTCGCCGTCGATGCCGAGGGTGTCGGCGAGGGCGGCCAGGTCCTCGCTGTCGACGACCTCCCAGAACCTGGCGTCGGTGGCGGAGGGCCGGCCGTCCTCGGGGAGTTCGGTCAGGTAGGAGAAGGCGTCGCGCGGCCAGTACGTCTCACGCTGGAAGGCGTAGGTAGGCAGGTCGACGCGGCGGGCGCCGGTGCCGGCGAACAGCCCGGTCCAGTCCGGGGAGTGCCCGCGCGCGTGGGCGCCGGCGACGGCCGCCACCAGCGACCGGGCCTCGGAACGGCCGGTGCGCAGCGCGGGCAGGAAGGCCGCGGCCCGGTGCCCGGTGGCGGTGCGGCACTCCTCGCCGAGCGCCGACAGGACTCCCCCGGGGCCCAGTTCGAGGTAGGTGGTGACGCCCCGGCCCTCCAGGCGGCGGATGCCGTCGAGGAAGCGGACGGCCTCGCGCACGTGGCGCACCCAGTAGTCCGCGGAGGCCATGTCCTCGCCGGCCAGGTCGCCGGTGACGTGGGAGACGACCGCGATGCGGGGCGCCTGGAACGACAGTCGCGCCACGACCTCCCGGAAGGCGTCGAGCATGCCGTCCATGTGCGGGGAGTGGAAGGCGTGGCTGACCGTCAGGCGCTTGGACCTGCGGCCGTCGAACTCGTCGACGATGCGGCCGGCCGCGTCCTCGTCGCCGGCGATGACGACCGCGCGGGGGCCGTTGACGGCGGCGATGCCCACGCGGTCGGTGAGCAGCGGCAGGACCTCGTCCTCCGACGCCTCGAGCGCGATCATCACGCCGCCGGCCGGCAGGGCCTGCATCAGCCGGCCGCGGGCGGCGACGAGCGTGCACGCGTCCTCCAGCGAGAACACCCCCGCCACATGGGCCGCGGCGATCTCGCCGATCGAGTGCCCGGCCAGGTAGTCGGGCCTCAGGCCCCACGACTCGACGAGCCGGAACAGGGCCACCTCGACGGCGAACAGCGCCGGCTGGGTCCACTCCGTCCGGTCGAGCAGGTCCGCGTCGTCGCCGAACAGCACGTCCTTCAGCGGCCGGTCGAGGTGCGCGTCCAGGTGCGCGCACACCGCGTCCAGCGCCTGCGCGAACGCCGGGTACGTCTCGTACAGCTCCCGGCCCATGCCGAGCCGCTGGCTGCCCTGGCCGGTGAAGAGGAAGGCGAGCTTGCCCTCGCCGGCGCTCCCCTCGACGAGGTCGGCGGAGGTGCCCGCTTCGGCCAGTGCGGCGAGCCCGGCGAGCAGTCCGTCGCGGTCCTCGGCGACGACCGCGGCGCGGCGGTCGAGGGCGGCGCGGGTGAGCGCCTGCGAGTACGCGACGTCGGCGACGCGGAGGCCGGGGTGGGCGGTGATGTGGGCGTGCAGCGCGGCGGCCTGCGCGCGCAGGACGGCCTCGGTCCGGCCGGACAGGACGACGGGCAGGACGGCCGGCGCGGTCGTCTGCCCGGCGGGATCCGCCGGTTCGGCCGCCTCCGGCCGGTCGGACGAGGTCTCGGCGCCCTCCAGGATGATGTGCGCGTTGGTGCCGCTCATGCCGAAGGACGAGACACCGATGCGGCGCGGCCGGTCGCCCTCGGGCCAGGGGCGCGCCTCGGCGAGCAGCGACACCTCTCCCGCCTCCCAGTCGACGTGCGGCGTCGGCTCGGTCAGGTGGAGGAGGCGCGGCAGCACGCCGTGCCGCATCGCCATCACGCTCTTGATGACGCCCGCCACGCCGGCGGCGGCCTGGGCGTGGCCGATGTTCGTCTTGAGCGAGCCGACCCACAGCGGCCGCCCGTCGGGCCGGTCCTGGCCGTAGGTGGCGATCAGCGCCTGCGCCTCGATGGGGTCGCCGAGGCTGGTGCCGGTGCCGTGCGCCTCGACGGCGTCGACCTCGTCGGGGGTGAGCCGGGCATTGGAGAGCGCCTGAAGGATGACACGCTGCTGCGACGGGCCGTTGGGCGCGGTGAGGCCGTTGCTGGCCCCGTCCTGGTTCACCGCGGACCCGCGGACCACGGCGAGGACGGGGTGGCCCTTGCGGCGGGCGTCGGACAGCCGCTCGACCAGGAGCACGCCGACGCCCTCGGCGAGGCTGAAGCCGTCGGCCTCCGGGGAGAACGCCTTGCAGCGGCCGTCGTCGGCGAGGCCGCGCTGCTTGCTGTAGTCGACGAACGTGCCGGGGGCGGACATCAGCGTGGCGCCGCCGGCGAGCGCGAGCGTGCACTCGCCGTTGCGCAGCGCCTGGACGGCCAGGTGGAGGGCGACCAGGGAGGACGAGCAGGCGGTGTCGACGGTGAGCGCCGGTCCCTCGAGGCCGAGGGTGTAGGAGAGCCGGCCCGACGCGACGCTCGCCGCGTTGCCGATGCCGATGTAGCCCTCGATGTTCTCCGACGAGCTGAGCAGCGCCGCGAGGTAGTCGTGGTTGCTGGTGCCGACGAAGACGCCGACCTGCTTGCCGCGCATGGACGTCGGGTCGATGCCGGCCCGCTCGAACGCCTCCCAGGACGTCTCCAGCAGCAGCCGCTGCTGGGGGTCCATGGCCAGCGCCTCACGCGGCGAGATCCCGAAGAGCGACGGGTCGAAGCGGGCGATGTCGGAGACGAAGCCGCCCTGGTCGGCGTAGCTGGTGCCCGGGTGGTCGGGGTCCGGGTGGAACACCGCCTCCAGGTCCCAGCCGCGGTCCGCGGGGAAACCGGAGATCGCGTCGACGCCCTCGGCGGCGATCCGCCAGAGGTCCTCGGGGGAGGTCGCGCCGCCGGGGTAGCGGCACGCCATGCCCACGATGGCGATGGGTTCCTGACTCTTGGCCTCGGCCTCGCGCAGCCGCTGACGCGTCTGATGCAGATCCGCCGTCACCAGCTTCAGGTAGTCCCGCAGCGTCTCTTCGTTCGCCATTTAACGCAACCACCTATTTGCCGCGGGCGCCGTCAGAAAATTATCGGAAAGCCGGGAATCGCATCTGGTATTCAGCCGCTTCTTTGCTGATCAAATCGGCTGGCCAGCGGTCAGAATATTCAGCCCGTGATTCCGCGGACAACCCCTAACGGCCCCCTACACACCCCTGCATCGCAGGTTGCACGGGTCATGGCCACCGTGCGGCAATTCAAAGGGTGTCGACCATGGTGACCGGCGGAGGACACTGCCGTCAATAATGCGCCGCCATCTGTTCCGTAATTCCCGGGCCGGACGGGACGGGGACGGCCCCGGATTCGGTAGTTCGGGGCCCCCGAAGGGGCCGGGGGCCGCTGCACCGGGGAACCCCGGGGGGCCGGGCCGCCACTGGGCGGCGGCCCGGCCCCCGGACCGCGGTTCAGGCGCGGCCGAGCCCCTTGTTGATGAACGCGAACAGCTCCTCGTCACTGGCGTCCTGGAGCTGCGCCACCTCGTCCAGCACACCGTCGGGCGAGCCCGCCCCGGCACCGTCCTCGGCCTCCCCCGCCACCGGCACCGGCACCGCCGGACCGGCCGGCTCCGGCTCGTCGCTCTCGTTCCACTTGGCCAGCAGCGACTGCAGCCGCATCGTCACCCGGGCCCGTACGACGTTGTCGCCGGTCCCCCGCTGCAGCACGGCCTCCAGCCTGTCCAGTTCCTCCAGCAACGGCGCCCCGCCCGCAGCGGCGTCGGGCACGACACCGGCGCGCAGGAAACCGGCGACGGCAGCCGGCGTCGGGTGGTCGAAGACCAGGCTGGCCGGCAGCTTGAGCCCGCTCACGGCCCCGAGTCGGTTGCGGAGTTCGACCGAGGTGAGCGAGTCGAAGCCCAGTTCCTTGAACGCCCGGTTCGCCTCCACGGCCGACAGGTCCGCGTGGCCGAGGACGGCGGCGACGGCGGTGCGGACGAGGTCGAGGAGCAGCCGTTCCTGCTCGGCCTCGGGGAGCCCGCCGAGCTGCTTGGCGAGCGGCACGCCCCCCGCCAGGTCGTCGGCGGACTCGCGCTCGGCGGACTCGATCACGCGCCGGGCCTCGGGCAGTTCCCCGAGCAGCGGCCGGTCGCGGTCCGCGGTGAAGGCGAGGGTGAAGCGCTTCCAGTCCATGTCGGCGACGGTCAGCGTCGTCTCGTCCCGGTCCAGCGCGTGCTGCAGGGCGGACAGCGTGCGCTCCGGCGCCATCGTCAGGATGCCGTGGCGGCGCATGCGGTCGCCCACCGCGCTGCCGTCGCCCTCGCCGCTGCCCCAGGGGCCCCAGGGGCCCCAGGCCACGGACGTGGCGGGGAGACCGGCCGCCCTGCGGTGCTCGGCGAACGCGTCCAGGAAGGCGTTGCCCGGCGCCTGGTTGCCCTGTCCGGGCGCGCCGAAGGTGGCGGCGAAGGACGAGAACAGCACGAAGGCGGACAGGTCCAGGTCACGGGTCAGCTCGTGCAGGTGCAGCGTCGCGTCGACCTTGACGCGCAGCACCGCCTCCACCTGCTCGGGGCTCAGCGCCTCGATGACCCCGTCGTCCACCGCCGCGGCCGCGTGGACGACGGCGGTCAGGGGCCGGTCGGCCGGGACGGTGTCGAGGAGCGCGGCCAGGGCGTCCCGGTCGGCTACGTCGCAGGCGGCGACGGTCACCTCGGCGCCAAGCGCCGTCAGTTCGTCCCGCAACTCGGTGGCACCGGGGGCGTCGATGCCCCGGCGGCTCGCGAGCAGGAGGTGGTCGGCGCCGTTGGACGCGAGCCAGCGGGCGACGTGCGCGCCGAGCGCGCCCGTACCACCGGTGACCAGCACCGTGCCCCGCGGTCGCCACTCACGGACGGTGCTGGTCTCCGCCAGCCGCGCACGTACCAGACGGCGGCCGAAGATCCCGGAAGCCCTCAGCGCGACCTGGTCCTCCGGGCCGTCACCACCGAGGACACCGGCCAGGCGCGCCAGCGTACGGTCGTCCGCGATGTCCGTGCCGGGCAGGTCGACGAGGCCGCCCCAGCGGCCGCCCTGCTCCATGGAGGCGACCCGGCCGAGACCCCAGATCAGTGCCTGGGCGGGATCGGTCACCTGCTCGGAGCGGCCGGCGGCGACCGCACCGCGGGTGACGCACCACAGCGGGGCGGTCACCTCGGCGTCGCCGAGTGCCTGGACGAACGCGAGTTCACCGGCGAACGCGCCCTCGCCGCCGAGGGCGAGGAGGGAGAGGACACCGCCGGGCGCAGTGCCGTCGAGTGCGGCCTTCACGGTCGCCGTCAGCTGCTCGCGGTCGGCCGTGCCGTGCTCGACGCGCACGGCACGCACCTGCGCCCCGCGCTCGGCGAGAGTGCGCTCGACGGCGGCCGCCCACTCCTCGTCCGCTCCGGTGAGCGTGTCGGGGACGGCGAGCAGCCAGGTGCCGGTCAGGTGGGCGGCGGCCGGCTCGGGCACCGGCTTCCACGTCACGCGGTAACGCCAGCCGTCGACCGTGGACTGCTCACGGCTCTGCCGACGCCACGAAGACAGTCCGGGCAGGACATCGCCCAACGAACCGATCGCTTCCGGGGTGTCCAGATCGAGGGTGCCCGCAAGGGCTTCGAGGTCCTCGCGTTCGACGGCCTCCCAGAAGCGTGCGTCGACCGTGTTCTCCACCGGCGCGTCGGCGTCGGAACGAGCGGTGATCTCGGGCCAGAACCGCTGCGGCTGGAAGGCGTAGGTGGGCAGGTCTATGCGGCGGGCGCCGGCTCCGGCGAACCCCGCCTGCCAGTCCACGGACGCGCCGTGCACGTAGGCCTCGCCAAGCGACAGCCAGAACCGCTCCAGACCGCCTTCGTTGCGGCGCAGCGAGCCCAGGACCGCGGCCTCACGACCGGCGTCCTCCACGGTCTCCTGCAGCCCGACCGTCAGGACGGGGTGCGGGCTGGACTCCACGAACACACCGAAGCCTTGCTCCAGCAGCATCCGGACCGCCTGCTCCAGCTCGACGGTCTGGCGAAGGTTCCGGAACCAGTAACCGCCGTCCAACTCCGGCCCGGACATCCACTCGCCGGTCACCGTCGACAGGAACGGCACCCCAGCCTCACCCGGCGCGATCGGCGCCAACAACTTCCCGAGCTCTTCTTCGAGGAGGTCGACCTGCGCGGAGTGCGAGGCGTAGTCCACCGCGATCCGCCGCGCCCGCACGCCGTCTGCCTCGCAGGAGGCCAGCAGCTCATCCAGCGCCTGCACCTCACCGGAGACCACCACGGAGGACGGGCCGTTCACCGCGGCAACGGAGATCCGCTCCTCGCCCCACGCAGCGATCCGCTCGCGCACATGCGCTGCGGGCAGCGCCACCGACACCATCCCGCCCAGGCCTGCCAGCACCCGACCGATCGCCTGACTGCGCAGAGCCACCACCCGGGCCGCGTCCTCCAGCGACAGGATCCCCGCCACGCACGCAGCGGCGATCTCGCCCTGCGAATGCCCGATCACCGCCGCCGGACGCACCCCCGCGGCCTTCCACACCTCCGCCAGCGACACCATCACCGCGAACAACGCAGGCTGCACCACATCCACGCGCTCCAACGACGGAGCACCCTCCACACCACGCAGCACATCCACCAGCGACCAACCGGTCAACGGCTCCAACGCCCGCGCGCACTCCCCCAGCCGCTCCGCGAACACCGGCGAGGAATCCAGCAGTTCCACGGCCATACCGACCCACTGCGAGCCCTGACCCGGGAACACGAACACCGTCTTGCCACCGACAACCCGCCCGGACACCACACCCGCCGCCGGCACACCCTGCGCCACCGCCGACAACCCCGCCGCATGGTCACCCAGCACCACCGCACGGTGCTCCAACGCCGCCCGAGACGACGCCAACGACCACCCCACATCAGCCACCGAAGCCGCCGAGCCGGCCTCACCCACCAGCCAGCCCGACACCCGCTCCGCCTGACCCCGCAACGCCGCCACGCTCTTGCCCGACAACACCCACGGCACCACCGCAGGACCACCGGAGGGCGAGGCGGCTTCATCCTCGAGCTCGGGCTCCGGCGCCTGCTCCACGATCACGTGCGCGTTCGTCCCACTGAACCCGAACGACGACACACCCGCCCGCCGCGCACGCCCCGAATCCGGCCACACCACCGCATCCGACGCCAACGACACCGCACCCGACGCCCAATCCACATGCGGCGACGGCTCATCCACATGCAACGACTTCGGCACCACACCATGCCGCATCGCCAACACCATCTTCATCACGCCCGCCACACCGGCCGCGGCCTGCGTGTGACCGATGTTCGACTTCACGGAACCCAGGAGCAAGGGCCGCTCCGCCGGCCGATCCTGGCCGTAGGTGGCCAGCAGCGCCTGGGCCTCGATCGGGTCGCCCAGCGCCGTGCCGGTGCCGTGCGCCTCCACCACGTCCACATCGCCCGCCGAAAGGCGCGCGTTGGCGAGGGCCGCGCGGATCACCCGCTGCTGCGAGGGACCGTTCGGCGCCGTCAGACCGTTGCTCGCGCCGTCCTGGTTGATCGCCGAACCCCGCACCACCGCCAGCACCGGGCGGCCGTTGCGCCGCGCGTCCGACAGCCGCTCCAGCAGGAGGAGACCCACGCCCTCCGCCGGGCCGAAGCCGTCGGCGTCGGACGAGAACGCCTTGCAGCGTCCGTCCGGAGCGAGGCCGCGCTGCCGGGAGAACTCGATGAACAGGCCCGGCGTCGACATCACGTGGACGCCGCCGGCCAGCGCCAGCGAGCACTCCCCCGCCCGCAGCGCCTGCACCGCCAGGTGCAGCGCCACCAGCGAGGCCGAGCAGGCCGTGTCGACGGTGACCGCCGGGCCTTCGAGGCCGAGGGTGTATGAGATGCGGCCGGACATCACACTGGCCGCGTTCCCGGTGCCCAGGTGACCGGCGTAGTCCTCGGCGGCCTCAAGCAGCGGGGTCAGGTAGTCCGAGCCGTTGACGCCGACGTACACGCCGGCCTGGCTGCCGCGCAGGGTGCCCGGGTCGATGCCCGCCCGCTCGAACGCCTCCCAGGACGTCTCCAGCAGCAGCCGCTGCTGCGGGTCCATGGCCAGCGCCTCACGCGGCGAGATCCCGAAGAACCCGGCGTCGAAGGAGGGGGCGTCGGCGAGGAAACCGCCCTCGCGGGTGATCGACGTGCCGGGTTCGTCGGGGTCGTCCGAGAAGAGCCCTTCGAGCTCCCAGCCCCGGTCCGCGGGGAACGCGGTGAGCGCGTCGCCGCCGGCGGCGAGCAGGTCCCACAGGTCCTCGGGGGAGCGTACGCCGCCCGGGAAGCGGCAGCTCATCGCCGTGACGGCGATCGGCTCGTGAGCCTGGCTCTCGATGTCCCGCAGGCGTCCGTACGCCTCGTCGAGATCGGTCGTGACCTTCTTGAGGTACTCGCGGAGCTTCGCTTCGTTCGCCACTGGCGCTTCACCTATTCGCGTGGTCGAGACCGTGGAGTCTTCTCGCACGTGCTCGGGATCTCGGGATGTCTCGGTTCGGGGGTCGAGGGTTCGGGGGTCGGGGCGGACGCACCGCCGGAGGGCGGCGGTGCGTCCGCGACGTGTCGGGTCAGGCCTTGCCGAACTTCTTGTCGATGAGCGCGAACAGCTCGTCGTCGCTGGCCTCTTCGATCTCGTCGGCCCCGGACTCGCCGGCCGTCCCACGGGCCTCGTTCCACTGGGCCAGCAGCGCTTGCAGACGCACCGCCACGCGCGCGTGCGCGGCGTCGTCCGCCGCTGCCTCGGACAGTTCCTCCGGGGTCAGCGAGGAGAAGGTGCTCTCCAGCCGGCCGATCTCCTCGAGTACCGACAGCCCGCGCTCGGCCGGCTCCGGGGCCATCTCCCCCAGGAGGTGTCCGGCGAGGGCCGCCGGGTTGGGGTAGTCGTAGACCAGGGTGGCCGGCAGTCGCAGGCCGCTGGCGGCGCTCAGGCGGTTGCGCAGCTCCACCGCCGTGAGCGAGTCGAAGCCGAGCTCCTTGAACGCCTGCCCGTCACCGACGAGATCGGCCGACCGGTACCCGAGGACGGCGGCCACCTGGGTACGCACCAGGTCCAGGACGGTCCGCTCCCGCTCCGCCGCGGGGAGCCCGCTGAGGCGCTCCGTCAGCGTGAGCTCGTCCGCACCACCGTCCGTGGCCGTGGCCGCCGCGCTCCCCGTAGCCTGCACCGTCCTGCGCGCGGGGGTGCGCACCAGGCCCCGGAACATCGGCAGGAGCGCGCCGTCCGCGGCCCTCGCCCGCAGCGTCGGCAGGTCGATGCCGACCGGTACGAGCACGGGTTCGCCCGCCGTGAGGGCCGCGTCGAGAAGCGCCAGGCCCTCCTCCGCAGACAGCGGCACGATGCCGCCGCGGGCGACCCTGCCCCGCTCCGCCTCGGTCAGCCGGCCCGCCATGCCGCGTTCCTCGGCCCACATGCCCCAGGCCAGGGACAGCGCGGGAAGACCGCTGCGGTCGCGGTGCCGGGCGAGGGCGTCGAGGAAGACGTTCGCCGCGGCGTAGTTGGCCTGTCCGGCGCCGCCGAGCGTGCCCGCGGCGGCCGAGAAGAGGACGAACGCCGACAGGTCGAGGTCCCGGGTCAGCTCGTGCAGGTGGAGGGCGGCCTCGGCCTTGGGCCGCAGCACCCGGTCCATCCGCTCCGGGGTGAGCAGGTCCACGATCCCGTCGTCCAGGACGCCCGCGGTGTGCACGACCGCCGTCAGCGGATGCTCGGCGGGTACGCCCGCCAGGACCGCGGCGAGCGCGTCACGGTCGGCCACGTCGCACGCCGCCCACGTCACCTCCGCGCCCGCGGCCCGCAGTTGCGCGGTGAGCTCGGGGGCGTGGTCCGCCGCCGCGCCGCGACGGCTCACCAGCAGCAGCCGCCGCGCTCCGTACGTCTCAACGACATGCCGGGCGACGAGCCCGGCCAGGCCGCCGCCGGCGCCGGTGATCAGGACGGTGCCCTCGGTGTCGAAGGGGCGAACGGCGCTGTCCGTGCCCGTCGCCTCGGTCCTGGCCAGGCGGGAGGCGAACACCGCTCCCCCGCGTACGGCGAGTTCGGGCTCCGTGGACGCGAGGGCGGCCGGCAGCGCCCGGCAGGAGGCGTCGGTCCCGTCGACGTCGACCAGGACGAAGCGGTCCGGGTTCTCCGTCTGCGCCGTACGCACCAGGCCCCACACCGGCGCCTGCGCCAGGTCCTCGGCCTCGCCGGCGCCTACGGCCACCGCGCCCCGGGTCACGACGACGAGCCGCGCCCCGGCGAACCTGCCGTTGCCCAGCCAGTCCTGTACCAGTTCCAGCGCCCGGTGCGCCGTGTCGCGCACCTCGCCCGCGAGGCGCGCGACGCCGTCGGCGGTGTCGATGCCGGCCTGCGCACCGGTCATCCCGGTCAGCGGCACGAGCACCGTCCCCGGCATCGTCCCGCCCGCCGCGACGGCCGCGTCGAGCGCCGCGAGGTCGGCGTACGTCTCCATGGCGACGCCGACCTGCTGCAGCGCGCCGGCGGAGTCCCCGACCACCGCGAAGGGGACGGCGCCCGCGGTCGGCGAACCGGTCGTCGGCACAGGGGTCCAGTCGAGCCGGAACAGCGACTCGCGGACACCCACCGGGGCCTGCGTGAACCGGGCGGGGTCGGGCCGCTCCGTCACCAGCGCGTCGACCGTGGCGATGGGCGCGCCCTTCAGGTCGGCCGCGACGACCGAGACGGTGTCCTCACCGGCCGGTGCAACGTGCAGCCGCAGGGCGTCCGCGCCGACGGCGTGCAGGTGCACGCCGCGCCACGCCACGGACGTCCGGCCCGTGCCGGCGGGGCCGGCCGCCAGCGCCTGCGAAGCGGCGTCGAGCAGCGCCGGGTGCAGCGCGTACCGCCCGGCCGACGCCTGCTGCTCCTGCGGCAGCCTGGCCTCGGCGAAGACCTCCCCGCCCCGCACCCAGGCCCGGGTCAGGGACCGGAAGGCGGGACCGTGGTACAGCTCGGCGCCCGACAGCCGCTCACGGACGTCGTCCACGGAGACCTGCTCCGCACCGGCGGGCGGCCACTGCGCCGCCCCTTCCTGGTCCGTGGTGACGGTCGTCGGCAGGTCCGTGACACCGGAGAGGAGACCGTCGGCGTGCCGGGTCCACTCCCCGTCCGCGCCTGCGCCCGTCCCGGTCGCCGCGTCGATCCGGCTGTACACCTGCACGGGACGCCGCCCCCGTTCGTCCGCGCCGCCCACGGTGACGCGCAGCTGCACGGCGCCCTTGTCGGGGAGGACCAGCGGCGCTTCCAGCGTCAGCTCCTCCACTCCGGCGCACCCGGCCTCGTCGCCGGCGCGCAGGGCCAGCTCGACGAAGGCCGCGCCGGGGAGGACGACCGTGTCGGCCACCACGTGGTCGGCGAGCCAGGGGTGCGTCCGGGTGGACAGCCGCCCGGTGAGGACGAAGCCGTCCGAGCCGGGCAGCTCGACCGCGGCCCCGAGCAGCGGGTGCCCGGCCGCGCCGATGCCGACCGATGCCACGTCCTCGTACTCGGGCAGGTACTCCGCCCAGTAGCGCTCGCGCTGGAACGCGTAGGTGGGCAGGTCGACGCGGCGGGCGCCGGTCCCGGCGAAGAACCGGGCCCAGTCGACGGTGACGCCGCGGGTGTGGGCATGCGCCAGGGCGGTCACGGCCGTCTCGGCCTCGGGGCGGCCCTTGCGCAGGACGGGAACGAAGGCGGCGCCCTCCCCGGTCACGCAGTCCTGGGCCATGGCGGAGAGCACGCCGTCCGGGCCCAGCTCCATGTAGGTGGTGACGCCTGCGGCCTCCAGCGCGCGGACGCCGTCCAGGAAGCGCACGGCCTCACGGACGTGCCGCACCCAGAACTCGGGCGACGTCACCTCGTCCGTCACCAGGGCACCGGTCAGGTTGGAGACCAGCGGAATGCGCGGGGCTCCGTAGGACAGCCCCTCGGCGACCTTCCGGAAGTCCGCGAGCATGGCGTCCATGTGCGGGGAGTGGAAGGCGTGGCTGACCGTCAGTCGCTTCGACTTGCGGTCCTCGAACGACGCCGCAATGCCGACCGCGGCGTCCTCGTCACCCGCGATGACCACCGACCGCGGGCCGTTGACCGCGGCGATGCTCACCCGCTCGTCCAACAGGGGTAGGACCTCGTCCTCAGCCGCTTCGAGGGCGATCATCACACCGCCACCCGGCAGCGCCTGCATCAACCGGCCACGCGCCGCGACCAGCGCGCACGCGTCCTCCAGCGAGAGCACCCCGGCCACATGCGCGGCGGCGAGCTCACCGATGGAGTGACCGGACAGGTAGTCCGGTCGCACACCCCACGACTCGACCAGCCGGAACACCGCCACCTCCACCGCGAACAACGCCGGCTGCGTGAACTCCGTGCGGTTCAGGACATCGGCGTCGTCCCCGAACAGCACGTCCTTGAGCGGCACTTCGAGATGCCGGTCCAGGTGCGCACACACCGCGTCCAGTGACCCGGCGAACACGGGGTACGTGTCATACAGCTCGCGCCCCATCCCGAGCCGCTGGCTGCCCTGCCCCGTGAACAGGAACGCCACTCGTTGTTCCGTGTCCGCCACGCCGCGGACCGCCTGCGCGGTGGAGTCCCCCGCCACCAGGGCGGCGAGTCCGTCCCCGAACGCCTCGCGGTGATCGGCGACGATCGCGGCACGGTGGTCAAGCGCCGCCCGTCCGGTCGCCAGCGCGAAGGCGACGTCGAGCGGACGCGACTCCCCGTGTGCGGCCAGATGGTCGCGCAGGCGTTCCGCCTGGTCGCGCAGGGCGGTCTCGGTCCTGCCGGACAGCACCCACACCGAAGGCGTCGCGGCGCTCTCCTCGTTCGTCCAGCCGGGCTCCGCGTCGGCGACCTGCGGGGCGGGCGGGGCCTGCTCCACGATGGTGTGCGCGTTGGTGCCGCTCACGCCGAACGACGAGATGCCGGCGCGGCGGGGGCGACCGGTGTCCGGCCACTCCCGCTGCTCGGTGAGCAGCGCGATCTCTCCGGCCGACCAGTCGACGTGCGGGGTCGGCTCGTCCACGTGCAGGGTCTGCGGCAGCACGCCGTGCTGCATCGCCAGCACCATCTTCATCACACCGGCCACACCGGCCGCGGCCTGCGTGTGGCCCATGTTGGACTTGATCGAGCCGAGCAGCAGCGGCTGCTCCGGCGAGCGCCCCTGACCGTAGGTGGCCAGTAGTGCCTGGGCCTCGATCGGGTCACCCAGGCGGGTGCCCGTGCCGTGCGCCTCGACCACGTCCACATCGGTGGCCGCAAGACCCGCGCTGGCCAGGGCCTGGCGGATCACCCGCTGCTGTGACGGGCCGTTCGGCGCCGTCAGGCCGTTGCTCGCACCGTCCTGGTTGACCGCCGAGCCCCGGACGAGAGCCAGTACCGGGTGGCCGTTGCGGCGCGCGTCCGACAGCCGCTCCACCAGCAGCATGCCGACGCCCTCGGCCCAGCCCGTACCGTCGGCGGCAGCGGCGAAGGCTTTGACCCGGCCGTCCGCCGCCAGACCGCGCTGGCGGCTGAACTCCACGAAGGCACCCGGCGTCGACATCACCGTCACGCCGCCGGCCAGGGCGAGCGAGCACTCGCCGTTGCGCAGCGCCTGCGCCGCGAGGTGCAGCGCCACCAAGGACGCGGAGCACGCCGTGTCGACCGTCACGGCCGGCCCCTCCAGACCGAAGACGTACGAGATACGGCCCGACACCACGCTCGCGGAGTTGCCGGTGCCGAGGAAACCCCCGTCACGATCAGCGGAGTTGAGCACGAGGGAGAGGTAGTCCTGACCGTTCGTGCCGACGAAGACGCCCGCCTGGCTCCCACGCAGCGAGGCCGGGTCGATCCCGGCCCGCTCGAACGCCTCCCACGACGTCTCCAGCAGCAGCCGCTGCTGCGGGTCCATGGCGACGGCTTCGCGCGGGGAGATCCCGAAGAAGCCGGGATCGAAGTCCGCCACGTCGTAGAGGAATCCGCCCTCCTGGGCGTACGGCGGCACCTCCTCGCCGGCCGTCTGCGAGCCGAAGAGCGCTTCCGCGTCCCAGCCGCGGTCCGCCGGGAACTCCCCGACCGCGTCCGTTCCGGTCGCCAGCAGGTGCCAGAGGTCCTCCGGGGTCCGGACGTCGCCCGGGAAGCGGCAGCTCATCGCCACGATCGCGATGGGGTCCTCGTCCACCGGTACGGAGGCGACGACCGGGCCCGGCACCACGGGCTGCGTGCCGAACAGCTCCCCTCGCAGGTAGTCGGCGAGGGCCGCCGACGTCGGGTAGTCGTAGACCAGGGTGGCCGGCAGGCGCATCCCGGTCGCCGCACCCAGGTGGTTGCGCAGCTCGACGGCGGTCAGCGAGTCGAAGCCCAGTTCCTTGAACGCCCGCTCCGCGCCGACGGTCTCCGTTCCGGCATGACCGAGGACCGCCGCCACCTCCCCGCGCACGAGGTCGAGCAGCGCCCGCTCCCGCTCCGGCTCGTTCAGCTTCCCGAGCCGTTCCGCGAGCGAGTCGGCACCGTGTGCCGCGTTCCCGTCGCCCCGGGCGTCCCCGGCCTCGCCGGTACGCGGGGCGAGGGCTCGCTGGACCTCGGGCAGATCGGCGAGGAGCATGCTGCCCCGGACGGAGGTGAAGCCGGGGGCGAACCGCTCCCAGTCGATGTCCGCGATGGCGACGGCGGCGTCCCCTGCCTCCAGCGCACGCCGCAGGGCCGAGATGGCACGAGCGGCGTCCATGGGAGGAATGCCGCCGCGGTGCATCCGGGCGGCCATCGCCTCGTCGGCCGCCATGCCGCCCTGGGCCCACGGACCCCACGCGATCGACGTCGCGGCCAGGCCGTCGGCCCGGCGCTGCTCGGCGAGGGCGTCGAGGTAGGCGTTGGCGGCCGCGTAGTTGCCCTGGCCGGCGGCGCCGATCGTGCCGCTCGTCGAGGAGAAGAGGACGAAGGCGTCGAGAGTGATGCCGAGTTCGGTCGTCAGCTCGTGCAGGTTGCGGGCGGACGTGGCCTTGGCTCGCAGGACGGTCTCGAGACGGTCCGGGGTCAGGGAGTCGAGGACGCCGTCGTCCAGGACGCCCGCCGTGTGGACGACTGCGGTCAGCGAGCCGGCGTGCTCGGCGAGCAGTGCCCGCAGCGCATAGCGGTCGGAGGCGTCACAGGCGACGACGGAGACGTCGACGCCCAGCTCGGCAACGAGTTCCGCGGCACCCGGCGCGTCCATGCCGCGCCGGCTGGTCAGCACCAGCCGCTCGGCACCCACACCCGCCAGCCACCGGGCGATATGACCACCGAGCGCGCCCGTGCCACCGGTCACGAGCACCGTGCCCGACGGGGCCCACGACGCCGTACCCTCCGGCAGCGCAGCGCGGACCAGCCGTCGCCCGAACACCCCGGAGGAGCGCACGGCCACCTGGTCCTCACCGGAGCCGGTCAGCACACCGACCACGCGCGAGAGCGCCCGCTCGTCCAGCACCTCGGGCAGGTCGATCAGACCGCCCCAGCGCTCCGGCACCTCCAGGGCGGCGACCCGACCCAGGCCCCACAGCTGAGCCTGCTCCGGCGAGGTCAGCCGGTCCGAACGGCCGACCGAAACGGCGCCTCGCGTCAGGCACCACAACCGGGCACCCACTCGGGCATCGCCGAGGGCCTGGATCAGACTCACCGTGTCGACGAGCCCCAGCAGCGAGATCACACCGGCGTACTCACCAGCGACGAGACCCGCGAGCGCCGCACGATCCGTGCCCGGCTCGACCTCGACCCGGCGCACCTGCGCACCACGCCCGGCCAGCGCGCCCACGACCGCTGCATCATCAGCGCCCCCGGTCGACACGACCACCAGCCACGACCCGGAAAGGCGCGCGCCGGGGGCCTCGGTCAGCGGCTTCCAGACTGCCCTGTAGCGCCAGCCGTCCACCTCCGACCGCTCCCGACCCTGCCGACGCCACGCCGACAACGCCGGAAGCACCTCACCCAGCGACGCATCGCCCGCGACGTCCAACTCCGCCAGCAGCGAGGCCAGGTCCTCGCGCTCGACGGCGTCCCAGAACCGGGAGTCGATGGTGTCCACGGTCCCGCCGCCGGACGCGTTAACGGTCAGTGCCGCCTCTGGCCAGTACCGCTTGCGCTGGAAGGCGTATGTCGGCAGATCGACAAGTCGTCCGCCAGCCCCGGCGAAGAATCCGGTCCAGTCCACCTCCACGCCTCGGACGTACGCTTGCGCGAGCGCCGTGACGGCGGTCTCCGCCTCGGGCCGACCCTTGCGCAGCACCGGGGCGAAAGCCGCGGCTACCTCGCCCGTCAAGCACTCCTGCGCCATCGCCGACAGCACACCGTCCGGGCCGAGCTCCAGGTAGGTCGTGACTCCTTCGGCCTCCAGCGTGCGGACGCCGTCGAGGAAGCGGACGGCCTCGCGGACGTGCCGCACCCAGAAGTCCGCCGAGGCCATCTCGTCGGTGACCACCGCGCCCGTCAGGTTGGAGACCACGGGGATGCGCGGGGCCTCGAGCGACAGCCCGGACACCAACTCGCGGAAGGCGTCGAGCATGCCGTCCATGTGCGGGGAGTGGAAGGCGTGGCTGACCGTCAGGCGCTTCGACTTGCGGTCCGGGAAGGACTCCACGATCGCCGTGGCGGCGTCTTCATCCCCCGCGATCACCACCGCCTGCGGACCGTTGACCGCAGCTATGCTCACGCGGTCGTTCAGCAGCGGCAGGACCTCGTCCTCCGACGCCTGCACCGCGATCATCACGCCACCGCCGGGCAGTTCCTGCATCAATCGCCCACGCGCCTCGACCAGCGCGCAGGCATCCTCCAGTGAGAAGACTCCCGCAACGTGCGCGGCGGCGATCTCACCGATGGAGTGGCCGGACACGAAGTCGGCCTTCACCCCCCAGGACTCCAGCAGCCGGAACAGTGCCACCTCGACGGCGAACAGCGCCGGCTGGGTGAACTCCGTCCGGTCCAGCGCCTCCGCGTCGTCCCCGAACAGAACGGTCTGCAGGGGCCGTTCGAGCTGGGTGTCGAGGTGGGCGCTGACCGCATCCAGGGCTTCGGCGAATGCCGGGTAGGTGTCGTAGAGCTGCCTGCCCATCTCCAGGCGCTGGCTGCCCTGGCCCGTGAACAGGAAGGCGAGCTTGCCCGCGACCGGGGATCCGGTCACCGTGCCGGGAGCGGGGCTTCCCTCGGCCAGCGCCTCAAGCGCCGCCAGCACATCCTCACGGCCCTGGGCGGTCACCACCACACGCCGTTCGAGAGCCGAACGGCCCGTCGTCAGCGTCCGCCCCACGTCGGACAGCCGCACCTCCGGAGCCCCGACCAACCGCGCACGAAGATTCCCGGCCTGCTCACGCAGGGCACTGTCACTCTTCGCCGAGAGCGCCAGGGGGAGGTACCGCTTCTCCTCGTCCTGCGGAGCGACCTGCTCCACGTCGTCGTTCAGCGGTGCCTGTTCGATGACGGTGTGGGCGTTGGTGCCGCTGAACCCGAACGACGAGATGCCCGCCCGACGCGGCCGTCCGGTCTCCGGCCACTCCTGCTGCTCGGTGAGCAGCGCGATGTCGCCCGCCGACCAGTCGACGTGCGGCGTCGGCGCGTCCACGTGCAGGGTCTGCGGCAGCACCCCGTGCTGCATCGCGAGCACCATCTTCATCACACCCGCGACACCGGCCGCGGCCTGCGTGTGACCGATGTTCGACTTGATCGAGCCCAGGAGTAGCGGCCGGTCCTCGGGCCTGTTCTGACCGTAGGTGGCCAGCAGCGCCTGCGCCTCGATCGGGTCGCCCAGCCGGGTGCCGGTGCCGTGCGCCTCGACCGCGTCCACATCGGTGGCCGACAGGCCGGCGCTCGCCAGGGCCTGGCGGATCACGCGCTGCTGCGACGGGCCGTTCGGCGCCGTCAGACCGTTGCTCGCCCCGTCCTGGTTGATCGCCGAACCCCGCACCAACGCCAGCACCGGGTGACCGTTGCGCCGGGCGTCCGAGAGTCGCTCGACCAGCAGCAGACCAACACCCTCACCCCACCCCGTGCCATCAGCGGCGGCGGCGAACGCCTTGACCCGGCCGTCCTCCGCCAAGCCGCGCTGCCGGCTGAACTCCACAAAGGTGCCCGGCGTCGACATCACCGTCACGCCACCGGCCAGCGCCAGCGAACACTCACCATTACGCAGCGCCTGCACCGCCCAGTGCAACGCCACCAACGACGCCGAACACGCCGTGTCGACCGTCACCGCCGGGCCTTCCAGCCCGAACACATACGACAGCCGACCCGACACGACGCTGGCCGCGTTGCCGGTCCCGAGGTGGCCTTCCAGGCCCTCGGAATCCTCCAGCAGCACCGACAGGTAGTCCTGGCCGTTCGTGCCGACGAACACACCGGTCTGACTGCCCTGCAGCGTCACAGGATCAATGCCGGCCCGCTCGAACGCCTCCCACGACGTCTCCAACAGCATCCGCTGCTGCGGATCCATCGCCAGCGCCTCACGCGGCGAGATCCCGAAGAAGTCCGCATCGAAGTCAGCCGCGTCATAAACGAAGCCGCCCTCACGCGCATACGACGTCCCCTGCGCACCAGGATCAGCGTCATACAACCCCGCGACATCCCAGCCACGGTCCAACGGCAACCCCGAAACAGCATCCGTCCCCGACGCCAGCAACTGCCACAGATCCTCCGGAGAACGCACACCACCCGGGAACCGGCAACTCATCGCCACGATCGCGATCGGATCATCATCCGCAACGATCACCGCCGGCAGATCCGCATCCGCAACACGGACCGTCCCCAGCACCTCACCCCGCAGATAATCCGCCAGCGCAGCAGACGTCGGATAGTCGTAGACCAACGTCGCCGGCAACCGCAGCTCCGTCGCCGCACCCAACCGATTACGCAGTTCGACGGCCGTCAGCGAGTCAAAGCCCAGCTCCTTGAACGCCCGACCCGCCTCGACATCCCCCACACCCCCATGCCCCAGAACCTCGGCAACCAGACGCCGCACCAACTCCAGGACAAACGGGGCACGATCGCCCTCCGCCATCCCCCGCAACCGCACAGCAAACGACGAACCGACCGCCTGAGAGGACTCATCCGTGCCCTCTTCAACGCGGGCGACCGCCATCGCCTCCGGCAGCTCGGCAAGGAGCCTGCTGGGACGCGCGGACGTGAATCCAGGAGCAAAGCGCTCCCAGTCCATGTCCGCGACGGCAACGACGGTGTCCTTGGCACCCACCGCGCGGTGCAGGGCGGTCACCGCCGTCGCCGCGTTCATCGGGGAGACCCCGCCACGGCGCATCCGGGCGGCCATCGCCTCGTCGGCCGCCATGCCACCCTCGGCCCACGGACCCCACGCGATCGACGTCGCCGCCAGACCATCCGCACGACGCTGCTCGGCAAGAGCGTCCAGGAAGGCGTTCGCGGCAGCGTAATTGCCCTGACCCGCGGCTCCCCATACACCGGCGGCAGAAGAGAAGAGGACAAAGGCGGCGAGGGTGATGCCCAGCTCGTTCGTCAGCTCGTGCAGGTTGAGCGCCGACGTGGCCTTCGCCCGAAGAACACCGCCGATGCGCTCCGGCGTCAGGGCATCCAGCACGCCGTCGTCCAGGACGCCCGCCGTGTGGACGACAGCGGTCAGCGAGCCGGCGTGCTCGGCGAGCAGCGCCCGCAGGGCCTCCCGGTCGGAGGCATCACACGCCACAACGGAGACGTCAACGCCCAGCTCCGCCACCAGCTCAGCCGCACCCGGCGCGTCCATGCCGCGCCGGCTGGTCAGGACCAACCGCTCGGCACCAGCCTCGGCCAGCCACCGCGCAACCTGGCCACCCAGCGCGCCCGTGCCGCCGGTGACCAGGACTGTGCCCGAGGGGATCCACGACGCCGTGCCCTCCGGCAGCGCAGCGCGGACCAGCCGCCGCCCGAACACCCCGGACGACCGAACCGCCACCTGGTCCTCGACGGAGCCGGCCAGGATCCCGACCACACGCGACAGCGCACGCTCATCCAGCAGCTCAGGGAGATCGATCAGACCGCCCCAACGCTCCGGAACCTCCAGGGCGGCCACCCGGCCGAGACCCCACAGCTGAGCCTGGACCGGCGAGGTCAACCTGTCCGACCGGCCGACCGACACCGCACCCCGCGTCAGACACCACAACGAGGCATCCACCTGGGCATCGCCCAGCGCCTGCAGCAGCGAGACCGACTCCACAAGCCCGAGCAGCGACACGACACCCGCGTACTCACCGGCAACCAGACCCGCCAGCGTCCCGCGATCCATACCCGGCTCGACCGCGACCCGGCGCACCTCCGCGCCTCGATCCGCCAGTGCGTCCGCCACCAGCGAGTCGTCCCCGGTCGGCACGACCACCAGCCACGACCCGGACAGACGAGCACCGGAAGCCTCGGCCAGCGGCTTCCACACCACCCGGTACCGCCAGCCGTCCACCTCCGACCGCTCACGACCCTGCCGACGCCACGCCGACAGACCAGGCAGGACGCTCGCCCAAGCAGTGTCGTCATCGGCACCGAGGGTGGTGACCAGTGACGTGAGGTCCTCGCGCTCGACGGCGTCCCAGAAGCGGGCGTCCACGGTGTCCACGGCACCACCGGCCAGAGCGTTCCCCGGGAGCGCCGCCTCCGGCCAGTACCGCTTTCGCTGGAAGGGATACGTCGGCAGGTCCGGCCGCCGCGTACCGGTCCCGGCGAAGAACTTCCGCCAGTCGACCTCGATACCCCGGACGTGCGCCTGCGCCAGAGCCGAAACAGCCGTTTCCGCCTCCGGACGGCCCTTGCGCAGCACCGGAACGAAGATCGCGCCCTCGCCCGTCACGCACTCCTGCGCCATCGCCGACAGCACACCGTCCGGACCCAGCTCCACGAACGTGCTGACCCCGGCCGCTTCCAGCGCACGGACACCGTCCAGGAAGCGCACAGCCTCACGGACGTGCCGCACCCAGAAGTCGGGCGAGGCCATCTCGTCGGTGACCACGGCACCCGTCAGGTTGGAGACCACGGGGATACGCGGGGCCTCGAACGAAAGCCCCACCACGACCTCACGGAAGGCGTCCAGCATGCCGTCCATGTGCGGCGAGTGGAACGCGTGACTGACCTGCAGCCGCTTCGACTTCCGTCCCTCGAAGCGCGCGACGACCGCGACCGCCGCGTCCTCGTCACCGGCGATGACCACCGACGAAGGGCCATTGACCGCGGCGATGCTCACGCGGTCGTTCAGCAGCGGCAGGACCTCGTCCTCCGAGGCCTGCAGCGCGATCATCACACCGCCACCCGGCAGCGCCTGCATCAACCGCCCACGAGCGGCGACCAGCGCGCACGCGTCCTCCAGCGACAGCACCCCGGCCACATGGGCAGCGGCGATCTCGCCGATGGAGTGGCCGGACAGGAAGTCGGGCCTCACGCCCCACGACTCAACCAGCCGGAACAGTGCCACTTCGACGGCGAACAGCGCCGGCTGGGTGAACTCCGTCCGGTCCAGAACCGCGGTGTCCTCCCCGAAGAGCACGTCCCTCAGCGGCACATCAAGGTGCGCATCCATATGCGCACAGACCACGTCCAGGGCGTCCGCGAAGGCCGGGTACGCGCCGTACAGCTCACGCCCCATCCCCAACCGCTGGCTGCCCTGGCCTGTGAACAGGAAGGCGAGCTTGCCCGCGACCGGGGATCCGGTCACCGTGCCGGGAGCGGGGGCGCCCTCGGCCAGCGCCTCAAGCGCGGCCAGTACGTCGTCACGGCCCTGTGCCGTCACCACCACACGACGTTCGAGAGCCGAGCGGCCCGTCGTCAGCGTTCGCCCCACGTCGGACAGCCGCACCTCCGGAGCCGCAACGAGCCGGTCCCGGAGATTCGCCGCCTGCTCATGCAGGGCGATGTCGGTCTTCGCGGACAGTGCCAGCGGCAGGAACGGCAGTTCTTCGATGGGCAGTTCCGAGTCATCGAGCTCGGCGGCCTCCGGTGCCTGTTCGATGACGGTGTGGGCGTTGGTGCCGCTGAACCCGAACGACGAGATACCCGCTCGACGGGGCCGTCCGGTCTCCGGCCACTCCTGCTGCTTGGTGAGCAGCGCGATGTCACCCGCCGTCCAGTCCACGTGCGGGGTCGGCTCGTCCACGTGCAGGGTCTGCGGCAGCACCCCGTGCTGCATCGCGAGCACCATCTTCATCACACCCGCGACACCGGCCGCGGCCTGCGTGTGACCGATGTTCGACTTGATCGAGCCGAGCAGCAGCGGCCGGTCCTCGGGCCTGTTCTGACCGTAGGTGGCCAGCAGCGCCTGCGCCTCGATCGGGTCACCCAGCCGGGTGCCGGTGCCGTGCGCCTCGACCGCGTCCACGTCAGTGGCCGCCAGCCCGGCGCTCGCCAGGGCCTGGCGGATCACGCGCTGCTGCGACGGGCCGTTCGGCGCCGTCAGACCGTTGCTCGCACCGTCCTGGTTGATCGCCGAACCCCGCACCAACGCCAACACCGGGTGACCGTTGCGCCGCGCGTCCGACAGCCGCTCGACCAGCAGCAGGCCGACACCTTCACCCCAGCCCGTGCCATCAGCGGCAGCGGCGAACGCCTTGACCCGGCCGTCCTCCGCCAGACCACGCTGACGGCTGAACTCCACAAAGGTGCCGGGCGTCGACATCACCGTCACACCACCGGCCAGCGCCAGCGAACACTCGCCATTGCGCAGGGCCTGCACCGCCCAGTGCAACGCCACCAGCGAGGCAGAACACGCCGTGTCGACCGTCACCGCCGGGCCCTCGAGGCCGAAGGTGTAGGAGATGCGACCCGAGACCACGCTCGCCGCGTTGCCCGTGCCCAAGTGGCCTTCCAGGCCTTCGGAATCCTCCAGCAGCACCGACAGGTAGTCCTGGCCGTTCGTGCCGACGAACACACCGGTCTGACTGCCCTGCAGAGAAGCCGGGTCTATGCCGGCCCGCTCGAACGCCTCCCACGACGTCTCCAACAGCATCCGCTGCTGCGGATCCATCGCCAGCGCCTCACGCGGCGAGATCCCGAAGAAGTCCGCATCGAAGTCAGCCGCGTCATAAACGAAGCCACCCTCACGCGCATACGACGTGCCCTGCGCACCAGGATCAGCGTCATACAAC
The DNA here is from genome assembly GCF_055635295.1 of Streptomyces sp. NPDC111520. Taxonomy (NCBI): domain Bacteria; kingdom Bacillati; phylum Actinomycetota; class Actinomycetes; order Kitasatosporales; family Streptomycetaceae; genus Streptomyces; species Streptomyces sp. NPDC111520. The sequence continues at coordinate 378,252 of NZ_JBVKBW010000004.1, read as the reverse complement.
CCCGCGACATCCCAGCCACGGTCCAACGGCAACCCCGAAACAGCATCCGTCCCCGACGCCAGCAACTGCCACAGGTCCTCGGGGCTCCGCACACCACCCGGGAACCGGCAACTCATCGCCACAATCGCGATCGGATCATCATCCGCAACGATCACCGCCGGCAGATCCGCATCCGCAACACGGACCGTCCCCAGCAACTCACCCCGCAGATACTCCGCCAGCGCAGCCGACGTCGGATAGTCGTAGACCAACGTCGCCGGCAACCGCAGCTCCGTCGCCGCACCCAACCGATTACGCAGCTCCACCGCCGTCAGCGAGTCAAAACCCAACTCCTTGAACGCCCGACCCGCCTCGACATCACCGACACCCCCATGCCCCAGAACCTCGGCAACCAGCCGACGCACCAACTCCAGCACAAACGGCGCACGGTCGCCCTCAGACATCCCCCGCAACCGCACAGCAAACGACGAACCAGCAGAATCGGAGCCGTCGTTCGCATTCTCCTTGTGCGCAACGATGGCCGTCTCTTGGAGCTCCACGAGCAGCCTGCTGGGACGCGCAGACGTGAAACCGGCCGCAAAACGCTCCCAGTCGAAGTCGGCGATCAGGAGGGCCGCCTCAGCAGATCCGGCGGCCTGGTGCATCGCCACCATGGCCAGGTCTGCCCGCATCGGCGGAACCCCACCACGGCGCATCCGGGCGGCCATCGCCTCGTCGGCCGCCATGCCGCCCTCGGCCCACGGACCCCACGCGATCGACGTCGCCACCAGACCATCCGCACGCCGCTGCTCGGCAAGAGCGTCCAGGAAGGCGTTCGCGGCAGCGTAATTGCCCTGCCCGGCGGCGCCGATCGTGCCGCTCATCGACGAGAACAGGACGAAGGCGTCAAGCTCCACGCCGAGTTCAGTCGTCAGCTCGTGCAGGTTGAGGGCGGAGGTAGCCTTGGCCCGCAGGACGGTCTCGAGACGGTCCGGGGTCAGCGAGTCGAGGACGCCGTCGTCCAGGACGCCAGCGGTGTGGACGACTGCGGTCAGCGAGTCGGCGTGCTCGGCAAGCACGGCGCGCAGCGCTTCGCGGTCAGCGGCGTCACACGCGATGACAGAGACCTCGACGCCCAGCTCCGCAACCAACTCGGCAGCACCGGGCGCCTCCATGCCGCGCCGACTGGTCAGGACCAGGCGCTCGACACCAGCCTCCGCCAGCCACCGCGCGACACGACTACCCAGCGCGCCCGTGCCGCCCGTGACCAGCACCGTGCCCGACGGCGACCACGACCCAGCCCCCTCCGGCAGCACAGCCCGAACCAGCCGTCGCCCGAACACACCGGACGACCGAACCGCCACCTGGTCCTCGACGGAGCCGGCCAGGATCCCGACCACACGCGACAGCGCACGCTCATCCAGCAGCTCAGGGAGATCGATCAGACCGCCCCAACGCTCCGGCACCTCCAGCGCCGCCACCCGGCCCAGACCCCAGACCTGCGCCTGCCCCGACGACACCAGCCGATCCGACCGGCCAACCGAGACAGCGCCTCGCGTCAGACACCACAGCGGTGCATCCACCCTGGCATCGCCCAGCGCCTGGATCAGACCCGTCGTGTCGACGAGCCCCAGCACCGAGACCACACCCGCGTACTCACCGGCAACCAGACCCGCCAGCGTCCCGCGATCCATACCCGGTTCGACCTCGACCCGGCGCACCTCCGCACCACGCCCCACCAGCGCATCCACCACGGGTGCGTCGTCCGCGCCCCCGGCCGGCACGACCACCAGCCACGACCCGGACAGACGGGCGGCGGAAGCCTCGGCCAGCGGCTTCCACACCACCCGGTACCGCCAGCCGTCCACCTCCGACCGCTCCAGGCCCTGCCGACGCCACGCCGACAACGCCGGAAGCACCTCACCCAGCGACGCATCACCGGAGACGTCCAACTCGGCGGCCAGGGAGTCCAAGTCCTCGCGTTCGACCGCATCCCAGAACCTGGCGTCCACCGCGCTCGCCTGATCCGGCGCTGTGGCCTGCGGGGCCGCCCAGAGCACGGTCTCCGGCCAGAACCTCCGCCGCTGGAAGGCATACGTCGGCAGGTCCACGCGCCGCGTGCCAGTGCCAGCAAAGTACCCGGCCCAGTCCACCGCCACGCCCCGCGTGTACGCCTGCGCGAGAGCCGTGACGGCCGTCTCAGCCTCCGGACGGCCCTTGCGCAGCACCGGAACGAAGACCGCGCCCTCGCCCGTCACCCACTCCTGCGCCATCGCCGACAGCACACCGTCCGGACCCAGCTCCACAAACGTGCCGACCCCGGCAGCCTCCAAGGCACGGACACCGTCCAGGAAGCGAACGCCCTCACGGACGTGCCGCACCCAGAAGTCGGGCGAGGACATCTCATCCGCTACGACCGCACCGGTGAGATTCGAGACAACCGGGATGCGCGGAGCCTCGAACGAAAGCCCCGCCACCACCTCACGGAACGCGTCCAGCATCCCGTCCATGTGCGGGGAGTGGAAGGCATGACTGACCGTCAGCCGCTTCGACTTCCGGTCCCCGAGAGAATCCACGATCGCGACCGCGGCATCCTCATCACCCGCGATCACCACCGCCTGCGGACCGTTGACCGCGGCGATGCTCACCCGCTCGGTGAGCAGCGGCAGAACCTCGTCCTCCGAAGCCTGCACCGCGATCATCACGCCACCCGTCGGCAGCGCCTGCATCAACCGCCCACGAGCCTCGACCAGCGTGCACGCATCGTCCAGCGACAGCACCCCGGCGACATGGGCCGCGGCGATCTCGCCGATGGAGTGACCGGACACGAAGTCCGGGCGCACTCCCCAGCTCTCCAGCAGCCGGAACAAGGCAACTTCCACCGCGAACAACGCCGGCTGCGCGAACTCCGTCCGGTCCAACGCCTCCGCGTCCTCACCGAACAGCACATCCAGCCCAAGCCGCTCACGCACCGCGTCCAACGCCCGTGCGAACACCGGATAGGCGTCGTACAGCTCACGCCCCATCCCCAGCCGCTGGCTCCCCTGCCCCGTGAACAGGAAGGCGAGCGCGCCGGTCGTCACGGCGCCGTGCACCAGGCCCGGTGCGTGGTCGCCGCGGGCCAGGGCGGTGAGGGCGTCGAGTCGGGCGGCCGGGTCCCCGGCGACAACGACGGCACGGTGTTCCAGGGCGGCGCGGCTGGTGGCGAGGGAGTAGGCGAAGTCGAGCTCGCCCGTGTCCGCGATGCCGGCGGCCGTCGGGTGCAGGCGCTCGGCCTGGGCACGCAAGGCGTCCGCCGTCCGGCCGGAGACGAGCCAGGGCACGACGGGCAGGTCGCGGGCCGGCTCCTGCTGGGCGGGCACGACGACATCAGGCGCCTGCTCGATGATCGCGTGGGCGTTGGTGCCGCTGTAGCCGAAGGAGGAGATGCCGGCGCGGCGCGGGCGGCCGGTCTCCGGCCACTGGACCGCCTCCGTCAGCAGGGCGATGTCTCCCGCCGACCAGTCGACGTACGGCGTCGGCTCGTTCACGTACAGGGTGCGGGGCAGGACGCCGTGGCTCATCGCCATGACCATCTTGATGACGCCGGCGGCTCCGGCGACGGCCTGGGTGTGGCCGATGTTCGACTTCACGGAGCCGAGCCACACCGGCCGGCCGTCGGGGCGGCCCTGGCCGTACGTCGCGAGCAGGGCCTGGGCCTCGATCGGGTCGCCCAGGGTCGTGCCGGTGCCGTGGGCCTCCACCGCGTCGACCTCCGTGGCCGACAGGCCGGCGTCGGCGAGGGCTTCCCGGATGACGCGCTGCTGGGACGGACCGTTCGGCGCCGTGAGGCCGTTGCTCGCGCCGTCCTGGTTGACGGCCGAGCCGCGCATCACAGCGAGCACCGGGTGCCCGTTGGCGCGCGCGTCGGACAGGCGCTCGACGAGGAGCAGGGCGACGCCCTCGGACCAGCTCGTGCCGTCGGCCGAGGCGTCGAACGCCTTGATGCGGCCGTCGGCGGCCAGGCCGCGCTGGCGGCTGAACTCGGTGAACGCGCCCGGGGTGGACATGATGGTGACGGCGCCGGCCAGTGCCATCGAGCAGTCGCCGCGGCGCAGTGCCTGCGCCGCCAGGTGCAGGGTGACCAGGGACGACGAGCAGGCGGTGTCGATGGTGACGGCCGGGCCCTCGAGGCCGAAGGTGTAGGAGATGCGGCCGGAGACGACGCTGGCCGCGTTGCCGGTCCCGAGGTGGCCTTCGAGGCCGTCGGCGTCGTTGAGCCACAGGTGCAGGTAGTCCTGGGCGTTGGAGCCGACGAAGACGCCGGTGCGGCTGCCGCGCAGCGTGGTGGGGTCGATGCCGGCGCGCTCGAACGTCTCCCAGGTGGTCTCCAGCAGCAGCCGCTGCTGCGGGTCCATGGAGAGCGCCTCGCGCGGCGAGACGCCGAAGAAGTCGGCGTCGAACTCGGCGGCGTCGTGGAGGAAGCCGCCTTCGCGGGCGTAGCTGGTGCCCTCGCTGTCGGGGTCGTCACTGTAGAGGTGGTCGAGGTCCCAGCCGCGGTCGGCGGGGAAACCGGTGATGCCGTCGCGCCCGTCGGCCAGGAGCTCCCACAGGTCCTCGGGGGACGTGACGCCGCCGGGGAAGCGGCAGCTCATCGCGACGATGGCGATGGGGTCGTCGTCCGCGCCGGTCCGCGTCGTCCCGGCGCGCGAGCCGGCCTGCGCCGGGTCGCCGGCCCGGTGGGTGGTGATGGAGGCCCCGTCCGTCAGGTCGCCGACGACTTCCTCGCGCAGGAAGCCGGCGAGCGCGGTGGCGGTCGGGTAGTCGAAGACGAGGGTGGCGGGCAGGCGTCGGCCGGTGGCGGCGCCGAGCAGGTTGCGCAGTTCGACCGCCGTGAGGGAGTCGAAGCCGAGCTCCTTGAACGAGCGTCCGGGCTCGACGGAGGCCGGTCCGGGGTAGCCGAGGGCGGTGGCGACCTGCTTGCGTACGAGGTCGAGCAGGGCGCGGTCGCGTTCGGCCGGGGCGAGCCCCGCGAGCCGCTGCCGGAGGCCGTCCTCTCCCGCGGTGCCGGTGGTGGCGGCTGCCCGGCGGGCGGGCACCCGGACGAGGCCGCGCAGGAGCGGCGACAGGGCGCCGGACCCGGCCTGGTTGCGCAGGGCGGCCAGGTCGGCGTGCATGAGGACGGGAGTCGCCTCGTCGACGCGGTGCGCGAGGTCGAAGAGTTCCAGGCCTTCCGCGGTGGTCAGCGGGGGCAGGCCCGTGCGCCGCATGCGGCTGATGTCGGCCTCGTCCAGGGTGCCGGCCATGCCCGCGCCGCCGGTCGCGTCGTCGGCGTCGCCGGCCCACAGGGCCCAGGCCATGGAGGTGGCGGGGAGGCCCTGGGCGCGCCGGTGGTGGGCGAGGGCGTCGAGGAAGACGTTGGCGGCCGCGTAGTTGCCCTGGCCGGGGCCGCCGAAGACGCCGCCGATGGAGGAGAAGAGGACGAAGGCCGAGAGGTCGAGGTCCCGGGTGAGGTCGTGCAGGTTGAGCGCCGCGTCCGCCTTGGGACGCAGGACGGCGGAGAGCCGCTCCGGGGTGAGGGACGTGATGACACCGTCGTCGAGCACGCCCGCGGTGTGGACGACCGCGCCGAGCGGGTGTGCGGCGGGGATGCCGCGCAGCACGTCCGCGAGCGCTTCGAGGTCGGCGACGTCGCACGCCGCCCAGGTGACGGTGGCGCCCAGCGCGGTCAGTTCGTCCCGCAGCCGCTCGGCCTCCGGGGTGGTACCGCCCCGGCGTCCCACGAGCAGCAGGTGGCGTACGCCGTGCTCGGTGACGAGGCGGCGCGCGACCAGGCCGCCGAGCATGCCGCCCGCGCCGGTGATGAGCACGGTCCTGTCGGGTGCGTACGCGGTGACGGCGGCGTCGCCGTCGTCGTCCCGGCGGGCGGCCCGGGCCAGCCGCAGGGCGTGCACGGAGCCCGCGCGCAGGGCGAGTTGGGGTTCGTCCGCCGCGAGGGCCGCGTCGAGGGCGTACGGCAGGGCGCGGGCGGAGTCCTCGTGTCCGTCGGTGTCGACGAGCAGCAGGCGGTCGGGGTACTCGGACTGCGCGGAGCGCAGCAGGCCGACGACGGCGGCGTGCACGGGGTCGGCGCTCCCGGCGCCGTCGCCCGTGGCGATCGCGCCCTGGGTGACGACGACCAGACGGCAGCCGGCGAAGGCCTCGCCCGCGAAGGGCTCCGCCGCGCACCACGCCTGGGCGAGCGCGAGCGCGTCGTGGGTGGCAGCGTGCACGGCCGGGGCCGACAACTCCTCCGCCGGGCCGTATCCGACGACCACGGCGTCCGGCACGGGCGCCCCGGCTTCGACGGCCGCGGCGAGGGCGGCGAGGTCCGCGTGCACGCCGATCTCGCCGGGCAGCGCAGCCGGCAGCGAGGCGACAGCGGCGGCCCCGCCCACGACGGCCCAACGGCGCGGCTCGGAGGCGCTGTCGGGGGTACCCGGCAGCGGGGTCCACTCGGCACGGAACACCGACTCGTGGTGGGCGGCGCGGGCGGCCCGCACCTGCTCGGCGGAGACGGTGCGCAGCACGAGGGCGTCCACGGTGGCGACGGGCGCACCGGAGGTGTCGGCGATCTCCAGCCGCACGCCGTCCGTCCCCGCCGGTGCGAGCCGGACGCGCACGGCCTCCACGCCCGCGGCGTGCAGGGTCACGCCCGTCCAGGAGAACGGGAGGCGTCCTTCGCCGTCGTTGCCGCCGAGCCCGCCGAGGCCGAGCGCGTGCAGGCAGGCGTCGAGCAGGGCGGGGTGCAGGCCGAAGTCCCGGGCCGCCGTGGCGTTCCCCTCGGGCAGTTCGACCTCGACGTAGACGCTCTGCCCGTCCCGCCACGCGGCCGTCAGCCCGCGGAAGACGGGGCCGTAGGCCATGCCGAGCGCGGACAGCTCCGCGTACAGGTTCTCCGTCGGAACGGCCTCGGCGCCCGCCGGAGGCCACTGGGCGAACTCGAAGTCCGGGCGTGCCGCGCCCTGGGCGAGGACGCCGTCGGCGTGCCGCACCCACGATTCGTCGGCCGCGCCGCCTTCGGCGCGGGAGGAGAGCGTGAAGGTGCGCCGACCCGTGCCGTCCGCGTCCGGCGCGGACACGTGGATCTGCACCTGCACGCCGCCCCGCTCGGACAGCACGAGGGGTGCCTGGAGGGTGAGTTCCTCCAGTACGTCACAGCCGACCTGGTCACCGGCGCGTACGGCCAGCTCGACGAAGGCCGTACCGGGCAGGAGCACGGAGCCCATGACGGCGTGGTCGGCGAGCCACGGGTGCGTGTCGAGCGAGAGGCGGCCGGTGAAGAGGAAGCCGTCGGAGTCGGCGAGCGCCACGGTGGCGCCCAGCAGGGGATGGCCCACGGCCTCGAGGCCGACGGCGCGCAGGTCCCCCGCGCCGCGGCCCGACTCGATCCAGTAGCGCTGCCGCTGGAAGGCGTAGGTGGGCAGGTCGACGCGGCGGGCGCCGGTCCCGGCGAAGTACCCGGCCCAGTCCACCGGCACCCCGCGGACGTGGGCGTGGGCGAGCGCGGTGGTGACGGTCTCGGCCTCGGGCCGGTCCCTGCGCAGGACGGGAACGAAGGCCGCGCCCTCGCCGGTCACGCACTCCTGCGCCATCGCCGACAGCACGCCGTCCGGGCCGAGTTCGACGTACGTGGTGACGCCTGCGGTCTCCAGCGCGCGCACACCGTCGAGGAAACGCACGGCCTCCCGCACATGCCGCACCCAGAAGTCCGCCGACGCCATCTCGTCGGTGACGAGAGCGCCGGTCAGGTTCGAGACGACCGCGATGCGCGGGGCTTCGAAGGAGAGCCCCGCCACGACCTCTCGGAATGCCTCCAGCATCCCGTCCATGTGCGGCGAGTGGAACGCGTGACTGACCGTCAGCCGCTTCGACTTCCGGTCCCCGAGGGAATCCACGATCGCGACAGCGGCATCCTCGTCACCGGCGATGACAACCGACGAAGGCCCGTTCACGGCCGCGATGCTCACGCGCTCGTTCAGCAGCGGCAGAACCTCGTCCTCCGACGCCTGCACCGCGATCATCACGCCACCGGTCGGAAGCGCCTGCATCAAACGGCCACGCGCCTCAACCAGCGTGCACGCGTCCTCAAGGGACAGCACCCCGGCCACATGTGCGGCCGCGATCTCACCCACCGAATGCCCGGACAGGAAGTCCGGCTTCGCGCCCCAGCTCTCCAGCAGCCGGAACAGCGCCACCTCCACCGCGAACAACGCAGGCTGCGCGAACTCCGTCCGGTCCAGCGCCTCCGCGTCGTCCCCGAACAGCACGTCCAGCCCGAGCCGTTCACGCACCGCGTCCAGCGCTTCCGCGAAGGCGGGGTACGTGTCGTACAACTCACGCCCCATCCCCAGCCGCTGGCTGCCCTGCCCCGTGAACAGGAACGCCACCTTGCCGGCGACGGGCGAGCCCGTCACCACGCCCGGCGCGGCTTCGCCCTCGGACAGGGCGGCGAGGCCGGACAGCAGGCCGGCGCGGTCCTCGGCGACGACGACGGCGCGGTCCTCGAAGGCGGCACGGGTCGTGGCCAGGGCGTGCGCGACGTCCACCGCGCGTGACCCGGAGTTCTCCTCGACGTACGCGTGGAGGCGGCGGGCCTGCTCGCGCAGCGCGTCGCGTCCCTTCGCCGAGAGCAGCACCGGCACCGCGCCCCCGAAGGCGGCGGGTGCCGGGGCGTCCGGCTCCTCGGGCTCCGGAGCCTGCTCGATGATGGTGTGCACGTTGGTGCCGCTGACGCCGAAGGCCGAGACGCCGACGCGGCGCGGGCGGCCGGTCTCCGGCCAGTCCACGGCGTCGGTGAGCAGGGACACGGCGCCCGACGACCAGTCGACGTGCGAGGTCGGCCGGTCGACGTGGAGGGTGCGGGGCAGTACGCCGTGCCGCATCGCCATGACCATCTTGATGATGCCCGCGACACCCGCGGCGTTCTGGGTGTGGCCGATGTTGGACTTGAGGGAGCCCAGGAGCAGTGGCCGGTCCTCGGGCCGCTCCTGGCCGTAGGTGGCGAGGAGGGCCTGCGCCTCGATGGGGTCGCCGAGTGTCGTGCCGGTGCCGTGGGCCTCGACGGCGTCGATGTCGGCGGGGGTCAGGCGGGCGTTCTCGAGGGCCTGGCGGATGACGCGCTGCTGGGACGGGCCGTTGGGCGCCGTCAGTCCGTTGCTGGCGCCGTCCTGGTTGACGGCGGAACCACGTACCACCGCCAGCACCGGGTGGCCGTTGCGGAGCGCGTCGGACAGGCGCTCGACGAGGAGCACGCCGACGCCCTCGGACCATCCGGTGCCGTCGGCCGCTTCCGCGAAGGACCTGCAGCGCCCGTCGGGGGACAGTCCGCGCTGGCGGCTGAACTCGACGAAGACGTCGGGGCCGGCGAGCACGGTGACGCCGGCGGCCAGGGCCAGGGAGCACTCGCCCTGGCGGAGCGCCTGGACGGCCATGTGCAGGGCGACGGAGGAGGACGAGCACGCCGTGTCGATGGTGGCGGCCGGGCCTTCGAGGCCGAAGACGTAGGCGAGGCGGCCGGAGACGACGCTGGAGGCGGTGCCGGTGAGGAGGTGGCCCTCCACGCCGTCGGGGAGGTCCCCGGCGCCGGCGCCGTACGCGTTGGCGGAGGCGCCCACGAAGACGCCCGCACGGCTGCCGCGCAGGGTGGCCGGGTCAATGCCGGCCCGCTCGAACGCCTCCCAGGTGACCTCCAGCAGCAGGCGCTGCTGCGGGTCCATGGCGAGCGCCTCGCGCGGCGAGATCCCGAAGAACGCGGGGTCGAAGTCGCCCGCGTCGTGGAGGAAGCCGCCGTGGCGGGCGTAAGTGGTGCCCTCGTGGTCGGGGTCCGGGTCGTACAGCGACTCGATGTCCCAGCCCCGGTCGACGGGGAAGCCGGTGATGCCGTCGCCGCCGGTGTCGACGAGGTTCCACAGGTCCTCGGGCGAGCGGACGCCGCCGGGGAAGCGGCAGCCCATGGCGACGATGGCGATCGGCTCGCGCGAGGCGTCGGTCAGCTCCCGGTTCCGGCGGCGCAGCCGCTCGGTCTCCTTCAGGGATGCCCGCAGCGCTTCAACGACTTTTTCGTTCGGGGTGGTCATCACATACTCCGCACTTCGGGCACGTCAGGATCGGTTGCTGTCGTCGTCGGTGGCGCCGCCGTGGGACCCGTCAGGGTCGCCGTGGCCGTCGAGTGCCAGGTCGAGGAGGGCTTGGAGGTCCATCGCGTCGATGGAGTCCGCGGCATCCGCGGGGTCGGCGGTGTCGGCCGCGCCGGCGGGTGTGTCGTCCGGGGCGGCCAGCCGCAGCAGGGTGTCCAGCAGCCCGGCCTCGCGGATCCGGCCCAGCGGGATGGTGGCCAGCGTCCGGCGCAGTTCGGCGTCCTGCGGGTCGGTGTCCACGGGGTGGGCGGTCGTGGTGCCGGCGGCCTCGGGGAAGAGGCTGTGGAGCAGGTGGCCGGTGAGGGCGCGGGGGTTGGGGTAGTCGAACACGAGGCTGGAGGGCAGCCGCAGCCCGCACGCGGCACCCAGGCGGTTGCGCAGTTCGACGGCGGTCAGCGAGTCGAAGCCGAGGTCCTTGAAGGCGCGTTCGGCGGCCACGGCGTCGGCGGAGGCGTGTCCGAGGGCCGCGGCGGCGTGCTCTCGCACGAGGTCCAGCAGGGCCGCATGCCTGTCTTCGCCGGTGAGTTCGGCGAGGCGCCGGAGCGTCTCGGAGGACGGGTCGTCGGTGCCGTCCGCGGCGGCCGGCGGGTCGGCGCGCAGCGCGTCGCGGACCTCGGGGAGGTCGGCGACGAGCGGGCGGGGCCGGGCCGCGGTGAAGGCGGGCGCGAAGCGCGCCCAGTCCACCTCGGCGACGGTCACGGTCGACTCGTCGGCGGCGACGGCGCGTTCCAGCGCCAGCAGGTTGTCGGCCGGGGCCATGGGCGGCAGGCCGCGGCGGCGCAGCTGCTCCTCCGCGTCGCCCTCGGCCGCCATGCCGCCGTCGGCCCACGGGCCCCAGGCGACGGCTGTCGCGGGCAGGCCCTGGGCCCTGCGGCGCTCGGCGAGCGCGTCCAGGAAGGCGTTGGCGGCAGCGTACGCGCCCTGTCCGCCACTGCCCCAGACACCCGCGATGGACGAGAAGAGCACGAAGGCGTCGAGGGAGTCCGATGTGCCGAAGAGCGCGTCGAGGTTCACGGCACCGGCGGTCTTGGCGGCCACGACGTGGGAGAGGCCGGGCAGATCGGTGTGCGCCCCGGGCGGCTGGGAGACGCCGGCGGCGTGCACGACGGCGCGTACCGGGCTGCCCTCGGCGGCCAGCCGATCGACGAGTGCCGCGAGCGCGGACCGGTCGGCGACGTCGCAGGCGGAGAGCGTCACTTCGGCGCCGAGCCCGGCCAGTTCCTTCTCGAGGTCCGCCGCGCCGGGGGCGTCGGCTCCCTTGCGGCTGACGAGGACGAGCCGCTGCGCGCCGTGCTCGGCGAGCCAGCGGGCCGTGTGACGGCCGAGCGCGCCCGTGCCGCCGGTGACGAGCACGGTGCCGCGCGGGGTCCAGGTCGCGGCGGCCGGTCCCTGGGCCGCGGCGTGCTCCAGGCGGCGTACGAAGGTTCCGGACGCACGGACGGCGAGCTGGTCCTCGTCGCCCGCTCCGGCGAGCAGCGCGGCCAGGCGGTCCAGGGTCCGTTCGTCGCACTCGGCGGGCAGGTCGACGAGCCCGCCCCAGCGGTCGGGGTGCTCCAGGGCCACGACCCGGCCCAGTCCCCAGACGTGGGCCTGGGCGGCGCCGGTGAGCCCGTCCGCGGCGACGGCCGCGACGGCCTCGCGGGTCACGCACCACAGCGGCCCGTCGACCCCCGCGGCCTCGCCCGTCAGCACCTCGGCGAGCGCGGAGGTCAGCGCGAGGCCGACGGGGACTCCGGGGTGCTGCGGGTGGGGTCGCTCGTCCAGCGCGAGGAGGGACAGGACACCTGCGACGGCGCCATGTCCGCGCAGGCGAGCGGCGATCGCGTCCGGGTCGGCGTCGGCGGAGTCGAGCACGACCGGTACGACGCGGGCACCGCCGGCCTCGATGCGCGCCGTCACGGCACCCACCCAGGGGTTGTCGGCGTGGGCGGCCGGGAGGGCCACCAGCCAGACACCGGTGGGGGTGCCGTCACCGTTCCCGTTCCCGCTCGGCCACGGGTTCCAGGTGACGCGGTAGCGCCGGGCGTCCACCTGGGTGCGCGCCTGCTGGTCGCGGCGCCAGAGCGAGAGGGCGGGCAGCAGGGCGCTCAGCGGCTGGTCGGCGTCGATGCCCAACTCGTCGGCGACGCCCTTGGGATCGGCGTTCCCGACCACCTCCCAGAAGCGGGCGTCCACCGCGTCACGTGTGCCGTCGGCCGCGGGGCGCGGAACGGCGGGCTCGGGCCAGTAGCGCTGCCCTTGGAAGGCGTAGGTGGGCAGGTCCACGCGGCGGGCGCCGGTCCCGGCGAAGAACCGGGCCCAGTCGACGGTGACGCCGCGGGTGTGGGCATGCGCCAGGGCGGTCACGGCCGTCTCGGCCTCGGGTCGGCCCTTGCGCAGGACGGGAACGAAGGCGGCGCCCTCCCCGGTCACGCAGTCCTGGGCCATGGCGGAGAGCACGCCGTCCGGGCCCAGCTCCATGTACGTGGTGACGCCTGCGGCCTCCAGCGCGCGGACGCCGTCCAGGAAGCGCACGGCCTCACGGACGTGCCGCACCCAGAACTCGGGCGACGTCACCTCGTCCGTCACCAGGGCACCGGTCAAATTGGAGACCAGCGGAATGCGCGGGGCCCGGTAGGACAGCCCCTCGGCGACCTTCCAGAAGTCCGCGAGCATGGCGTCCATGTGCGGCGAGTGGAAGGCGTGGCTGACCGTCAGTCGCTTCGACATGCGGTCCTCGAACGACGCCGCAACGCCGACCGCGGCGTCCTCGTCACCCGCGATGACCACCGACCGCGGCCCGTTGACCGCGGCGATGCTCACCCGCTCGTCCAACAGGGGTAGGACCTCGCCCTCCGACGCTTCGAGGGCGATCATCACACCGCCACCCGGCAGCGCCTGCATCAACCGCCCACGCGCCGCGACCAGCGCGCACGCATCCTCAAGCGACAACACCCCAGCCACATGCGCGGCAGCGATCTCACCGATGGAGTGACCGGACAGGTAGTCCGGTCGCACACCCCACGACTCGACCAGCCGGAACACCGCCACCTCCACCGCGAACAACGCCGGCTGCGTGAACTCCGTGCGGTTCAGGACATCGGCGTCGTCCCCGAACAGCACGTCCTTGAGCGGCACTTCGAGATGCCGGTCCAGGTGCGCACACACCGCGTCCAGTGACCCGGCGAACACGGGGTACGTGTCATACAGCTCGCGCCCCATCCCAAGCCGCTGACTGCCCTGCCCCGTGAACAGGAACGCGAGCGGGCTGGCGGTGACCGTCGCCTGGACGAGGCCGGGGGCCTGCCGTCCCTCGGCGAGTGCCACGAGGGCCGTCTTCAGCCCATCGGTGTCGCCGGAGACGATCGCGGCCCGCTCGCCGAGGGCCGCCCGGGTGGTCGCCACCGAGTGGGCCAGGTCGGCGAGAGGCGCGGCGCCGGACTCGACCACCGGCAGCAGGCGTCGAGCCTGGTCGCGCAGGGCCTCGGGGGTCCTGGCCGAGAGGACGTACGGGAGGAGGCCGGGCGCCTGCGCGGGGGCCTCGGCGGCCTCCGCGACGTCGCCCGGGGGCTGCTCGATGATCGTGTGGGCGTTGGTGCCGCTGATGCCGAACGACGAGATGCCGGCCCGGCGCGGACGCCCCGTCTCGGGCCACTCCCGCTGCTCGGTGAGCAGGTCGATGTCCCCCGTCGACCAGTCGACGTGCGGGGTCGGCTCGTCGACGTGCAGCGTGCGCGGCAGCGCGCCGTGCCGCATCGCCAGCACCATCTTGATGACGCCCGCGACACCGGCCGCGGCCTGCGTGTGCCCGAGGTTGGACTTGATCGAGCCGAGCAGCAGCGGCTGCTCCGGCGAGCGGCCCTGCCCGTACGTCGCGAGCAGGGCCTGCGCCTCGATCGGGTCCCCGAGCCGGGTGCCGGTGCCGTGCGCCTCCACCGCGTCCACATCGGCAGCAGACAGCCCGGCGCTCGCCAGGGCCTGCCGGATCACCCGCTGCTGCGACGGGCCGTTCGGCGCCGTCAGACCGTTGCTCGCACCGTCCTGGTTCACCGCCGAACCCCGCACCACCGCCAGCACGGGGTGCCCGTGGCGCCGCGCGTCCGACAGCCGCTCCACCAGCAGCATGCCCACGCCCTCACCCCACCCCGTGCCGTCGGCCGCGGCGGCGAACGCCTTGCAGCGGCCGTCGGGCGAGAGGCCGCCCTGGAGGCTGAACTCACTGAACGTGGCCGGGGTCGACATGACGGTCACGCCGCCGGCCAGCGCCACGGTGCACTCGCCGTTACGCAGCGCCTGCACCGCCCAGTGCAGCGCCACCAGCGATGACGAGCACGCCGTGTCCACGGTCACCGACGGGCCTTCGAGCCCCAGCGCGTACGAGACACGCCCCGACATCACGCTGCCCGCGTTGCCCGTCATGACATGGCCCAGGACGCCGTCGGTGCCGTTCCGCTCGAGCTGTGCGTCGTACCCGGTGTACGCGGCTCCCACGAAGACGCCCGCCTGGCTGCCGCGCAAGGTGGTCGGGTCGATGCCCGCGCGTTCGATCGTCTCCCAGGCGGTCTCCAGGAGGAGCCGCTGCTGCGGATCCATGGCCAGCGCCTCGCGCGGCGATATCCCGAAGAAGTCCGCGTCGAAGGTGTCGGCGTCGTACAGGAAGCCGCCCTGGAAGGTCTGCGCGTCGCCGTGGGCGAGGAGTTCGGCGGTGTCCCAGCCGCGGTCGCCGGGAAGGCCGGAGATCGCGTCGCCGCCGGTCTCGACGAGGCGCCACAGGTCCTCGGGGCTGCGGACGCCGCCGGGGTAGCGGCAGCCCATGGCGACGATCGCGATGGGGTCGTCGTCTGCGCAGACCGTGCGCGATCCGGTCGGCGCGAGGGCGGTCCCGACCCCGTCCGCGTTCCCGTCCGTGACGTCGCCGAGGAGTTCCTGGCGCAGGTGGCCGGCGAGCGCGGTGGCGGTCGGGTAGTCGAAGACGAGGGTGGCCGGCAGGCGCCGACCGGTAGCGGCACCCAGCAGGTTGCGCAATTCGACGGCGGTCAGCGAGTCGAAGCCCAGTTCCTTGAAGGAGCGGCCCGGCTCGACGGAGGCCGGACCCGGATAGCCGAGCGCGACGGCTACCTGCTTGCGGACCAGATCCAGCAGGACACGGTCGCGTTCGGCCGGGACGAGCCCCGCCAGACGCGCCCGCAGCCCGTCCTCCCCTCCGCCGCCACCGGCGGAGGCCGCGGCCCGGCGCGTGGGGGCACCCACGAGACCGCGCAGCAGCGGCGCCAGGGCACCTGCCTGGGCCTGACCGCGCAGGACGCCGAGATCGAGCTTCATCGGCAGGAGCACGGCCGCGCCGACGGACAGCGCGGTGTCGAAGAGGGCGAGGCCGTCCTGGCTCGAGAGGGCGCCCACGCCGTCTCTGGCCATGCGCTGGAGATCGCTATCGTCCAGGTGCGTGGCCATTCCGCCCACCTGCGGGGCCCACAGGCCCCAGGCGAGGGCGGTGGCCGCGAGTCCCTGGGCTCGCCGCTGCTCCGCGAGGCCTTCCAGGAACGCGTTGGCGGCGGCGTAGTTCGCCTGCCCGGGCGCCCCGAGGGCCGCGGCGATCGCCGAGAAGACGACGAAGTCGGCGAGGTCGAGCCGGCGGGTGAGGTCGTGCAGGTGGAGCGCCGCGTCGACCTTCGGACGCAGGACCTTCTCGAGCCGCTGCGGGGTGAGGGAGTCGATGACGCCGTCGTCGAGGACGCCCGCGGTGTGCACGACGGCCGTCAGAGGGTGCTCGGCCGGTACGGAGTCGAACAGGGCGGCCAGTGCGTCGCGGTCGGCGGTGTCGCAGGCGGCGACGGTGACCTCGGCGCCCAGGGCGCGCAGCTCATCCGCGAGTTCACGGGCTCCGGCCGCCGACTCACCACGGCGGCTGGTCAGCAGCAGGTGGCGGGCGCCGCGCGCGGTGACGGCGTGCCGGGCGACCAGTCCACCAAGAGCACCCGTTCCGCCGGTGATAAGGACGGTGCCGTCCGGGTCCCAGTCACGGGGAACCGTGAGCACGATCTTCCCCACATGGCGTGCCTGGCTCAGATGACGGAACGCCTCGGGGGCCTGGCGCAGGTCCCATGCCGAGACCGGGAGCAGGTGCAGGGCACCGGACCGGAACAGCGCCAGCAGTTCGGTGAGCATCTCCTGGATGCGGTCGAGGCCGGCCTCGGTCAGGTCGAAGGCCTGGTAGGTGACGCCGGGGTGGGCGGCGGCGACGTCCTCGGGTGAGCGGACGTCGGTCTTGCCCATCTCCACGAAGCGCCCGCCACGCGGCAGCAGCCGCAACGAAGCATCCACGAACTCCCGTGCCAGAGAGTCCAGAACGACGTCGACACCCCGCCCACCGGTCGCGGCGCGGAAAGCGTCCTCGAAGTCGAGGGTGCGGGAGGAGGCGATGCGATCGTCGGCCAGACCCAGCCCGCGCAGGGTGTCCCACTTGCCGGGGCTCGCGGTGGCATACACCTCGGCGCCCCAGTGGCGGGCCAGCTGGACGGCGGCCATGCCGACACCACCCGCTGCCGCATGCACGAGAACGGACTCACCGCCGCGCAGTGCGGCAAGGTCGTGCAGCGCGTAGTACGCCGTCATGAAGACGATCGGCACCGACGCCGCCTCGGCGAACGTCCAGCCCTCCGGCATCGGCGCGACCATCCGCCGGTCGACAACGGCCAACGGCCCGAACGCACCCGGCAGCATGCCCATCACACGGTCACCGGGGGCGAGATCGGTGACACCCGGACCGGTCTCCACGACCAGGCCCGCACCCTCAACGCCCATCAGGCCCGCGTCACCCGGGTACATGCCCAGGGCGTTCAGGACGTCACGGAAGTTCAGGCCGGCCGCTCGGACGGCGACGCGCACCTCACCGGGCGCCAGCGGCGCCTCGGACTCCGGACTCGGGACGAGCACGAGGTTGTCGACCGTACCCCTGTCCCGGATGTCCATGCGCCAGGCGCTGGTGTCCGCCGGCGGGGTCAGCGGTGTCGTGGCGGGGACCCGCGCCAGCCGGGGCGTCTGCACCATGCCTCGGCGGACGGCGAGTTGCGGCTCGCCGCTGGCCAGGGCGGCCGCAAGCGCCCGCGCGGAGGCGGGGTCGCCGTCGAGGTCGACCATCACGAAGCTGTCGGGGTGCTCCGACTGCGCCGAGCGCAGAAGTCCCCGCACCGCGCCGCCCGGGAGATCCGTGACCGCGCCACCGGGCACCGTGGTCACGGCACCCGACGTCAGCCACACCAGCCGCGCGTCCGCGAGGCGCTCGTCCGCGAGCCACTCCTGCACGGTCGCCAGCGCACCCCGCACGGCCGAATGCACCCCGTCGGCCACATCGTCGTGATCCGTCGCCGGCAGGTGGACGAAGACGGCGTCGAAGCTCGGCTCCCCTGCCGTCAACGCCTTGCGGAGCGCGGCAAGATCGGCGTACTCCACCACCTCCGCACCCGTGGAGGCCAGGCCCAGTTCGTCCCGGCCGAGCACGGCCCAGCGCCGTCCCTGCGGGCCCTCACCGCGCCCAACGGTAACGGGCGACCATTCCACGCCGAACAGCGACTCCAGGTGGGCCGCTTCGGCGACGCGCACCTGCTCCGCCGAGACGGTGCGCAGGGCGAGGGCGTCCACGGTGGCGACGGGTGCGCCGGAGGTGTCGGCGATCTCCAGACGTATGCCGTCCGTGCCCGTGCGCGCGACGTGGACGCGCAGCGCCTCGGCGCCGGCGGCGTGCAGGGTGACCCCGGTCCAGGCGAACGGCAGGCGTCCCACTCCCACGGTACCGCCGAGCCCGCCCAGCGCCAGCGCGTGCAGACAGGCGTCGAGCAGGGCCGGGTGCAGGCCGAAGTCCCGCGCGGCCGGAGCGGACCCCTCGGGCAGCGCGACGTCGACGTAGACGCTCTCCCCGCGCCGCCACGCGGCCGTCAGACCGCGGAACACCGGCCCGTAGCCCATGCCGAGCCCGGCCAGCACGTCGTAGAGGTCGTCCGACTCGGCGGGTTCGGCGCCCGCCGGGGGCCACTGGGTGAACTCGAAGTCCGGGCGCGCGGCACCCCGGGCGAGGACGCCGTCGGCGTGCCGCACCCACGGCTCGTCGCCGGCGCCGTCCTGGACGCGGGACGCGAGCGTGAACGTGCGCCGACCCGTGCCGTCGGCGTCCGGTGCGCCCACGTGGATCTGCACCTGCACGCCGCCGCGCTCGGGCAGCACCAGCGGGGCCTGGAGGGTGAGTTCCTCCAGCACGTCGCAGCCGACCTGGTCACCGGCGCGTACGGCCAGTTCCACGACGGCCGCGCCGGGCAGGATCACGGAGCCCCAGACGGTGTGGTCCGCGAGCCAGGGGTGGGTGTCCAGGGAGAGGCGGCCGGTGAGGAGGAACCCTTCGCCGTCGGCGAGGGCGACGGTCGCGCCCAGCAGGGGGTGATCGACGGCCTCCAGCCCGGCGGCACGCACGTCCCCGATGCCCGGGACCGGCGGCTCGATCCAGTAGCGCTGCCGACGGAAGGCGTAGGTGGGCAGATCGACGCGCCGGGCGCCGGTCCCGGCGAAGTACCCGGCCCAGTCCACCGCGATCCCCCGGGTGTGGGCGTGGGCGAGCGCGGAGGTGGCGGTCTCGGCCTCGGACCGGTCCCTGCGCAGGACGGGGACGAAGGCCGCGCCCTCGCCGGTCAGGCACTCCTGCGCCATGGCCGACAGCACGCCGTCGGGGCCGAGTTCCAGGTACGTGGTGACGCCGGCGGTCTCCAGGGCGCGGACGCCGTCCAAGAAGCGGACGGCTTCGCGAACGTGCCGCACCCAGAAGTCGGGCGAGGACATCTCGTCGGTGACCAGGGCGCCGGTCAGGTTGGAGACGACGGGGATGCGCGGGGCTGCGAACGTCAGCCCGGACACGACCTCGCGGAACGCGTCCAGCATGCCGTCCATGTGCGGCGAGTGGAACGCATGGCTGACCGTCAGCCGCTTCGACTTACGGTCCGGGAACACCTCTACGATCGCGACAGCGGCATCCTCGTCGCCCGCGATCACGACCGCCTGCGGCCCGTTGACCGCTGCGATGCTCACCCGCTCGTTCAGCAGCGGCAGGACCTCGTCCTCCGACGCCTGCACCGCGATCATCACACCGCCACCCGGCAGCGCCTGCATCAACCGCCCACGAGCCTCGACCAGCACGCACGCGTCCTCAAGCGACAGCACCCCGGCCACATGCGCGGCGGCGATCTCACCCACCGAATGCCCGGACAGCAAGTCCGGCTTCACGCCCCATGACTCCAGCAGCCGGAACAGCGCCACCTCCACCGCGAACAACGCCGGCTGCGCGAACTCCGTCCGGTCCAACGCCTCCGCGTCATCCCCGAACAGCACATCCAGACCCAGCCGCTCACGCACCGCATCAAGCGCATCGGCAAACACCGGATAGGCGTCGTACAGCTCCCGCCCCATCCCCAGTCGCTGACTCCCCTGCCCCGTGAACAGGAACGCCACCTTGCCCTCGGCCGGCGACCCCGTCACCACACCGGCGGCCGGGTCGCCGTCGGCGAGTGCGTTCAGCGCGGCCAGCAGGCCCGCGCGATCCCCGGCCACGACCACCGCACGGTCCGCGAACGCGGCACGTCCCTGCGCCAGCGAGTGGGCGACGTCCACGGCGCGCAGCCCGGTGTGCTCGTCCACGTACGCGGACAGGCGGCGGGCCTGGTCGCGCAGAGCCTCCTGCCCCTTCGCCGACAGCAGCCACGGCACCACGCGCGCCGGTGCGACGGGCTGCGGCTCCGGGGCCTGCTCGGGCTCCGGGGCCTGCTCGATGATCGTGTGGGCGTTGGTGCCGCTGACGCCGAAGGCCGACACGGCGGCGCGACGCGGTGCGCCCGTCCCGGGCCACGGCATCCGCTCGGTGAGCAGGGCGACGTCCCCGGCCGACCAGTCGACGTCGGGGGTGGGCTCGTCGACGTGCAGGGTCTGCGGCAGCACGCCGTGCCGCATCGCCATGACCATCTTGATGACGCCCGCGACACCGGCGGCCGCCTGGGTGTGGCCGAGGTTGGACTTCAGCGAACCGAGGCGCAGCGGGTGGCCCTCGGGGCGATCCTGACCGTAGGTGGCCAGCAGGGCCTCCGCCTCGATCGGGTCCCCGAGGCGGGTGCCCGTCCCGTGGGCCTCGACGACGTCGACCTCGGCGGCGGAGAGCTGGGCGTTCTCCAGGGCCTGACGGATCACGCGCTGCTGGGACGGGCCATTCGGTGCCGTCAGGCCGTTGCTCGCACCGTCCTGGTTGACCGCCGAGCCCCGCACCACCGCCAGCACCGGGTGACCGTAGCGGAGCGCGTCGGACAGCCGCTCGACCAGCAGCACGCCGACGCCCTCGGACCATCCGGTGCCGTCGGCGGAGGCGGCGAAGGACTTGCAGCGCCCGTCCGGGGCCAGGCCGCGCTGACGGCTGAACTCGACGAACACGTCGGTGTTGGGCATCACGCACACACCGCCGACCAGGGCGAGCGAGCACTCGCGCTGGCGCAGCGCCTGGGTCGCCAGGTGCAGGGCGACGAGGGAGGACGAGCACGCGGTGTCGACGGTGGCGGCCGGGCCCTCGAGCCCGAAGACGTAACTGACGCGGCCGGACAGGACACTGGTGGCGCCGCCGGTCAGCAGCAGCCCTTCCAGCTCCTCCGGGACCTCCCTGAGGTCGGCTCCGTATCCCATCGCGCTGGCACCGACGTAGACGCCGGTACGGCTGCCGCGCACGGTCGAGGGGTCGATGCCGGCTCGCTCGAACGCCTCCCAGGTGACCTCCAGCAGTTGGCGCTGCTGCGGGTCCATCGCCAGCGCCTCGCGCGGCGATATCCCGAAGAACGCGGGGTCGAAGAGCGTCGCGTCGTCGAGGAATCCACCGCCGGTGTTGTAGAAGGCACCCTTGCGGTCGGGATCGGAACCGGTGAGGGATTCGACGTCCCAGCCGCGGTCGGCGGGGAATCCGGAAATGGCGTCGCCGCCCTCGTCGACCAGTCGCCACAGGTCCTCCGGCGACCTGACCCCGCCGGGGAAGCGGCAGCTCATCGCCACGATGGCGATGGGCTCGGCGGCGTCGGCCTCGATCTCCTGGACACGGCGGCGGGACCGGCGCAGCTCGGCCGTCATCCACTTCAGGTTTTCGAGAAGCTTCTCTTCGTTCGCGCTGGTCACCGGAACGTCACCCCCTGGGGAATCGCGAAATGCGGCCGTACGGACATCGGTCGGGTCGTCGGATCAGCCATCGGTTCAGGATTTTCCGAATTCTTTGTTGATGAGGTCGAAGAGGTCGTCGGCGGACGCCGACGCGATTTCGACGTCCTCGTCCTCGCCCCCTCCGGTGGCCGCTCGTTCCGCCCTGTTCCACTTCGCCAGGAGGGATTCGAGCCGTGCGGTGACGCGGGCGCGTTCGGTGGTGTCCTCGGGGACGGACGACAGGAGGAACTCGAGCTTGTCGATCTCCGCGAGGGCGGGCAGTGCGGGGGTGGTGTCCTCGCCGACGACCTCGGCCCGGATGTGCGCCGCGAGCGCCGCGGGGGTCGGGTGGTCGAAGACGAGGGCGGCCGGCAGGCGCAGCCCGGTGGCGGTCTGCAGCCGGTTGCGCAGTTCGACGGCGGTCAGCGAGTCGAAGCCCAGTTCCTTGAAGGCGCGTCCGGCCTCGACCGACGCCGCGCCCTGGTGACCGAGGACGGCCGCGACCTGCGCGCGGACCAGGTCGAGCACGACCCGCTCCGCGTCGGCCACGGGAAGCCCCCGCAACTGGGCCTGGAGGTCGGGGGCTTCGTCCGTGGACGCAGCGGCGCTTTCCTGTCCTGCGGCGAGCGCGCGGCGCACCTCGGGCAGGTCGCCGATCAGCGGGCGCGGCCTGGCGGCGGTGAAGGCCGGGGCGAACAGGTGCCAGTCGACGTCGGCCACGATCACGGTGGTCTCGTCCCCGTCCAGGGCACGCTGGAGCGCCGCGATGGACCGGTTCGGCGCCATCGCGAGCAGTCCGCGCCGGCGCAGCTGCTCCTCCGCGCCGTCGTCGGCGACGAGGCCGCCCTCGGCCCAGGGGCCCCAGGCCACCGAGGTCGCCGTCAGCCCGCGGGCCCTGCGGTGCTGTGCCAGGGCGTCGAGGTGGGCGTTGGCGGCGGCGTAGGCGGCCTGGCCGCCGCTGCCCCACGCACCCGCGATGGAGGAGAAGAGGACGAAGGCGTCGAGGTCGGCCGTGCCGAGGAGTTCGTCGAGGTGGGCGGCGCCGGCGACCTTGGCGGCGACGACGTCGGCCATGTCGCCGGGGCCCGTCTCGGCCAGCGGCGCGAACTGCCCGGCGCCCGCCGTGTGGAAGACCGCGGTGAGACCCGGCCCGCCCGTTCCGTCGGCCTGCGGTTCGCGCAGCCGCGCCAGCAGGTCGGCGACGGCCTGGCGGTCGGTCACGTCGCAGGCCACGGCCGTGGCCCGGGCGCCCAGGGCGCCGATCTCGGCGACCAGTCCGTCCGCGCCGGGTGTCTGCGGCCCGCGCCGGCTGACCAGCACCAGGTGCTCCGCGCCGTGGGCCGCCAGCCAGCGGGCGACGTGGCCGCCGAGGGCGCCCGTTCCGCCGGTGACGAGGACGGTGCCGCGGGGACGCCACGGCGTACGCTCCGCCGCGGGCGTGCGGTCGGGGTCGTGCTGAATGCGGCGGGCCAGCAGGCCACTTGGGCGGATGGCGATCTGGTCCTCGTCCCCGCGGCTTGCGAGGACGCCGAGCAGCCGGTCCAGGACCCGATCGTCCACGGTCCCCGGCAGGTCCACGAGGCCGCCCCAGCGGTCGGGGTGCTCCAGGGCCACGACCCGGCCCAGGCCCCACACCTGGGCCTGCGGGACGCTCGTCAGGCGGTCGGACGGCGAGGTCGCGACCGCCCCTGACGTGACGCACCACAGCGGTGCCGTGATGCCGGTGTCGCCCAGTGCCTGCACCAGCGATCCCGTCAGCAACAGCCCCGCGGGCGCGGCGCCGTGCACGGGATGCGGCTGCTCGGCGAAGGCGAGCAGCGACACGACGCCCGCGACACGACCGGTCCCGCTCGCTCCGGCGATCTCGCGCAGCCGGCCCGCGAGTGCCTCCCGGCCGGCTTGGGCCTCGGTGACGACGAGATTCCGCACGTCCGCCCCGCGCGCCGCCAGGGCGCCGGAGACGCCGGGAAGGCCTCCCTCCCTGTCCTCCGCCGTGCTCACGACGATCCATGTCCCGGACGGGCCGCCGGTGGCGGGAAGGCCCAGTGGCTTCCAGGTGACGCCGTACCGCCAGCCGTCCACGGCGGACTCCTCCTGGCGCTGCCGCCGCCATGCCGACAAGGCGGGCAGCAGTGCGCTCAGCGGCTGGTCCGCGTCGACGCCCAGGGTTCCGGTGAGCGCGGCGGGGTCCGCGTTGTCGACGGCCTCCCAGAACGGTGCGTCGGCACCGTCCGCCGCACCGAACCGCCTGTCGACGTCCTCGCCGGAGGTCACGGCGTCGGCCTCCTCCAGCCAGTAGCGCTCGCGCTGGAAGGCGTAGGTGGGCAGGTCGACGCGGCGGGCGCCGGTCCCGGCGAAGAACCGCTCCCAGCCGACGGTGACGCCGCGGACGTGGGCCCGGGCGAGGGCGGTCACGGCCGTCTCCGGCTCCGGACGGCCCTTGCGCAGGACGGGGAGGAAGGTCGCACCCTCTCCGGTCACACACTCCTGGGCCATCGCGGACAGCACACCGTCCGGGCCGAGCTCCAGGTAGGTCGTGACCCCGGCTTCCTCCAGAGCGCGTACGCCGTCCAGGAAGCGAACGGCCTCACGGACGTGCCGCACCCAGAAGTCGGGCGAGGTCACTTCGTCCGTGACCAGGGCGCCGGTCAGGTTGGAGACGAGCGGAATGCGGGGCAAAGCGTAGGACAGGCCCTCGGCAACCTTGCGGAAGTCCGCCAGCATCCCGTCCATGTGCGGCGAGTGGAAGGCGTGACTGACCGTCAGCCGCTTCGACTTCCGGTCCGCGAACCGCGCCACGATCGCCGTGGCCGCGTCCTCGTCACCTGCGACCACCACCGCTTGCGGCCCGTTGACGGCCGCGATGCTCACGCGCTCGTTCAGCAGCGGCAGGACCTCGTCCTCCGAGGCCTGCAACGCGATCATCACGCCACCACCCGGCAGCGCCTGCATCAACCGCCCGCGCGCCGCCACCAGGGCGCACGCGTCCTCCAGCGAGAAGACACCCGCCACGTGGGCGGCGGCAATCTCACCGATCGAGTGCCCGGACACGAAGTCCGGCGTCAGGCCCCACGACTCGACCAGCCGGAACAGCGCCACCTCCACCGCGAACAGCGCCGGCTGCGTGTACCCGGTCCGGTCGAGCAGGTCGCCGTCGTCGCCGAACAGCACATCCTGCAGCGGCACATCGAGATGCGCGTCCATCCGGGCGCAGACCGCGTCCAAGGCGTCCGCGAAGGCCGGGTAGCTGTCGTAGAGCTCCCGTCCCGCCCCCGGCCGCTGGCTGCCCTGCCCTGTGAACAGGAACGCGAGCGCGCCGTCAGCGGCTGTCCCCAGGTGGAGGTCGGACGCCTCCTCGCCCGCTGCCACGGCCGTGAGCGCCTCCAGGAACTCCTCCCGCTCCCCCGCCACGAACACCGCACGCCGCTCCAGAGCCGCCCGCGACGTGGCCAGGGTGTAGGCCACGTCGACCGGCTCCAGCAGCGGATCGGCTGCGATACGAGCCCGGAGCCTGTCGGCCTGGAGGGCCAGCGCCGTCCCGTTCTTCGCCGACAGCACCCACGGCGTCACGGCGGGCCGGTCCGACACGGCCGTCACGGCGATGTCGTCCGGGGCCTGCTCCAGGATGGTGTGGGCGTTGGTGCCGCTGATGCCGAACGACGAGATACCGGCGCGCCGGGGCCGTCCGGTGTCGGGCCACTCCTGCCGTTCGGTGAGCAGGGCGATCTCGCCGGCCGACCAGTCCACGTGCGGGGTCGGCTCGTCGACGTGGAGGGTCTGCGGCAGCACCCCGTGGCGCATCGCCATGACCATCTTGATGACGCCCGCAACACCGGCCGCCGCCTGCGTGTGCCCGAGGTTGGACTTGATCGACCCCAGGAACAGTGGCTGCTCCGGCATCCGGTCCTGGCCGTACGTGGCCAGCAGGGCCTGCGCCTCGATCGGGTCACCCAGCCGGGTGCCCGTGCCGTGCGCCTCCACCGCGTCCACATCGGCAGCGGACAGCCCGGCGCTCGCCAGGGCCTGCCGGATCACCCGCTGCTGCGACGGGCCGTTCGGCGCCGTCAGACCATTGCTCGCACCGTCCTGGTTCACCGCCGAGCCACGCACCAGCGCCAGCACCGGGTGACCGTTGCGCCGCGCGTCCGACAGCCGCTCCACCAGCAGCATGCCCACGCCCTCACCCCACCCCGTACCGTCCGCGGCCGCCGCGAACGCCTTGATCCGGCCGTCCTCGGCGAGCCCGCGCTGCCGGCTGAAGTCGATGAACGTGCCAGGCGACGACATGACCGTCACACCGCCGGCCAGTGCGAGCGAGCACTCACCGCTGCGCAGGGCCTGAGCGGCGAGGTGCAGGGCGACCAAGGACGCGGAACAGGCGGTGTCGACCGTCATCGCGGGGCCTTCGAGCCCGAAGGCGTAGGAGAGCCGGCCGGAGACGATGCTGGCCGCGTTGCCCGTGCCCAGGAACCCTTCGATCCCCTCCGGGATGGCCTGGAGTGCCGTCGCGTAGTCCTGCCCGTTGGTGCCGACGAAGACGCCCGCCTGGCTCCCGTGCAACGAGGTCGGGTCGATGCCGGCCCGCTCGAACGCCTCCCACGACGTCTCCAGCAGCAGCCGCTGCTGCGGATCCATCGCCAGCGCCTCACGCGGCGAGATCCCGAAGAAGTCCGCGTCGAACTCGGCGGCGTCGTAGAGGAATCCACCTCCGCGGGCGTAGAACGTCCCCTGACGGTCCGGGTCGGAACTGTAGAGCCGTTCCAGGTCCCAGCCGCGGTCGATGGGGAACTCCCCCACCGCGTCCGTCCCCGTCACCAGCAACTGCCAGAGGTCTTCCGGAGTCCGCACGCCGCCCGGGAAGCGGCAGCTCATCGCCACGATCGCGATCGGGTCGTCATCGGTGGCGACCGCCGCGGGCAGATCGGCATCCGCGACCCGCACCGTCCCCAGCAGCTCACCCCGCAGGTACTCCGCCAGCGCCGCAGACGTCGGGTAGTCGTAGACCAGCGTCGCCGGCAACCGCAGCTCGGTCGCCGCACCCAGCCGGTTACGCAGCTCGACCGCCGTCAGCGAGTCGAAGCCCAGCTCCTTGAACGCCCGCCCGGCCCCCACCGCGTCGACCCCGGCATGACCGAGCACAGCAGCGACCTGGGCACGCACCAGTGCGAGCAGTTCACGCTCCCGCTCAGCCGCGGGAAGGGCCGCCAGCCGCTCGGCCAGGGTGGTCGACGCCACGACGACCGACGCATCGGGTGTGGCGGCGTCCGCAGGGACAGGCCTTGCATCCACCAGAGCGGCGAAGAGGTTGCTGGGGCGCCCGGCGGTGAACTCGGAGGCGAAGCGCTCCCAGACGAAGTCCGCGATCACGACGGTGGAGTCCGCGGCGCCGACGGCGCGTCCCATCGCTGTGACGGCGGACCCGGCCTTCATCGGCGGGACCCCGCCTCGGCGCATGCGGGCCGCCATCTCCTCGTCGGCGGCCATGCCGCCCTCGGCCCACGGACCCCACGCGATCGACGTCGCCGCCAGACCGTCCGCCCGGCGCTGCTCCGCCAAAGCGTCCAGGAAGGCGTTCGCAGCCGCGTAGTTCGCCTGCCCGGACGTGCCGACCGTGCCACTGACCGACGAGAACAGCACGAACGCGTCCAGCACGATGCCGAGCTCGCTCGTCAGCTCGTGCAGGTTCGCCGCCGACGTGGCCTTCGCCCGCAGAACGGCCTCGAGACGTTCCGGGGTCAGGGCATCGAGCACCCCGTCGTCCAGCACACCAGCCGTGTGCACGACGGCGGTCAGCGCATCGGCGTGTTCAGCCAGCACCGCACGCAGGGCCTCCCGATCGGAGGCATCACACGCGACGACCGAGACGTCGACGCCCAGTTCCGCCACCAACTCCGCGGCACCGGGCGCCTCCATGCCGCGCCGGCTGGTCAGCACCAGCCGCTCGGCACCGGCGCCCGCCAGCCACCGCGCGACACGGCCGCCCAGCGCGCCCGTGCCGCCCGTGACCAGCACCGTCCCGGACGGGACCCACGACTCCGTGTCCTCCGGCAGCGCCGCGCGGACCAGCCGTCGGCCGAAGACACCGGTTGAGCGCACGGCCACCTGGTCCTCACCGGAACCGGCCAGCACACCCACCAGACGGGACTGCGCCCGCTCGTCCAGGAGCCCGGGGAGGTCGATCAGGCCACCCCAACGCTCCGGAACCTCCAGCCCAGCCACCCGCCCCAGACCCCACACCTGCGCCTGCACCGGCGACACCAGCCGGTCCGACCGGCCGACCGACACCGCACCCCGCGTCAGACACCACAACCGGGCGTCCACTCGGGCATCGCCCAGGGCCTGTACCAACGCCACCGTGCCGGCGAGGTCCAGCAGCGACACGACACCCGAGTACGCACCGTCGACCAGGTCCGCCAGCGCCGCGCGATCCGTGCCCGGGCCGACCACGACCCGCTGGACGTCGGCGCCCCGGCCCGCCAGCGCGCCCACCACCGGTGCGTCGTCGGCGCCCCCGGCCGGCACGACCACCAGCCACGATCCGGACAACCGCGCACCGGAGGCCTCGACGAGCGGCTTCCACACCACCCGGTACCGCCAGCCGTCCACCTCCGACCGCTCCCGGCCCTGCCGGCGCCACGCCGACAACGCCGGAAGCACCTCACCCAGCGACGCATCACCGGACACGTCCAACTCGGCCAGGAGCGACGCCAGATCCTCCCGCTCCACCACGTCCCAGAAGCGAGCGTCCGAGGCATCGGCGGTGGCACCGGGCCGGGACGCGTCGATGGGCTCCGGCCAGTACCTCTGCCGCTGGAACGCATAAGTCGGCAAGTCGATGTACCGGTCGCCGGCCCCGGCGAAGAACGTCCGCCAGTCGACCTCCACTCCTCGCACGTGTGCCTGCGCCAGAGCCGTCACGGCCGTCTCGGCTTCCGGACGGCCCTTGCGCAGCACCGGAACGAAGGCCACGCCCTCGCCCGACACGCACTCCTGCGCCATCGCCGACAGCACGCCGTCCGGGCCGAGTTCGACGTACGTGGTGACCCCGATGTCCTCCAAGGCACGGACGCCGTCCAGGAAGCGCACGGCCTCACGGACGTGCCGCACCCAGAACTCCGCGGACGCCGGCTCGTCCGTGACCACGGCACCGGTCAGGTTCGAGACGACCGGGATCCGCGGCACCTCGAAGGACAGCCCGAACACCACCTCACGGAACGCCTGCAACATCCCGTCCATGTGCGGCGAATGGAACGCATGGCTGACCTGCAGCCGCTTCGACTTCCGCCCCGCGAAGGACGCCGCGATCGTCATGGCGACGTCCTCGTCACCGGCGACCACGACCGACCGCGGGCCGTTGACGGCGGCGATGCTCACCTGGTCGGTGAGCAGCGGCAGGACCTCGTCCTCCGAGGCCTCCAGCGCGATCATCACGCCGCCGGCCGGCAGCGCCTGCATCAACCGGCCCCGCGACGCCACCAGAGCGCACGCGTCCTCCAGCGAGAAGACACCCGCCACGTGCGCGGCGGCGATCTCACCCACCGAATGCCCCGACACGAAGTCCGGACGCACACCCCACGACTCCAACAACCGGAACAGCGCCACCTCCACCGCGAACAGCGCGGGCTGGGTGAACTCCGTCCGGTCCAGGACCTCGGCGTCGTCCCCGAACACCACGTCCCGCAACGGCACATCGAGGTAGGCGTCCATCCGGGCGCAGACCGCGTCCAACGCGTCCGCGAAGACGGGGTACGTGTCGTACAGCTCACGCCCCATCCCGAGCCGCTGGCTGCCCTGCCCCGTGAACAGGAACGCGAGCTTGCCCGCGACCGGGGATCCGGTCACCACACCTGCGGACTCTCCGCCGGCCACGGACGCAAGCCGCTGGAGGAACGCGTCGCGGTCGCCGGCGACGATGACGGCTCGGTGGTCGAGCGCGGCCCGACCGGTCGCCAGCGCACGGCCGATCTCCACCGGGCGCAGGTCGGTGTGGGCGTCGAGGCGGGCGTGAAGGCGTGCCGCCTGGTCACGCAGGGCATCCTCGGACTTGCCCGACAGCACCCATGCCGATGTCGCCGGACGATCGGTGTCCGCCTCGTCCGCCACGTCCGTCTGCGCGACCTCGGTGGCCTGCTCGATGATCGTGTGCGCGTTGGTGCCGCTGATGCCGAACGACGAGACACCGGCCCGGCGCGGACGGCCCGTCACCGGCCACTCCCGCCCTTCGGTGAGCAGGGCGATGTCTCCGGCCGTCCAGTCGACGTGCGGGGTCGGCTCGTCCACGTGGAGCGTCTGCGGCAGTACCCCGTGCCGCATCGCCAGCACCATCTTGATGACGCCCGCGACACCGGCCGCGGCCTGCGTGTGCCCGAGGTTGGACTTGATGGAGCCGAGCAGCAGCGGCTGCTCCGGCGAGCGGTCCTGGCCGTACGTCGCGAGCAGGGCCTGCGCCTCGATCGGGTCCCCGAGCCGGGTGCCCGTGCCGTGCGCCTCCACCGCGTCCACATCGGCAGCGGACAGCCCGGCGCTCGCCAGGGCCTGGCGGATCACCCGCTGCTGCGATGGGCCGTTGGGCGCCGTCAGACCGTTGCTCGCGCCGTCCTGGTTCACCGCCGATCCCCGGACGAGGGCGAGGACCGGGTGGCCGTTGCGCCGCGCGTCCGACAGCCGCTCCACCAGCAGCATGCCCACGCCCTCACCCCACCCCGTACCATCCGCGCCCGCGGCGAACGCCTTGATCCGGCCGTCCTCCGCCAGACCCCGCTGACGACTGAAGTCGACAAAGGTCTCAGGCGTCGACATCACCGTCACGCCGCCCGCCAGCGCCATCGAGCACTCGCCCTGCCGCAGCGCCTGCACCGCCCAGTGCAACGCCACCAGCGACGAGGAGCAGGCCGTGTCCACGGTCACCGCCGGCCCCTCAAGCCCCAGCGCGTACGAGACCCGACCCGACATCACACTGCCGGCATTGCCCGTCCCGAGGTGACCTTCGAGGCCCTCGGTCTCCCCGGCGAGAAGGGAGAGGTAGTAGTCCTGTCCGTTGGTACCGACGAACACACCGGTCCGGCTGCCGCGCAGCGAGGAGGGGGCGATGCCGGCCCGCTCGAACGCCTCCCACGACGTCTCCAGCAGCAACCGCTGCTGCGGGTCCATGGCCAGCGCTTCACGCGGCGAGATCCCGAAGAGGTCCGCGTCGAACTCGGCGGCCCCGTAGAGGAATCCACCGCCACGGGCATAGAACGTCCCCTGACGATCCGGGTCCGGACTGTAGAGCTCCTCCAGGTCCCAGCCGCGGTCGACGGGGAACTCCCCCACTGCGTCCGTCCCCGTCACCAGCAACTGCCACAGTTCTTCGGGAGTCGTGACGCCGCCGGGGAAACGGCAGCTCATCGCCACGATCGCGATGGGATCGTCGTCCGTGGCGACCGCCGCGGGGAGGTCGGCATCCGTGACCCGGATCGTCCCCAGCAACTCGTCCCGCAGATACCCGGCGAGCGCAGCGGACGTCGGGTAGTCGTAGACGAGCGTCGCCGGCAACCGCAGCTCCGTCGCCGCATGCAACCGGTTGCGCAACTCGACCGCCGTCAGCGAGTCGAAGCCCAGCTCCTTGAACGCCCTACCGGCCCCCACCGCATCGACACCGGCATGGCCCAGGACAGCCGCCACTTGGCTCCTGACCAGCTCCAGCAGCATCCGCTCCTGCTCAGCCCCAGCGACGGTGGACATCCGCTTCGCGAGAGACGTCGGGCCTCCGGCGTCGGCGGCCGCCTCCGCCACCTCTGCCCGCTTCGCGCGCGCCTCAGAGAGCTCGGCAAACAGCGAGCTGCGGCGCACGGTGGTGAATCCCTCGAGGAATCGGTCCCATTCCACGTCCGCCACGGTGAGCGCGGCCTCACCGGAACCGACCGCCCGCCGCAGGGCGTCGACCGCCAGGTCCACCCGCATCGGCGGCACGCCATCACGACGCATCCGGGACACAAGCCCCTCATCCGCCGCCATGCCGCCCTCGGCCCACGGACCCCACGCGATCGACGTCGCCGCCAGGCCCTCCGCACGACGCTGCTCCGCCAACGCATCCAGGAAGGCGTTCGCAGCCGCGTAATTACCCTGCCCAGGCGTACCGACCGTGCCGCTCATCGACGAGAACAGCACGAACGCGTCCAGCTCAACACCGAGCTCGATCGTCAACTCGTGCAGATTCAAGGCCGACGCGGCCTTCGCCCGCAGCACACCGTCGATGCGCTCAGGAGTCAGAGCGTCCAGCACACCGTCGTCCAGGACGCCGGCCGTGTGGACGACGGCGGTCAGCGAGTCGGCGTGCTCGGCGAGCAGCGCCCGCAGGGCATCACGGTCGGAAGCGTCACAAGCGACGACCGACACCTCGACACCCAGCTCCGCCACCAGCTCAGCCGCACCCGGCGCGTCCATCCCCCGCCGGCTCGTCAGCACCAACCGCTCGGCACCAGCCTCCGCCAACCACCGCGCGACACGACCACCCAGCGCACCCGTACCGCCCGTCACCAGCACCGTGCCCGACGGCGACCACGACCCCGCCCCCTCCCGCAGCGACGCGCGGACCAGCCGTCGCCCGAACACGCCGGACGAACGCACAGCCACCTGGTCCTCACCCGTACCGGCCAGCACACCCACCAGACGGGACAGCGCACGCTCGTCCAGCATCTCCGGCAGGTCGACCAGACCGCCCCAGCGCTCCGGCACCTCCAGCGCAGCCACCCGCCCCAGACCCCACACCTGCGCCTGCACCGGCGACACCAGCCGATCCGACCGGCCGACCGACACCGCACCCCGCGTCAGACACCACAACCGGGCATCCACCCCGGCATCACCCAAAGCCTGCACCAACGCCACCGTGCCGAAGAGGTCCAGCAGCGACACCACACCCGCGTACGCACCGGCAACGAGCCCCGCCAACGCCGCACGATCCGCGCCCGGCTCGACCTCGACCCGGCGCACCTCCGCACCACGCCCCACCAGCGCACCCACCACCGGCCCGGCAACGTCGCTCCCGACCGGCACCACCATCAGCCACGCACCCGACAGGCGATCGGCGGCAGGAGCGGTCAGCGGCGTCCACGTCACGCGGTACCGCCAGCCGTCCGCCTCCGACCGCTCCCGGGCCTGACGACGCCACGCGGCCAGTCCGGGCAGGACACTGCCCCAGGCGGTCGTGGCCTCGGTGTCGAGTGTGGCGGTCAGCGACGCGAGGTCCTCGCGGTCCACCGCATCCCAGAACCAGGCATCCGCGGCATCGGATGCGGTGTCGCGGACGACCTCCGTGGAGAGCTCCGGCCAGAACCGCTGCCGCTGGAACACGTAGGTCGGGAGGTCCACGCGCCGAGCGCCCGAACCGGCGAAGTACGCGTGCCAGTCGATCGCGAGGCCTATGACATGGACTCGCGCGAGGGCGTCGCCCAGGCTCTCGGCCTCAGGGCGGGCGGCGCGCAGGAGCGGGACGAAGGCGGCGCCCTCGGGGTCGACGCACTCCTGCGCCATCGCCGACAGCACGCCGTCCGGACCCAACTCCACGAACGTGCTGACCCCAGCAGCCGCCAGCGCACGGACACCATCAAGGAAGCGGACAGCCTCGCGGACGTGCCGCACCCAGAAGTCGGGCGAGGCCATCTCGTCGGTGACCACGGCACCGGTCAGGTTGGAGACGACCGGGATGCGCGGAGCCTCGAAGGACAGCCCCGCCACGACCTCACGGAAGCCGTCCAGCATGCCGTCCATGTGCGGCGAGTGGAACGCATGACTGACCGTCAGACGCTTCGACTTCCGCCCCGCGAAAGACCCCGCAATCGCCGTGGCCGTGTCCTCGTCACCGGCGATGACAACCGACGATGGCCCATTCACGGCCGCGATGCTCACGCGGTCGTTCAGCAGCGGCAGGACCTCGTCCTCCGACGCCTCCAGCGCGATCATCACGCCGCCGGCCGGCAGCGCCTGCATCAACCGGCCCCGCGACGCCACCAGAGCACACGCATCATCCAGCGAGAAGACACCCGCCACGTGTGCCGCGGCGATCTCACCGATGGAATGCCCCGACACGAAGTCGGGTCGCACACCCCACGACTCGACCAACCGGAACAGCGCCACCTCCACCGCGAACAACGCGGGCTGCGCGAACTCCGTCCGGTCCAGAACCCCCGCGTCCTCCCCGAACAGCACATCCCTCAACGGCACATCGAGATGGGCGTCCATCCGGGCGCAGACCGCGTCCAACGCGTCCGCGAACACCGGATGGGCCTCGTACAACTCACGCCCCATCCCGAGCCGCTGGCTGCCCTGCCCCGTGAGCAGGAACGCCGTACGCCCGTCTTCCACCGTGCCGGAAGTGATGGCGGGGACGTCGTCACCGGAGGCCAACCGCGCGAGCAGGTCCGCCACCTCGGCCGTGCTGTCCGCCGAGACGACCGCACGATGGTCCAGGTGCGCGCGACCGGTTGCGAGGGAGTAGCCGAGGTCGACGGGCCGCAAGGCGTTGCCATCCGCCGTCCCGGCCTCTGACAGGCGCGCGCTGAGGGCGGCTGCCTGGGCGCGCAGGGCCTCGGGGGACTTGGCCGACAGGAGGTGCGGGAGCACGCCGGGCGTACGCGACGGAGATTCGGCGGCATCGGGCGCGGGCTCCGGGGCCTGCTCGATGATCGTGTGGGCGTTGGTGCCGCTGATGCCGAACGACGAGACGCCGGCCCGGCGCGGACGCGTGGTGTCGGGCCACTCGACGGACTCGGTCAGCAGGGAGACAGCTCCGGCCGTCCAGTCGACGTGCGGGGTGGGCTCGTCCACGTGGAGCGTCTGCGGCAGCACCCCGTGCCGCATCGCCATGACCATCTTGATGACGCCCGCGACACCGGCCGCGGCCTGCGTGTGGCCGATGTTCGACTTGATGGAGCCGAGGAGCAAGGGTCGGCCCTCGGCGCGCTCCTGGCCGTAGGTGGCCAGCAGCGCCTGGGCCTCGATCGGGTCACCCAGCCGGGTGCCCGTGCCGTGCGCCTCCACGGCGTCCACGTCCGCGGCGGACAGCCCGGCGCTCGCCAGGGCCTGCCGGATCACCCGCTGCTGCGACGGACCGTTCGGCGCCGTCAGACCGTTGCTCGCCCCGTCCTGGTTCACCGCCGAACCCCGCACCAGCGCCAGCACCGGGTGACCGTTGCGCCGCGCGTCCGACAGCCGCTCCACCAGCAGCATGCCGACGCCCTCACCCCACCCCGTGCCGTCCGCGGCCGCCGCGAAGGCCTTGATCCGGCCGTCCTCCGCCAGACCCCGCTGACGACTGAAGTCGACGAAGGCCTCAGGCGTCGACATCACCGTCACGCCGCCCGCCAGCGCCATCGAGCACTCGCCCTGCCGCAACGCCTGCACCGCCCAGTGCAGAGCCACCAGCGACGAGGAACAGGCCGTGTCCACGGTCACCGCCGGCCCCTCCAGCCCCAGCGCGTACGACACCCGACCCGACATCACACTGCCCGCGGTCCCGGTGCCGATGTGTCCTTCCAGGCCGTCGGGCTCGCGGGCGACGAGGGAGAGGTAATCCTGTCCATTGGTGCCGACGAAGACGCCCGCCCGGCTGCCGCGCAGCGAGGAGGGATCGATCCCGGCCCGCTCGAACGCCTCCCACGACGTCTCCAGCAGCAGCCGCTGCTGCGGGTCCATCGCCAGCGCCTCACGCGGCGAGATCCCGAAGAAGTCCGCGTCGAACTCCGAAGCGCCGTCCACGAAGCCGCCTTCGCGGGTGTACGACGTACAGGCTCGGTCCGGGTCGGGGTCGTAGAGCTGTCCCAGGTCCCAGCCGCGGTCGACGGGGAACTCCCCCACCGCGTCCGTCCCCGTCACCAGGAGCCGCCACAGGTCCTCGGGGCTCCGCACACCACCCGGGAAACGGCAGCTCATCGCCACGATCGCGATCGGATCGTCGTCCGTGGCGACCACCGCGGGCAGGTCGACGTCCCCGGAGGGGGCCGTCTCCAGCAGCTCACCCAGCAGATACTCTGCCAGCGCAGCGGACGTCGGATAGTCGTAGACCAGCGTCGCCGGCAACCGCAGTTCCGTCGCCGCACCAAGCCGGTTCCGCAGCTCCACCGCCGTCAGCGAGTCGAAGCCCAGCTCCTTGAACGCCCGCCCGGCCCCGACCGCATCGACACCTGCATGACCAAGAACAGCCGCCACCTGGGTACGCACCAGGTCCAGCATCATCCGCTCCTGCTCGGCCCCGGCAGCAGAGGCCAGCCTGCCGACGAAGGACGCGGAATCCGGGGCCTCGCCGGTGGCGTCCGCCGAGGCAGTCCCTGCCCTGCCCGCTTCGCGGGCGACCCGCAGTTCGCTGAACAGCTCACTGTCGCGGACGGCGGTGAATCCTGCGAGGAAGCGGTCCCATTCCACGTCCGCCACGGTGAGCGCGGGCTCACCGGAACCGACCGCCCGCCGCAGGGCGTCGACCGCCAGATCCACCCGCATCGGCGGCACACCGTCACGACGCATTCGGGCGGCCATCGTCTCGTCAGCGGCCATGCCGCCCTCGGCCCACGGACCCCACGCGATCGACGTCGCCGCCAGGCCGTCCGCATGACGCTGCTCCGCCAACGCATCCAGGAAGGCGTTCGCAGCGGCGTAATTACCCTGCCCAGGCGTACCGACCGTGCCGCTCATCGACGAGAACAACACGAAGGCGTCCAGCCCCACACCGAGCTCGATCGTCAGCTCGTGCAGATTCAAGGCCGAGGTCGCCTTCGCCCGCAGGACG
Source organism: Streptomyces sp. NPDC111520 (assembly GCF_055635295.1). NCBI lineage: Bacteria > Bacillati > Actinomycetota > Actinomycetes > Kitasatosporales > Streptomycetaceae > Streptomyces > Streptomyces sp. NPDC111520. Next base: position 342,177 of record NZ_JBVKBW010000004.1, on the reverse strand, counting down.
GTCTCAAGACGGTCCGGAGTGAGGGAGTCGAGAACGCCGTCGTCCAGGACGCCGGCAGTGTGGACGACGGCGGTCAGGGAATCGGCGTGCTCGGCGAGTACAGCACGCAGCGCGTCACGGTCAGAGGCATCACACGCGACGACGGAGACCTCAACGCCAAGCTCGGCAACGAGTTCCGCGGCACCCGGAGCGTCCATCCCGCGGCGACTGGTCAGCACCAGCCGTTCCGCACCAGCCTCGGCCAACCACCGCGCGACCCGGCCACCCAGCGCACCCGTACCGCCCGTCACCAGCACCGTGCCCGACGGCGACCACGACCCCGCACCCTCCGGCAGCGACGCGCGGACCAGACGACGCCCGAACACCCCGGACGACCGAACCGCCACCTGGTCCTCACCAGAACCGGCCAGCACCCCGACCACGCGCGACAGCGCACGCTCGTCCAGCAGCTCAGGGAGATCGATCAGACCGCCCCAGCGCTCCGGCACCTCCAGCGCCGCCACCCGGCCCAGACCCCAGACCTGCGCCTGCACCGGCGACACCAGCCGATCCGACCGGCCGACCGACACCGCACCCCGCGTCAGACACCACAACCGGGCACCCACCCCGGCATCGCCCAGAGCTTGGAGCAAAGAGACCGACTCAGCCAGCCCGAGCAGCGAGACCACGCCCGCGTACTCACCAGCAACGAGCCCAGCAAGCGCAACGCGATCCGTGCCCGGCTCGACCTCGACCCGCCGCACCTCCGCACCACGCCCCACCAGCGCATCCACCACCGGGCCGGCAACGTCGCCGCCAGCCGGCACCACGACCAGCCACGCACCCGACAGACGCGCTTCGGGGGCGGCCTGCAGCGGCTTCCAGCTCGTCCGGTATCGCCACCCGTCGACAAGGGCCTGATCCTGACTGCGCCGGCGCCAGGCCGAGAGAGCCGGGACCATGCTTCCCCAGGCGGCGGTGTCGTCGAGGCCGAGCATGGCCCCGAGGGACGTCAGGTCCTCCTGCTCGATGACGTCCCAGAAGCGCGCGTCGATGGTGTCGACGCTCTTCCCGGCGAGGGTGATGTCGGCCTGCCGTGCCTCCGGCCAGTACCGCGTCCGCTGGAAGGCCTGGGTCGGCAGGTCCACCCGCCGCGCACCCGTGCCGGCGAAGAATCCGGCCCAGTCCACCGCCACACCCCGCACGTACGCCTGCGCCAGAGCCGTGACGGCCGTCTCAGCCTCCGCACGCCCCTTGCGCAGCACCGGAACGAAGACCGCGCCCTCGCCCGTCACCCACTCCTGCGCCATCGCCGACAGCACACCGTCCGGACCCAGCTCCACGAACGTGCTGACCCCGGCCGCCTCCAGCGCGCGCTCACCGTCCAGGAAGCGGACAGCCTCCCGCACATGCCGCACCCAGAACTCCGCCGACGCCATCTCGTCGGCGACCACGGCGCCCGTCAGGTTCGAGACGACCGGGATGCGGGGGGCCTCGAACGAAAGCCCCGCCACCACCTCACGGAAGGCGTCCAGCATCCCGTCCATGTGCGGGGAGTGGAACGCGTGACTGACCGTCAGCCGCTTCGACTTCCGGTCCGGGAACGACTCCACGATCGCGAGAGCGGCATCCTCGTCACCCGCGATCACCACCGACGAAGGCCCGTTGACGGCAGCGATGCTCACCCGCTCGTTCAGCAGCGGCAGGACCTCGTCCTCCGAAGCCTCCACCGCGATCATCACGCCGCCGGCCGGCAGCGCCTGCATCAACCGCCCACGCGCCGCCACCAGAGCACACGCGTCCTCCAGCGACAGCACCCCGGCCACATGCGCAGCCGCGATCTCACCGATGGAATGCCCCGACACGAAGTCCGGTCGCACACCCCACGACTCCAACAGCCGGAACAGCGCCACCTCCACCGCGAACAACGCGGGCTGCGCGAACTCCGTACGATCCAGAACCCCCGTGTCCTCCCCGAACAGCACATCCCTCAACGGCACATCGAGGTACGCGTCCATCCGGGCGCAGACCGCGTCCAACGCGTCCGCGAACACCGGGTAGGCCTCGTACAGCTCACGCCCCATCCCCAGCCGCTGGCTCCCCTGCCCCGTGAACAGGAAGGCGAGCGCGCCGGTCGTCGGAGTGCCCTGCACGAGGCCCGGGGGCTGTTCCCCGGCGGCGAGGCCGTGGAGGCCCGCGAGCAGCGCGTCGCGGTCCTCGGTGCCGCTGACCAGGATCGCGCGCGTCTCCAGAGCGGCGCGAGCGGTCGCCAGCGTGTAGGCGGTGTCGAGGGTGGACGCCGCGGGGTGCGCCGTCATGTGGGCGCCGAGGCGGGCGGCTTGGGCCCGCAGCCCGGTCGTGCCCGGCGCGGAGAGGAGGACCGGCAGTACCGAGGGCACCGTGCCGTCAACCGCGGGTTCGGCGTCGTCCCCTGTGGCCGCCGCGGCCGGGGCCTGCTCGACGATCGTGTGGGCGTTGGTGCCGCTGAGACCGAACGACGAGATGCCGGCCCGCCGGGGCCGTCCGGTCTCCGGCCACTCGACGGCCTCGGTCAGCAGGGAGACAGCTCCCGCCGTCCAGTCCACGTGCGGCGTCGGCTCGTCGACGTGCAGGGTCGACGGCAGCACGCCGTGCCGCATCGCCAGCACCATCTTCATCACACCCGCGACACCGGCCGCGGCCTGTGTGTGGCCGATGTTCGACTTGATCGAGCCGAGCAGCAGCGGCTGCTCCGCCGACCGCCCCTGCCCGTACGTCGCCAGCAGCGCCTGCGCTTCGATCGGGTCACCCAGCCGGGTGCCCGTGCCGTGCGCCTCCACGGCGTCCACGTCAGTGGCCGCCAGCCCGGCGCTCGCCAGGGCCTGGCGGATCACGCGCTGCTGCGACGGGCCGTTCGGCGCCGTCAGACCGTTGCTCGCCCCGTCCTGGTTGATCGCCGAACCCCGCACCAGCGCCAGCACCGGGTGACCGTTGCGCCGCGCGTCCGACAGCCGCTCCACCAGCAGCATGCCGACGCCCTCACCCCACCCCGTGCCGTCCGCGGCCGCCGCGAAGGCCTTGATCCGGCCGTCCTCCGCCAGACCCCGCTGACGACTGAAGTCGACGAAGGCCTCAGGCGTCGACATCACCGTCACGCCACCGGCCAGGGCGAGCGAGCACTCGCCCTGCCGCAGTGCCTGGACGGCGAGGTGCAGCGCCACCAGGGAGGACGAGCAGGCCGTGTCGACGGTGATCGCGGGGCCTTCGAGCCCGAAGACGTAGGAGAGCCGCCCGGAGACGACGCTGGCCGCGTTGCCGGTGCCGACGTGGCCTTCGAGGCCGTCCGTCCCGCCCATGACGAGGGACAGGTAGTCCTGGCCGTTGGTGCCGACGAAGACGCCCGCCCGGCTGCCGCGCAGCGAGGAGGGGTCGATGCCGGCCCGCTCGAAGGCCTCCCAGGACGTCTCCAGCAGCAGCCGCTGCTGCGGGTCCATGGCCAGCGCCTCACGCGGCGAGATCCCGAAGAAGTCCGCGTCGAACTCGGGGGCGTCGTGGAGGAACCCGCCGGCCAGGGTGTACGTGGTCCCGGGACGGTCGGGGTCGGCGCTGTAGAGGCCGGTCAGGTCCCAGCCGCGGTCGGACGGGAAGTCACCGACGGCGTCGGCCCCGTCGGCGAGCAGCCTCCACAGTTCCTCCGGGGTCCGTACCCCGCCGGGGAACCGGCAGCTCATCGCGACGATCGCGATCGGGTCGTCGTCGACCGCCGCCGCCGTGGCGACCGGGTCCGTCTCCGCGGGTCGTGCGCCCCGCAGCTCGCGGCGCAGGAACCCGGCGAGCGCGGCCGAGGTGGGGTAGTCGTAGACGAGGGTGGTGGGCAGTCGCAGGTCGGTGGCCGCGCCGAGGCGGTTGCGCAGTTCGACGGCCGTCAGGGAGTCGAAGCCGAGCTCCTTGAAGGCGCGGTCGGCCCCGACGGCGTCGACGCCGCCGTGGCCGAGGACGGCCGCGACGTGCGTACGGACCAGGTCGAGCAGTTCCCGCTCCTGCTCGGTCTCCGTCAGCCCCGCGAGCCGGCGGGCGGCGGTGCCTGCCACGTCGGCTGCCGTGACGGTCTCCCCGTGCGCGACGAAGCCGCCGATCAGCGGGAGCGGTCGGACGGACGTCATGAAGGGGGCGAAGCGGTCCCAGTCGACGTCCGCGACCATGAGCGACGCCTCGCCCGTGCCGACCGCCGGGGCCAGGGCTGCCAAGGCGGGCTCGGGCTGCATGGGGGGCACGCCCTCGTGCCGCATGCGGGCGTCCATGGACTCGTCGGCGGCCATGCCGCCCTCGGCCCACGGACCCCACGCGATCGACGTCGCCGCCAGGCCCTCCGCACGACGCTGCTCCGCCAACGCATCCAGGAAGGCGTTCGCAGCCGCGTAATTACCCTGCCCAGGCGTACCGACCGTGCCGCTCATCGACGAGAACAGCACGAAGGCATCCAGCTCAACGCCCAGCTCGATGGTCAGCTCGTGCAGGTGGAGGGCCGACGTGGCCTTCGACCGCAGCACACCGTCGATGCGCTCAGGAGTCAGAGCATCCAGCACACCGTCGTCCAGGACGCCCGCCGTGTGAACGACGGCGGTCAGCGAGCCGGCGTGCTCGGCAAGCAGCGCCCGCAGGGCCTCCCTGTCCGAGACATCGCACGCGACGACGGAGACCTCGACGCCCAGTTCCGCCACCAGCTCAGCCGCACCGGGCGCGTCCATCCCCCGCCGGCTGGTCAGCACCAGCCGCTCGGCACCAGCCTCGGCCAACCACCGCGCGACCCGGCCACCCAGCGCACCCGTACCGCCCGTCACCAGCACCGTGCCCGACGGCGACCACGACCCCGCCCCCTCCCGCAGCACCGCCCTCACCAGACGACGCCCGAACACCCCGGACGAACGCACAGCCACCTGGTCCTCAACGGAGCCTGCCAGGACCCCGGCCACACGCGACAGGGCCCGCTCGTCCAGCACCTCCGGCAGGTCGACCAGACCGCCCCAGCGCTCCGGCACCTCCAGCGCGGCCACACGCCCCAGACCCCACACCTGCGCCTGCACCGGCGACACCAGCCGATCCGAACGGCCGACCGACACAGCACCCCGCGTCAGGCACCACAACCGGCCGCCCACCCCGGCATCACCCAAAGCCTGCACCAACGCCACCGTGTCGACGAGCCCGAGCAGCGACACCACACCCGCGTACGCACCGCCGACCAGCCCCGCCAGCGCCGCACGGTCCGTCCCCGGCTCGACCTCGACCCGGCGCACCTCCGCACCACGCCCCGCCAGCGCGCCCACCACCGGCCCGGCAACGTCGCTCCTGGTCGGCACCACGACCAGCCACTCGCCCGACAGGCGCGCGCCGGAGGCCTCGGTGAGCGGCTGCCACACCACCCGGTACCGCCGGCCGTCCGCCTCGGACTCGGTACGCCGCCGTCGGCGCCACGCCGACAGGGCGGGAATCAGTTCGCTGAGCGGCCGGTCGCCGTCGAGGTCGCCGTCGAGTCCGAGCGCCGTCGCGAGTCCGGCCACGTCCTCCTGCTCGACCGCGTCCCAGAAGGCGGTGTCGGCGGTGTCCGGGCCGTGTGCCACGTGGGCGGCGGCCCCCGGGCCCGCGTCCATCCAGTAGCGCGAGCGCTGGAAGGCGTACGTCGGCAGGTCCACGCGCCGTGCGCCGGTGCCGCCGAAGAGGCGGCTCCAGTCGACGGCCGCGCCGCGTACGTGGGCGCGGGCGACGGCGGTGAGCAGGGTGACGTCCTCGGCGCGGCCGGAACGCAGGGCCGCGGCGAAGGCGGTGCCCTCGGGGTCGACGCACTCCTGCGCCATCGCGGTGAGCACGGCGTCGGGGCCGAGTTCGAGGTACGTGGTGACGCCGCGGCCTTCGAGGGTGCGGACGCCGTCGAGGAAGCGGACGGCCTCGCGGACGTGCCGCACCCAGTGCTCGGGGTCGGCCAGTTCGTCCGGGGTGGCGGTGCGTCCGGTGAGGAGGGAGACCAGCGGGAGCGTCGGGGTGCCGTACTCGATCACCTGCGCCACGCGGCGGAACTCGTCCAGCATGCCGTCCATGTGCGGCGAGTGGAACGCGTGGCTGACGGCGAGCCGCCTGGTCTTGCGTCCCCGTGCCGTGAAGTGGGCGGCGACGTCCTTCGCGGCGTCCTCGTCGCCGGCGATGACCACCGACTCCGGGCCGTTGACGGCGGCGACGCTCACGCGTGCGTCGAGCAGCGGCAGGACCTCGTCCTCCGCGGCCTGGACGGCGATCATGACGCCGCCACCCGGCAGCGCCTGCATCAGCCGGCCGCGTGCGGCGACCAGGGCGCACGCGTCCTCAAGCGAGAACACGCCCGCCACGTGCGCCGCGGCGATCTCGCCGACCGAGTGGCCGGACACCACGTCCGGCCGCAGGCCCCAGCTCTCCAGCAGCCGGTACAGCGCCACTTCCACCGCGAACAGCGCGGGCTGGGTGTAGGCGGTCTCGTGGAGGAGCGCGGCCTCGGGTGTGCCCTTTTCGGCGAACAGTACGTCGAGCAGGGGCCGTTCGAGCTGGTCCTCGAGGTACCAGCACACGTCGTCGAGGGCGTCGGCGAACTCGGGGTGGGTGTCGTACAGCTGACGGCCCATGCCCAGGCGCTGGCTTCCCTGCCCGGTGAACAGGAACGCGAGCCGGCCGGTGGCGGGCTCGTCGTGGACGGTGGCGGGGGTCCCGGTGCCGTGGGCGAGGGCGTTCAGCGCCTGCAGGAGCGTCTCGCGGTCGGTGCCCAGCGCCACGGCGCGGTGTTCGAAGACGCCGCGGGTGGTGGCGAGGGAGTGGCCGACGTCGGCCGGGGTGAGGCCGGGGTCGGCGGTGACGCGGTCGGCGAGCCGAAGGGCCTGGGCGCGCAGGGCTTCCGGGGTCTTCGCGGACAGGGCCCAGGGCAGGAGCGGCCGGTCGTCGCCGTCTCCTTCGTCGTGGCCGAGGGGGGCGGCGGCCGGTGCCGCGCCGTCGAGGCCGGTGGCGGTGCCGGTGCCGGCTCGCGCGTCCTCGGCCGTGGGTTCCTCGATGATGGCGTGCGCGTTGGTGCCGCTCATGCCGAACGAGGACACGCCGGCGCGGCGCGGCCGTTCGCCCCGGGGCCAGTCGACGGGCTCGGTCAGCAGGGAGACGTCTCCGGCGGTCCAGTCGACGTGCGGGGTGGGTTCGTCGACGTGGAGGGTCCGCGGCAGCACGCCGTGCCGCATCGCCATGACCATCTTGATGATGCCGGCGACACCGGCCGCCGCCTGCGTGTGGCCGATGTTCGACTTCAGGGATCCGAGCCACAGGGGGCTGCCCTCGGTCCGGCCCCGGCCGTACGTGGCGAGCAGTGCCTGGGCCTCGATGGGGTCGCCGAGCGTGGTGCCCGTGCCGTGGGCCTCGACCACGTCCACGTCCGCACTCGACAGGCCGGCGTTGGCGAGCGCCTGACGGATGACGCGCTGCTGCGAGGGGCCGCTCGGGGCCGTCAGGCCGTTGCTGGCGCCGTCCTGGTTGATGGCGGAACCGCGCACCACGGCGAGCACCGGGTGCCCGTTGCGCCGGGCGTCGGAGAGGCGTTCCACCAGCAGCATGCCGGCGCCCTCGCCCCACCCGGTGCCGTCGGCGGCGGCCGCGAACGGCTTGCACCGGCCGTCGGGGGCGAGGCCGCGCTGGCGGCTGAAGGCGATGAAGGAGCCGGGGCTCGCCATGACGGCGACGCCGCCCGCCAGGGCGAGGGAGCACTCCCCGGTGCGCAGGGCCTGGACGGCGAGGTGGAGGGCGGCGAGGGAGGACGAGCAGGCGGTGTCGACGGTGACCGTCGGGCCCTCGAACCCGAAGGTGTAGGCGATGCGGCCGGACGCGACGCTGGCCGCGTTGCCGGTGACAAGGTACCCCTCGAATCCGTCGGTGGCGTCCTGGAGCCGGGGGCCGTATTCCTGGGTTTCCGCGCCGACGAATACGCCGACCTGGCCGCCGCGCAGTCCGGCGGGGTCGACGCCCGCCCGGTCGAAGGCCTCCCAGGACGTCTCCAGCAGCAAACGCTGCTGCGGGTCCATGGCGAGTGCTTCGCGCGGGGATATGCCGAAGAAGCCGGCGTCGAATTGGCCGGCGTCGTGGAGGAATCCGCCTTCGCGGGTGTAACTCGTTCCGGCCCGTCCGGGGTCGGGGTCGTAGAGCGATTCGAGGTCCCAGCCGCGGTCGGTGGGGAATTCGGTGACGGCGTCCGTGCCGGCGGCGACGAGGTCCCAGAGGGCTTCGGGGCTCTGCACCCCGCCGGGGAAACGGCAGCCGATGCCGACGATGGCGATGGGTTCGTCGCTGCTGACGGCGGCGGTGACGGGCGTGCCGGCGGTGTCGTCCAGGCCGAGGAGCGCGGCGCGCAGGTACCGGGTCAGGGCGTCGGGGGTGGGGTGGTCGAAGGCGAGGGTGACGGGGAGTCGCAGGCCGGTTCCGGCGGTGAGGCGGGCGTGCAGGTCGACGGCGGCCAGGGAGTCGAAGCCGAGTTCCAGGAAGGGCCGCCGGGGGTCGAGTACGGCGGGGGCGGAGTCGCGGAGGGCGGCGGAGACCAGTGAGGCGACCCATTCGAGCAGGGTGGCGTGCTGCTCGGTCTCGGTCAGGGGGGCCAGCCGCTCCGGCCACGGGAGGGGGTCGGGCGCGGATTCGGGAGCGGCGTCGATCTCGGTCGGGAAATCGCCGGACTGATTCAGCATCGCACGCTCCATTACCCCCGGACAAGAACCCAAGACCAGGGGTCACTCTCGCATGCGCGGGAAGGGGGAGAAACCCCTAACAATCCCCTACGGGCCCCTAGTCGGGGATCCCGGACTCAAGCGGTCTGAGGTGCGACTGCACCAGGATGCGCGGAGTTCGGCGGCAATTGCAAGAAAGAACGGAAAGAACGGCGAGAATTCCCGGGCGGCCTTTCCGGCGGTACGCGGAATCGGGCCCGCGAAGTGACGGTTCCCGGCGGGGTTTCCGGTTACGGACGGGTGTCCTTCCGCCCCCCGGGTGCGTTCCGCGTGCCGTGGCCCGTCCCGTCCGGCGGCGCGTTCCGTGCCGCTCGTTCGACGAACGGGCCGAGCAGCCCGGGCGTCACCTCCTCCGCGAGGGCGAGCCCGTCGGCGACCGCGACGTCGCGGACCTTGTAGCAGCCGTCGCCCGCGGCGACGGCGGCGCCGAGGGTCAGCAGTCCCTTGCGGCGCTGGAAGGCGGTGCGGGTGATCTTCCAGCCGATGACGCCCTCGTGGTGGACCGCGGCGGTGCGGCGGGTGAAGGTGCCCGCGCGGACGACGAGGTAGCGGTCGCGCAGGGCGTGGCCCAGGGCGCGGTAGGCGTCGTGGGCCAGCGCGAGGACGACCGGTACGCCGACGAGCGCGGTGATCCAGGCCGCGTGCACGGGGACGGGTCCGAGCCACGGTCCCAGTCCCAACAGGCCGGCGACGAGGGGCGCGAGGGCCAGCAGACCGCGGTTGGTCCGGCGGCGCAGGGCGACCGGTGGGTGCGGCCGCAGGTCCGCCGTCTCCGTCGGGGACAGCTCTTCCGCGAGGACGTCGGCGGCGACCCGCAGGGCCTCCCGTCGGGGCACGGCGGGGGTGAGCGAGCGTCGGCTGCGGTTCTCCTCGTTGCTGCCGAGGCCGCCGGCGACGGCGTCCAGGCGGGCGGCGCCGGCCCAGCGCAGCGGCATGGGCTCGGCGAGTTCGACGCCGCGCAGGCGGCGGCGTTCCATGGTGACGGACCGGTGGACGAGCAGACCGCGGCGGACCCGGTAGGCGTCGTCCCCCTCCCTCTCCAGCCGGTAGCCGGTCCAGCCCTCCACGAAGGCCGCGGTGGAGAGCGCGGCGCCGACGACGAGGAGGACGACGACGGTCGTGAGGACGCCGAACCACCAGGGGACGGAGCCGAAGCGGTCCCTGAGGTCCACGACGACGGCGAGGTCCAGGGGGTTGATCTTCATCTCGCCCAGGACCCGCGCGACCGTGCCGACCCCGATGAGGACGGCACCCAGCCCCCACAGGCTCAACGGCGCGTAACGGAGCCACGCCCAGTCCAGCTCGGCGACGGGACCGGGCCCCGGGCCGTCCCCGTCCGGCCCCGGGGCCCGGGTTCCGGCGCCGGCCCGGCCGTCCCGGTCCAGCAGGAGCCGGCGGATCTCGTCCGCGTGGCCGCGGGTGATGCCTCCCAGCCGCAGTTCGCGGGCGGCAGGCGAACCCTGTCCGCCGGTGCCGATGCGCAGGGAGACGAGGCCGAACAGGCGGTGCAGCGGCTTGGCGTGGACGTCGACGCTGCGGATCCGGTCGGCGGGGAGCGAGCGGTCGCTGCGGAAGAGCAGCCCGGAGCGCAGTTCGACGCGGCCGTCCGCGATCCGGAAGCGGGTGGTGAGCAGCCGCATCGTACCGATCCAGGTGATCACCAGGAAGGTGGTCAGCAGCGAGCCGAGGGAGATGAGGGCCTGCAGATCGGGACCGGTCAGGAGCAGCGTCAGGGCGAACAGCGCGAGCGGCCCGGTGAGCATGCCGAGGTTGACCAGCAGCAGACGGGGGCTGAGCCGGCGCCAGCCGGTGCCCTCGGCCCCGGCCGCGCCCGTTCGGCCCCCGCTCATGTGGCGTCTCCCGGTGTGGCCTGGGTGGCCGTCGTGAGGTGTCCGACGAGGTCCCGCGCGGTCCGCTGGTCAATGCCCTTGATCCGCACGGCGCCGGAGGTGGAGGCGGTGGTGACGGTCACCCCGGACAGTCCGAAGAGCTGCTGGAGGGGGCCGCGCAGGGTCTCGACGGTCTGGACACGGGACAGCGGCACGACGCGCCAGGTCTGCCAGAGCCAGCCGGAAGCGGCGTAGACGGCCTCGTCGGTGACCTCCCAGCGGTGGACCCGGTAGCGCCAGGCGGGCATGACGGCCGTGTAGGCGACGCCGGGCACGAGGAAGGCCAGGAACAGCCAGCCGAAGACGAACCGCGCGGGCGGGATGAACAGGTACAGCAGGCCGAACACCAGGGGCAGCGGCAGCGCGAACACCGCCGCCTGCAGCGTCCACCAGGCCGGCGCGCGCCGGTCGACGCGGTGGCGCGGGGGCCGGAGCCCGACGTCGTGCGTGCGTTCCACTGCCGCCTCCTCCACGACCGGCCGCCGGCTCAGGCGACGCCGGTCAGGCTCAGGTCGGACAGCCGGGCCGGCAGGTCCCGGCGGCGCTTCACGTGCAGTTTGCGGTAGATGCGGGTCAGGTGCTGCTCGACCGTCGACACGGTGACGTAGAGCTTGGTCGCGATCTCCCGGTTGGTGTGCCCGCGTGCGGCCAGCAGCGCCACGCGCGCCTCGGCCTCCGACAGGACCTCGGCCTCCTTGGGGAGTTCGGCCTCGCGGCCGGCGCCCTCGGCGGGCTCGGCGCCGGGCTGGCCGCCGGGCATGAACTGCCGGCACAGGGGCTCGGCGCCGCAGGACTTGGCGACGTGCCAGGCCTTGCGGACGAGGATCCGGGCGCGGTTGAAGTCGCCCAGCGCGCGGTACCCGCGGCCCAGTTCACCCAGTGCCACGGCGAACTGCAGACGGTCCTCGCCGCCTTCCAGCAGCTCGACGGCCTCGGTGAGGCGCCCCAGCCGGTACTTGAGGTCGCCTCCGGTGCGGGCGAGCATGAGCAGCAGCGCGCCGCGGGAGCGGCTGCCCTCGATTCCGGTGTCGCGCCGGCTCTGCTGTTCCGCGTACTCGCGGGCGCGTCCGGTGTTGCCGAGGGCCAGCCATGCCTCGGCGGCGTCCAAGCGCCAGGGGACGAGTTCCACGGCGTCCATGTCCCAGGCCTCCATCAGTTCGCCGCACGTGAGGAAGTCGCGCAGCGCGCCGTGGTAGCGGCCGGTCGCCAGGTGGCAGCGGCCCCGCGCCCTGAGGTAGTGGAGCCCGAGGAAGGTGGAGAACATGGCCTCGGGGACGGGCTGTTCGAGCAGGCTCATCGCCTCCTCGTGGTTGCCCATCTGGACCTCGGCCTCGATCAGGATGGACAGCGGCAGGGCGATGCCGACGCCCCAGCTCTGGGTGCAGATCCGGGACAGTGCCTGGCGGGCCTGGGCCGCCGCGCCGGGCAGGTCACCCCGGCGCAGGGCGATCTCGGCGCGGACGACGCCGAGGGCGGCGTGCCAGGTGGGGGCGTTGCGCGCGGAGCACTCACCGAGGAGCCGTTCGCACCACGCGAGCGCGAGGTCGAGGCGGCCCGCGTAGACCAGGGTCAGCAGGGCGACGACGAGGGGCTGTACGGTGCGGTCGCCCAGGTGGTAGCGCTGCAGGACCTCGGTGGCCTCCGCGATGGCGGCGTCGGCCCGTCGTTCGCGCAGGGCCGTCAGGACGGTCCCGGCGGCCTGGACGTAGGCGCAGTCCGCCGCGTCGTAGCCGGCCGTGGCCGGTCCGGCCGCGACGGGAGCGTCCGCGGCGCCGGGCGGCGGGCCGGCGGACGGGGCGGCGTCCGGGAGGAGGGCGGCGAGCGGCGGGCTGATCGTCGTCAGCCAGGTCCGGGCGGTGGCGAGGGTGGCCGGGCCGTACGCCGGTTCGGCTGCGGCCAGTTGGTGCCGCAGTGCGTCGCCCGTGCCCTCGATCTGTCCCATCCACACGAGCGCCGACACGGCCTGGATCACGTCGGGGTCGGAGAGCCGGCCCGCGGCCAGTTCGCGGCAGAGCTGCCGCAGGTGGCTCTCGGCGGCGGCGGGGCTGCTGCGCCACACCAGGCTCACCAGCCGGGACTTGAGAGCGGCGCGCCGCGAGCCCTCGGGGCACGAGGCGACGGCCAGTTCCCAGCAGTGCAGCGCGAGTTGGTCCTGGTCGTCGATGAGGGCGTACTCGGCGGCCTCCTGGAGGACGGGGATCGCCCACTCCTCGACGTGCCGGCGGGCGGCCACGAGGTGACGGGCCACGTCGAGGCAGGCGGCGCCCTCGTGGTGGAGCAGCCTGGCGGCCCGCAGGTGGAGCGCGGACAGCGCGGCGGGCGGCGCCGCGTCCAGGACGGCTTCGCGGGCTGCGGGGCTGCGGAAGGCGCCCTTGTGGAGCACGCCGCACCGCTCGAGGTCCTGCAGTGCCTGCTCGGTGGGCTTGACGTGCAGGTCGACGATGTGGCTGAGCTGTACGGCGGAGCAGCCGTCGCCGAGGACGGCGACGCCGCGCGCGACGGTCAGCATCTCGGGGTCGCCGCGGTGCAGGCAGTCGAGGACGGCCTGCCGGAAGGTGTCGCCGGGGCCGGCCGTGGGGCCGTCCTCCAGCAGTGCTTCCAGCAGCAGCGGGTTGCCGCCGGTGGTCTGGTGGATGCCGGCCGAGAGCCGGCGTACCGCCGCCTCGGGCAGGTGGTCGCCGAGGACGCCGGCGGTGCCCTCGGGGGTGAGCAGCCGCAGCCGGATGCCGGTGCAGTTGGGCTGGCGCTGCAGCTCGGCGTGGAAGGCGAGTTGCGCCGGTCGCAGCCGTACGGCCTCGGTGAGCACGATCAGCACGCGGGCCTGGCGTACGCGGCGGGCCAGGCAGAGCAGGAAGTGCAGGGAGAGCTCGTCGCCGTGGTGGACGTCGTCGACGGCGATGACGATGGTCCGGTTCCCGGCGAGCCGCAGCAGGGCGGTCGACAGGTGCGGCATGACGCGCATGCCGGCCTCGGTGCCGTCGGCGGTCTGCGCCGTCTCCTCGGCGGCCGTGTCCAGCAGTTCGGTGGCGTATGCATGGACCTCGGGCGACAGTTGTCCGGCGCTGTCGAGGATCCTGCGCAGGATGCCGAAGGGCAGGTAGCGCTCGGAGCGGGATCCCGAGGCTTCGAGGACGAGCGCGCCGGCGGAGACGGCCTCGTCGGTGAATTGCTCCAGGAGGCTGGTCTTCCCGCTCGCGACGGCCCCATTGATCACTGCGACCCGCCCCCGGCCGCGCATCGCGCTGCCGAGGAGTTCGTTCAGGGTGCCCAGCTGCTTCTCGCGCTCGAACAGCCTTGCCGACACGGAGTTTCCCCTCCTGGTACCACACGTCTACGGAGGACGTGACGACAGCGGGCCGTGCCGGTGGGCCGGGGCCGTGCCGTCTTGTCACCTGTGCACCGCGGGGCTCGTGCAGACTGCCGGGCCGTTGTGCCGGCCCTGCCCCATGCGGTTGTCCGCCGTGACGTCGATGTCCGGCGGGTTCCGCCCCCGTTGTGCCCGAAGTGCCTGGTCAGAGGGTCCGGGCAGCCGAGGTCAGTCCCTCGGAGACGAGCTTCATGATGTGTTCCTGATGGTTCGCCAAGAAGAAGTGACCCCCGGCGAAACAGTGAATTTCGAACTCGCCGGTCGTGTGCCGCGCCCAGGCCTCGGCCTCTTCACGGCTGGTCCTCGGATCCGTTTCGCCGGTGAGCACCGTGATGGGCGCGCGCACGCCGTCCTCGGGTGCCGCGCGGTAGTTCTCCACGGCGGTGTAGTCGCTGCGGATGGCGGGCAGCACCATGCGGAGGATCTCCTCGTCCCCGAGGATCCGCGCGTCGGTTCCGCTGAGTTCACGCATCTCCGCGACGACGCCGTCGTCGTCGCGCAGGTGGACGGTCTCGTGCCGGTGGCTCGACGGTGCGCGGCGCCCGGAGGCGAAGATCCGCAGCGGGCTCACCCCGTGGTCGCGCTCCAGCCGCCGTGTCACCTCGAAGGCCAGGACGGCGCCCATGCTGTGCCCGAAGAAGGCCAGCGGGCGGTCGATCCACGGCAGGAGTTCCTTGGTGAGCGCGTCGGCGTAGACGGCCATGTCGGTGATACCGGGTTCGTCCCTGCGGTCCTGCCGCCCGGGGTACTGCACCGACAGGACGTCCAGCTCGGGGGCGAGCGCCTGCGACATGGGGAAGTAGAACGAGGCCGAGCCACCGGCGTGCGGCAGGCAGACCAGGCGTACCCGGGCCTCCTCCGACGGGTGGTAGCGACGGATCCAGCGGCTGGAGACCAAGTTTTCTGCCACTTGAATGAGACTTTCCACTCAACGTCGGGATGGGATCGCGTGTCCGATGCCTCCATGGGCATGAACACGTTTCCTTCACAGCGCCATGTCTAGCAGAGCGGCAGAAGCGGGGAGTACCCCTAATCGGCACCCCTACGGGCAGCGAAACACCCCTGGTGGGACGTCCACGGGCCGGGCCCCTACGGCCCGGTCGCGGCGCCGCCGCGCACCGGCCGGGGGGTGTGCCGGTGCGCGGCGCCGGTCCGGTGAACCCGGAGCGCGGTGACTACCGGTTGTGGCGGACGACCTGCGGGGCGATGTCCTCGGTGAAGGTCTCGCCCTCGGTGGACTTGAGCGTGGCGGTCTTGGCGGCGGTGGTGCCGCAGAACGCGGCTTCGAGGGTGCCGCCGAGGACGGTGTTGACGGTGCCGTTGTTGGAGGTGTTGGCCATGGACGTCATGCTGCGCTTGCCGTCGGCCGTGGTGAACGCGTACGTGTAGAAGCCCTGCACGGTGCCGGTGTGGCCGTAGACGGTCACACCGCAGGACAGCTTCCTGGCGCGCAGGCCGAGCCCGTAGGACTGGGTGCCGTCGGCGTTGACCGGGACCATGGTCATCATCTGCTGCAGCTGCGCCGCGGGCACGAGCCTGCCGGAGACCAGGGCGGAGAAGAACCGGTTGAGGTCGGCGGCGTTGGAGATCACCGCACCGGCGGACTGGGCCCAGGAGACGGTCTGCTCGGTGGAGTCCACCAGCGGCAGCGTGGTGTCGTCCGGGCGCAGGTAGCCGTGGGCGTGGGAGCCGGAGATGGCGGTGTCCGGGTGGACGTAGGAGGTGTTCCTCAGCTTGAGGGGAGTGAAGATCCGCTGCTGGTAGTGGGTCGCCATCGGGACACCGGTGACGTCCTCGATCAGCGCGCCGAGCACCACGAAGTTGGTGTTGGAGTAGCTGTAGGCCGCACCGGGCTCGTTGGTCGGCTGGTGGGCCGTGGAGAGGTCGATGAGCTCCTGGTACGTGAAGACCTTGTTCCGCACCGATTCGAAGCCCGGGACGGTGTAGTAGAACATGTCGTTGGTGTAGTCCCACAGACCGCTGCGGTGGCTGAGCAGGTGCCGCACGGTGATGCGGTCGTCCGGCAGCGGCCGGGCCAGGTAGGCGTTCGCCGGGGCGTCGAGGTCGATGCGGCCCTCGGCGACCAGCTGCATCAGCACCACCGTGGTGAAGCTCTTGCTGACGCTGCCGACCCGGAACCGCCGGTCCGCGTCCATCGCGGTACGGGCGACGGTGTCCGCCTGCCCGGAGGCGATGCGGTAGCTGACGGCTCCCGAGTCGATACGGGTCAGCGCGCCCGGGGCGCCGTTCGCCATCGCCTGCTTCTGGACGGCCAGGACACCGGCGATGTCCGGGGCGGCCGGCGACGGGGTCGCGGCGACGGCCGGCGAGGCGGCCAGGGTGGTGATCACTGCGGTGCTCGCGAGCGTGATGCTCGCAACGGTGAAGCGCATCCGGTTCTCTCTGTCGTCGGTCAAGGAGCGCGGGACGGAGTCACGCGGGCCGAACGCCCGCAGCGCTCACGGCTCCACGTCAACTGACCGGCCCCGCACCGGTTCTGTGACGCCGACCGTAGCGCCCGATGCGCCGGCCGCAGGGGCGGCACCACTACATCCGGCCACCGCCAAGTCACCGTGAAACCAGGGCACTTGGCGCATTCGACCGGGAGCCGGCCGCCGAACCGCTCGCCGCCTCACCGCTCGCCGCCTCACCGCTCGCCGGCTCAGGTCGTCCGTACCGGAGACGGGTGGACCGCTTTTGGTTGCCCACAATTAACTTGTGCGCGAGGCAGTGTGGCGCTAAGTTTCTCGGTGTCGGCAGGCGCCACAACGGCGCACCGGCGAAGGACACGACACGCGACGCCCGAGGAGAACGACCGCCATGAACGACACGACCGCCAACGACACGACCGCCACCCGCCCCGCCCCGCACAAGCCCACGGTCGTCCTGGTGCACGGCGCCTTCGCGGACTCCTCCAGCTGGAACGGTGTCGTCGCGCACCTGCGGGAAGCCGGGTATCCGGTCGTCGCGGCCGCCAACCCGCTGCGGAGCCTCGCCACTGACGCCGCGTACGTCGCGAGCGTGGTGAAGGGCGTGGAGGGCCCCGTCGTCCTCGCGGGGCACTCGTACGGCGGCGCCGTGATCAGCGCGGCGGCCGCCGGGAACGCCGACGTCAAGGCCCTGGTGTACATCGCCGCCTTCATCCCCGAGAAGGGTGAGAGCGCCCTGGAGCTGTCGAACAAGTACCCCGGGAGCACCCTCGGCCCGGCCCTCGACGCGCGGTCCTTCCCCCTGGCCGACGGCGGCACCGGCACCGACCTCTCCATCAGGGCCGAGGCGTTCCACGACCAGTTCGCCGCCGACGTGCCGCACGCCGTGACCGACCTGATAGCCGCCACCCAGCGCCCCGTCGCCGCCGCGGCGCTGGAGGAGCCGGCCACGGCCGCCGCGTGGCGGACGATCCCCTCCTGGAGCCTCGTCGCCACCGCCGACCGCAACATCCCGCCGGCCGCGCAGCGGTTCATGTCCGAGCGCGCCGGAGCCCACACCGTGGAGGTCGACGCCTCCCACGCGGTCTCCGTCTCCCGGCCCGAGGCGGTCGCCCGCCTCATCGAGCAGGCGGCCGCGAACGCCGCCGGCTGACCCCGCCGTTGCCCGGCCGCCCGGCAGCCACTAGATTCTCCCAGGTGACTGCCGGGTCGGCCGCGAGCCATGCACGAAAAGGGTCCCCGGCCCCGGCGTGAGCACGGGGCGGGCAAGAGCCCCGCCTCCCCTTCCGAGTCTCCTCGCGGCGCCTCCACACGGCGCCTCTCCCAGCGCACCCGAGACCCGGAGAACGATGCCACCGATGCAGAACGACCAGCGCGGCACCCACCCGTCCGAGCCGCCACCGGCCCCCGCCCAGCTGAACCACACCGCCGTCTACGCCAGGGACCGGCGGCTGTCGGCCGAGTTCCTCGCCGTGGTCCTGGGCCTGGAGGTCGGCGCCCCCTTCGGGCCGTTCCTCCCGGTGGAGCTCGGCAACGGCGTCACACTCGACTACTACGAGAAGCGCGACGAGCCGGTCCAGTCGCAGCACTACGCGTTCCTCGTGACCGAGGAGCAGTTCGACGCGGTCATCGCCAGGCTGCGGGCGGTGGGCGTCACCCACTACGCCGACCCCGGTCACACCGAGCCCGGCCGGATCAACCGCCTCTTCGGCGGCCGCGGCGCGTACTTCGCCGACCCGGACGGCCACAACCTGGAGGTCATGACCCGCCCCTACGCCCGCCCGTAGGCGACGGCCCCGGGGCCGGGCTCCAGGAGCCCGGCCCCCGAGGTCCTTCGGCGTCGACCGCGCACGGAGAACCGGCGGTTCGGCGGACCGGCGGACCGGCGGACCGGCGGTTCAGCCGACGGTGATCACGGTCTTGCCGCGGGCGTGGCCCCGCTCCACGTGGCGCATGCCCTCGGCGGTGTCCTCCAGCGGATGGGTCCGGTCGACGACGGGGGCGAGGCGGCCCGCCTCGATGAGCGCGGTGACGGCGAGGAGGTCCTCGTGCGTCGGTCCGGCGGGTGCCGCCGGGAGGATCACGCGCAGCCGTTGCCGGACGAACGCGTTGGCCGCGACCACGCGCAGCGTCGAACCGACCGCCCCGACCACGCGGCCGGGCGATCCACCGCCGTTGGCCACCAGGATGCCCGCCGGGGTGAGCGCCCGGCGCAGACGCCCGGGCGGGTGGTTGCCGACGTTGTCCAGGATGAGGTCGTAGCGCGCGCCGGAGCGCGTGAAGTCCTCCCGGGTGTAGTCGACGACATGGGCGGCGCCCAGCGAACGCACCAGTTCCGCGTTCCCCGGGCTGCACACCGCGGTGACCTCGGCGTCCAGGGCCGAGGCGATCTGCACCGCGAAGCTGCCCACGCCGCCCCCGGCCCCGTTGACCAGGACGCGGCACCCGGCCTTCGCCTCGCCGACGGTCCGGATGCCGCGCAGCGCGGTCACCGCCCCCATCGGCACCGCGGCGGCCTGCTCGAACGTCAGCCCCTCGGGCTTGCGGACCAGCAGGTCGGCGGTGGTGCACGCGTACTCGGCGAAGGCACCCGGGCAGAAACCCAGCACCGCGTCACCGGGCCGGACACCCCGCACCCCGGGGCCGACCGCCTCCACGTGACCGGCCGCGTCGATGCCCGCCACCTCCTTCTTCGGGCGGGTCAGCCCCATGCCGCCCATCAGCCGCGCCACATACGGGTCGCCGCGCATCATGTGCCAGTCGTACGGGTTGAGCGCCGCCGCGCGCACCCGCACCAGCACCTCACCGGCGCCCGCCTCGGGCCGGTCGACGTCCTGCAGCCGCAGGACGTCCGGCGGGCCGAACCTCTTCTGGACGATCGCTCGCATCGAGCCCCCCAATGTCCGAACTCCCTTGCCACGCACCGTAGGTGTACGGCGTACACCCGTCAAGGGGCGCGGGCGGGGAGGTGGTGGCGGAACGTCGTTTGGCGAGGCCGGCGCGCGCCCGAGCGGCGGGCCGGCGAGTTCGTGCGGCCGGGTCAGGCGGCGAGCCGGAGCCGCTCCAGGCCGTCCAGCATCAGGTCGAGGGCGAACTCGAACTCCAGCTGGTCGTCGCAGCCGCCGCCGACGACGGACTCCGGGTCGTGGGCGACCGCCATGGCCAGCTCGGTGACGTGCGGGTAGCGCGCCGCCATCTCCTCGGGCGGCAGGGCGTCCGGGTCCGGTTCGCCGCCGGGGGCGTCCTCGAACAACTCCTGGGAGAAGCCCAGGACACGGCTGCCCATGATGTGCATCGCGTGGTGGACCAGGTCCACCGTGAACCCCCCGGCCCTGAAGATCCCGATCATCGAGTCCAGGTAGCCCAGCACCGCCGGGGTCGGGGCCGAACGCGCCTTCATCCGGGCCTCGATCACGCCCGGCGCCCACGGGTGGCGCAACAGCATCCGGCGCGCCGACAGCACGCGCCGCCGCACGACCTGCTGCCAGTCCGACCCTCCGGAGGGCGGGTCGATCTCACCGACCAGGGCGTCGATCATGCCGTCCAGCAACTCGTCCTTGTTCGCCACGTGCTTGTACAGCGCCATCGGCACCACACCGAGCGCCGCCGCGATCTTCCGCATGCTCAACGCGGCGACCCCGCCGTCGTCGGCCAGGGCCACCGCGGTGCCCAGGATCCGCTCCCTGCTGAGCGGCTTGCGGGGCCGCGCCGCGGCACCGGACTGCATGGCGATCTCCACCGTCCCTCTCTTCCGACTGCTCGACCGGGCCCGTCGGCGGCGCCGGCGGCGCACCCGCGGGCCCGCCCCATCCTCCCCCACGTCCGGGGCGGTTGCGCGGGCGGTTGAGCGGGCGGTCAGCCCTCGCCGCGGCGGCGCGGGTGCCGTACGGCGGCCAGGGCGGTGCAGGCCGCGGCCGCCAGCAGCAGGAACGTCACCCCCTCGCCGTAGTAGCCGGTCGTGCTCGCGACGACCGGCCCGGCGCACAGGATCGCCCCGTAGGACAGGGCCTGGGCGGCCAGGCCCGACCCCGCACCGCGCACCCCCCGCTCGCACACCCCGCCCCGACACATCGCTGTCAGCCTATGGACACAGTTGTCGCATGTGCGGTGCTTTCCATCGGCTTCGCAGGGGCGCACCAGCGCACGTAACGGCGCCCGGACGCCCGGGCCGCGCAGCGGCCGAGGCGTCACGGCCGCATCAGGCCGAGGTCCTCGCCCCACGCGTCCAGCACCTCGCCGTGTCCGGCCGCGCGGGCGACCGCCTCGACACGGGCGAACAGCCGCCGCTGCGCGGACACGTCGCCGGTCGCCGAGACGCGGTCCACGGCGTCGAGCAGCACGCCGGTGTCCCAGCCCGGCAGCGGGTACCGGGCGAGCTCCCACTCCAGGTACCTGTTGTACGGGCGGGGGCGGCGGTCGAGGGCGAAGAGGAGCTCGAGCAGGAACGCCATGCTGTCGGCGGCGTCGAGCCGGGCGGCGAGGGCCTGCCCGTCGCGGTGGTTCTTGACGGAGCGGTAAAGGGAGTTGGCGTAGGCGTCGAGCCGGCCGACGGAGACCCGGAACGCCTCGTCGGCACCCAGCCGGGCCTTGTCGGCGAGGGCGCGGGCGATGCCTCCGTCGAGCCGGTCGAGCACGACCCGCGCCCGGGCGAGGGCGTAGCGTTCGAAACCGGGCATCCCGGCCGCGCGGAACTCCGTGAGCCGGAGGACGACGAGGTCGAGTTCGGTGGTGCGGTGGCCCGCGAACCGCGTGAGGCCGGTGGTGGCGTCGTCGGCGACGACCACGTACAGGTCGTGGTCGGAGTGCCGGGTGGTCATGCCGTCGTGGGCTCGCGAGCCTTTCAGGACGAGGCCGACCACGGCTGGATCGGCGGCGGCGAGTTCGACGAACGTCTCGTAGGTGAGGGGCTGCTGATCGGTCATGGTGCGGCTCTCCGGTGGGGTGACGGCGACGACGGGCATGCCTGCCGGGCGCCCCCGTCATGGGAGGCGCCCGGCACCGTCCGCGGCTGCGCGAGGCGGCCGCCCGGAAGATCAACGCACGCCCGGATCCTATCGCCTGACGGTCTCCCCGGGCAGGGCGTCCGGTGACGGACGGGGAACCGGCCGTGCGCGGCGCCGCGTCCACGCACGGGCGCCGGAGACGGCCGTGGACGCCGCCCCACGGGCCTTCCCGCTCGGGCACCTCACGCCGGTCGGCGCGGCCGGTGCCCGAGCGGCAGGCCCGTCAGGCCAGGTTGCCGGCCGGGATCCGTACCGGTGCGAAGCCTTGCTGGATCCAGCTCGGATAGGCCGCCGGAGGCCGACTGACCTCGTCGAGTTCGGCGAGGTCCCGCTCGGTCAGGGTCAGGCCGCCGGCGGCGACGTTGTCCGCGAGCTGCGCCTGCGTGCGGACGCCGACGATGACGCTGGTGACGGCGCGCTGCGCGAGCAGCCAGGCCAGCGAGACCTGCGCCGGGCTCACCCCGTGCCGCGCCGCGACGAGCCGGACGACGTCGAGCACCGCGAAGCCCCGTTCCTCGTCGAACGGCACGAAGTCGTAGCCGTTGCGGGCGCGGCGGGAGTCCGGCTCCGTGGCGACCCCGCCGCGGTCGAACTTGCCGGTGAGGAACCCGCCGGCCAGCGGCTGCCACACCGTCAGGGCCACGCCCGAGTCCTCGGCCTGGGGCACCAGTTCGTGCTCGGCGTCACGCGCCACCAGGGAGTAGTGCGTCTGGTTGGCGACGAACGCCGCCTGGTGGTGCAGTGCGGAGATGCCGAGCGCCTTGCTGATCTGCCAGGCGGCGAGGTTGGAGCAGCCGATGTAGCGGACCTTGCCCTGGCGCACGGCGTCGTCGAGGGCGCTCAGCGTCTCCTCCAGCGGCGTCAGGTGATCGTGGTTGTGGATCTGGTAGAGGTCGATGTGGTCGGTCCCCAGCCGGCGCAGGCTGTCCTCCAGGGCGCGCATCACGTGCAGCCGCGACAGCCCCTGGTCGTTGGGTCCCGGCCCGACCGGGGCGAGCAGCTTGGTGGCCAGGACCACGTCCCGCCGGCGCCGGCCGAGCGCCCGGCCGAGCAGTTCCTCGCTCTCGCCGTCGGCGTAGACGTCGGCGGTGTCCATGAAATTGATCCCGGCGTCCAGCGCGGCGCCGACCACGCGGTCGGCCTCCTGCTGTCCCAGCGCCCCGTGGGTGCCGTAGACCGGGTGGTCCTTGCCGCCGAAGGTCATCGCGCCCAGGGATATCTCGGAGACCCAGACCCCGGTGCGTCCCAGCAGTCGATATTTCACCAGTCACTCCTCATGCGCACACGTGCTTGCCCGTGGCGGCGGGTCCCCCAGCTTTCCGGCCGACACGTCCGGACACAGCGTCCGGAAATTACGCTACACGATGTCCGGACAGCGTGTAATCTGACGTCCGCCGCCGAGCCCACGGCCCTTCGCGACGACCGGCCCACGACCGGCCGCCGACCGGCCGCCGACCGACCGACACCGCCACGACCCCAGGATCCGGACATGCCCTCGATCACCCGCCGGCGCACCGCGAAGGTCGGCCGCCCCACCTCGGCCGAGGCGGACGTCCTGGCCGCGACGCAACGCCTGCTGGCGGCGGGCGCCAACTTCACGGAACTGGGCGTGCAGCGGATCTGCACCGAGGCCGGGGTCGCCCGCTCGACCTTCTACAGCCACTTCCGCGACAAGGTCGACCTGCTGCTGCGGCTGGCGAACCAGCTCATGGCCTCCTCGTTCGACGTCACGTCGGCCTGGCAGCCGTCGGACGGCGTCGAGGGCCTCGAGGCGGTCTTCCTCGACGTGATCCAGGTCTACCGCCGGCACGTCGCCGTCCGGCGAGCGCTCGCGGAGGTCGCGACGTACGACAGCGCCGTGCGCGACCACTTCACGGCCGAGCTCCACCAGTTCACCGACTGGACGGTCGCGATCCTCCGCGCCGAGCAGGCGGCCGGCCGCACCCCCACCGGCCTCGACCCGGTCGGCGCCACGCGGATCATCGTCATCGGAGGCGAACGCGCCCTGACCGACCAGGTCACCACCGCCGACGCCGCGAGCGACCCCGCGTTCGCCCGCGAGCTGGCGCAGACCTGGTGGCACGGCGTCTACCGCCGTCCCGACGCGTAACGTCGCTCCCCGCCTCGGCCGCCGCCCCGCCCCGCGGACGCGGCTCTCGGGCATCTGCCCGGCAGCCCGGCGGTACTAAGGTGGGAGGTGGACGGCGAGAGGATCCGCGACGCGGCGACCGGTCCGTGGCGGGCGGGCCGCCACGAGCGGCGGCCGGCACGGATGGTGCCCGCGCCGTCGGGCATCGGGGAGGGACCGGAGGCGGTTCTGAACCATGAGGGACACACATCGGCTGGACCCCACCTCGGCGAACCTCGGCAGCGGCCCCGTGCTCGCCGCGTGGGAACGGTTCGTCCAGGGCGAAGACCATGTCCCCGGCGTCCGGCCGCTGGTGGCGATCTCCTGGCACCGCTGCCGGGAGCGGTACCGGGTCGACCCCCACCTCGCCAAGGCCCCGGTGGCCGCCGCGGAGCGGGAACGCGCGCCCGAGGACGACGTCGTCCTCGCCGAGCTGGGCTTCCGCGCCGCCGCCGTGGCGCACGAGGTGGGCGACGTCGGCGGCATCGTCACCGTCGCCGACGCCGGCGGCCGGATCCTCGCCGCGTGGGGTGACCGCACCACGCTCGCCCGGGCCGGCGAACGCAACCTGGCGCCCTGGTTCTGCTGGTCCGAGTGCGCGGTCGGCACGAACGCCACGGGGACGGCGCTCGAGGCGCACGGGCCGGTGCCGATCAGGGGCGCGGAGCACTGGTGCCGGGCCCTGCACGACTGGGTGTGCGCGGGCATCGCGGTGCGTGACGTGGTGACCAGGGAGCCGATCGCGGTCCTCGGCGTCTCCTGCTGGCGCGGCGGACTTCCCGCGGGCGTCGAGACCTGGCTGTCGAGCGCCGTCACCATGACCCGGTACCCGCTGAAGACGCGGGCCCGGGACAGCGGTGCGGAGCTGGTCGCGGCGTACACCCGGGCCAGGGCCACGACGGGGGCGGCGCTCGCCGCCGTGGACACCGCGGGCAAGGTGGTGATCGCCGACGACATGGCGAGCGTGCTCCTAGGCGTCCCCGCGTGCACCCCGGCGATCGACCCCACCCTGCGGTGGAACCCCGGCCTGCCGGAATTCCTCGCGGCCGCCCGGTACGCCGGCAGGCAGGCCGTCCACGACCCCGGCTGGGTCGGGTCGACGCAGATCTTCGCCCACCTCGCCGACGAGCCGACGTCGATCAGCTTCCGGCCCGTCTTCTCCTGCGGCCACCTGATCGGGAACCTGGTCCTGTTCGGGGTCGCCGACGGAGCGCGGCTCCCCCGGGCGGAGGGCTCCGGGCACCCCCGGGTGCCGCCGCGCCGGCTGGTCGCGCTGCGCGGCGACCGGATGGTGCTGCTGCGGCTGTCGGAGGTCTCCGTCGCCGAATCGCACGGGAACGATGTGTGGCTCTCGACCGACCAGGGCCGGCTGCGGGCCGCGTCCCTCAGCCTGGACAGGCTCGACAACGACCTCGCGGACGTCGGCTTCCTGCGGGTGCACCGCCGGTACGTGGTCAACCTCAGCCGCGTCCGTGAGGTCGAGCGCGGGCTCAAGGGCGAGCTGTCCCTGGTCATGGACGACCGTGCGCGCGAGATGGTGCCGGTCTCCCGGCGGAACGCGCCGGCCGTGCGGCGCGCGCTGAACCTCTGAACCCCGACGCCTCCGATGCGGAAGGAGATCCCCGTGTCCCAGAATCCGGACGCCGCCACCGGCGGGACGAACGCCGGCGAGGCGGGCGGGCTCGGCCTCTCCGTCCCCGCCGGGCACCACGGCTGCCCGGCCGGCGGCACGCGCAACCGCGACTGGTGGCCGAACCGGCTCGACCTCGGCATCCTGCGCAAGCACCCCGCCGACGCCGACCCGATGGGCGAGGACTTCGACTACGCCGCGGAGTTCCGCACGCTCGACCTCGACGCCCTGGCGCGCGACGTCGACGAGGTGCTGACCACGTCCCAGGAGTGGTGGCCGGCCGACTTCGGCCACTACGGGCCGCTGGTGATCCGGATGGTGTGGCACTGCGCCGGCACGTACCGCGTCCACGACGGCCGCGGCGGGGCCGGCGCGGGCATGCAGCGTTTCGCGCCGCTGAACAGCTGGCCGGACAACCGCAACCTCGACAAGGCACGCCGGCTGCTGTGGCCGGTGAAGAAGAAGTACGGCCGCAAGGTCTCCTGGGCCGACCTGATGGTCTTCGCGGGCAACCGCGCCCTGGAGACGATGGGGCTGAGGACCTTCGGCTTCGCGGGCGGCCGGGCCGACGTCTGGGAGCCCGGCGAGGACGTCCACTGGGGTCCCGAGCGCGACTGGCTCGGTGACGAACGCCATGGCGGCGTCCGGGAGCTGCAGGAGCCGCTGGCCGCCGACCAGATGGGCCTCATCTACGTCAACCCCGAGGGGCCGAACACGGTCCCGGACCCGCTCACCTCGGCCCGGGACATCCGCGAGACCTTCCGGCGCATGGGGATGAACGACGAGGAGACCGTCGCGTTGATCGCGGGCGGCCACACCTTCGGCAAGACCCACGGTCCGGCCGACCCGGGCACCCACCTCGGCCCGGAGCCCGAGGGCGCTCCCCTCGAACAGCAGGGCCTGGGCTGGAAGTGCGGCTACGGCACCGGGAAGGGCGCGGACACCATCTCCAGCGGGCTCGACGGCACGTGGACCCCCACCCCCACGACGTGGGACAACGGCTTCTTCGAGACCCTGTTCCGCTACGAGTGGGACCTGGAGCTGAGCCCCGCGGGCCTGTGGCAGTGGATCCCGGCCGACGGCGGCGGCGCCGGCACCGTACCGGACGCCCACGACCCGTCGGCGTCGCACGCCCCGACCATGCTCACGACGGACCTGGCGCTGCGGCTGGACCCGGTCTACGGGCCGATCTCACGGCGCTTCCTGGCGGACCCGGAGCTGCTCGCGGACGCGTTCGCCCGGGCCTGGTTCAAGCTGACGCACCTCGACATGGGCCCGGTCCGGCGCTACCTCGGACCGCTGGTCCCGCGGGAGACGCTGCTCTGGCAGGATCCCGTCCCGGCCGTGGACCACGAACTCGTCGGGCCGGCGGACGTCGCCGCGCTCAAGGAGCGGATCCTCTCGAGCGGGTTGTCGGTCCCCCAGCTCGTCTCGACCGCGTGGGCGTCGGCGTCGACGTTCCGCGTCAGCGACCGGCGCGGCGGGGCGAACGGCGCGCGCGTCCGCCTCGACCCGCAGCGCGGGTGGGAGGTCAACGACCCCGGCACGCTGGCGCGGGTGCTGCGCACCCTGCAGGGGATCAAGGAGTCCTTCGACGCGTCCGGGGCCGGGGGCGCGAGGATCTCGCTGGCCGACCTGATCGTGCTCGGCGGGGCCGCCGCCGTCGAGCGGGCCGCCGCGGCGGCCGGCCACGACGTACGGGTCCCCTTCGCGCCGGGACGGACGGACGCCACACAGGAGTGGACCGACACGGAGTCCTTCGCGGCCCTCGAACCGGTCGCGGACGGGTTCCGCAACTACCACCGGGGCAAGGGCGGCCGGCTGCCGCCGGAGCACCTGCTGGTCGACCGGGCGAACCTGCTGGACCTGAGCGTGCCCGAGATGACCGTCCTGGTGGGGGGCCTGCGGGTGCTGGGTGCCAACCACCGGCAGTCGCCGCTGGGCGTGTTCACCTCGCGGCCCGGGGCGCTCAGCAACGACTTCTTCGTCAACCTGCTCGACCCGGGCACCGCATGGGAGCCGGCGTCCGCGGCCGGTGACACCTTCGTGGGGCGCGACCGGGCCACCGGCGAGGTCAGGTGGACCGGCAGCCGCGTCGACCTCGTCTTCGGCTCGAACTGCGAACTGCGTGCCGTCGCCGAGGTCTACGCGAGCGACGACGCGCGGGAGAAGTTCGCGGCGGACTTCGTCGCCGCGTGGGACAAGGTCATGAACCTGGACCGGTACGACCTCCCCCGGCCCTCCGAGCGGTGCCGCACCGGGGACGAACGGTAGCCCGTCACGGACGAACGGCAGGAGCCGTCCCGCCCGGACGGACCTCCCTTGTCGCTGTGATCCGTGCGGCGTAGCGTGATTTTCGGGGGCAGATCGACCGCTTTCCCGTCCGCTTCGGTCCGGTGCGGGGCATTCGGCGCACGCGGTGCGAGGACGATCCGGACGGACGGCGGAGCGGGATTCGGCATGAGGGGAGTGACGCCCCGATGACGACCATGCAGGAGCGATCCGACCTGCTGGACAAGATCGGGTTGGCCGAACAGAACAAGGCGGCGCTGGGTCAGGTGCTGGGGACCGGGAGCATCGGGTACGCCGTCGAGAAAGCCGACGGCACCATGCAGGCCACCATCCGGATCCACCCGGACGAGCTGGCCTGGGACCCCTCCATCCTGGTCATGCCCCATGGAGGGGATATCGAGCTCGAGCTCCTCAACGACGACCAGAACACGCACTGCGCGCTCCTGCCGAGCAACGGCGACCGGAAGTTCATCTGGCTGGTGAACCACTCGCGCGGCCGGGCGACGCTCAACCTCGACGGACCGGGTTACTACTGGTTCGGCTCGCCCACCGGCAACGACGAGGGCCGGGGGCTGACCGGGGCCATCGTCGTCATGGGGGAAGCTCCGCCGGAGGCCCGCCTCGACCGCCCCGAGCAACCGCGGCCGTAGGCAGAAGCAGGAGGGAGAGGCCGATGACCGTGGACTACGTGGACGCGGGTGAGGCCGTCGACCAGGGCATGCTGAGCGGCAAGGTGGCGGGCGGCGACGTCGCACCGCCCGTGGTGGCCGGCGTCGACTACGAACGCCTGCTCAACGCGCGCCGGGAGCCGCACAACTGGCTCACCTACTACGGCGCCTACGACGGGCAGCGCTACAGCCCGCTGGACCAGATCAACACCGACAGCGTGAAGCGCGTCGTCCCGGCATGGGTCTTCCAGGCCGGCACGACCGGTCTGATCGCGGGCGCGTCGACCTACTCGTTCGAGGCCGCCCCCATCGTCGTCGACGGGGTCATGTTCCTGTCCGGCTGGGACGGCTGGGTCTGGGCGCTCGACGCGAAGACCGGTGTGGAGATCTGGCGGTACAAGCACGCCGTCCCCTTCGACGTGTCCCTGTGCTGCGGGAACGTGAACCGCGGGGTCGCCGTGGCCCAGGGGAAGGTCTTCACCGTCACGCCGAACGCCCGTCTGCTCGCACTCGACGCCACCACCGGAAAGCGGGTCTGGGACCGGACCTACGGTGACGTCCGGGCCGGGGAGAGCGCCACGCTCGCCCCGCTGGTCGTCAAGAACATGGTCGTCGTCGGCAGTTCCGGCGGCGAGTTCGGCGTGCGCGGTCACCTCGACGCGTTCGACCTCGGCACCGGCGAGCACCAGTGGCGCTGCTACACGGTGCCCAAGCCCGGGGAGCCGGGTTCGCAGACCTGGCCCGCCGACGGCGAGGCCTGGGCGCGTGGCGGGGCGAACTGCTGGGTGACCGGCACGTTCGACCCGGAGACCAACCTGCTGTACGTCGGCACCGGCAATCCGGCACCCGACTTCGACGGAGGTGTCCGCGAGGGCGACAACCTCTTCACCGACTGCGTCATCGCCGTCGACGTCGACAGCGGCCGGTTGCGCTGGCACTACCAGTGCACCCCGCACGACGTGTGGGACTACGACAGCATCGCCGAGTGCATCCTGTTCGAGCGGGACGGCCGCAAACTGCTCGGGCACTTCGACAAGAACGGCTACTTCTTCGTCCTGGACCGCACGAACGGGGCGCGGGTCGGGATCACCCCCTTCGTGGACCGCATCACGTGGGGCGCCATCACGAGGGACGGCCGTGTGACGGCCAAGCTGTACCCGGACAAGGAGGGAGAGCCCGTCCACTTCTACCCGGGTCCGGCCGGCGCCAAGGAATGGACCCACGCGGCCTACAGCCCGAAGTCCGGCCTCTTCTACGTCCCCGTCCAGGACACGGGCGCCACGGCCACCCGGCGGCGGCGCGAGTTCAAGGAGAGCATCCCGTACTGGGGCGCGGGCGTTCAGGTGGACATCGAGGACATGGCGGGATCCGTCAGCGCGTTCGACGCCGACGGCGAGGAGAAGTGGCGCTGGCGCAACGAACTGCCGATGTGCGCCTCGGTGCTGGCCACCGGCGGGGACCTGGTGTTCGCCGGAGAGCCCTCCGGGGAGTTCAACGCGCTCGACGCCCGTACCGGGCAGTCGCTGTGGCAGTTCCAGTGCGGGAGCGGCCACCACAGCAGCCCGACCACCTACATGGTCGACGACAGGCAGTACGTCGCCGTACCGGTCGGCTGGGGCGGCTGGGCCGAGGGATTCCTCCCCGGCATGCTCGGCGCGGGGCACGGCAGCGCCCTGATCACCTTCGCCCTCCCGGAATGGTCGTAGCCGACGGCCGCTGACCGCCGTGTCCGGCGGAGAGGAGGTGAGTCCATGGAATCCCAGCTCATCGTGTGGGAGACGCCCGAGTTCGAGGAGATCCCCGTCGCGGCCGAGGTGACCGCCTACGTCGCCCGGCTGGAGGACTAGAGGGTGCGGGTCGGCGCGCCGGAACGGTTCCGGCGGCCCCCCGGACGGCTCGGGACACCGACATGCGGCCGGGCCCTCGACGGACCCGGTCAGGGGACGAATGGAGGGCCGGCGTGCTGGTGCGGGTGCTGGGCTCGGCAGCGGGAGGCGGGTCCCCGCAATGGAACTGCGGGTGCGCGGTGTGCGCCGCGGTCCGCTCCGGGGCCGGCCCCGCGCGCACGCAGTCCTCGGTCGCCGTCAGCGTCGACCGCCGCCGGTGGTTCCTCCTCAACGCCTCCCCCGACCTGCGCGCCCAGTTCGAGGCCTTCCCGGCCCTGCACCCGCGGGGCGACCGGACGACGCCGCTGGAGGCGGTGCTGCTCACCGACGCCGAACTGGACCACACGCTGGGCCTGCTGCTGTTGCGCGAGGCCCGCGCCCTGCGGGTGTACGCCACGCCGGCGGCGCACAAGACGCTGTGCGACGGCTCGGGAATCCTCAGCACGCTGCGGCACTACTGCACGGTCGAGTGGCGGGCGGTGGTGCCCGGCACCGACCTGGCCCTGGCGGACGGGCTGACCTGCCGGGCGTTCGACGTGCCCACCGCCAAGCGCGCCCGGTTCGCGGCCGACCAGGACCACGGCCGCGTCGTGGGCTACCGGCTCACCGACGAGGACGGCGGGGGCACACTGGTCTACCTGCCGGCGGTGCAGTCGCTGACGCCGGCGCTGCGCACGGAGCTCGAGGACTGCGGATGCCTGCTGTTCGACGGCACCTGCTGGCACGACGACGAGCTCGTACGGCTCGGCCTGACCGGCCGCACGGCCCGGGAGATGGGCCACCTGCCGATCGACGGCCCGGACGGCAGCCTGGCGCAGCTCCCGTCGCTGCGCGCGGGACGGACGGTCCTCGTCCACGTCAACAACACCAACCCCGTTCTCCTGGAGGACGCGCCCGAGCGGCGAGCGCTGCGGGAGAACGGCGTCGAAGTGGCCACGGACGGCCTCGAGATCCAGGTGTAGGGCCGTGACGACGACACCCACGAGGACGACCGGGCGCAGCGGCGTCGACGACTTCGTCGAGGCGTTGCGGGCCCACTCGCGCCGCTACCACGACCAGCACCCGTTCCACGTCCGGATGAACGTCGGCGCGCTGAGCCGGCACCAGGTCCGCGGCTGGGTGGCCAACCGCTTCTACTACCAGGAGAACATCCCCCGCAAGGACGCCGCGATCCTCGCCAACTGCCCCGACCTGGAGTTCCGCCGCCGCTGGATCCGGCGGATCACCGACCACGACGGCACCGCCGCCGGCGAGGGCGGCATCGAGGCGTGGCTGCGCCTCGGCGAGGCCGCCGGGCTGACCCGCGAGGAGGTCCGCGACCACCGGCACCTGGTGCCCGGAGTGCGGTTCGCCGTCGACGCCTACGTGGACTTCGCCCGGACCCGCCCCTGGGTGGAGGCGGTGGCGTCCTCGCTCACGGAGCTGTTCGCACCCGACCTGATGGCCGCACGCCTGGCCGCCTTCGAGCGCTGGTACCCGTGGATCGACCCCGCGGGCCTCGCCTACTTCCGGACCCGCCTGGAACAGGCGCCGCGGGACTGCGAGCACGCCCTCCAGGTCGTGACCTCGCACTGCCTCTCCGACGGGTCCCGGGCACGCGCCGTCGCCGCGCTGTCCTTCAAGTGCGACGTCCTGTGGAGCCTGATGGACGCCATCGACCGCGCCTACCCGGAGTGACCGCCATGGACCCGACCCCGACCGCAGCGACCCGCACCAGGACCAGGACGGGACCCGGCGTCGAGGTGTGCGGCCCGGACCGGCCCCGGCTGGCACGGCACGTCCGGCTCGGCTTCTGCCGGACCAGGCAACGCCACGTCCTGCTGCACCCCGAGACCGTGGTGGTCCTGAACGGCACCGGCGCGGCGATCCTCGAACTGTGCGACGGGCGGCACACCGTGACCGGGATCGTGACCGAACTGGGCGCCCGCTACCGGACCGTCCCCGAGGACGAGGTACGGCGGTTCCTGACCCGGCTCGTCGCCCGGCGCTGGATGGAGCTCACCGATGGATAGCCCGTTCGGGCTGCTCGCCGAACTCACCTACCGCTGCCCGCTGGCCTGCCCGTACTGCTCCAACCCCCTGGAGATGGCCCGCTACCGGGACGAGCTGACCACGGACGAGTGGCGGCGGGTCCTGGCCGAGGCCGGCGAGCTGGGAGTCCTGCAGTGCCACCTGTCCGGCGGTGAACCACTGCTGCGGCGCGACCTGGTGGAGATCACGGCGGCCGCCCACGACCTGGGGCTGTACACCAACCTCGTGACCAGCGCGCTGGGCCTGTCCCGTCCGAGGGCCGAGCGGCTGCGGGCCGCCGGGCTCGACCACGTGCAGGTCAGCGTCCAGGCCGCCGAGGCGGCCGCCTCCGACCGGATCGCCGGCACTCCGTCCTTCCGGCGCAAGATCGAGGCGATGCACCTGGTCAAGGAACTGGGCTGGCCCCTCACCGTGAACGTGGTGCTGCACCGGCACAACATCGACCGTGTCGCCGACGTGCTCGGCCTGGCCGAGGAGGTGGGCGCCGACCGGCTGGAGCTGGCCAACACCCAGTACTACGGCTGGGCCTGGCGGAACCGTGCCGCGCTGCTGCCGAGCCGGGCACAGCTGGAGGCGGCCGAGGCCGTCGTACGGGCCGCCCGTGAACGCTTGCGGGACCGCATGGACGTCGTCTACGTCATCTCCGACTACTACAGCCGCTACCCGAAACCCTGTATGGGCGGGTGGGCGTCCCGGCAGCTGACCGTGACGCCCAACGGCGACGTCCTGCCCTGCCCGGCGGCGCAGTCCCTGCCGCTGCCGCGGGCCGGCGTGCGGGAGCACCCACTGGCGTGGATCTGGGCCGAGTCGCCGGTGATGAACGCGTTCCGGGGGACGGACTGGATGCCGGAGCCCTGCCGGAGCTGCTTCCGCCGGGAGGTGGACTTCGGCGGCTGCCGTTGCCAGGCGTTCCTGCTCACCGGCGACGCGGCCCGCACCGACCCGGTCTGCCACCTGTCGCCCGACCACCACCTGGTGGCCGAGGCGGTCGAGGCCGCCGGCACCGGCTCGCGGACCGGCCCCCCGCGCCTGGTCCCCCGCCCGCACCGCGTTGCCGGTGGGGTGTGACCGGGCGCGAAAGCTGTCGTCTGGGCACGACATCCGTCACCAGTCCTACACTTCGGCCATGCCGATCCAGCCCCGGTCCGCAAGCTCCACCGAGGAGCAGTTGTCGATCATCGACGCCTTGATCGCTCTGCCGTTCCCCGAACAGGAAGGCCAGTCGAAGACGCAACACGGATGGGGCGGCCCGGGCTATCACATCGCTGTTCTCCGGAAGAGCCGGGACTTCTGGAACGCTCCTGGTCCGGAGGTGTTCACGGCGGCCGAGGAGGAGCTGGAGGCAGACCTCACCGCACTGGCAACGGTGCTGGCCGCGCGTTGGGGCAGTCCGACCGTGGTCGATCTGTGGCCCTATCTCGGGCTCGACAACCCGGACTGCTCAGGCATCGAGCCGCCCGAGCCCATGGGCTCCCTGAGCATGCTTGCCGGGAGCATGCGGATGTGGCAGGTTCCGTCTATTGGTCGTCGGCTCGGGCTCACCATTGGCCAAGTCGATCGAGAGCTGCCCCTCGAACTGCTCGCTGCCGTCGGCGAGGCCTCCACGCTTCCGATGTGAGCCGCGGGACTGCCTGCCCCATCTTGTCCGCGTCTTCGCTTGTGACGGACAGAACGGAAACCGGCGGCAGGTGGCGATCTCCGGGCCCAGACCCTTTGGAGACCGGCGAGGCCCCTTGTCCACGTCTGCCCCGCCGCCGCAGCGTGGACTGACCGTAGGCCCAGCCTTCACAGCCCACAGCCTTCCGGCAGATCGCCCCACGGGGCGACCCGAGCGGGCTCGCCAGCACCGTCTGGCGTCCGCGCGGACGGCCCGGCCCGGCTTGATGCCTTCTGCGCAGAGAATCGACTGTCGCAACAGGCCCAGCCCGCCCAACCGCCATGAGACCGAACGCCGCGACCCGTTGACGAACCGGCTCCCTGTGGAAAGGCACATCACCCACCAGCCGCGTCCACCACCTGGCCGGGCCGAACGACTAGCCACCGAGCCACAGCGGCAGCGCCACCGCGGCGATGATCAGGGTGACCCCGCTCAGCAGGTCCGGGCGGAGGCGGATCAGACGTGCCGCGGCCCGCCCGAGGCGCAGCCCGAGCAGCGACATCACCGCCGTCACGATTCCGAAGACGGCGGCCGAGAACCACGGAGAGAGCCCGAGGAGACCCAGACTCGCCCCGGCGAACAGGTTGTCCAGGCTCAGCGTCAACGGGATGCCGAACAACGCCCACGGGTGGTCCAACTCCTGGGGCTCGGGGTTCCGCAGGGCCGAGACGACGAGGTAGAGACCGTACCCGCCGAGAGCGGCCGCGCCCACCAGGTCGGCGACGTCCCCGACGGAATCCCCGATCCGGCGACCGATCAACAGCCCGACCAGGGGCATGACCGCGTCCCACAACCCGAAGGTGAGCGCGACCTGCACGGCGCGCCTCAGGCTGAACGGGACGGTGCCGAGCGCGATCGACACCCGGAAATTGTCGAGGCTGAGCACGAAGCCCAGCACCAGTACTTCCCAGATCATGGCGATGTCGCTGCCCGTCGACGACCGACGGCGGCGGAGCCGGTACGCCCCGTGGACCGGCCGTCAGGTGAGGGACGATGGCCCGTGCCCCGGACGGGCCCGGGAACGCGGCCGCGAAGCGGTGTCCGGGGCGTTTCCCACACTACTCGCCGGGGCCCGGGTGCCGCTTCCGCCGGCCGGGGAGCGGCTCAGGGCCGGCGGGCGGCCCAGACCGTGCGTTCGGTGCGGACCCGCAGGTCGGTGCGGCGCGCGAGGCCGCCGGGGGCGTCGGCGTCGAGCAGGCGGTCCAGGGCGGCCAGGTCGTCCGGCGTCAGGGCGTCGGCGACGGCGGCGCGCATCCGGCGCAGGGTGCTGAGGGCGTAGCGGGTGACGGTCTCGGTGGGCGGCGGCGCGATGTCCACGGCCAGGGTGCGTTCGGCTTCGACGGTGAATCCGGCCCTGGTCAGCTCGGCCCCCCAGTCCGCGCCGCGGTGCGGGAGGTGCACGGCGTGCCGGCGGTCGAGCGCGGCGTGGCAGCGCTCCTCGAGGCCCGGCGCGTCGTCGGGGGCGTCCTCGGGCAGGAAGCGCGGGAACCCGGCCAGTTCGACGGCGGCGAGGAGGCCGCCCGGGGCCAGGAGGTCGTGGACCCGGCGCAGGGTCCTGCCGGGGTCGGCCATGTGGTGCAGGGAGGCCGAGGCCCACACGAGTTCCGGGGTGCCGAGGTCGGGCCAGGCCGTCGCGTCGAGGTCGGCGTGGACGAGGCGTACGCGGTCGGTCACTCCGGCCGCGGCTGCCTTGGCCTGCAGGCGCTGCAGGTGCGGGGCGGAGGAGTCGACGGCCGTCACCCGGGCGTCGGGGAAGCGCCGGAGCAGGGCGAGGGTTCCGGCTCCGGTGCCGCAGCCGAGGTCCACGACACGGCGGGGGCCGTTCCCGACCGGCAGCCAGGCCGTGATGGACGCGGTGTGCTCGGCGAGCACGTCCGCGTCCAGGTCGAGGATCTCCGCCTGGCCTTCCGTGTCGTGTTCGTGGTCCTGGCCGTGCTCGTGGACGTCGACGTCTGCGTGGACGTGGGGCGCGCCGTGGTGCGCTGCCTGAGGGCGGGGGGCGTTCATGGCGGCCACGCTAACCGGGCGGTAGGCCCGCGGCCCGGTGGCTTCCGGAAAGCGCAAGACGATGGCCGGCCGGGCTGCGGCACGCGCAAACCGTCACGGTGATGACGCCTTCCCGGCGTCCTCGCCGCGCTGGTGCCCGCGCCGGGCGTCGCGGTCGAAGATGCCGAGGATCTCGCACGGTCCGCCCTCGGCCCCGATGGCGTGCGGCAGCATCGTGGGGAACTCCGCCGCCTGGTTGGTCTCGACCCGCAGCCGCCGGTCGCCCAGCAGCAGGACCGCGGTGCCGGACAGGACGACGAGCCATTCCCGGCCGGGGTGGGCGCGCATGCGCGACGGCTGGTCGGGCGGCGGGCTCGTCATGCGCTGCCGTACGACGGTCATGCCGGGTTCCGCCTTGATCGGCCAGCGCAGCTGCCCGCGCGCCCTGTCGGCCGTCGGGTGGGAGATGACGTCGTCCGAAGCGGTCTCGACCAGCTGGTCGAGGGAGGTGTCCAGGGCGCGGGCGAGGATGACGAGCTGGTCGAGGGCGAGCCGGCGCTGCCCGTTCTCGATCCGGGACAGCGTGGACTGGCTGACGTTGGCGCGGGCGGCCAGTTCCTCCAGGGACCAGCCCTGGGCGACGCGCAGGGCGCGGATGCGTTGCCTCACCAGGCCGTCCAGATCACCATCGCCTTGCGTCATGGGCAAGATTCTATGCGCTCACGGCAAGACCGCCCGTTCCGTGACCGCGCCGCCGGGACGCGGCAACCGCGAGGAGCACGGCTGCCGCGTCGGCGCCGACGGTGGTCGACGACCGGTCGCGCGTCGGCTACTGGGACGCGCCCTTCTGGATCTCCCAGAAGCGGAAGACGGTGGAGGGGTCGAGGGTCCACTCCAGGCCGTTGATGTTGTCCTTGGAGACCACGTACTGCTTGCCCTGCCAGAGCGGGATCATCGGAACGTCGTCCGCCACCGCGGACTGCAGGTCCTCGAAGTCGGCGGTGGTGTCGCCGCGGCCGGCCTCGGCGGCGGTGCGCGGGATCAGCTGCCCGGTGATCTTCTTGTTGACGTAGTTGTTGGACAGCACGTTGCCGTCACCGAAGAACGGGGCGGTGAAGTTGTCCGGGTCCGGGTAGTCCGGCACCCAGCCGCGCACGTACGCCGCGTACTTGCCCGCCTCGATGTCCTTGGCGTACTGGTCGGCGTCGGTGGTCTTGACGTCCACGTCGAACAGCCCGCTGTCGTTGAGCTGCTTGGCGATCGCCTTCAGCTCCGCCACCGTGCCCGGCCCGAAACGCACCGGCGTCGCCCACAGCGTGAACTTCACCTTCGAGGTGATCCCCGCCTGCGACAGCGCGGACTGCGCGCCCGCCACGTCGCCGCCCTCGCCGTACCGGTCGAAGAAGGCCGTGTTGTGACCGGTGATGCCCTGCGGCACGATCGAGTACAACGGCGTCGCCGTACGCTGGTACACGTCCCGGATGAACGCCTTGCGGTCGATCACGTACGCCACCGCCCGGCGCACCGCCTTGTTGCCCACCACCGGGTCCTTGACGTTGAACACCAGGTGCTGGACCTCGGCACCGGTGCCCTCCACCACCTGGATCCCGGTGTCGCCGGCTATCGAACTGCGCTGCAGCGACGCGATGTCGGCCGAGTCCAGACCACGGTAGGCCAGGTCCACCGACCCGTCCTCGACCGCCGTCTTCAACGCCGGCTCGTCACCGAAGAACTTCATCGTCATACCGGAGTTACGGATCTCCGCCGACCCCTGGTAGCCCTCGTTGACGGTGAACACCGCCTTGTCGCCGGCCTCGTAGGAGTCCAGCTTGTACGGGCCCGAGCCCGTCGCCCCGCCGTCGGTGCGCAGCTTGTCCGCCGGGTACTGCGTGTGGTCCACGATCGACCCCGCACCCGAGGCGATCTTCATCGGGAACGTCGCGTCGGAGTACTTCAGGTGGAACACCACCCGCTCCGGCGACGGGGTGTCGATCGTCTTGATCGAGTCCAGCAGCACCGCGGGACCGTTCTCGTCGTTGATCTTGACCGTCCGCTCGAAGGAGAACTTCACGTCCTGCGACGTCAGCGCCTCACCGTTGCTGAACTTCAGGCCCTTGCGCAGCGTGCAGTCGAAGGTCTTGCTGCCCTCGTCGGTGAACTTGCAGCTCTCCGCCGCCTCCGGCTCGGGCGTGGTCGCGCCCTTGGGGAAACTCAGCAGCGATTGGAAGACGTTGCTGAAGACGA
Source organism: Streptomyces sp. NPDC111520 (assembly GCF_055635295.1). Lineage (NCBI taxonomy): Bacteria > Bacillati > Actinomycetota > Actinomycetes > Kitasatosporales > Streptomycetaceae > Streptomyces > Streptomyces sp. NPDC111520. The sequence continues at coordinate 304,238 of NZ_JBVKBW010000004.1, read as the reverse complement.
TCCAGGAGCCGACGTCGTAGCCGGACGCCGGATCGACCGCGGTCACCTTGTCCGTGATGCCCATCGTGAGGGACTTCCCGGCGGCTCCCCCGTCGGCCCCTCCCGTGCCGCAGCCGGCGACCACGGCCGCCGTCACGGTCACGGAGAGCGGGAGCGCCAGTCGCTGGACTCGATTCCTCACAAGACTTCCTCACTACTTTGCGGTAACCTGTGCTGGCTCACGCGCATACAGTTACTATTTTCCGATTCGCGTCAGACGGTCGCTCATCCTGCCAGGCGTCACCCGGGGGCGGGAAACCGGGGTGACCAGCCGGAACGGCGGCATGGGATGACATATGCAGATCAGGCCGTGCATCGCCGCACCGGCGCTCACGCCCAAAACATCGAACCTAGCCGCCGCTTGGTGAACGCCGGATTGCCGCACGGTGGAGAAGCCCTCGCGCCCGGCGGAACTACCGGGGGGTCGCGGCCGCCGCGTGTCCCTGTCGGCCGGCTCCGGCCCGCTCCGGCCCGCTCCCGTGTGGACGGCGCCGGGGGGAAAGCGAAAGGCGGTCCGTACCCGCGATGGGTACGGACCGCCTGACGTACTGCTCCTCGTGTCCCGCCCTCAGGGTCGCCGGGCGGGTCGGACCGTCATCGCCGCAGTGCCTTGAGCGCCTGGCGGACCAGTGTCGCGCGATCGGCCGCCGAGGTGACGTGCTCGAGGCCGAAGCCCAGCAGCACGGTGTCGTCGGTGACGACCGCCCCCTGCGTCAGCGGGCCGGTGCGCGTCCAGTCCCGCTGGGCGGGCGGGCTGCCCGCGGGCGGTCCGGAGACGGCCCAGGGGCCGAGGGAGGTCTCGAAGCCCTCGGTCTCGGTGACCGCGCCCCCGATGACCAGCGAGGCCTCGTCGGCCTGGACGCCCTGACCGCCGGAGCCCGGGTCGGTGACGTAGCTGAGCGAGACCTCGATCCTCTTGCCCGCGTAGGCGCTCAGGTCGAAGTTCACCTGCTGCCAGCCCCTGGAGGAGCCCGTGAAGCTGTTCCAGACGCCCGAGGTGCCGGTCGCCCCGCAGCCGCTCGCGCCCGGGGTCAGGTAGTGCGTCAGCCACGGGTGCTCGGCGATGTAGAACCCGGCCTCGCACTCGGCGGGCACGGCCGTACCGGTGGCACCGCCCGCCTCGGGGAGGGTGGTCCAGTCGTCGGCGCCGACGGTGTGGACCTCCAGGATCGCGTTGTCGTAGCCGGGCTCGGTGTCCCACAGGAACCGCGAGCGCAGGGTCGGCGCATCGGCCGCGGTCACACCGCTGAGGTCGATCGTCCGGGTGAGCCGGTTGTAGGCGTCGTCGGTGTGGACGGCGGCCGCCATGAAGGAGCCCGCGTAGGGCGCGTCCGAGGCGACGGACCCGGTGTAGCGGCCGGCTCCCTTGCTGCCGAACTGCGGGAACGTGGCGGGCGCGAGCCAGTCGGAGGTCACCCGGTACGTTCCGGCCGTGTCCAGCGGGTTGCCGGTGGCGGCACCGAGCGGACCGCCGGCTCCGGCCAGCGCACCCGCGCCGGCGAAGCCCGTGGCGCCGTTGGTCGACGTGCGCGAGTACGCGCCGAGGTAGTACTGCGCGAAGTCGTTCGACGGGGTGCCGTCGGCCAGGGCCACGTTGCCGCCGGTCCGTTCGCCCGCCTCGATCAGCTTGCCGCCCTCGTTGAGGTAGGCGCGCAGCTCGAGCTGGGTGGGGTTGCCCGGCAGCGCCGCGCCCGTGTAGTGCACGACGGTACCGAAGTGGCCCAGGACCCCGAGCGCGTCGGGCACGCCCTGCGTGGCGACGTCCCAGACGGCCGCGCGGTGGCCGTTCGCCTTCAGCGCGTCGACGTACGCCTTGGTCTGCGTGGCGGCCGCGCCCTCCTCGGCGACGACGAGGGTGTCCGCCCAGGGGCGGTCGGCGACGGTGTACGTGAAGTGCTCGCTGGAGACCTTCTTGCCGCTCTTGGTCCGGCCGGTGAACCACACCTCGACCTTGTCGCCGACGTCCCCGTCGCGGACCGTGGCACGGTACTCGTCGAAGTAGAGGTTGTCCTCGCCGCCGTAGGTCTCGCCGCCCCGCCAGGAGCGCAGCGACTCGTCCTTCGTGCGGCCGCCGTTGACGCGGTAGTTGAGTTCCCTGTCACGCAGCGACTTGCGGGCGACGACCGAGACCTGCTGGTCGTCACCGCGCGAGTAGGAGGTGGTGAAGGAACCCGGGGTGAAGTCGGCGGCGTCCAGGCCCACGGAGGAGGAGGGCACGTCGGGGTGGGCCGCCGTCTCGGCGACCGAGAGCGCGAACGGGACGTTCTTCTCGAACTCGTCCTCGATCAGCTTCTCGTCGTCCGGGAAGTTGAAGCCCGACTGGCAGTCGGAGGCCACCCACTGGTCGTCGGGGTCGATGTCCGACGCGGTCTGGCAGGTCGACATCTCGGGCGTGAACATCGCCAGGCCGTTGACGTTGGACGCGTGGCCGTCCGCCTCGCCGTTGGTGGTGTACAGCTCGGAGGAGACCTGCGGGTGGTAGCCGGGGATCGCGGAGTTGTCCGGCGTGCCGGCGAGCGCCTTGTACAGGACGTCGTCGGGGGTGTCCGTGGCCACCTGCCAGCCCACCCCGTACAGGAGCAGTTCGGCGGCGGAGTGGTAGTTGATGCCGTAGGTGAAGTCGATGCGCTTCTGGAACGCGTCCAGGGCCCGCGTCTCCGGCTCGGAGTTCGGGCTCGCGCCGCGGTAGGTCTCGCTGGCCGGATTGGGCGAGGAGCCCTCGTTGTCGTAGCCCCACTTGTAGGCGAAGTTGCGGTTGAGGTCGACGCCGTCGCCCGCGGTGATGACGCCGTCGCCGTTGTTGTCCCGCAGGTTCTTGCGCCAGAGGCGGTTGTCCTCGCTCTGGAAGGTGTAGTCGTAGCCGTCCGGGTTCGCGGATATCAGGAACCAGAGCTCGGTGGAGTCCACGAGCTTCTTGATCCGCTTGTCGGTCCGGTAGTTGTCCAGGTAGTGGTGCATGAGCCGGCGGGTCATCTCCGGCGTGATCCACTCACGCGCGTGCTGGTTGGACATGTACAGCACGGAGGGCTTGGAGCCGTCCTTCGTCCTGGCGGCGTCCTTGGTGAGCTTGAGGGCGAGGATGTCCTGCCCCCGTACCGTCTTCCCGATCGAGACGACCTTGGTCAGACCGGGGTTGGCGCGCTGGGTGGCGAGGATCTCCTCCTTGATGCCGCCCTTGCCGCTGTACGGGCGGAACACCTTGTCGGCGGCGCCCTGCACGCGCGCCTCGGCCCTCGCTCCGAGCGTGCGCTCGGTGAGCCGTACGCCTTCCTTCTCCAGTTCCTTCGCCTGCTTGCCGGTGAGGTAGACCTCGACCGTGGCCGTGCCCTGCGCCGGCGGCCGCTCGCTCAACTCGTGCGCGTCCTGGCCGGCCTGGAGCAGCAGCGGGATCTGACCTCGGGTCACTTCTGCGCGGTACACCTTGACGGTGTCCGCCTCGGTGGCGGCCGTGCCCGAGTCGCGGGCCTGTGCCATGGGCGCCACCGTCGCACCGCACAGGATGAGGGCACCGACAGCAGCGATCGTTAAGGATCTGGTTCTCACGAGCATCCCTTCACGTCGTTCCAGGACAGAGGCGCCATCCCATAAGAAGTCGGGGCGCCAGTCAAGATGCGGGGAAAGACGTGTCCGGGGAGGCGGGTGCGCCGCAGGGCGGTCATTTCCCGTCCGGTGGCGGTGAATTCGGCCGCCATTGCTCGAAAGCCGGGTCGCGGACTGTGGGGAATTGCGGGATCGCCGTGAACGCGCTTTGTGATAGGCCGCGTCTACTTCGCGGTAGCCTGCTATCGACGGGAATACCTCATTCCGCGTTCGCGGGTCGGCCGGTGCTCAGCTTTCCCGGTCCGGAAGGCCCTTTGGCGGCGTGGGGTCCCAGGGCAGCGATGCGGAAACGGTCAAATGGCTGCGGATGACCGCGATCACGGTGTCGGCGGTGCGGTCGAGGTGGCTGCGGCCGTCGGGCAGCCGGGCGGTCCGGCTGATGTAGCTCTGCGGGCCGACGTGCGTGGCCGGATCCAGACGGTGCGTGGTGATCTTGCCCGCGCGGCGGGCGCGGTTCCAGCCGCTGAGCCGGAGCAGTGGCCAGCGTTGCGGGAAGATCCAGCCGCCGAGCCGTTCGATGCGGTCGCCGGCGCTGGTCAGCCGGTGCAGGTGCGCGGCGTGGGTGAGGTCGTTGGCGCCGTTGTGGAAGCCGCCGAGGGTGATCAGCAGCAGGGGGGCCGGCAGTTGGGCGTGCAGTTCGTCGACGGCGCCGGTGGCGACCTGGGCGCCGCCGCTGTAGCTCAGCAGCACCACAGGGGTGCCGCTGCCGGGACGGTAGCCGGCGAACCGGAGCTGGGTGGCGATCTGGCGGCCGACGGCCCGGTTGTACAGGTGCCGGTAGTGGCGGTCGGCGGCGACGAAGATCTGCATGACGTTGTGCAGGAACAGCAGCAGTCCGATGCGGCGGCGCAGCCGTGCCCACACCGGCCGTTCGGCCAGGGGGTCGGCGAGGGGCGAGTACGGCTGGACCTGGCCGAGCACTCGCAGTTCCGGGGCCCTGGCCAGGAGGGCCGTGACGAGTTGACCGCCGTCGCGGGTGTCGCGGACCCGGCGTTTGCCGATGCCGTCCAGGTAGACGAGGTAGGCGGCCGGGGGGTCACCCGGACCGGCGCCGCGGGCGTAGGGGACGCCCTCCGGGAGTTCGGTGACGGGGGCACGCCAGCGGGCACCGTAGGCCAGCACCTCGTACCGGGCCAGCAGCGCTTCGGCGATCAGGGCCGGCCCGACCGCGAACGCCCAGAGCAGGTAGCCGTTCACGCGATCGCCTCCGGCGGCTCGGTCGCGCCCAGCCGCACGACCAGGCGCCGTACGGCCTCGACCGCGAGACCCAGTCCGGCTCCCGCGACGGCCACGCAGCTGGCCGCCTCCCACCAGCCGGCGCCGGTGGCCGTGGCGAGCGGGCCGGCCAGACCGGCCCCGACCCCGGCGAAGAGCAGGAAGTGGAGGAAGGGTCCGAGCCAGGGGAAGGCGAGGACGCCGGCGAAGACCAGCGGGGCCGCCAGGTCCGCGGTCCACACCGGCGCGGCGCCCACGGGCGGGCGGGACAGCACCAGTTCGGCCAGTGTCGCCGCGGTCGGCGGCCACAGCGCGAACACGGCGCTCTCGACCAGGCCCCCGCCCAGCAGCGATCCCGCCACGAGCGTGCGCGGCATGCCGGGACGCCGCACGGCCAGCGGCACGATGCGCCCGGCGGCCTCGGACACCCCGGCGAGCGTCAGCAGTGTGATGACCAGGGGTGTCACGGCTCAGCTCCGCCCCACGCCGGCGGCGGCTGCGGGCGCCCGGCCGGTGGACCGGGACGCACCCAGGTACTCCTCGAGCGCGTCGGCGGCACCCCGGTATCCGCCGGCTTCGCGCTGGGCGGCCCGCAGGGTGGCCGTGGCCGCCCGGAATCCGGGCCCCTGGAGCAGCCGTGCGGCGCGGCCGCGTACGGCGTCCTCGGTGATGTCCCGGCCGGTGAGCGCGAGTCCGGCGCCGAGTTCCTCGACGCGGCCGGCCACCATGGGCTGGTCGGCGCCCTGGGGGACGACCAGCATCGGCACACCGGCGTACAGGGCCTCGTTGACGCTGTTCATGCCCCCGTGGGTGACGAACAGTGCGGCGCGCTGCAGCACTTCGGGCTGCGGGACGAACGGGCGGACGAGCACGTTGGGCGGCAGCGGGCCCAGTGCGGCGGGGTCGGTGCGTCCCGAGGAGACGACGACCGTGCCGGCCAGGGGGGCCAGGGCGCCGGCGAGGGTACGCAGCAGTCGTGGGTCGGAGGTGAACACCGTGCCCAGCGAGGCGTACACCACGGGGTCGCGCAACTCGGCCACGGGGAAGGAGGGGTCGCGGGGGCGCGCGCCGATGCTGGGGCCCACGAAGCGGTAGGTGTCGTCGAAGTGCCCGGCCCTGGGCTGGAACGCCCGGGAGGTGTAGACGAGGTTGAGCGGCTGCCGGATGTTGCCCAGGTCGGTCAGGGGCAGTCCGCGTGCGTCGTAGCGCCGGCACAGCTCCCGGCGCGACCGCAGGTAGCCGTGCAGACTGCGGGGACTGGCCGCGGCGGCGGCCAGCAGCTCCCGGGAAACGCGGGTGGGGCTCGGCACGAGGTGGTTGAACGCGAAGGTCGTGAACGAGGAGGCGGCCGGCACGCCCAGTTCGCGGGCGGCGATCGCGCCCCACGGGCAGGCGTTGTCGTGGACGACGAGGTCCGGCCGGATGCGCCGCAGGTCCGTGAGCACGGAGGGCAGCAGGGCCACGGCGCTGTGGGCGAGCCCCTCCAGCAGCGCGACCGGAGTCGGCGGATCGGGGAGGGGCCGCTCGCCGCCGGCGTACGGGTACACCTCGGCCCCCGCGGCCTCGATCTCCTCCTGGAAGGCGGCCGAGGTGTGGTAGGTGACGCGGTGTCCGCGCCGGACGAGTTCGGCGACCACCGGGAGGGTCGGGTTGACCCGCCCGTGCATGGCGATGTTGAGGAAGGCGACGGTGCTCACGGGAGGTCCTCCGGTGCGATGGGTGCCGCCCCGGCCGGGCAGGACGGGCCGGCCGGGAGCGGCAGGGGTGCGTCGGCCCGGTACAGGCCCGGTCCGGTGACGCGCAACGCGTCGAGGAAGTCCCCCGCCGTACGGTGCGCGGTGCTGATCAGCCGCTGCGCGTGGCCGAAGTCCCAGGGCGCGGGCCAGGTGTCGATGCCGGTCGGCAGCACGACGGTCGGGACGTGCCGGGACACCTCACGCAGATCGCGTTCGATCTGGTGCCGCATCAGGAGCACGCCGGCCCTGGAGGCGACCGCGCCGGCACCGCGGCGCCGGACGGCCCGGTCCACCGGTGCGCCCTCGGGCCCGGTCGACAGCGCCACGACACTGGCGGCCCCGGCCTGGAGGGCCGCCAGCACCGGGAGGTAGGCGATCACGCCGCCGTCGACCAGCGTCCTGTCCTCGCGGTCGACCGGGGGCAGGATCCCGGGGACGGCCGCGCTGGCGAGCAGGGCGGACTCCAGGTCGCCGTGGTCGAGGAGCGCGGCGGCCCCGGTGTCGAGGTCCATGGCGACCGCCGTGAAGGGGACGGGGAGGTCCTCGATCCGGGACGGCAGCCCCGACCCGGCGATCAGCCGGCGCAGGCCGCGGTCGGCGAAGACGCTGGCCCGTGAGGGCGGGTAGCCGAGGGGGTACACCTCGCGGCGGCGCAGGCCGGTCCAGACGCGCTCCAGCCAGGCCGCCGACCCGTCGGGGTGGGCGGCCGCGATCGCGCCCAGCAGGGCCCCCACCGAGGTGCCGACGATCATGTCGGGGACGAATCCGCGCTCTTCCAGCGCGTAGCCCAGGCCGACGTGTGCCGCCCCGAGCACGCCGCCGGCGCCGACCACCGCGGCCACGGGCCGGGGAAGGGCGCCCAGGGTCTCCGGCGCCGGAGGCCGGGGCCGGCCGACACAGCCGTCGGCCGCGGTGGGCACGGTGGGCACGGTGGGCGCGCGCCCGCCTGGCCCGGCGCCGCTCGCCGGCCGGCCGCCACGGGCCTCCGTGCGGGGCGAGGGGACCGGTGTCCGCCCACGGATGATCCTCATGATCCACCTTCCTTGAGCTCAGCGGCACCGCATCGGACCAGTGCCGCGGCTCGACCTCCCACCCCCTCCATCTCATGACAGAAACGATAGTATCATCCGATACCATCACGTGTGAGAATTCCTTGCGGAAACACAGCGAAAAGCCGCGTGGCGGACACGCCACGCGGCTGAAGACCCTCCCTGCGGTCCGGCTACACCTCGTCACCCGCGGAGTGGGCGAAGCGCGTCAGAAGGCGCGTCAGCAGTTCGGCCTCACCGGGACCCAGGTCGGCGACCAGACGCTCGGCCAGCGGCGCCGCCGCCTCGTGGGCCGCATCGAACAGCTGCAGGCCCGCCGGGGTGATCTCCACCGCGCGCACCCGACGGTCCCCCGGGACGCCCTTGCGGACCGCGAGCCCCTTGCGCTCCAGGTCGTCCACGACCCGCATGATCCCCGCCTTGTCGGACCCCGTCGCCGCGGCCAGGTCCCGCTGCACCGTGGGCCCGCGGCCGACCAGGACGAGCAGCACCGCGAAGTGCCGCATCTCGATGCCGAGCGGCCTGAGCGCCTCCACCATCACGGCACCGGCGCGCCAGTGCGCCCGGCGCAGCAGCAGGCCCAGGGCGAACGGCGAGGTGTCGCCGGGACGGTCGGTGGCACGCGGGGCACCGGCCTCACGAGGGGTGTCGGCAGTCATGGACGCACATTACCAGCTATCCACACATTCAATACCGTATCGAGTGATACCACACACCGGCCGGGCACCGCCGCCCCGTTCCGGGCGCCCGCTCCGGGTGCCCGCTCCTCCGCCGGGAGCGGCGCGTACGCTCGGTGCGGTCGGACCAGCGATCAGGAGGTGGGCGGTGCGGCGGGCGTATCTGCTGTGGACGGTTGCGGCGGCCGGACTGGCCGTGGACCAGATCACGAAGGCGATCGCCGCCGTGGTCGTCGAGGGCCACGAGCCCAGGTACGCCCTGGGCGGTGCGGTGACCTTCACCGCGTTCCGCAACTCCGGGGCGGCCGGCTCCTTCGCACCCCGCGCGACCCTGCTCTTCACCCTGGTGGCGATCGTGGCGCTGGCGGCCATCACGCGGGTCGCCGGTTCCGTGCGTTCCACGGGCTGGGCGGCCGGCCTCGGGCTGATCTTCGCGGGCGCCGGCGGCAACCTCGCCGACCGCCTCTTCCGCACCCCCGGGTTCGGCAGGGGCGCCGTGCTGGACTTCATCCAGGTCGGCGATTCCGGGATCTTCAACCTCGCCGACCAGTGCGTCACGGCGGGTGCCGTGATCGTGCTCATCCAGACCTTCCGCGGCGTCCCGTTGCGTGCCGCCGCCGCGAGCGGCGCGGGAGCGAGCGGCACCGCCGGAACCGGGGCGCTGGAGCGGTAACCGCACCGCAGGACGCGGCACACGCGCAGGGCCTGCGGCCGCGGCGCGGGCTCACGCCGCCGGCTCGACGTCCTCGCCGGACGCAGCCGCCTCCTCGTCGGCCGGCAGCCACGACTCGGCCCACGTCGAGATCTCCCGGACGACCTCCTCCAGGGCGCGGCCCTTGGCGGTGAGGTGGTACTCGATGGTCACCGGGGTGGTCGGCAGGACGTGGCGTTCCACCACGCCCTCCTGCTCGAAACGCTTGAGGCGGTCCGACAGCAGCTTGTCGGTGATGTCGGGGATGGCGTCGCTGATCTGGCGGAAGTGCGTCGCGCCACGGAGCAGCTCACGCAGGATCACCCCCGCCCACCGGCGTCCGATCATCTCGACGGCCAGGTGGTAGCGAGGGCAGAAGTCGGGCTCGTAACCGCTCATACCAGCCAGCTTACCAATGGATAGCGACTTGCCCACAGGGGGTCGACCCTGTTAGCTTTCACCCGGCCAGCCACTTTCGAATGGATAGCCCCTATCCCTGGGGTGGCCGTACCCTCCGCCGGACAAGGAAGCACCAGAGATGACCACACCGTTCGAGCCCATCACCGTCGGTGAGACCCAGGTCCCCCACCGGATCTTCATGTCGCCCATGACCCGCAACCGCGCGACCGCCGAGGGCGGACTCGCCACCGAGGCCATGGTCGACTACTACACGCAGCGGGCCGGGGCGGCCGCGCTGATCATCACCGAGGGCACCCAGCCCAGCCGGGTCGGCCAGGGCTACAACGCGACCCCGGGCCTGCACAGCGACGAGCAGGTGGCCGCGTGGCGCACCGTGACCGACGCCGTCCACGCGGCGGGCGGCCGCATCTTCGCCCAGATCATGCACTCCGGCCGGATCGGCCACCGGGACCTGACCGGCCTGGTCCCCGTGGCGCCGTCCGCCGTGCGGGCGCCCGGCGTCACGTACACCGCCGAGGGGCCGAAGGAGCACGACGTCCCGCGCGAACTGACCGAGGAGGAGATCCTCGGGACGATCGCCGACCACGCCTCGGCGGCGCGCAACGCCATCGCCGCCGGCTTCGACGGCGTGGAGCTCCACTCCGCCTCCGGCTACCTGCTCCACCAGTTCCTCTCCGACAGCGTCAACCTCCGCACCGACCGCTGGGGCGGCAGCACCGAGAACCGCATCCGCTTCGTCGTGGAGACCGTCAGGGCCGTGGCCGAGGCCGTCGGCGCGGAGCGCGTCGGACTGCGCATCTCCCCCGGCATCACGGACCAGGGCATCGTCGAGAACGACCCCGTCGAGCTGTACACCACCCTGCTCACCGCCCTGGCGGACCTCCCGCTCGCCTACGTCCACACCCGTGAGCAGGCCGGACGCGACCTGACGCGCAAGATCCGTGCCGCCTGGCCCGGCACGCTCGTCCTCAACCCCCAGTACGACGACGAGCGCCCGCCCCACGAGGCGGTGGCCGACGTCTTCGCCGAGGGCGTCGCCGACGCCGTCACCCTCGGCCGGGCCTTCCTCGCCAACCCCGACCTCGTCAGCCGCATCAAGGCCCAGGGGCCCTACAACACCGCGGACCCGGCGAGCTTCTACGGCGGCGACGAGCGGGGGTACACCGACTACCCGGCCCTCGTCTGACCCCGCCCGCGCGCCGCCCCGGCGGCGGCGCGCCACGGGCGGACGCGCCGGGCGCCTCCCCTCCCGGGGACGCGCCCGGCGCTCTGGTAGGACTCGTCCCACGGCGCGGGCGGGGCACCGGGTCCATCGCCGTCCGGACGTTCGGAGGCCACGAGCTTGCCCCAGTTCCCAGCCACCCGTGCCGGCCGCTTCCTGCGGGACGCCCTGCGGCCTGGCGGCGGTCCCGGTTACCGGTACGCCGCCGGTCTGCGCGCGGCGTCGAGCATGGGCATCCCCCTGACCGCCGGTGCCGCAACGGGCCACCTGGCGTGGGGACTGACCGCCACCATGGGTGCCTTCAGCGCCGTCTACGGTGCCAAGGAGCCCTACGGCAGGCGGGCGGTGCTGCTGGCCGGGGTGGGGGCGGGCTTCGTGCTCTCCGTCGCCGCCGGGTCGCTGGCCGGGGGCAAGGCCTGGCTCGCGCCGGTCGTCATCGGCCTCGTCGGCGCGGTCGCCACGTACGTCTGCGACGCGCTGCGGATCGGGCCGCCCGGCGGCTACCTGTTCGCCCTCGCCTGTGCGATGTCGACCCCGCTGCCCGCCGACGCCGCGCTGACCGGGCAGCGCGTCGCTCTCACCGCGGCCGGCGCGGCCTGCGCCTGGCTGGTCTCGATGTCGGGGTTCCTGATCGACCGGGACGGGCCGGAGACCAGGGCCGTCGCGGACGCCTACGAACAACTCGCCGCCTACCTCGACGCGATCGGCGGACCCCGTCAGGACGCCGCCCAGCACCAGGCCGCCATCGCGCTGCGCACCGCCTGGTACGCCGTCGCGGCCCCGCCCCAGCCCCTCCGGGCCGGCGGCCGGGCACGGCTGCGGCCCGCCGTACGCCAGGCCCACCACGTGTTCGCCGCCGCCGTCCGGGCCGCCGCGGGCCCGCGCGAGCCGCTCCCGCGCGAACTGGCCGCGGCGCTGCGCCGCACCGCCGGCTGCCTCCGCGGGCGCCGTACGGCCGCCCCGCTCCCGGCACCCGTGCCGGGAACGGAGCCCGGACCCGGAACGGAGGCCGGGCCCGGAACGGAACCCGCCGCGCGGCGCGCCGTACGCGGCGAGGTCGAACGGGCGGTGCGCGACGCCGTGTCGGGGGCGCCGCCGGCCGACACGGGGGAACTCCTCGAACCGTCCAGCGCCACACGGCTGCTGGCCTCCGCCAGGAAACGGCACTCGCTGGTCCTGCCCGCAGCGCTGCGCGTCGGATCGGGCGCCGTCGTCGCCGGCTGGCTCGCCCACCTGAGCGGCCTCGCGCAGCCGTACTGGGCCTCCGGCGCCGCCATCGTCGTGCTGCAGGGCGCCAACGTCACCACCGTGCTCCGGCGCGGCCTGCAACGCGGCGCCGGCACCGCCGCGGGCGTCCTGCTCGGCGGGGCCGTCCTGGCGTTCCACCCCGGCGCGGCGGCGCTGGTGGCGGCCGTGATGCTCGCCCAGTTCGCCGCGGAAGCCGTCCTTGCCCACAACTACGCCCTCGGCGTCGCCTTCATCACTCCGCTGTCGCTGTTCCTGACCGAGGCAGCGCAGCCGGCGCTGCCCGTGGAACACCTCGTCACCGCCCGCCTCCTCGACACGGTGTGCGGTTGCGCCGTCGGCGTGGCGGCGGGTCTCACGCTGTGGCGGCGCACCTCGACCGTCCGGCTCGCCGGCACCCTCGCCCACGTCATCCGCGCGGAAGGCGCGGCCTGGCACCTGATCCTCACCGCCGACGACGACGACGCCGGGCACACCGCCGCCGCGACGGCCCGGCACCGCCTGCGCACCGACCTGATCAACCTCCGCACCGTCGCCGACAGCGCCGCGGGCGACCGCCCCGCGCCCTGCGAACTCGCCCGGCTCTGGCCCGCCATCGCCGCCACCCAGCAACTCGGCTACCTGGCCATCTCCACCACCCGTCCGCTCCCCCCGCGGGCACGGCCCGGACCGGGCGACGCCGCGCGGGTCGGGCACGCCTTCGACACGCTCGCCGATGCCGCGGCGACGGGTGACCCTCCCCCACCCCTCGGCCTTCACGGCCCGACGACGCCGGCCCGTCTGGAGGCCGCTCTGGACGCTCTCCACAGCGCCCTGAGCACCCCTCACCCCGAGGAATGTCGCTGCCGCCCACTACGGCGCGGCCGGCGCTGAGCCCGCCCGGGGGCGTCGGGCGCGCGGCCGCGGACGGGAGTCCTTCAGCACCCGGCACGCCGCGAGGTGCCCCGACGCGGCGTTGTTCCCGGCACCGGGCCACGTCGCGGCACCGGTCAGGTACAGGCCGGGGACCGCGGTGCGATAGCCGCCGTGCCCGGGCATCGGCCGGAACAGGAAGTTCTGGGACAGGTGGTGGCTGCCACCGGTGCTGTCCCCGCCCACCAGGTTGGGATCGGCCACCTCCAGGTCCCGCGGCGTGTACGCGGTGACGCCGGCGATCCGGGCCCGGCAGCCGGGTGCGTACCGCTCCAGCTTGGCCAGCACCCGGTCGGTCATCGCCTCGGCGACCTCGGGCCACCCGGTCTGCCGGATCGTGCCCGCCGCGTCACCGCGGATGCGGACGGGCATCGTACGGACCTGGATCCACACGACGTGGCGGCCGGCGGGGGCCCGCGTGGGGTCGACCGCGGAGGTCTGACCGACGATCAGCAGCGGGTCCGCGGGCAGCAGCCCCGCCTGCGACTCGGTGTAGGTGCGCGCGAGGTCGTCGACGTACGGCGCCACATGGACGTACCCGAAGCCGGACAGTTCCTCGCCCGCCGCCCACGGCAGGGGGCCGTCGAGCGCGAGGTGCAGCATCAGCGTGCCCGGGCCGTACAGGAAGCGGTCCGCCTGACGGCGCACGCGCGCGGGCACCTGCTCCGGTTCCAGCAGGTGCCGGTACAGCACGCCGGGAGCGGTGTTGGCGACCACCGCGCGCCGCGCGGTCACCGTGGCGCCGTCCGCCGTACGCACGCCGACGGCCCGCCCGTCACGGCACAGCACGCGCGTGACCTCGACACCGGTGCGCACCTCGCCGCCGTGGTCGGCGAGCACGGCCGCGAGCGCCTCCGGCAGCCGCCCCGCGCCGCCCTCGACGACGGACATGCCGTTCTCCATGTCCGCGAACAGTTCCAGGAAGGGGAACATCGCCCCGCCGGAGACGTCCGGCGCGAAGTCCAGGTGCATGCCCCAGCAGGCCGCCATCGCCTGCGCCTCGCGCGTGGCGAACCAGACCTCGCCCAGTTCGCGGGTGCTCATGAGCAGCGTGTGCGCCAGGTCCGCCGCGCCGCGCACACCGTGGCGGCGCAGCAGGCCCAGCACCTGGCGCGCCGCCGAACGGGACGGCAGCGCCGACCCGTAGAGCGCGAACAGGTGGGGCGCGAACCGCCGGTACTCGCGATAGAGGCCCTCGAAGCCCTCGGCGTCCCGGGCGTCGTGTGCGGCCAGTTCCTGCGTCGTGCGCGCGTGGTCGACGTAGACCCGGACGCTGCGGCCGTCGGGGAACACATTGGCGTACGGCCGGTCCGTGGTGCGGAACCGCAGCCCGTGGCGGGCGAGTTCGGCGCCGAAGTCGGCGTGCGCCCGGGAGCCGAGGAAGAGGTTCTGGTTGGTGGAGTACAGGTCGTGCACGAACCCGGGTAGGGTCACCTCGCCGTCCGCGATGGCTCCTCCGACGCGGGCGTTGCGCTCCAGCACGGCCACCGACCACCCCCCGCGCGCCAGGTACAGGGCCGCCACCAGTCCGTTGTGGCCGCCGCCGACGACGACCGCGTCGTAGGAGTCGCCGGCCGTCACCGCGCGGCCCTCCCCGCTCCGTCGGTCCTCCTGCTTCCGCATGGGTTCATCCCTGCCCTCCGTTCGCCGGTGGGGTGACCGCGGAACCGTCCGGGCGGACGATCAGCAGGGCCGTGTCGTCGGTTCCGGGGGAGGTCCGCAGGGCGTGTTCGAGGAGACCGTCCGCGACGGCGTCCACGCCCCGGTCGGCCGTGTCGACCAGGTGCCGCACCAGGTCGCGCGCGGCGGACTCGGCGTCGACGCCGGGCGATTCGACGAGGCCGTCGGTGTACAGCGCCAGCAGCGTGCCCGGGGGCAGCGGGATCTCCTCGGTGGGGTAGTCGCCGTCCGGCGCGATGCCCAGCAGCAGGCCCGGCGTCATGCCGAGGATGCCCGCGCGGCCGTCGGGGTGGCGGATCAGGGGCGGCGGGTGGCCGGCGGTGGCGAGCCGGCCGACGTGCCGCTCCAGGTCGATGTGGGCGAAAAGACAACTCGTGAACAGGCCGGTGTCCAGGTCGGAGAGCAGGCGGTTGGTCCGGGCCAGCACGTCGCCCGGTGAGGAGTGGGCGGTGGCGTGGGCGTGGACGGCGATGCGGACCTGTCCCATGAGGGCCGCGGCCTGCAGGTTGTGGCCCTGGACGTCGCCGATGGTGACGGCCGCGCAGCGGGGGCCGCAGCGTATGAGGTCGTAGAAGTCGCCGCCGATCTCGCTCCCGTGGCCGGCCGGCAGGTAGCGGGCGGCTACGTCGAGGCCCGGTATCCGCGGCAGTTCCTTGGGCAGCAGGCCGGTCTGCAGGGTGCGGGCGAGCTGGTGCTTGGTGTCGTAGAGGTGGGCGCGGTCCAGGGCCTGCGCGATCAGCCCGGCCAGGGCGATGAGGACGTTGCGCTCGGCCTGGGGGAAGGGGCGGGACCGGTCGTAGGACAGGACGAGCAGTCCGACCGGCCGTCCCGAGGTGATCAGCGGCAGGAAGGCCCACGCGTCCCTGTTGCGGAAGCGCAGGGCCAGCGGGTAGGCGCGGTGCAGGTCGGCGTAGCTGGGGAAGAACAGCGGGGTGCCGCGGGTGAGGGCCTGGGCGGTCACGATGGAGGAGGTCAGGGGCGCACCGTCGACCTGGGCCATGAACTCGTCGCTGTAGCCGCGGTGCCCGACGACGCGCAGCCGCCCGCCCTCGGCGGTGAGCACGACCAGTCCCTGGGCCTCGAACGCCGGGACCAGCTGGTCGGCGACCTGGTCGACCACGTCCTGCACGCCGACCGCCTCGGTGAGCGTCGCGGCCAGGTACATCAGCTGGTACATGGCCGAGGCGCCGACCGATCCGCGGGCGCCGGGAGGGACGGCCGGGCCGGCGGCGGGCGGCGCGGGCTCCCCCTCCGCCGGGGTGACGGTGACGCTGATCCCGGAGGGCCCCGGGTCGAGGCGGAAGGACAGCCACTGGTCAGGGGGGCGCAGGGCGGTGAAGGCGGTGGTCTGCTTGCTGATGACGGCGGCGCGGTACGCGTCCTCGAACGCCGGGCCGTCCATCCACAGCAGGCGCTCCCACGGCGGTGATCCCATCAGGTCCGCGGCGCCGACGCCGAGCAGGTCCTCGGCCGCTGCGTTGAGGAACCTGACCCGGCCCTCCAGGTCCAGGGAGCAGCATCCGGTCGGCAGCCGCTCGGCGAAGTCGTACGCCGCGAGGGCTTCGGCCCGGCCCGGCGTGCGGCGGCGCACCGACCGCAGGGTGAGGACGTCCGGGCCGGCGACGACGGGATGCCCCCGGTCCGCGTAGTGCCTCAGGAGCCGCCCCGACCTGCCGCAGAAGATGCCGATCACGTCCCGCTCGAAGGGGCTCAGGACCGGCGGGTGCCAGGCGGGCCACATCAGGCACACCGCGCCCCACGTCACGTTGCCGTCGGTGATCGGCGCCGCCGCCAGCATGATCTCGTAGGGGGCCACCAGCGCGACCCGGGGGAAGCGCTGGGCCAGCTCCCGGGAGTTGCCCACCCACACCAGCGCATGATCCCGTACCGCCTGCGCGACCGGCGCCGCGTCGTCCAGGGACATCCGCGCCCAGGGGGCGGCGATCCGCTGGGACGTACCGGACAGGGCCACCAGTTCCAGCGACCGCTCCCCCGGCGCGAGCACGTAGAGCATGCCCACCGCGGTGTCGGTGTCGCGGACGAGACCCTCGAACAGGCCGGCGAGCCGCCGCAGGCCGCCCGTCATCGGCCTCACGTCATGCCGGGTCACCGCGTTCGCCCCCGTCGCCTGCGTTCCGGGACGACGCGTGGGACGGCCACCGGCGGTACCGTGCGCGCCGAGCCGTCCGTAGGTGCCGCTGAGCCCCGCGGCCACCACACCGCTCTGGTCCCATAAACGGACCATACGCCCCAAGGGGCACTACGGCATCCACAAGGCCGGCTACCGTCCACGACCGTCAGCGAGGGCGATCACCCCAGGTCAGGGGGCATTCCGGTTCCACCGGCGCAGCTTCTCCGGGTTGAGCACGGCCCAGACCTGGGCCACCCGGCGTTCGCTGACGTCGAGGCTGATCACGGCGGCCACGGTGTGGTCGCAGCGCGCCACGAGACCGGTGCGGCTGTTCACGGACTGGGCGGTCAGCGTGGTGCGCGGGTGGGGGCCGAGCAACGTCAGCAGGCTGTGGGTGACCTGCTCACTGCCGTGCACCGACCGGACCGTAGTCCGGACCTTGCCACCGCCGTCGAACACGGCCATGGCGTCGGGGGACAGCGCGGACGCGAGGGACGCGGCGTCACCGGCCCGGCAGGCGTCCCCGACGGCGCGGACGACCGCGTCGTGCTCCAGCGCGGCCGACGGCCCGGAGCGCCGTGCCTGGAGCCGGCGGAGCGCGACGGCGGTGAGCTCTTCGTACCCCGCCCCCGCTGCGGCCGGCCCTGCCTCGCGTTCCCCGTCGTGCGTGGCCGGGCGGCCCCGGCAGATGCCGTCGGCGGTCGCCGACAGCCAGGCCCGGGGCGACGTGATCCGCGCACGCTCGGCGTCGGACAGCGCGTACCAGCGCCGGTAGGTCTCGTCGATCACGCCCTCCGCCTCGCGGCGGCTGCCCGACATCCGGTGGGCGACGTCCAGCAGATGCCGGCGCTCGTCGAGCAGCTCCACGATCGGCACCGCGTCCCTGGCAACGTCCATGCGGCATCCTCCCTCTCGTACGACACCACACAACGCGGCCGCACGCATCAACCTCGCAGAAGTCGGGGGCTTCCTCCCGGTCCCGTGAGGGAGACGAGACGCCCCGCACGGGTGTGACGGCCCGCGCGGGTCACGCGGCGGCGCAGGTCAGGCGGCGGCGCAGGTCATGCGGCGGCGCACTTGATCAGCAGCAGGGCGATGTCGTCCGTGCGCGGGGCGGTCCTGCGGGCCTGGTCGATCAGGTCCGTGGCGAGACGGTCGACGGGCCCGGGAGCCATCCGCGCGAGGCGGGCGGCGAGCCCGCCCATGGCGTCGTCGAGGTCGACCCCGGGGGTCTCGACCAGCCCGTCGGTGTAGAGGGCGAGGACGCCGCCCCGCTCCAGCGGGATCTCTGTGGTGGGGTAGTCCGCCTCGGGGTCGATGCCGAGCAGCAGCCCCGGCTGCACCCTGAGGACCTCCGCGTTCCCGTCCGGGTGGAGCACCACGGGGGGCAGGTGGCCGGCGGTGGCCAGGAGGGCCCGGCCGTGCGCGAGGTCGAGCCGGGCGTACAGGCAGCTGACGAAGCGGCCGGGGTCGAGGTCGACCAGCTGCCGGTTGGCCTGGCGCAGGGCCTCCGCCGGTGCCGCCCCCGCGGCGGCCTGGGAGCGGATGGCGGGCCGGATCCTGCCCATGAGCGCGGCGGCCCTGACGTGGTGGCCCTGGACGTCCCCGATGATCGCGGCCGCGGTGGTGTCGTCGACGCGGACCAGGTCGTAGAAGTCGCCGCCGATGTCCATGCCGCGGACGCTGGGCAGGTAACGGGCGGCGACGTCGAGTCCCGGGAGGTCCGGCAGCGAGTCGGGGAGCATGGCCGCCTGCAGGGTCTCCGCCAGCTCCTTGCTGGTGTCGTAGAGGTGGGCCCGCTCCAGCGCCTGGGCGACCAGCCCCGCCAGCGCGGTCAGCACGGTGCGCTGGTTGCCGGAGAAGTGGTGGGGCCGGTCGAAGGCGAGGACGCACAGGCCCACGGGCCGCCCCGAGGCGATCAGCGGCAGGTACGCCCAGGCCTGCAGGCCCTCGCGTCGCGAGGCGCGCGGGTAGACGGCGGCCATCTCCTCGAAGGTGGCGAAGAAGGCCGGCACGCCCTCGGCGAGGGTCCCGACCCCGGCCGGGGAGTTGACCACCGCACCTGTGTAGAGCTCCAGGGGGCACGGGTTGTGGCCCCGGCAGCCCACGAACCGCAGACCGCCGTCCTCGTACAGGGCCAGGGCCAGCGTCGTGGCCTGGAAGGTCGGCAGCAGCTCGTCCGCGACCAGGTCGACCACGTCCCCCACGCCGACCGCCTCGGAGAGGGCGGCGGCCAGGTGCATCACCTGGTAGATCTCGCCCAGCGGGATCGGTGCGCCCCGCGGCGCCGCCGTGCCGGGGCGCGCCGCGTTCCGCACGCGGTCGGCGCCGAGGCCGACGATGCGCACGCTCACCCCGGAGGCGTCGGGGTAGAGCTCGAAGGCGAGCCACCGGTCCGGCGGCACCATCGCCGTGAAGGATTCCGGCTGCCGGCTGACCACGGCGGCGCGGAAGCGGTCCTCGAAGGCGGGATCGGTCGACCACGCCATCGCCTCCCAGGGGCGTTTGCCGAGGAGACCCGCGACGCTCTCACCGAGCAGGGCCGCAGCGCTCTCGCTGATGTAGGTGACCCTGCCCTCGAGGTCGAGGGTGGAGCTGCCTCCCGGCAGGCGTTCGGCGAACCGCGAGGCGGCCAGCGTCTCGGCCGGCGCCCGCTCCCGGGCGGGCGGCTGCGACAGCGTCCGCGGGTACGCCGCGGGGGTGACCGGGTGCCCGGCGTCCGCGGCGTCCTGGAGGAACCGTCCCAGACGCCGGCAGGCGTCAGCGACCCGCTCGTGGCTGGGTCCGGTGACCTCGGCGGAGTCGCAGCAGGGCCAGAACAGCATGAGCGCCCCCCTGGGTGCCTCGCCGCCGGGGACCGGTGCCGCGGCCACCGCGAAGTGGTACGGCATGGCGATCGCGGTGCGCGGGTAGCGACGGGCGAGTTCCTGGGGCTTGCCGAGCCACACGAGCCGCCGCTCGCGCACCGCGTCGGCCACGGGCACGTGGCTGGTCAGGCCCACCCCGAACCACGGCGCGAGGAAGTCCACCGGCATGCCCGTGCTCGCCTCGAGCCGCAGCGCGTCGCCCTCGGGCACCAGCAGGAACAGCGCGCCCGCGTGGGCGCCCGTGTCACGGGCGGCGAGGTCGAGCAGCCGGTCGAGTTCCGCCCGGAGCGCCGGCCCGGCGGCGTCGGCGGGGCTCGCCGCGTACGCCCGGGCGGCACCGTCGTCCGGTGTGGCGCGCATGGGTCAACGGTACGTCCGGACCGGCCGGCGCCGCCCGGGAGCCGGTGACCGGCTCAGCCGGCGACCCGGTAGCGGCTGGTGATCGCGACGCGGTTGAAGGCGTTCATCACCGTCGCCAGCCAGGCGACCGCCGCGACCTGGTCAGCGGAGAGCACGGCCGCGGCCGCCTCGTACTCCGCGTCGCTCACGTGCCCGTCCGCGACGTGCGTGATCGCCTCGGTCAGGCGCAGGGCGGCGCGGTCGGTCGCGGAGAAGTAGCCGGCCTCCCCCCACGCGGGCAGCACCGCGATGCGGTCCGGGTCCTCGCCCTTCTTGAGCGCGTCGCGGGTGTGCATCCGCAGGCAGAACGCGCAGCCGTTCAGCTGCGACGTGCGGATCTTCAGCAGTTCGACCAGCAGCGGGTCGAGACCCGCCGCGGCGGCGCTCTCCTGCACCGTCTCGGACAGGGCGAGAAGCGCCTGGTAGCTGGCCGGGTCCTGCTTCCCGATGTTGACGCGCTGCTGCTCGCTCATGGGTGTCTCCTCCTGGGGGTCTTCTGTCGGGTAAGCCTCGTCCAGGGCCGGGCCCCGCGCACGACGGCGTTCCGTCCGGTGCGGTGTCGGGGGCGCCCGTAGGACGTGGCAGTTCAGAGGTGCGCGATCTTGTCGGGGTTGACCACCCTGCGGTACGCGGTGATCAGGCCGTCCCGGATCTCCACCGTGTCCACCGAGAAGACCCGGCCCGCGCGGCGGTGCAGGAGGGCGGGTTCGCCGCCGACCTCGACGAGGTCGATGCGCTCCGGACGCCACCGGGACAGCAACCCCAACATCAGCCGGGCGATGCGGGCGCCGCCGTGGACGAGCTTGCGCGCGGTGACGACCCTGCCTCCGCCGTCGGTGACGTACACGGCCTCCGGGTGGAGCAGCCGCACCAGGCCCGCCAGGTCCCCGGCCTCGTAGGCGGCGCGGAACGCGATGAGCAGCCGTTCCCGCTCCGCCCGGGACGCCTGCGGAGTGGACTGCCTCGCCTCGGCCACCTTCCGCCGTGCCCGCGAGGCGAGTTGGCGGGCGGCGGGCCCGGAGGCGTCCAGCACGTCGGCGATCCGGGCGAACGGGAGGCCGAAGACGTCGTGGAGGATGAAGGCCACCCTTTCCGGCGGGGTCAGCGCCTCCATGACCAGGAGCATCGCCGACCCCACGGACTCGTCGACGAGCACCGGCTCCGAAGCGTCCGGTCCCGTCAGCAACGGCGCGGGGAGCCACGGCCCCACATAGGTCTCCCGGCGGACGCGCGCGGACTTCAGGATGTCGTACGAACGCCGGGCGGCCACCGTGATCAGCCAGGCCCGCAGATCGACGACGGCGCGCAGATCCGCTCCGGCCGCCCGCAGCCACACGTCCTGTGCCACGTCCTCGGCGTCGGCGACGGTTCCCAGCAAGCGGTACGCCACCCCGAAGACGGCGGGCCGGTGCGTCTCCCACTCGGCCTCGAGCGTCGCGGGCGGCCCGGGCGTGGGCGTGGGACTCATGCTGACGGGACCTCCTTCACCCCCACCTGTGGAATCGAGATGTCTTCTGTCCTGAATCGGGGGCCCGTGACAGCGGCGGAGCCCCGCACGGGCGGGCAGCTCAGTCCTGCCCGAGCCCGGCGCGCACGTACGAGCCCACCGCGGGAGCGTGCGCCTCGGCCTCCGCCCGCACGTCGGCGAGGCTCTGCTGGGCCAGTGCCTTGCGCCAGGCCAGCTCGGCCCGTCCCATGGCGGTGTTCACCGCGCACGGGCGGCTGAAGCCGCCGTCCGGCACCCGCTCGCCGATGGTGCCGCAGCGGCGGATCTCCGCACAGCGGAACAGGGGGTCGTCCCCCTCCACGGCCAGGACCACGTCCAGCATCGACACGGCCTCCAGCGGGCGGGCCGTCCGGAAGCCGCCCCGCGCGCCCGGGACCGATTCCAGCAGGCCCGCCTTGACGAGCTGCTGGAGCTGCTTGTTCAGGTAGGACGCCGACAGATCGTGACCGGCGGCCAGTCGCGCCGTCGGGACCGGCTCGCCCTCCCCGAGCCACGCCAGGTTGAGCAGTGTGTGCACCGCCCACTCGACACCTTTGCCCGTTCGCATACCTGGATACTAAACATCCGGATATCGCACGTCAAAGACGGCGGCTCCGCGGCAGGGACGGTCACGGTCGCGACGTAGGCGCCGAGGGCGCACGGGACCACGACGGCGGCGATCCGTTTGGCGCGCGGGACGATGTCGTCCCGGGAGAGGGCCGTGTCCCATGCGTGGGGCGGTCCCATGAGCACGACAGTGGCGAGCGACGACAGGGCCGCGGACCGGACGAGGGCGGCGGCCAGGTGGGTCAGGCGGCCCGGGGTGCGGTGGTCGCGGCTGCGCCAGTCGCGGGCGAGCCATAGGCGGGAAGGACGCCGGCCGTGGCGGCGCCGGCGGCCCGGGAGAGCCCGCTGACGAGGCCGCCCGCGAGGAAGGCGCCGATGGCGGGCGGCGTCGCCGCGGCCATGCCGGCCGCCCACGCGAGGAGCACTCGGGGCTCCTCCGTCCCGCCCGGCAGGGTCACGGGGCGCCGGTCCTCGCGGCCTGCGCACCGACCGGGGATGGAGATCCGGGGGCGCGCGGGCGGCGCGCGCGGTACCCGGACACGGCGAAACCGGCGGCGCAGAGTGCGCCCGCCATGCCGGCGACGATGCTCAGGGCGGCGGTCGGCGGCATGTCGTCGCCCGCCGGGTAGCGCAGGCCGCACAGGCGCACGGACTCCGGGTCGTCGGCGGCGGCCTCCAGGCACAGGTGGACAACCACCGCGACACGGCCGGGCATGCGCGGCACGGGGAGGTCGCCGTCGGAATGGTGCCGTCCGGCGACGTCGTACCCGACACGCGCGTCCCCGCCGCCCTTGCCGGGGATGAACTCCTCGACCACGCCGTCCACGCGCACGGGCGAGGCGTCGATCCGGTCGGCGGCCCGGACCTGGCCGTACAGGCCCCAGGCAAGGCCCAGGACCAGCAACAGGCAGCAACCGCCGACGATACAGGGCAGTTTGGGCACCGCCTTGACGAAATCCCCCCGCATGCGGCGCAGTATGCCACCGCGCGGGCACGGAAGCGCCGGTGCGTATGCCGGTCGCGTACGCCGGATCGCGCCGAGGCGGACGGCCGGCGGGGGCCGGTGCCGCGGAGTGTCCGCGGCACCTGCCCCCGGGCGTCACTTCAGGCCGAAGGCCCGGATGACGGTCTGCGCGACCGACCCTCCGGCGCGTGCCGTGGCGCGGGTGCGCAGCGACACGAACGCGGCCGAAGACGGGGCGTGCAGGGTGGTGCGCCAGGTCCCCTGACGATCCTTCAGGTCCTGCCGGTGCCAGGACACCCCGTCGTCGTAGGAGACCTCGAGCCGGACCGAGGACACCGCGTCCTTCGCCGAAGTGCCGAGCGCCGAGGGAGTGATGGAGACCTCCCCGGACCGGTGCGCCCTGCCCACGGCGTCCAGCTCCGTGCCGTAGTCGAGCTGCACCAGCGGCACGGTCCCCGACTGCGCCTTGCCCGACACGAAGTCCCACTCCGTCCGGGTCTTCGACGAGTACGGGCTCAGCGCCGGATCGCCGGCGGTGTCGACGACGAGCCGGTACGGCAGCGACTCGGCCGGCAGGTCGAAGGCGTTGACGTAGGCGCTGTCCGTCGTCAGCACGGTGCTGCCGCCCTGGAGGAGTGTGGTGCGCGCGGTCATCGTCTCGGTTCCCGCGGAGCCCGTGTGCGCGGCTCCCGAGTCACTCCAGCCGGAGACGACGAGCGAGAGCGAGGTCTCGTCACGCAGCTGGGAGTCGCTGTCCGACATGCGGGGCCGCAGGACCGGGCCCAGCCAGCGCTCCCGCTGGACGCTGCCCGGCCGGTAGGACGCGGGGCTGTCGGTCGCGCCCACCCAGCCGGTGACCGAGGCGGTCTGCTGCCAGGTGACGTCGTCTCCCGCGGTCACCCAGTCGGTGCGCCGTCCGGCGGCCATAGGCTCCAGTCCGAAGGAGTATCCCGTGGCCCACTCGTACGCGGGGAAGTCCGTCCTGCGCTCCATGGCCTGCTTGCCCCGCGGCTGGGCGAAGTCCAGGTCGACGCGGGCCAGGCGGTCCGGGTCCGCGCGGTAGGTCACGTCCTGCGGTACGGCGCCGGCGTGGTACTTGACCAGGTCGTAGACGTAGGACGGGGACGGGTGCGCCGCCACCCGGAGCCGCACCCGGTGCTCACGCGCCGTGTCGACCCTCGCGATCAGTGCCTCGCCCTCGTCCCTGCCCACCGAGACGACCGGCACGTCCGTGGCGGCGCTGTAGTCCGGTTCTCCGTACCACGTGGCGAGCCGTCCCACCCCGTCGTTGACGACGAGCAGCAGCCGCACCCCGGCGGCCTTCGCCGCGGAGGCCTGCGTCGAGGGCGCGACCTCCGCGCTGTGGCGGACCACGGCGACCTTGCCGCGGGCCCGCACCTTCGCGAAGTCCTGCGGCGAACCGGTCCCGGCGAACACCGCGTCCAGTGCCGACGTGCCGTCGGGGAGGGCGGCGCTGCCCTGCTGGGCGAGCGCGTCGTCGATCCTGCCGCCGGCGTAGGAGAGGTCGAGCGGCGTCTGCTGGGCGCGCAGGCGGGTGGCGAACACGAAGCTGCCGTGCCGGACTCCGGCGCCGGTCGGCTGGGCCCACACGCTGTCGTAGCCCGCGCCGACGATCACGTTCTCCCTCATCGCGCCGTAGTCGCCCGGGCTGGGCTCGGTGGAGGTGAAGGAGCGGAAGAAGTCCAGCCGCGTGTTCACCAGCGTGGTGGGCTTCGGTGTGACGGCACGCACCTGGTGCGCCTTCGAGGCGTCGAGGACGACCCGCCGGTCGGCCGTCAGGTCCACCTCGGGGGCGCTCAGCAGGGCGATGCCCCGGGAGGCCGGGCCGTGGGTGCCCTGGACGTCCGCGTACGACACCACCGTGTAGCTGTCGGCGGGCAGACGCAGGGTCAGCTCCCCGGTCGCGGGTATCTCGTAGGCGGCGGTCGACCTGCCGAGGGCGCTCTTGAGGTGGATCCAGCCGGTCATCGGCCGGCCCGTACGGTCCTTCATGGCGATGTCGAGGTCGTAGCGCTCCGGTTCGAGTCCGACGCCGGCGACCGTGTGGGCGACCACCGCCCCGCCGGCGTCGCGGGCGACGACCATGGCGGTGTGGTTGCCCCGTGCCAGACCCGTGGGGTCGGCGTCGACCCCGACGGCGGTGCTGGCGTGGGCCGGTACGGTGATCTGGCCGGTGGAGAGGGTGAACACGCCGGCTTCGGAGGCGCCCGCCTCCACCGCGAGCCGCAGCGTCACCGGCTCGTCGCCGGAGTTGCTGTACGTGAGCTCCTGCTCGACGGTGCCGGTGTCCGTGTTCGGCCACGCGAGGAAGCGGAAGGCCGAGCCGGTCGCGGTGACCCGGGCACGGACCGCGGCCGCGACGTCGACGCGGCCCGAACCGCCCTGATACACGGTCAGGTACGGCGTCGCCTTGCTGGTGCTCATCAGGGCGTCCTTCAACCGGCCGGCCGGCCAGTCGGGGTGCCGCTGCGCCAGCAGGACCGCGGCACCGGCGACGTGCGGGGAGGCCATCGAGGTTCCGCTCATCGTCGTGTAGGGACCCTCCCCCTCCCCCGAGAACTGCGACCGGGCGGCCAGGACGTCCACGCCGGGGGCCGTCAGGTCGGGCTTGAGGCCCTCGTCACCGACGCGGGGTCCGACGCTGGAGAAGCTCGCGAGGTCGTCGGAGGGGCCGACCGCGCCCACGGTCAGCGCGGCCTCGGCGGCGGCCGGGGAACCGATGGTGTAGGGGGTGGCCCCGCGCCCGCTGTTGCCGGCCGCGACGACGAACAGCGTGCCGGTCTCGGCGCTCAGGGCGTTGAGGCTCCGGCTCATCAGGTCGGTGCCGTCGCTGGGTTCGGCGCTGCCCAGGCTCATGTTGACGACCTTGGCGTGCTCGGTGCGCGCGGCCCACTCCATGCCGCCGATGACCCAGGACTCCTGTCCCTCGCCACGGTTGCCGAGCACCTTGCCGACCACCAGGTCGGCACCGGGGGCCACGCCCTTCTCCCTGCCGTCCGACGCGGCGCCGGTGCCGGCGACGGTGGAGGCCACATGCGTCCCGTGGCCGTCGCCGTCCGGCACGTCCTGGTCGGGAACGAAGCTGCGGGTGCCGACGATCCGATCCTCGAGGTCCGGGTGCCCGGGGTCGACGCCGGTGTCCAGCACGGCGACCTTGACGCCGGCGCCGGTGTCACCCGACTCCCATGCCTGCGGGGCGCCGATCTGGGCCGTGGTGTCGGCGAGGTTCGCCTTCGTCCTGCCGTCCAGCCATATCTTGCCGATGCCACCGGTGAACGACGGGGCCGCGGCCGCCCGTCGGGACCCCGTGCCGTCCGCCGCGGAGGAACCGGTGCCTCCCGCGGTCAGCGCGACCCAGGCGTCCGCCGCCTCCGACCGGCCGGCCGCGACCGCCGCGCCGCCGACCGAGGGCAGGTCCCGTCGGGTCTGCGCGCCGGGCAGGGCATCGCCGCTGCGGCGCAGGGCGGCGGCGTCACCGCCGGTGATGATCAGGGGCAACCGCGGGGCCCGTGCATCGTCGTAGCCCTGCGCGATCAGCCCGGTGACGTTGAAGAGCCGCTTGTCGAGGCGGTCCGCGGCCACGTACGGGAGGGCTTCGTCAGGGTAGACGTAGGTGTCGCCGCCCTCGGTGACGATCCGCACCGAACCCGCGGCCCCGGGACGGCGCTCGACGCTCAGCGTGTCACGCCCGCCGCCGGCGGGGGTGACGACGACCTTGTCCCCGGTGATGAGGGTGACGCTCCGCACCGGACCACCCACGGAGGATGACGGCCCCCGCGGTGGTGGGGCGGACGCGGCCGCCCCCGCCGAAGCGGGACTCAGGAGCGTGACGAGTACGGCGGACGCGGTGCCCAGAGCCGCGAAGCCCGCTCTTCGAGCCGTGGAGAACAACACTGTTCCTCCTTGTGATTTCCTGGGCGAATACGATCACATCCTTGAGATTTCGAACAGATCTTGACAGCCGTCACCAGCCAGGCAGAGCAGGCGCGTTGATGTCCGGAGCGCCCACGGACCGACGCCCGGGCGGGCGCGCCGCCGACCGGCGCGGGGCGACAGCGTCCGTCACCGATACGCCTGGGGGTGGCGGCGCCGCGCGAAGGACCGGCGCGGGCGGCGTACCGCTCCGGCTGATCGCGTTCGTACCGGAGCGAGCCGGTGAGCCGCCGGGCCGTCAATCCGTACGCGGCGGGCGGCGCAGGAGGAACACGCCCACGGCGGCGGACACCAGGATCACGTACACCGCGAACGCGACTCCCGCGTCCCGCAGTCCGAGTACGAGGGTGAGGGCGCCGACGCCGACCACCGGAACGGAGATGCCGACGTAGGCGACGACGAAGAAGGCCGAGATCGTGGCGCCGCGGTGCTCCTCGGGGGCCACGGCGCTCACGCCCGTCAGGCCCGCGCGGAACGACAGGCCCTGGCCGAGGCCACCGGTCAGGGCGCCGACGACCAGCACCGGCAGGGACTCCACCACCAGCGACGCGGCGACCACGGCCATGCCGGCCGTGAGCGCCAGGCACCCGGCCGGCAGTGCGCGCCGCACGCCCAGACGGCCCATCAGCATCTGGCCCGCCGTGGAGGCGCAGAACACCGAGAAGACGACGAGGCCCGTGACGGCCAGGTTGTCCTCCCTCAGCGTCAGGGCGAGGAAGCTCGGCGCGACCGCGGTGAACAGCCCGAGCATCGAGAAGCCCGCGAAGGCGGCGAGTCCGGCCGGCACGAAGGCCGCGCGCACCTGCGGCGGCACGACCATGCCCTGGGGACGCAGCGGGGACCGCGGGCTGCGCACCGCCACCGTCTCGGGCAGGGCACGGGTGACGGCGAACGCGGCCAGCAACAGGGCGATGTGCGCCAGGAAGGGCAGCCGCAGCGGCCAGGGCGCGTACTGTGCGAGCACTCCCGACAGCAGCGGGCCGCACCCGAGGCCGCCCATGTTGGCGGCGGTGGCCGCGAGTCCCGCGCGTGCGCGCAGGCCGGGTGGGGCCAGTTCGAGCACGGCGGCCGTGGCCGCCCCGCTGAGGAGCCCGGCGGAGAAGCCCGACAGCAGCCGTCCGGCGAACAGCAGCGGCAGGCCGCCCTGGAACAGGAAGCACACCGCGCTCAGCAGCGACAGCCCGAGCGCGGCCAGCAGCACCGGCCGGCGGCCGAGGACGTCCGAGAAGTCGCCGGCGACCAGCAGGGCGGCGATCACCCCGATCGCGTAGACCGCGAAGACGACGGTGACGACCAGTTCGGAGAACCCGATCCGCTCGCGGTAGAGGCCGTACAGCGGGGTCGGCAGTGTGGTCCCCGCCATGCCGACGGCGAAGACACCCGCCGCCGCGACGTACGCGCTGCGCGCACGGCCTTCCCCGGGGGCTTCCTTGATCACGCCTCCCAAGTTAGCTGACGGATCGTCGGATCACCCGGGTACGGAGTCCGCCGGGCGGGCCGGGTCACCGGACGCGCGCTCCTTGGCGGGAGGCGGGGTGACGTGCGAGGCTCTCGCCCCATGACCCGTACTCCCGGCCTCCGCCTCGACTCACAGGGCATCGACCGCGCGGCCGGGGTGCTGCTCGGCGCGGCCGTCGGCGACGCGCTGGGGGTGCCGTACGAGTTCGCGGAGACGCTGCGCGAGGACCAGCGGCCGGGCATGACCGGCGGCGGTCTGGGGCCGTACCGGCCCGGTGAGTACTCCGACGACACCCAGATGCAGGTCTGCGTCGCCCAGGTCGCGGCGACCGGGGCGGACCTGCGCGGCGCCGAGGCCCTGGACGCGATCGCCACCGGCTTCCGGCGCTGGGTGGAGGGCGGCGCCACCGACGTCGGCGCCCAGACCCGTACGGTGCTGGGCGCCGCCGGACGGCTGCCCGGAAGCCCGGCCGAGGCGCTGCGGGAGGCCGCCCGCCGGTACGCCGCGGGCCACCGGCTCACCGCGGGGAACGGCTCGTTGATGCGCACCGGGGTCGTGGCGCTCGCGCATCTCGATGACGCCGCGGCGATGGCCGAGGCCGCCGTCGCGGTCGGCGCGCTCACCCACCCGGACCCCGAGTGCGCCGACGCCTGCGTCCTGTGGTGCTCCGGCATCCGCACCGCCGTGCTGCACGGGACCTTCGACGGGGTGCGCGAGGGACTCGGACTCCTCCCGGCGGGACGGCGGGACGTGTGGGCGAAGCGGCTGGACGAGGCCGAGGCCGAGCCGCCCCGGCACTTCGCCGCCAACGGCTGGGTCGTCGGGGCGCTGCAGGCGGCCTGGTCGGCGATCACCCGTACCGCCGTCCCCGAACTCGACCCCGGCCGGGGCCGCTTCCCCGCCGGGCACCTGCGGCTCGCCCTGGAGGCGGCGGTGCGGGCCGGACACGACACCGACACGGTCGCCGCGATCGCCGGCGCCCTCCTCGGCGCGCGCTGGGGCTGCTCCGCCGTCCCGCAGGACTGGCAGCGTGCCGTGCACGGCTGGCCGGGGCTGACCGGGCCGGACCTGGTACGGCTGGCGGTCCGCACCGCGCGGAAGGGGGCCGTGGACGACGGTGACGGCCGGCCCCCGGCACCGCCCACACCGGCTCCGCCCGGCTTCCCGGCCGGCCGCACGGTTCCGCATCCGCACGACCACGGTGTGCTCCTGGGCGGTCCCGGCCCGGGCACCGTCCCCGTCCCGGTCGACGCCGTGGTGTCGCTCGGCCGCCCGGGAACCCTGCCGGTGCCGGCGGGTGGCGACGTGGAGCACCTACGGGTGTGGCTCTCCGGCGACCCGGCGGACGACGCCAACCTCGCCTATGTGCTGGACCAGGCCGCCCGGCTGGTGCTGCGGCTGCGCGGGGACGGCAGGAGGGTGCTGCTCCACTCGGCGGCCGCGTGGCCCCCGGTCTCCGCCGTCGCCGCCGTCGCCGCCGTCTACGGCCATCTCACCGGCGGCGGGACGTACGGGTGGCCCCCCGCGCCGGCCCACCCCGGACTGCGCGACGCCGTACGGGCCCTGACCGCGGCGCCGGCCCCGGCCGACGCGTACGAGACGGATGCCGCCGCAACTCCCGTGGCCGCAAGGCACATCCCCGCCCCGGAGGCGGAGGACGGGACCGCCGACGACGGCGACACGGCCCCGGAGCCGGAGTCCGGGAGGGAGCGTCCGCAACTACGGGAGGACGCGTTGCCCCGGGTACGCGGGCTGCTGCTCGGCCTGGCCCTCGGCGAGACGCTGGGCGCCGCCCGCGGGACGCTCCCGCACCGCGGCCCGCTGCGGGCGGAGGCCGGCACCCGCCTGGCCCGTGCCACCGTCGAGAACATCGTGCGCGCCCCCGGTGACCTCACGCCGGCCGTACGGCTCGCCCACCCAGAAGGAGCCGCCCCTCGCGGCGAGGAGCCGGGCCTGCTCACCGCCGTGCTCCCGGTCGCCGTCATCACCGCCGCCCACGGTGTGGTCCCGGCGGCCGCCCGGGAATCCGCCACCCATCCCGCGGGCGCCCAGGCGACCGTCCTGCTCCACCACTGCCTGACCGGCACCGCGGACCTCCAGGAACCCCTGTTCGCCGAGCAGTCGCAGCTGCACATCGCCCTGCGGGCCGGGCTGGACGCCCTCGGCGACGCCGACGGGACCGGCCACCTCCGCACCGCGTACCGGCAGGCCGCCGGCGATCCGGCCGACCCACGACGGCTCGCGGCACTCGCCCCCGACGCCACCGCCCCCTCGGCGCTGCGCGGCGCGCTGTACTGCGCCGCCTCCTTCCCCCACCGTCACCAGGTCGGCGAGGCACTGCACTTCGCCGCCGCGGCACCGAACGGCGCCTCCGTCGCGTGCGTCACCGGCGCCTTCCTCGGCGCCGCGCACGGGGCCGGGGCCCTGCCCGCCGAGCTGCTCGGCCGCCACGAACTCGCCCCGGTCCTGGCCGCCCTCGCGCACGACCTCGTCGCGCCGTACCGATGATCACTCTTCTCCGGGCCCGGCGCGCGCTGCCGCCCGTGCCCGGGAAGCGCTGCTTGGGTGGTGAGCGGCAACCGCACCGCACCACCTCCTTGGGGAACACATGCTGCAAGCCACCGAGCCGTCGCCATCGGGCGCCCCCGCCGGCCCGGACGTCGGGACGGTCCTCCGCGAGTGCGTCGCACCGCACGCCGAGGAGGTCGACCGCGCGGGCCGGTTCCCCCGGGAGAGCGTCCGCGCCCTCGCCGGCACGGGGTTGCTGGGTCTGCTCAGTTCCCCGGCCGTCGGCGGGAGCGGCGGCGACCTCCGGCAGGCCGCGTCGGTCGTCGAACGGCTCGCGGGGACCTGCGGATCGACGGCGATGGTCCTGCTGATGCACTACTCGGCCGTGACGGTCATCGAACGCCACGGCCCCGAGGAGGTGCGCCGGGCGATCGCCGAG
Organism: Streptomyces sp. NPDC111520; assembly: GCF_055635295.1. Taxonomy (NCBI): domain Bacteria; kingdom Bacillati; phylum Actinomycetota; class Actinomycetes; order Kitasatosporales; family Streptomycetaceae; genus Streptomyces; species Streptomyces sp. NPDC111520. The sequence continues at coordinate 272,978 of NZ_JBVKBW010000004.1, read as the reverse complement.
GGGCGCCACCTGAGCACCCTGGCGTTCTCCGAGCGCGGTTCACGGAGCCACTTCTGGGCCCCGGTGGGCACCGCCGTGCCCGAGGGCCCGGGCAGCGTGCGGCTGGACGCGGCGAAGTCGTGGGTCACCGCGGCGGGCGAGGCCGACAGCAACGTCTGGTCCAGCACTCCGTTGCGGGCCGAGGGGCCGATGACGCTGTGGCTGGTGCCCTCCGACCGCGACGGGCTGTCCGTGAGCGGCGGTTACGACGGCTTCGGGCTGCGCGGCAACGCGTCCTGCCCGGTGGTCGCCGACGGGGTGTCCGTACCGGAGCAGGCGATGCTCGGGACGGACGGGCAGGGGCTGGAGACCGCTCTGGAGCTGGCACTGCCCTGCTTCCTCCTCCTGAGTGCCGCCTTCTCGCTCGGGGTAATGGGGACCTTGGTGGACCTGGCCGCCGGGCACCTGACCACCGTCCGGCTGGAGCACCTGGACCGCACCCTGGCACAACAGCCACTCACCCGGCGGCAGTTCGCGCAGCTGCGGCTGCGCACCGACGCCACGCGCGCCTTCCTCGACGACACCCTGCGCGCCGTGGCCGACGGGAGCCCGGAGGCGACGGTACGGGTCCTGCAGGCGAAGGCGCTGGCCGGCGAGGCCGCCGCCGAGGTGGCGGACGGCGTGATGCGCCTGTGCGGCGGGTCCGCCTTCCGCCGGGACATGGGTGTGGAGCGCAGGTTCCGGGACGCACTGGCAGCGCGCGTCATGGCACCCACCACCGAGGCCCTGTACGACTTCTGCGGGCGCGCCGAACTCGGCCTGCCGCTGTTCGGGGAGGCGGAGTGAGCACCCTCCTCCTCGGCGCCGTGGCGTACGACCCGAAGGTCGTCACGATCTGGTCCGGATTCCGCTCCTGGCTGCGCGAGCACGAACTCGACCTGGACTTCGTGCTCTACGCCCACTACGAGCGGCAGACCGAGGACCTGGTCCGCGGCCGTGTCGACGCCGCGTGGCAGTCCCCTCTGGCGTGGCTGCGGACCCGCCGCCTGGCGCACACCACGGCGGCGGACGTCCGGCCGCTCGTGATGCGCGACACCGACCGCGACCTCACCTCGGTCGTCGTGGTCAGGGTGGACGGCCCGGTCGCGTCGGTGGCCGACCTCAAGGGCGAGACCGTCGCCGTCGGAGCGGTCGACTCGCCCCAGGCGACCCTGCTGCCGCTGCACCGCCTCAAGGAGGCGGGCCTGGTGGCGGGCGCCGACTTCCGCGTCCGCCGCCACGACACGGGCGTCGGGCTGCACGGCGACCACATCGGCGGCGAACGCGACGCCGCCCGCGCCCTGCTGGCGGGGGACGTCGCGGCCGCCTGCATGAGCGACGGCTCCTACCTGGCGTTCGCCATGGACGGGACGCTGCCCGCTGGAACCACGCGGGTCCTGGCGCGTACCGCGCCCTACGACCACTGCGTCCTCGCGGCGGGCCCATCGCTCGACCCCCGGCTCGGCGAGCGGTTCGCGGCGTCGCTGCTGTCCATGTCCTACGCCGACCCCGGTGTGCGCCACCTCTTGGACCTGGAGGGGCTGCGGCAGTGGCTGCCAGGACGGGAGTCCGGCTTCGGAGACCTGACGGCCGCGGTGGAGGAGACGGGCTTCTACGACGCCGCGGGCGGCATCGCCGCCGACGATTACCGGCCGTGAGCCCGGTCCGGCAGCCGGACGCCATCGTGCTGGACCTGGCCGGGACGGGCTTCGCCGAGGGCGCCCATCTACTGGTGAGCCGGGCGTTGCGGCAGGCGGGGGCGGGTGGCCGGGTCGCCGTCGCCGGCACGGACCCCACCCTCGTCACACACCTCACCGCCTGGTGCCGGCGTGAGGGGCACCACGTCTCCCCCGCGGCGCCGGGCGAGACCGCGGTACGCGCCCACGTACAGGCCGGGGCCGGGGAGTCCGCCCGGTGGGCGGGTGCCGAGCGGGCCGGCGGGCCCGGGCCCGGGCAGGTCGCAGGGCGGGCGCCGTTGCACTGGGGACTGGCCGCGCGGGGAGCGCTGGTGGAGGCCGGGGGGCCGCAGACGCACTTCGCGGTCACCGAACGCGACGTGGCCTGGTCGGACCTGGCGCCGCGGCTCTACCTGCAGGCGGCGGCCTCGCAGTGGGATCCGCTGACGGCCGTGCCGTGGAACGCCCCCTTCGCCCTGCCGGACGAGGTGGAGGCCGCCGTCGTACAGGTGATGACGTACCTGGTCGAGAACGAGCAGGCCGCCCTCGTCGTGCCGGCCCGTCTGCTCGTCCAGGTGCACCCGCACTTCCGCGAGGTGCTTCAACTGCTCGCCGTCCAGGCCGCGGACGAGGCACGGCACGTCGAGGTGTTCACCCGGCGGGCCCTGCTCAGGGGCGGCACGATGGGCACGTCGACGGTCGGCGGCCGGGCGTCGCTGGCCACACTGCTCACGGAGGCGGACTTCTCCCTCGCGTCCTTCCTGTTGTCCGTGCTCGGGGAGGGCAGCTTCCTGCACCTGCTGTCGTTCCTGGAGCGGCACGGGCCGGACCCGGTCACCCGCCGGATCTGCCGGCTGGTCCGTCAGGACGAGGCCCGGCACGTCGCCTTCGGGCTGGGCCACCTGGAGCACCGGGCGGCGGTGGAGCCGCAGTTGCGTGGGCGGCTGCGCGCCGCCGTGGAGCGCCGGCATGACGCGCTCGCGGGGACGTCGGGGCTGAACCAGGACGTGTTCGACGCCCTCGTCCTCCTGGCGGCCGGATCGTGGGAACCGGCCGCGATCGCCCGCGGGTGGCGCGCCGTGCGGGGGCTCCAGTCGGGCATGGACGAGGGCCGCCGGCACCGGCTGTCCCGGCTGGGCTTCCCCGACGACGAGGCCGCGGCGCTGTCAGCCCTGCACACCCGGAACTTCATGTGACGCCGGGCGGCGGAACGGGCCCCCACCGCGGATGCGGTGGGGGTCCGCGTGGCGCTCGGGCGGTCGTGCCGGGTCAGAGCTCCTTGACGCGGATGTCGCGGTAGGAGATCACGTCCGTCGTGCTGTGGACCTGGAGGCCGATGTAGCCGGTGGCGTAGCGCCGGCCGTCGGTGCCCGGGTCCCCGGCGCGCGGCGGGGCGAAGACCTGGCCGCCGACGTTGTCGAACTCGTTGATGACGACGCCGTTGCGCAGGACCGTGAAGTGCTGGCCCTCGGCGCGGATCTCGTAGTCGTTCCAGGTGCCCTTGGGGGTGACGCCGGCACCGCCGAGGCCCACGCGGTCGAAGCCGTAGACGGAGCCGGTCTTGTACATGTCGCCGTCGGGGCGGTCGAGGATCTGGATCTCGTGCCCGTAGTTGATGGCGACCCACTCGGGGCGGGACTCCTCGGGGTGGTCGTGGACGTCCGGGAAGCGGATGAAGACTCCGCCGTTGGCGTTGCCCGTGCCGGGGGCGTCGTCGCGGAACTGGAGCTTGAGCGAGAAGTCGCCGTACTTGCGCTCCGGGAACCACAGCATGCCCATGCCGGGGACGGTCGTGCTGCTGGTGATGGCGCCGTCGCCGGAGAGGGTGAAGCGGCCGCCGCCGACCTGCTCCCACTGCGCGAGGGAGGCCTCGGTGCCGTCGAACAGGTCGCGGTAGCCCTTCGTCTGACCGGGCTTGCCGATCTTCGACTGCTTGGCCGCCTTGGTGATCCTGTTGAACTCGCGCCGGTCGATGACGTTGTCGGCGAGCAGCCGGTCGAGCACGCCGTCGACGTGCTTGAGGAACAGGGCGTGCGAGGACCAGTCCTTCTCGTCCTCGATCAGCTCGTTGATGGTGCAGCGGTCGCGGGTGAGCCGGTTCGGCACGCCCGAGTCCACGGTGCCGACGATGACGGTCAGCCGCTCGTCGTACTCGGGGCAGTTGGGCGGCGGGACGCCGCCGCCCTGCGCGACGGTGAACGTCACCTCTCGGGCGGCCGCGGTGTTGCCCGCCTTGTCCGTGGCGCGGTAGGCGAGCGTGTGGGAGCCGATCCGGTCGACGATGACGGGGGCGGAGTACGCGAGGTACGGGCCGCCGTCGAGGGAGTACTCGACGCGGTCCACCCCGGAGCCCGCGTCGGTCGCGGTGACGGTGACCTTGGCGCTGGTGATGTACGCGCCGTTGGAATTCTTGGTGCCGGTCACGGTCGCCGAGGTCTCCGGCGCGGTGGTGTCCTGGGCGGGCGGTGCCACGACGGTGAAGGCTACGGACTTCTCGGCGGCCACGTTGCCCGCCTTGTCGGTGGCGCGGTAGCGGACGGTGTGGGAGCCGACCTGGTGCACCATCACCGGCGCGGTGTACGGCTGCCAGGCGCCGGCGGCCCCGATCGCGTACTCGATGGTGTTGACGCCGGACCCGGTGTCCGACGCGGTGACGGTGACCGTGGCCATCGTCAGGTAGTTGCCCTCGGCGTCCTTCTCCCCGCTGACGGTCGCGGAGGTCTCCGGCGCGGTGGTGTCGTCGGTGGGCGGCGCGACCACGTCGAAGGCGACGGACTTCTCGGCCGCGACGTTGCCCGCCTGGTCGGCGGCGCGGTAGCGGACGGTGTGGGAGCCGACCTGGTCGACGACCACGGGCGTGGTGTAGGGCTGCCACGGGCCGTCCTCGCCGACCGCGTACTCCACCGTCTGCACGCCGGACGCGTCGTCGGTCGCGGTGACGGTGACCGTGGCGGAGCCCACGTAGGCGCCGTCGGCGTTCTTCTGGCCCGTGACCTCGGCCGCCGTGGCCGGCGCGGTGGTGTCCTCACCGCCGGCCTCGGTCACCGTCAGGATGCCCTGCATCTGGCCGTGGCCGGGGATGCTGCAGAAGAAGCGGTAGCGGCCGGGGGTGAGGACGACCTCGGCGGTGTGCCGGCCGCCGGTGTCGTCGTTCGGGTTGGCCAGGATGTTGAGCGGGACGTCGTGGTTGTACTCGGGGTCCGACACGTCGAAGGTGAGCGTGTGCGGCATGCCGATGTCGTTGCCGGTCGCCGCGCTGTTCTCGAAGACGAGCGTCGCCGGGCCTGCCACCGCCGTCGTGGGGAAGCTCGCGTACCGGTCGGTGCGCGAACTGGCCGTCCAGGTGAGCACCTGCGCGGCGGCCGTGGTCCCGCCGGCCGCACGGTCGTCGGTGCGCCCGTACGCGACGGTCGAGGTGAGCCCCAGCACCAACAGCAGCGCGCCCAGCAGGGCCACGAGTGGGCGTAGAGGTCGCTGTCTCACTGTGCCGCCTTCCTGACCAGGTCCTTCGCGGCGGGAGTGGCCGCGCCGCCCTTGTAGGTCACGCGCCAGAGCGCGGACTGGGAGTCGGAGGTGAAGAAGCCGCGCCCGTAGTCGAGGACGTAGAGTGAGCCGTCCGGCGCGAACTTCCAGTCCATGAGGTTGCGGATGCCGCCCTGGCCGACCGGGATGATCTTCTTCAGCGACCCGGCGGTGACGGGCAGCCCGCCCTTGCCGACGGTCTTGGGGTCGGTCAGCACGGCGTGGCGCGGGTTGTCGGCGTCGTAGAAGTCGCCGACGAACCACTTGCCGTCCCAGTACCGCGGCCACGCGCCGTCACCCGCGGTCGCGGCGTCGTAGCGGTAGACCGGGCCGTCCATGGTGGCCTGGCCGCCGCCCTTGAGCCACGGCAGGAGGTAGGTGGCCTCCTCGTTCTTGTAGCTGGGGACCCCGGCGGCGTTCCGGGGGAAGTCGGGGGCGCCGCCCTGCGGGGAGTACCAGATGGTGTTGCCGGTGACGGGCGGCAGGTTCACCAGGCCGTCGTTGTTCGGCGACTCGTTCTTGGGGGCGTCGCAGTCGTACCAGCCGAGCGGCTTGCTCGGGTCGGGCAGGTTGCGGTCGCGGTAGGGCTGCTTGTTGCCCATGCAGAACGGCCAGCCGTGGTTCCCGGCCTTGGTGATGGCGGCGAACGTGTCGTACTTCGCCGGTCCCCAGGTCGTGCTCGGCGCGCCCGCGTCGGGGCCGACCCAGCCCGCGTAGAGGATGTCGGTGGCCTTGTCGACGGAGATCCGCGCCGGGTTGCGCACGCCCATCACGTAGATCTCGCCGCGGGTCTTGCCGCCGCCCTCGTCCTGCTCCTTGCCGGTGAAGAGGTTGCCCTCGGGCAGGGTGTAGGTGCCGTCCGGCTCCGGGTGGATGCGCAGGATCTTGCCGTTGAGGTTGTTGGTGTTGCCCGCGGTGCGGCGGGCGTCGGCGAAGGACAGGCCCTTGAAGTTGGGCTGCGGGTTGTTGCCGGAGTATCCGTCGCTGAATCCGGACGAGTTGTTGTCGCCGGTCGCGACGTACAGGTTGCCCTTGGAGTCCCAGGCCATGCCGCCGCCCGCGTGGCAGCAGCTGTGGACCTGGACGGGCCACTTGAGCAGGACCTTCTCGGAGGCGAGGTCCAGCTTGTTGCTCGCGAGGTCCAGCGTGAAGCGGGACACGCGCCGCTCCGCGACGTGCTTGTCGCGGTCGAGGCCGGAGTGCGGGGTGTAGTGGAGGTACACCCAGCCGTTGGTCTCGAAGGCCGGGTCGAGCTCGATGCCGAGCAGCCCTTCCTCGACCTTGGTGAGTTCGTCGCCGCCGCCCTTGTTGCCGAAGACGGTCAGGGCGCCCGCGAGGGTCACCTTCTTCGTCGCCGGGTCGTAGACGTGGACCTGGCCGAGGCCCTTGCCCATGGCGGGGTCGTTCCAGTCGGTCACGACCGGGGAGCCGTTGGCGCCGCCGCCGCGGCCGATGTACAGCACCCGCCCGTCGGGGGCGACGACCATGCCGTGCGGCTCGCCGATCTGGTCCTGCTGCCCTGGCTGGTTGGGCTGGGTGACCTTCACCGCGCTGTAGTTGGCGTCGATGGTCGCCTTGCAGTCGGCGCGGGAGAGCCGGGTGGTCCACTGCAGGGCGCCGCGCAGGTGGTCGCGGAAGTCGGTCTCGGCGAACGACTCCGCCGTACCGCCCATCCCGGTGTAGAAGGACCGGCCGCCGTCGTAGTCACGACACCAGGAGACCGGGTGGTCGACGCCGTTGGCGCCGGTGCCCGGCTTGTAGCTGCTCTCCCTGACCTTGGCGACGGTGTGCACCGTGCCGGTCGGGTTGCTCGCCCAGTTGAGCCACTTGTCGGGCCGCTTCCACTCCAGCGGCAGGTCCTTCGTGGCCGGATTGACGCGGTCCGGTGTCTCGACGACGGCGCGCTGGACGGCGGCCGGGCTGGTGGCGGCGGGCCGGGCGCCGATCAGGCCGGCGAACCAGTCGGAGTACGGCTCGGTCCGCGCCGCGTCGTGGATGCCGAGGAAGCCGCCACCGGCCTCCATGTAGGCCTCCAGGCCGGCTTCCTGCTCGGGGTCGAGGACGTCGCCGCCCCCGGTCAGGAAGACGACCGCGTTGAAGGTGCCCAGCCGCTTGGCGTTGGTGAAGACCGAGGCGTCGTCCGTCGCCACGGTCTTGAAGCGCTGCGCGGCCGGCCCGGACAGGCCGATCGCCTCGATCGCCTCGATGCCCGCGTCGACGGTCGGGGACTCCTCGGTGGCCGAGGCGTGGAACAGCAGGACCTTGACGTTCGCGCCGCCCGGTGGGGACGGCAGGGATAACGTTGTCGGCTCAGGCTCCGGATACGGTCTGGCCGTTGCGGCGGTGCCGCCCAGCAGCGATGCCGCCAGGGTCCCCGCCACCAGGACCGCGGCCGTGCCGCGCCGGGATCTCGACCGGTGATGTGGTGCGGTGTGCATGGTTCACCCACCCTCCGTGGTCACAGCAACAGCGCCTGAAGCTAGACGGCTTTTGACGGTCCGCCAACAGCTATGGACGGAATCTCACCAACTTTGTCCCGGGTGTGGATAAACGGAGATCACTGGTCTACCGTGTGGCCGTCCCCGGGGACCCTCGCGCCCCGACCGTCTCCTCACGGCACTGGAGAGACCGGTATGGCTTTGGACAGAAGGAGCTTCAACCGGCGGCTGCTGGCCGGTGGCGTGGTCGCCGCCACCGGGACGGCCACGCTGGCGGTGGCCTCCGCCCCCACGGCTTCCTCCGCGGAGCCCGCACCGCCCACCGCACCGGCCGGCGGCCAGGTGCGCCACCTCAAGCTCTACGCCGAGACGCTGCCGAACGGGCAGATGGGGTACGGCCTGGAGAAGGGCAAGGCCACCGTGCCGGGTCCGCTGATCGAACTGGTCGAGGGCGACACCCTGCACATCGAGTTCGAGAACGCCTCCGACGTGGACGCCAGCCTCCACGTGCACGGCATGGACTACGACATCTCCAGCGACGGCACGCGCATGACGCGCAGTCACGTGGAGCCTGGCGGCACACGGACGTACACCTGGCGCACCCACGCCCCGGGCCGGCGCAAGGACGGCACGTGGCGGCCGGGCAGCGCGGGCTACTGGCACTACCACGACCACGTCGTGGGCACCGACCACGGAACGGGCGGGATCCGCAAGGGCCTGTACGGGCCGGTGGTCGTGCGGCGGAAGGGCGACATCCTGCCGGACAAGCAGTTCACGATCGTCTTCAACGACATGACCATCAACAACAGGACCGGCGCCGACACCCCGGACTTCGAGGCGACGGTGGGCGACCGCGTCGAGATCATCATGATCACGCACGGCGAGTACTACCACACGTTCCACATGCACGGTCACCGCTGGGCCGACAACAGGACGGGCCTGCTGACCGGCCCGGACGACCCCAGCCGGGTGATCGACAACAAGATCACCGGGCCGGCGGACTCCTTCGGCTTCCAGGTCATCGCGGGTGAACACGTGGGCGCAGGCGCCTGGATGTACCACTGCCACGTCCAGAGCCACTCCGACATGGGGATGGCCGGGCTGTTCCTGGTCGCCAAGCCCGACGGCACGATCCCCGGCTACGAACCGCACCACCCGGACCACCCGGCGGGCGCGGCGAAGTCCGGGAAGAGTGGCGCGAAGACGTCCTCCGGCGGGGAGCACGAGCACCACCACACGGGGTGACGCGCGTCCCACGGCAGGGTGGTCGGTCCGCAGGGACACCACGATGGCCGGATCAGCTTCCACGGCCCGCAGAGTGGCTGCAGCGGCCAACTTGACCGAGCCCTCCGACAGGCAGACCGCGTCGACGAATGGGCGTCCGACGAGGACGCGAAGGCGTTCGGGGGCACCGCGCACGAGGTGCCTGAAGGCCCCGCCACCAGCCAGAACGCTGGATGCGGGGTCTTCACGCGTGTGCGGACGTAAGTGACGCCCCACAACGACGTTCCCGACGTCCGGCCTGCCGGCCGTCCGATCACGAACGGGCACTGGCACAGGCGCTGTTGCCTACCGTCGGCCAAGCCGGCCCACATCAGGGCGGACCGGCCCGGGGTGGCCTCCGGCCCGGATCGCCGTCCGGGTCACCGATCCGGTCGGCCAGGGAATGCAACGCCGCGGAAGACGGTGAGCCGGGTGGGGCCGTACAGACGTACAGCCATTGGTCAGGGTCACCGGGAAATACGAGGGTCTCGTAGTCGAGCACGACTTCCCCGAGCAGCGGGTGCCGGTAACGCCCGCACTGGACGCTTCCATGCCCATGTTTCAAGGCAAACGCCCTACCGCCACCCGGCGAAAAGAAAGGCATCGAAGGAAATCCCCGAAAGCGCCGCCATTCAACCGGAACCAGTACCCCGGAAATTCCCGCCGGCACGGGCGACAGGGCGGCCACCGCCCGAAGGTCGATCCGCTTGATCCCCGGACATCCCTCGGGGACCTGTCGGCGCGGGACAGGGGGCCTGCCAGTACCCGGACCGGCAGGCCATGTCCGAGGAGGGCCTGCTTGACCCCCCTCGGACACCCCTCCGGCTGGTTCGCTGGAATCGCACGAGGACCGGCTATTCCCCGCGTCGCACGCCTGAAGGGATAAACCGCGATGATGACCACTGAAAAGGCCGAACTCATTAAGCCCCCGAAGCCCCGGGAGATATCCGACTCCGCAATAGCGATGATCGACAGGCGAGGGGCGGTGGTCGCGTGGACGCAAGCGGCTCAGCGGCTTGTCGGCCACCGGGCCGAGGACGTGCTGGGCCAGTCCGCCGCATTCGTGCTGCCGTCCTTCGAGGAGGTCCTGGGAGACTCGGCGTTCGCCGAGCAGTGCCGTGCTCGGGGTGGCTGGTCCGGTACCGCAACGGTCCGCCACCGAGACGGCCACACCCTCAACCTGAGCCTGCGCATCTCCCTGCTCCGGGGACAGGGCGCCACCCTGCGATGGCTGGTGTCCCTGACCGACATAGACGCACTCTCCTCGGGGACGATCAACGGATCGGTACGACAGTCGCTCCTCATCCGCGCACCCATCGGCATCGTCGTTCACAGCCCGCAACTCCTGTGCGCTTGGGTGAACGACGTCATGGAACGTCACGACGGCATTCCCCGCGACCGCCGGTTCGGACGTCGGCTCACCGAATCGATGCCCGGCTTCGACGCCGAACGGCTCGAAGCCGTCATGCGGCAGGTACTGGAGAGCGGCAGCACCGCGGTCCACGAGTACCAGGCGTGGCCGCCGGGCGATCCGCGCCGCGAGCACGCGTTCTCGGCGTCCTTCTTCTGCCTTCAGGACGCGAAGGGCCGGCCGCTGGGAGTCTGCGCGGTGATCGTGGACGTCACCGGAAGCCAGGGCGTCTGTGAGCGCCGTGCGGTTCTCAACGAGGCCAGCACGCGCATCGGTAACTCGCTGGACGTCGTGCAGACCGGGCAGGAACTGGCCGACGTCGCGGTGCCGCTGCTGGCCGACTACGCGATCGTCGACCTCGCGGATTCGGTTCCGTTCGGCGAGGAGCCCTCGGCGCGTTCCGACACCACGAGCGGTCTCCCCCGCGCCTGCCGCCGTGTCGGCCTGGCCTCGATCCACCCGGGAGTCCCGGAGTCGTGGTGGGCGCGCGGCGAGCCCGTTCCGGTCTCACCGTCCTCGCCGTTCGCCGGGGTCCTGCTCACAGGGCGGTCTCACCTTGAAGCCGTGCTGGACACCTCTGCCGGAACATGGATCGACCGTGATCCGTGCCGGGCGGAGAAGATCCGTGAGAACGGGGTGCACTCCCTCATGGTCGTGCCCATTCGCGCGCGGCGCTCCATGCTGGGCATGGCCGTCTTCGCACGCACGGAGAACCCGGTGCCCTTCCAGGAGGACGACCTGCTGCTGGCCGAGGAGTTGGTCAGCCGGGCAGCCCTCTCTTTGGACAACGCCCGCCAGTACGCGCGTGAACGCAGCGCGGCCCTGGCACTCCAACGCAACCTGCTCCCCCGCCGCTTGAGGGGCGGCGCAGCGGTGGAGGCGGCCTCGCGTTACCTCCCGGCCGACATCGATGCCGGCGTCGGGGGCGACTGGTTCGACGTGATCCCGCTCTCCGGCGCCCGGGTGGCCCTCGTCGTCGGCGACGTGGTCGGCCACGGCATCAACGCCGCGGCAACCATGGGCCGGCTCCGTACCGCCGTACACACCCTGGCCGACCTGGAGCTGCCCCCGGACGAGCTGCTGGCCCACCTCGACGACACCGTCCGACGGCTGACCGAGGAGGACGCCGACGCCTCCGACCAGCCTCCCGCGGTCGTCGGCGCCACCTGCCTGTACGCCGTCTACGACCCGGTCACCCGTAAGTGCACCATGGCACGGGCCGGGCACCTGCCGCCCGCGATCATCGACCCGCGGGGCCGGGTCGCCTTCCCCGACCTGCCCACCGGCGCCCCGCTCGGCCTCGGCCTCGGCCTGGTTCCCTTCGGCTCCGTGGAAGTGGAGCTCCCAGAGGGAAGTCTGCTCGCGTTCTACACCGACGGCCTGGTCGAGTCCCGGGACGACGACATCGAGGCGGGGATGCGCCGCCTGGGCTCCGTCCTCTCGCGGTCCGGTCAGTCCCTGGAGGACCTGTGCTCCTCGGTGATCGAGACCTTGCCGACCCAGGCACCGTCGGACGACGTCACCTTGCTCCTCGTCCGGACCCGCACGCTCAACGCCGCCCAGATCGCCTCCTGGGACCTCCCGGCTGACCCGACGGTCGTCCGGACGGCACGGCACAAGGCCGCCCGGCAACTCAGGGACTGGGGGCTGGATCACCTCGTGCCCAACACGGAACTCATCGTCAGTGAGCTGGTCACCAACGCCATCCGCCACGGCGCCGGCCCCATCCGTCTCAGGCTCATCCAGCACCAAGTCCTGACCTGTGAAGTCTTCGACAGCGGCAGTTGCCACCCCCGCCTGCGCCACGCTCGCTTCGTCGACGAGAGCGGCCGGGGCCTGTTCATGATCGCTCAGCTGTCCCACAGGTGGGGCTTTCGGTCCGCGACGGGCGGCAAGCTCGTCTGGGTCGATCAAGACCTGCCCTGCGCATCCTCGCACGCAGATGATCTGTGTCCACCCCAGGCCGCCGGCGATCACCGAGGTTGCGTCGTGCACGCGGATCACCGACCGCCGGTCGCCCAACCGCGTTAGGACAGCGCTTCGCGCCCCCGTCGCCGTCGCCTCCTGCCGACGGCAACGGGGTGTCCCACGGTTCGGTGCCGCTATACGCGCCTGATGACGAGGACGGCCACATCGTCGAGGTGGTCCACCGCGACCGCGGCGTCGAGGATCTGGTCGGCGATCGCATCGGCGTTCAATCCGTCGTGGAGGGCGTGGGCAGCCAGCATCCCGGCCCGCTCCAGACCGGCGTCCAGCGTCAGGCCCGGCCCTTCGACCACTCCGTCGGTGACCATGACCAGTGCGGTGCCCTCGTCGAGCATGAAGGTCTCCTCGCGGTAGTCCGTTCCCGGCAGGACGCCCAGCACCGGACCGCCCGGCAGCTCGCGGATGGTGCTGCTGCCGTCGTCGCGTACGCACAGCAAGGGTACGTGGCCTGCGCTGGCGCCGGTGACCTGCCCTTCTCCTGGACCGATGTACAGCATGGTGCAGCTGGCGAATCGTGCCGCGTTCATGGTGACCAGCAATTCGTTGGTGCGCGTCAGCACGGTCGCCGGGTCCGGTTCGTGTGAGGCGATCGCGCGGATGGAAGTGCGCACCTGCCCCATGAAGGCGGCGGCATCGACGTCATGCCCTTGACTGTCGCCGATTTCCAGGGCCACCGCACCGTCGGGCGTCACGAAGGCGTCGTACCAGTCCCCGCCGATGTCGAGCCCGTCCCGGCTCGGCTGGTACCGAGCGGCGACCTCCAAGCCCGGGAGACACTCGGGCAGGGTGGGCAGCATGCTCTGCTGGAGAGCCGCGGCCAACTCGACGCGGGCCTGCTGCAATCGGATGCGTCTGAGTGCTTGCCCCGCCAGGTCCGCCAGAGTGCTCATGAGGGCACGCTCGTCGGGGGGTGAGTGGTGCTCCCTGTCGTAGATCACCGCCCAGGCCCCGAGCGGTTGGTCGCCGACCGGACTGAGGGGAGCGATCGATATCCCGACGAAGGAGTCAAGCCACGGGATGGTGGCGCTCTGCGGCCAGTCGCGAATGAGCTCGGCATGGTTGGGGATGAAATACGGCACGCCGGTTCGGATCGCACAGGTCAGCGGTTGCGGTTGCTCGAGGGACATCCCGTCCATGGCGTCCATCTGCTGCGGATCGACCCTGGCGTCGGAGGAGGCGTGGAGAAGCCCTGTCTCCTGGTCGAGGAGCGTGAGCACGGCGCCCGTGCCCCCGAAGGTGGCGGCGACCCGCGTCAGGACGACCTGCTGCAGTTCCTGCTCGGTGGCTGCGGTGATCAGAGCGGCGGAGAACGCGGCGATCTCGTCCGCACGCTGACGCTCCGCGGACAGCGTGGCCGCCGCTGCCTGCCGACCGGCCTCCAACTTGGTGTCGTCCCGGATCACTCCGAAGATCTGTTCGGGGCCGGCGTAGCCCAGCTGGATCCGCCGGATCTGGCAGGCCAGATGCTGCCATCCGTCGCTCCCGGAACGGAACTGCAGGCTGATCCAGGGAGACTGGGTGGCAGTCGAGCGTACGAGCCGTCTCAGGACCTCCCGGTCGTCCGGGTGGCACCCCCTGACCACCCTGGACAAGGACGCCTTGGCTTGCGGGAACAGCAGGGCCAGCGCGGGTGCGCCACCCAACCACTCGAGCTCGTTCTCCCTCGGTGAGTACATCCACAGGCCGAGGTCCGCAGCCGCGGCCGCCAGCCTGAACGGGATCAGCAGGCCGCCCGGGTCGTTTCGCGCGTCCACCGAGTGCAACCAGACCAGCCGCTCAGAACCCGCGGGATCGGTCACTGGGCGGGCTTCGATGAGGCTCACCACGGATGCTCTCCCCGGCGCGGAGAACTCCAGCACACGCATCGCGACTGTCTTCGTCGTGGCCCCGATCGTCAGCAGGTTCTCAGCAGACGTACGCTGGCTCTCGGGCAGCAGATCGGAGAAGTCCCGGCCCACGCACTGCTCGACGGGCGTGCCCAGCGTCGCGGCCATCGGTGCGTTGAGGGAGCGGATGGTGCCGTCCACGGCCAGAAGAGCCGACGGGGTAGCCCATCGAAGGAGGTCGTCCGAGGCGTCCATCAGCGCTCCCTGTCAATCATCGAGCGATGCCCCAATGATCACGACCCATTCTATTCCGCACTTTCACGCCTTACTTCCCGGTACGCCCGCCATGCGCACGGCCGGCGCCCGCGCCGAGAACGCGCCCACCACCCGGAGCCGGACGGACTGATGCCAGGCGTCGTCAGGGACACCCGCTCGCGAACCGCACCGGCAGCGTGACGGGAATCCCGTACGTCACTTTGTCGATATATGATCCGCGCGGCCCCACCCGCCAGGGGTCGTGTTCCGGCCCGCGGGCGACGTGTACCAGAGAAGAGAGCCAGGCCTCACATGAACGCAGTGGTCCCCCCGGCGGTCGCGGAGCGGTCCGAGGCCGAGGCGATGTACCGGTTCGAGACGGAGGTGCCCGGCTCCGTCCGGGCGGCGCTCGGGATGAACGCCGCGCGGATCGGCGGCGGCGTCGTGCTGTCGATGCGCAACGACCCCACCCAGTACTGGAGCAAGGCGCTGGGGTTCGGTGTCTCCACACCGGTCACGGCCGAGGTGATCCACGAGGTGTGCGACTTCTACCGCGCCGAGGGGACGGCTCAGGCCGTCCTCCAGATCGCGCCCGCCTTCCTCCCGGAGGACTGGGACGACATCTGCGCCCGCGAGGGCATCACGGCGGGCTCGTCCTGGGTGAAGCTGGTCTGCCCCGTCGAGGAGGCCGTGGCCCGCGCGCAGGCGCTGGAGCCGCCCGCCGGGATCCGGGTCGCCCCGGTGGAGGCGGACCGGGCCCAGGAGTGGGGCGCGGTGGTGACCCGTGCGTTCGGCATGCCGGAAGAGCACTACGCGCCGATGACCGCCGCCTCGGCGGTGCGGCCGGGATGGCATCCGTTCGCGGCCTGGCTGGACGGGGAGATCGTCGGCACGGGCACGATGCACGTCCGCGGCGAGGCGGCCCAGATGTTCGCCGGAGCGGTGCTGCCGCACGCCCGCAAGCGCGGCGGCCAGACCGCCCTGCTGGCCGCCCGGGCCCTGAAGGCCCGGGACCTCGGCTGCCGTGTGCTGGTCGCCGAGACCGGAGCCGAGGCACCCGGCACCCACAACTCCTCGCTGCACAACATGCTCCGGCTCGGCTTCCAGGTGGCCTACGAGCGCCGCAACTGGGTCTGGCGGTCCTCGACCGGGGCGTGAGAGGGCGCGGACGGTCGCGACGCGTCCGCCGTCCCTGCGGCGCGGCGGTCCCCCGGGCACGACGATGGGAGGACCGGGTCCGTCGAGGGGACGGGCCCGCTCCCGGAAGGCCGCCCATGCCCCATGCCCAGGCAGACCGCACCCCCGCCGCACTGATCACCGGCGCGTCCTCGGGGATCGGGCGCTGCTACGCCGAGCAGCTGGCCCGGCGCGGCTACGCGCCGGTCCTGGTCGCCCGCCGCGCCGACCGGCTGGCCGCGCTCGCCGAGTCCGTCCACCGGGAGACCGGCCTCGAGGCGACCGTCCTCGCCGCCGACCTGGCCGACCCGGACGGCCTCGCGCGGGTGGAGCGGGCCGTCCTCGACCACGAGCACCTCGCCGTCGTCGTCAACGCGGCCGGCCTCGGGGCCCTCGGGCCGCTGCGCGAGGCGGCGCCCGCGGACCTGGACCGGCTCGTGGCGGTGAACGTGCTCGCGCTGACCCGGCTGTCCCGGGCGGCGCTGCTCTCCTTCGGCCGGCACGGCTCGGGCACGTTGATCAACCTGTCGTCGATCGGCGCGTTCCACGCGCCGCCCGGGGGCACCGCTTACGCCGCGAGCAAGGCCTACGACCTGCACTTCTCGCGGGCCCTGCAACGCGAGGTGGAGGGCAGCGGCATCCGTGTGCAGGTCGTCCTGCCGGGTCCGGTGCGCACCGAGTTCTTCGAGGCCTCCGGCGTGGACTCCGCGATGTTCCCGCAGGAGTCGTTCGTGGACGCCGACGACTTCGTCCGCGCCGCGCTGGTGGGCCTGGACATGGGCGAACTCGTCTGCATCCCCACCCTGCCCGACATGACCCCCTGGGAGGACGAGGCGGCGCGCGGGCAGGCCCTGCGGAACGCCGCCGGCCTGCGCGGCGTGATCAGCGACCGTTACGCCCGGCCCTGACCCGCGGGCCCGCCCGGCCGGACGTCACGGGGCGCCGGACGCCGCGTCCAGCCGGGCGCGCAGGGCCTCGGCGATCTCTCCCGCGGCGGCCGTCTGCTCCGGCGTGAGGGCGTCGACGAACATCTCCCGGACGGCGCCGAGGTGCGGCAGCGTGGCGTGCCGGAAGGCCCGGGCGCCGTCGTCGGTGCGGACGGCCTCGGCGCCGCGGTTGTCCGTGGTGCACTCCACCCGCCGGATCAGCCCGCGGCGTTCCATGCGGCCGAGGTGGTGCGACAGGCGGCTGCGTTCCCAGCCGATCGCCGCCGCGAGCTCGGAGGAGCGCAGGCGGTGCCCCTCGGCCTCGTGCAGCGCGAGCAGGACCGCGTAGTCCCCGGGGGACAGCGCGGAGTCGGCCTGCAGGCGCGACGCCAGGTGGGCGCGGAGCCGTTCGGTGGTCTCGATGAAGTCGCGCCAGATCCGGAGTTCTTCGGTGGTGGGCAAAGGCCCGTGTCCGCGTCCCATGAGCACCCCTCTGTTTGACATGTCAATCATATCGATGCATGCTTGACGCGTCAATCACTTGGCCGCCGGACGCGGAACCGTTCCGGAGGCGGGAGGAGGGGACCATGCAGCCCACTGCCTTCGAACTGGGTCTGAACTCGTTCGGAGAGATCGCGACCGACGACGGCCGCGTCCTGAGCGACGCCGAGACCGTCCGGCTGCTCGTCGAGGAGGCCGCGCTCGCCGACGCCGCGGGGGTCGACGTCTTCAGCGTCGGCGAGCACTACCGGCCCGGACACATGGACACCGCCACCCCGGTCCTCCTGTCGGCGATGGCCACCGCCACCGAGCGCATCAAACTCGGCACCTCGGTCACCGTGCTCAGCACCAACGACCCCGTGCGGCTCTACCACGCGTTCTCCACCCTGGACGCGGTGTCGGACGGCCGCGCCCAGCTCGTCCTCGGACGGGCCTCGGTCACCGAGTCGTTCGCCCTGTTCGGCCACGACGTCTCCGACTACGACCGGCTCTTCGACGAGAAGCTCGAACTGTTCATGCGCCTGCAGCGGGAGGAGGAGGTCACCTGGTCCGGGACCGTCCGGACCCCGCTGGCCGGCCAGCTCCTGCGGCCGCGCATGCGGGAGGGCGGCATCCCCACCTGGATCGGCGTCGGCGGCAGCCCCAACTCCACCCTCCGCGCGGCCCGTTACGGCCTGCCGCTGATGCTGGCGATCATCGGCGGCCGCCCGCAGCGGTTCGCCGGACACGTGGACCTCTTCCACCGCGGCCTCCAGCAGGCCGGGCACCCCGCCCAGCCCGTCGGCCAGCACTCCCTGGGCCTCGTCGCGGACACCGACGAGGAGGCCGTCGAGACCTGGTGGCGGTACTGGCAGCCGGTCATGACCGCGCTCTCCGAGGAACGCGGCTTCTACGCGCCCACGTACGAGCGCTACCTGGCGGAGGTCGCCGACGGCGCGCTCTTCGTCGGCTCCCCCGCCACCGTGGCACACAAGATCGCCCGGGTCGCCCGCGACCTCCACCTGAACCGCTTCGACCTGAAGTACGACATCATGCGCCTGCCCCGCCAGGCCCGCGCCCGCACGATCGAACTGCTGGGCCGGGAAGTGGCGCCGATGGTGCGCGAACTGCTCACGAAGGAACCCGCTGATGTCTGACCTCGTCTTCGGCCTCGACACGTTCGGCGACGTACCGGTGGACGACACCGGCGCCCCCGTCTCCCACGCGGCCGCCATCCGGCAGGTACTCGACGAGGCCGTCATGGCCGACCGGATCGGCGTCGACGCCATCGCGCTCGGGGAGCACCACCGCCCCGAGTACTCGGTGTCGACCCCGGAGACGGTGCTTGCCGGGATCGCCACTCGCACCGAGCGGATCAAGCTCGGCTCCGGGGTGACCGTCCTCAGCTCCGACGACCCCGTCCGCGTCTTCCAGCGCTTCTCGACCGTCGACGCCCTCTCCAACGGGCGGGCCGAGGTGATCCTGGGCCGCGGCTCCTTCACCGAGTCGTTCCCGCTGTTCGGTTACGACCTCAGCGACTACGACGTGCTCTTCGAGGAGAAGATCGAGCTCTTCGCGAAGCTCCTCGACGAGGAGCCGGTGACCTGGAGCGGCACCACGCGGGCGCCGCTGAAGGACGCCGACGTCTTCCCGAAGACCGAGTCGGGCCGGCTCAGGACCTGGGTCGGCGTGGGCGGCTCGCCGCAGTCGGTCGTCCGCACCGCGCGCTACGGCTTCCCGCTGATGCTCGCCATCATCGGCGGCGCCCCCACGCGCTTCGCGCCGTACATCGACCTGTACCGGAGGGCGGCGGAGCAGTTCGGCACGACCGCCCACCCGGTGGGCATGCACTCGCCCGGCTTCGTCGCGGACACCGACGAGGAGGCCCGGGAGGGGTTCTGGCCCGGCTACAAGGTGATGCGCGACCGCATCGGCAAGCTGCGCGGCTGGCCGCCGGTCCGCCGCGAGGAGTTCGACGCCGAGATCGAGCACGGCTCCATGTACGTCGGGTCGCCCGAGACCGTGGCCCGCAAGATCGCGGCGGCCGTTGGTGACCTCGGGGTCGGCCGGTTCGACCTGATCTACACCGTGGGCCCCCAGCCGGTCGGACCCCGCATGCGCGCCGTGGAGCTCTACGGCACGAAGGTCATCCCCATGGTCCGCGACATCCTCGCGGGCTGACCCCGACGCCCACACCCACGCAGGAACGGAACGGAGACGACATGGACACCGAGGGCGTGCGCACGATCGGCATCCTGGGCGCGGGCAAGGTCGGGACCGTGCTGGCCCGGCTGGCCCTGGCCGCGGGCCACCGCGTGCTGGTCGCGGGCTCGGGCGACCCCGCGGCCATCGCGCTCACGGTGGAGGTCCTCACCCCGGGCGCGGTCGCGGTGACCGCCGCCGAGGCCGCGGCCCGGGCGGACATCGCGGTCCTCGCCCTCCCCCTGGGCAAGTACCGCGGCATCCCGGCCGAGCCGCTGCGCGGCAAGCTCGTGATCGACGCGATGAACTACTGGTGGGAGGTCGACGGGATACGCGACGACCTCACCGACCCGCGCACGTCGTCGAGCGAGACCGTGCAGGCCTTCCTGCCGGGGTCGCGCGTGGTGAAGGCCTTCAACCACATGGGCTACCACGACCTGGAGGACGGCGCCCGGCCCGCCGGGACGCCCGGGCGCAAGGCGATCGCCATCGCCGGCGACGACCCCGGAGACCTCGCCGAGGTGGCCCGCCTCGTGGACGCGCTCGGCTTCGACCCCGTCGTCGCCGGCCCCCTCGCCGAGGGCGTCCGCCTCGAACCGGGCACCGAGCCCTTCGGCGCCAACGTCGACGGCACCGAACTGCGCGCCATGCTCGACCGCTTCCCGCAGACCGATCGCGGACGGACCGTGGCCGAGGCGCGCGTGTAGCGGCCGGGGACCGGCTGGCCCGGGCAGGAGGTCGTGTTCCCCCGCCCGGGCCCGGCCTTGTCGGACCCGCGTGACAGGGTCCGGGCCATGGACCACGACACCGTCTTCGCCGGCCTGGACCGGATCGCCTGGCCGGAGCTGCACCACGCCTTCGGCCCCGCCGAAGACGTCCCCGGCCTGCTGCGGGCGTTGACGTCCGCGGATCAGGAGACCGCGGACGAGGCCGCGGAGGAGCTGTGGGACAGCCTCGTGCACCAGGGCACGGTGTACCGGGCGACGGTGCCGGCCGTGCCCTTCCTGGTGCGTCTCGCCGTGGCGGGTGTGCGGCGCGCGGAGTTGCTGTGCATGGTGGGCGCGGTGGCCGAGAGCGCGGACGAGTACGATCCGGAACGGCCCGGCGCCGCGCATGCCGCGGTTGTCGAGCAACTGCCGCTGCTGCTGCCCCTGTTGTCGGACGACGACGCCGAGAGCCGGCGGTGGGCGGCGTGGGTGGTCGCCCGGTGCGGGCCGGAGGCCGGAGCGGAGGCCCTGGCGGCGCTGCGCCGGCGATGGGAGACCGAGACCGGGCCGGCCGAGCGTGCCGCGGTGCTGACCGCGTGCGTCGCGGTCGGCGCCGACGCGGCCGACGCGGCCGACGCGGCCGACGACCTGTGCGCTGCCGCGTCGCGGACGAACGAGCCCCCTCAGGTCCGTGTGGCGGCGCTGCTCGCCGTCGTGGACACCGGGCGGCCGTGGCACGACGGACTGGCCGCCGTCGTGGCCGAACTGTCACCGCTGAGGCGCCACGCCGCGGGCGTCCAGGTCGACATGATCCGTGACGACGAGGAGTTCCGCGCCGCCGCCCGCGCCCTTCTGGCGGTTCTGAGGGCATGACGCCGGGGTTCACAGCAACAACGACATCGGCAGGAGCAGCAGGAGGGCGACGACCGAAGCGACGGAGACGCCGAGCGTGCAGTTCTTGAGCGTGCCGCGGGTGGTCTGGCCCATCAGGGACTGGAGCAGCCAGAAGGTGTTGCTCGTGACGTGCACCGCGAACAGCGACCCCGCGCCGATGGCCAGCGCGACCAGCACCGGGTCGATGCCGAGGCCGTGGGCGACGGGGGCGAGGACGCCGGCCGTGGTGATGGCGGAGATGGTCACCGAGCCGACGGCGAGGTGGAGCGCGGCGGCGACGGCCCAGACCAGCAGCAGCGGTGCGATGTGGCCGCCGGTGGTGAAGGAGCCGCGCAGGATGCCGCCGAGGCCGGACGCGGCCACGACGGCGGCCAGCGAGCCGCCCACCGCGGTCAGGACGAGGATCTGGCCGCTGTCCTTGAAGCCGCGGACGAGGGCGCGTTCCACGCGTTCGCGGCCGACGGTGAACCGTGCGACGAGCAGCGTTCCGGCGAGCCCGGTGAGCAGCGCCACCACCGGGCTGGAGACGAAGGTCAGTACCGGGCTGCGGGTGTGGGTGGCCTGGGCGACCGCGCCGCCGCCGATCAGCAGCAGCGCGGTCACGAGCGGGGCGAACCGTACGAGCAGGCTCGGCTCCCTCCCTGCGCCGGCCGGGGGCGGGCCGGCCACGGGCGCCGTCCGCGGCCCCGGGGCGGGACGGTGCCTCAGGAGGCGGCCGGTCCCGGGGCGCGCTCGTGCCGGGGCGGGGGCACCGGCCACGGCGACGACCGGGACGGGGCGGACCCGCGCCGCTTCAGCCGGACGCGCCGTCCCCGGCTCCGGCTCGGCCTCCGGCTCCGGCTCCTTCGCCGGCCGCGCGGTCTCCGTCCCCGTACCCGTCCCCGTGCCCGTCTCCGTACCGGCGCCGACGGCGGCGTCCTCGTCGGTGGCGCTGTTCCAGAGCCCCCGCCGGAACAGGAAGGACATGATCGTCACCGACACGAGGACGGTGGGGACGATCAGCACCAGCCCCCACAGCAGCATCGTGCCCAGGGGTACGTGCAGCAGCGCCGCGAGGGCCAGCGCGCCGACACCGGGCACCATGAGGACGATGCCGCTCTCGAGGCCGATCGCCAGGGCGGCGCCCATGCGGGCGGAACCGAGCGGACCGAGCCTGCGGGAGGCGGTACGGGCCAGCGGCGCGCAGATGACCAGGAGCACGTCCAGGTAGATGGCCTGCAGCAGGGTGCCGATGGTGAGCGCCATGGAGTGCGGGAGGCGCCGTGGGCCGAAGACGCGCAGCAGGCGGTCGACGAGCTGCTCGACGGCGCCCATCTCCTGGAGGACCGCGCCCATGAGGACGCCGAAGGCGATCAGCAGACCGACCTCCGCCATGATGTCGCCGAAGCCGGTGGTGATGGTCCTGATCGTCCGGGTCACCCCGAGGCCGGTCGCGAGGCCGAGGTAGAGCGACCCCACCACCAGGGAGATCACCGGGTTCACACGGAAGCGGACGATCAGCGCGACGATGCCGACGATCGCCACGGCGGTGTTGGCCAGTACGGGGACTTCGGACATCCGCGCTCCCTTGCACACACGGCGCCGGGAGGCGAGTACGGGCAGGCGCCCCATCGCGGTGCGGAAGCGGGCTCGTCCAGGACCGGCTCTGAGTGAGACGGCGACTCATCATGAGGGTACTCCGCCCCTCCGGCACATGCACTCGCATGCGCCACCCGTACTCACCACGCGGATAAAAGAGCACGTCTCACCCATCGAGAGGAACATATGGGACTTATTGACGCAGTCCTCCTTGCCCCACATCATGGAATGAGACATCACGATATGGGTCAGCGAGGTGATGGCAGATGCCCGAACCCTTCCCGCCGGACAGCCGAGCGCCGTCCGGTCCTCTCACCGGGTTGCGAGTCCTGGAGCTGGGCAATTTCATCGCCGCTCCGTCCGCCGGCCGCCTCATGGCGGACTTCGGCGCCGACGTCGTCAAGGTCGAACGGCCGCGCGTCGGGGACGAACTGCGCCGCTGGCGGCTGCACGGGGGCGACACCTCCCTGCTCTTCCGCGCGATGAACCGCAACAAGCGGTCCCTCACGCTGGACCTGCGGCGCCCGGAGGGCCGGGACCTGGCCCTGGCCCTGATCCGGCGCACCGACGTGGTGCTGGAGAACTTCCGGCCGGGCACCCTGGAGCGCTGGGGCCTCGGCCCGGAACGCATGCGCGAGGTCAACCCGTCGGTGGTCCTCGTGCGGATCTCCGGCTACGGGCAGACCGGGCCCTACCGCGACCGGCCGGGCTTCGGCGGCGTGGCGGAGGCCGTCGGCGGACTGCGCCACCTCACCGGCGACCCCGACCGTCCCCCCACCCGGGTGGGCATCAGCCTCGCCGACTCGGTGGCCGGCCTGTACGCCGTGATCGGCGCCCTCGCCGCGCTCCACCGCCGCGCCGCGACCGGACGCGGGGAGGTCGTCGACGTGGCCCTGTACGAGGCGGTGTACTCCCTGATGGAGTCCCTGACCCCCGACCACGACGCCTTCGGCGTCGAACGCGAACGCGCCGGCGGCGCCCTGCCCGGGGCCGCGCCGTCCAACACCTACGCGTGCCGGGACGGGGTGTCCGTGGTGATCAGCGGCAACGGCGACGCCGTCTTCAAGCGCCTGGCGGCCGTCATCGGCCGTCCGGAACTGGCCGACGACCCGCGGCTGGCCGACAACGCGGGCCGGGTGCGGCACGCCGCCGAACTGGACGACGCGATAGCGGCGTGGACCGGCGGGCTGCCGTACGAGGAGGTCATGAAGCTGTTGGGGGAGGGCGAGATCCCGGCCGGCCCGATCTACACCGCGGCCGAGATCGCCGAGGACCCGCACTTCGCGGCACGCGGCATGCTCGAACGGCACCGCGTGGCCATCGCACCGGGTTGGGACCAGGACGTGGCCTTCCCCGGCGTCGTCCCCAAGCTGGCCGAGGCGCCCGGCGGCACGCGCTGGCTCGGCCCGGACCTGGGCGAGCACACCGACGCCGTCCTCGCCGAACTGGGCATCGGGGCGGACCGCCGCGCCGGCCTGCGGGCCCGGGGGGTGGTGTGACGTGACCGCCCTGCCCGACCAGGTGGTGATCACCGACGTGATGCTCCGCGACGGTCTGCAGAACGAGGCCGCCGTGCTGCCCCTCGCGGACAAGCTGCGGCTGGCCTACGGGCTGCTGGAAGCGGGGCTGACCTCGCTGGAGATCGGCTCCTTCGTCCACCCGGAGAAGGTCCCGCAACTGGCCGACACCGACCGGCTGGTGGCGCGGCTGCGACCCGGGGAGTCCGTGCTGCTGCACACATTGGTCTTCAACGAGCGCGGCGCACGCCGGGCGATCGCGGCCGGGGCACGCGACGTACGGCTCACCGTCTCCGCGAGCGACGGCCACAGCCGCGCCAACGCCGGGGTGCCGCGGGACGAGGCACTGGAGCGCCTGCGGCCCGCCGTGGACGTGCTGAAGGCACACCGGGTACGGCTGGAGGCCACCGTCGCGACCGCCTTCGTCTGCCCCTTCGACGGCGAGACGGACCCGGGCACCGTGGTGGAACTCGCCCGGCGGCTCGACGCGTTCGGCATCCGCGTGCTGCACCTCGCCGACACCATCGGCGCGGCCGGCCCCTGCCACGTCCGGCGGACCGTCATCGCCGTCCGCGACGCGCTGCCGGAACTCCCCCTCGGCCTGCACCTGCACAACACCTACGGGATGGCGTCCGCCGACGTCTGGGAGGCGCTGCGACTGGGCGTGCGGCGCTTCGACGCGGCACTCGGCGGGATCGGGGGGTGCCCGTTCGCGCCCGGCGCCGCGGGGAACCTGGGGACGGACGACCTGGTCAACCTCTGCCACCACGCCGGCGTCGCGACCGGCGTCGACGTCCGCCGCCTCACCGCGGTGCGCGAGGAGTTGCGGGTGCTGCTCGGGCACCGGCTGGACTCCGCCCTGTCCGCGGTGCCGGCCGCGCCGGTGCCGCTGCGCACCGCCCTCGCGCCGACTGACGTACGGTGAGTCCTCGTACGGGACGCCCCCGGCCGGGGGCGGGAAGGACGCGGTGGTGCGCATGGGCGAGAAGGCGGGGACCGCGCCGCTGCTGGTGCTGCAAAAGATCCGCCAGATCCTGGAGTGCTTCACCATCGAGCGCCCGGAGCTGAACCTCCAGGAGATCACCCGGGCCACCGGGCTGCCCGCGAGCACCTGCCAGCGCCTGGTGCACAACCTGCTGCGGGAGGGCTTCCTCGACCGTGACGGGGACGTGTACCGCATCGGGCTGCACTTCGTGCAGTGGGCGGCGCCGGGCACCTTCGGCCTGGACATGGTCAGGCTCACCCGGCCCGCACTGCGGCGGCTGCGCGACCGGACCGGGGAGACCGCCTGCCTGTACGTGCGCGACGGCGCCCACCGCACGGTGGTGTCGCTGGCGGAGGCCCACCACGTGGTGATGCGGATGTTCGCGGTGGGCATGGTGATGTCCCTGCACGCGGGCTCGGCCGGGAAGGTCTTCATGGCCTTCGACCCCATCGCCCGCCGCGACGCGGTGGGCCACGGCCTGACCCGGCACACCCCGCGGACCGTGGTGGACATCGACCTGCTGGACGACCAGTTGGAGGAGATCCGCCGCAACGGCTACTCCGCCTCCTTCGAGGAACGCGACATCGGCGCGGCCTCCGTCAGCGCCCCCGTGTTCGGCAGCACCGGCGAGCTGGCGGCCGCCATCGGCATCGGCGCGCCGACGCAACGGCTCACCCCCGCCGAGGTGGGCCGGCTCGCCCCCGTCGTCGTCGAGGCCGCCGAGGACGCGTCCCGCTCCCTCGGCTACCGCCCGGGCATCCGCGCGGACGGCACCGCGCACTGACCGCCCGCCGGGGGGCGGCTCCGGCGGTGGGCAGGGACGTCATGTGCCCGTACCGATGTCGTCGTGGCGGGACACGAAGCGCGCCCGCCCGTCCTCGACGTGGAAGAGGAACCATCCGCCGTCCTGGCCGGTCTCCAGGAACTGGGACTGGCTCTCGTAGCTGTAGCGGCGGGTGATGCCCTGCCAGGGGGCGCGCAGGAGTTCCGCGCGCAGGGACTCGCGGCCCTCGCCGCCGAGCGCGGCGAGGCCGTGCGCGGCGAAACGGACGGCGTCGTAGGCCTCGGCGGCCCAGGGCCCGGGGGCGGTGCGGTGGCGGGCGGTGTAGGCGGTGGCGAACGCCCGGGTCCGGGGGTCGGCGGCGGCGTCGGTGCGGGCGGTGCTGATCCACCAGCCCTCGGCCTCGCGGAGGAAGCCCGCGGACAGCACGTTCTCGTCGGCGGCCCGGACACCGCGGTGACCGGCGGTGCGCAGGGCCTTCGCACAGGCGGCGGCGCGGGCCGGGGTGACGCCGGCGAAGAGGACGGCGTCGTCGGGGCGGGCCGCGACGGTGTGCGCGGCGGCGTCGAAGTCCTCGTCGGCGGCGACCTCCAGCACGTCGACCTTCCCGTCCAGCTTGCCGTGGACGGTGACGATCTCGACGGTGGGCCGGCCCTCCTCCTCGTCGGCGAGGTCGTGGACGACGACCGTGCGCCGGGGCCGGACGACGCGGTTGAGGTAGCGGTCGACGGCTCCGGGCCCCGCGGTGCGGGTGGGGCGCAGCACGAGTGCCGTCGTCGCGTTGACGGCGTTGAGCCGCTCGGTGTCCGCGCGGGTCACCAGCAGGCAGACGCCGGCCTCGGTGCAGACCGGCACGGCGGCGGGCACGGCCCGGTTGTCGCCCGCCGCGATGACGGCGTGCACGCCGGGGTCGGCGGCCAGCCGGCGGGCGGCTGCCGCGGAGCCCTCCGCGGTGCCGCCGTCGTCGGCGGTGCGCAGCGCGAGGTCGAAGGCCCGGTCGGGACGGGCGTTGTGCTCGGCCACCGCGAGGCCCGCCCCGCGTTCCTGGGCCAGGACGGCCGCGGCCGAGCGGTCGCCGAGGAGGCCGATGACGCGGGTCGGCAGCGACCGCCCGGTGCCGCCCGTCCCGCGGGACCGTCCCCACTGCCACCACGCGGTGCCACCGCCGACCGCGGCGACGCCGAGCGCGGCGGACGTGGCGAGCAGCCGCCGCCGGGAGACCGGGGGCCCGGTGGGCACGGCGGGCACGGCGGACGGCAGGGGCGAACCGGCGGCGGACAGCTCGGTCGGTTCGGGCACCGGCAGGTCCAGGACGCGGCCGGCACGGTCGGCGACCACCGCCGGCAGCCCGCCGGGCAGCCACGACCCGGGGTCGAACACGCCGAAGAGACCGCGCAGTTCGGTCACCGTGGGGCGTCCACCGGCGTCCTTGGCGAGGCAGGCCCGCAGGGGCGCGTCGAGTTCGTGGGGCAGGCCGGTCAGGTCGGGTTCCTCGTGCACGGTCCTGAACAGGACCGCGGCCGCTCCCCCGGTGCCGAACGGGGCCCTGCCGGTGGCGGCGTGGGCGAGCACGCAGCCCAGCGAGAAGACGTCGCTCGCGGTCCCGACGGCCGTGCCGCGGGCCTGCTCCGGGGACAGGTAGCCGGGCGAGCCGATGACGGTGCCGTCCGTGGTGAGCGCGGTCGCGCCGACGGCCCGGGCGATGCCGAAGTCGATCAGCCGCGGCCCGTCGGCGGCGAGCAGCACGTTGGCGGGCTTGACGTCGCGGTGGACGAGGCCGGCGCCGTGCACGTCCTCCAGGGCCGCGGCCAGCGCGGCGGCCAGGGTGCGGACCTGCGCCGGCGGCCAATGCCCGTGCAGGGCGAGGGCCTCGTTGAGGGGCAGCCCGGGGACGTAGGCGGTGGCCAGCCAGGGCGAACGCGCGTCCGCGTCGGCCGTCAGCACGGGCACGGTCCAGCGGCTCGACAGACGGGTCGCCAGCTCCGTCTCGCGGCGGAACCGGGCCAGGAAGCCCGCGTCCTCGGCGAATTCCGTGCGGATCACCTTCAGCGCGACCCAGGCGCCGTGCGGGGAGCGCGCCAGGTAGACGACGCCCATCCCGCCGGCCCCGAGCCGCGCCACGAGCCGGTGCCCGCCGATCCACGACGGGTCGGCGGGCAGCAACCGGTCCATGGCCCTACTGGTCCCCCTGCTTCGGCACGATCGGCCCGAGCTGCCGGAAGCGTCCGTCGTGCACCTGGTGCACGTACGTCTCGCCGCCCAGGGTCTCGTTCGTGATCGCGTACTGGTGGTAGGCGTTGAAGGTGTAGGTGCGCGCGACGCCGTGGTACGTCGCCTTGGCCAGCCGCTGGGCGAGCGCGGGCCGGGCGGGGCGCCCGCCTCCGGAGGGCAGCGTGCGGGCGAACTCCTGCAGCAGCATGCGCGTGCTGTCGTAGGCCTCGGTGGCGTACGGCTCGGGGGTGCCCCCGTACTCCTTGCGCCAGGCGGCGGTGAG
Organism: Streptomyces sp. NPDC111520; assembly: GCF_055635295.1. Classification (NCBI taxonomy): domain Bacteria; kingdom Bacillati; phylum Actinomycetota; class Actinomycetes; order Kitasatosporales; family Streptomycetaceae; genus Streptomyces; species Streptomyces sp. NPDC111520. The sequence goes on along the minus strand of NZ_JBVKBW010000004.1, from coordinate 244,843 downwards.
CCGCCCGGCCTCCTCGGTCGTGAGCTGGGCCGGGTCGACGGCGGGCGTCACGGCGTACCAGCCCTCGCCCGCCGCGCCGGCCAGGCGCGGGAAGTCCGAGCCGTACAGCAGGTGGGACATCCAGCGCCGGCCCGTGAAGCCCGCCCGGGCCAGCTGCCGGGCCGCGGCGACGGTCGCCTCCAGGGGACCGAGGTACACGAAGGCGTCGAGGTCACGGGAGAGCAGTTCGCGGACCGCGCCGACGGCGTCCCCGGTGCCCTCCGCGACGACACGGGGCACCACCTCGCCCCCGAGGGTGTCGCGCCACTGGGTCACCAGGACGCCGCCCTGGTCGTGCATGGCGGATCCACCGGAACGGTCGATGACGATCCCGGCACGGCCCAGCCGGCCCGTCACGAGCGCGCTGAAGGCGATGGCGGTGCCCTCGGCCTGGTGGGGCGCGCCGGTCTGGAAGGTGACGTCCGGGGACCACACGAAGTAGTCGTTCTGCCCGGTGGTGCTGGAGACGTGCGTCAGCTTCGCGGCGGCGTAGACGCGCGCGGCGGCCCGCAGGGTCACCTCGCCGGTGGGGCCGAGGACGGCGAACACCTCGTGGTCGGCGGCGAATTCGTGGGCGACCGCGGTGGCCCGGTCGACGGTGCCTCCGTCGTCGAGGACGCGTACCCGGACGGAGAACGCGCGCTTCGGGTTCGCGTTGTGCTGGGCCGCGGCCAGCCGCGCGGCCCGCTCGCAGGCGCCGGCCAGAGCCGCGTCCGGGCCGACTCGGGTGACCTGCACGCCGAGCACGTACGTGGGCCTGCCGGGCGTGCCGGGCTCGCCCTCGGCGTCGTCGCGTCCCGCGGCCCACAGGGCCGCTCCCGAACCGGCGCCCGCCAGCAGCAGGGCCCCTCCGACGGCCAGCAGCCGGCGCCGGGACGTCGACAGCCGGTGCGGCGCCGGCGGGGTCTCACCGGGTTCGTCCACCACGGTGGGTTCGACGGCCGGCAGCGCGAGGCTCTCCGCGGCGCGCGCGGCGACCGTACGGGCCACCGGGTCCGGCAGCCAGGCCGGCGGCGACGCGGCCGCGCCCTCGGGGACGGCGTCCTCGGTGTCGTCCCCGGACAGCCGCCGCCGCAGCTCCTCCGGGGCGGGCCGGTCCCGCGGGTCCTTGGCGAGGCATGTGTCGAGGACCTCGCGCAGCTCACCGGTGACGCCGTCGAGGTCGGGCTCGTCGTGGACGGTCCGGTAGAGCAGGGCGTCGGGGGTGCCGGTGCCGAACGGCGGGCGGCCGGTGGCCGCGTACGCGAGGACGCAGCCGAGGGCGAAGACGTCGCCGGCGGGGCCGGCCTGTTCGCCGCGGGCCTGTTCGGGCGAGAGGAAGCCGGGCGTGCCGATCACCAGGCCCGAGGCGGTGAGCGCGGTGTCGTCCGCGGCGCGGGCGATGCCGAAGTCGATCAGCCGGGGGCCGTTCACGGCCAGCAGGACGTTGCCGGGCTTGACGTCGCGGTGCACCAGCCCGGCCCCGTGCACGGCGCCCAGTGCCTCGGCCAGCAGGGCCCCGAGGACCCGCACGGCGGCCGGCGGCAGAGGACCGTGCTCGGCCACCGCCTCGCCGAGGGAGGGGCCGGGGACGAACGCGGTCGCAAGCCACGGCTCGTGCGCGGTGGCGTCCGCACCGAGCACGGGCACCACCCAGGGGCTCGCCACGCGCGCCGCGAGCTGCGCCTCCCGCGCGAACCGGGCCCGGAACCCGTCGTCCGTGGCGCTCTCGACCCGGATCACCTTCACGGCGGCCAGCGCGCCCGCCTCGGAACGCCCCAGGTACACCACCCCCATGCCGCCGGCGCCGAGCCGCCGCAGCAGCCGGAAGCCGCCGACGGACGCCGGGTCGGTGGGACGCATCGGCTCACTCATCGCCCGCACCCTCCGTCCCCTCGCCGGACACCCCGGCCTCCTTGGCCTCGACGGCACCGAGCCGGTCGATGTCGGCGGTGATGTTGGTGACCCCCTCCAGCGCGTCCTGCGTGACCTTCGTCTTCTCCGCCTCACTCGCGCCGGCGGCGTGCCGCACGGTCGCGGCCACCGTGACCGGGCCGAGCCGGTGCTTGAACCAGTCGAAGCGGCGCGGCTTCCCGTCGCCTTCCACCACGTACTCGCCGAACTCGGCGAGGTCGTCGTCGGACGTGGCGGTCCGCTGCTCGTCGTACGGGTCTCCCCGCGAGGTCATGCCCTGGACCCACTCGGTCGCGGTCAGCTGCTGCTTCGGACAGCGCAGGGGTTCCTCCAGCGACACCGCCATGTCCCGGCGCGCGCCCACCACCGAGGTGTGCACGGTGACCGTCAGGGACACGTACACCGGGCCCTTGCCGTCGGTGTCCGGCCGGACGAAGGAGCGGGTGAGGCTGGCCAGGACGGAGCCGGCGAGCGGATCGCGGCGCCACACGCAGTCCTCGCCCAGCACGGTCCAGGTGGCTGGCCCGGTCTCGTACGGATCGCGCTTGCGGAACCCGGAGCCGAAGTAGTCCGGCCGCACGGTCAGCCCCCGGACGAAGGCGGCCGCCTGGGCCCGGGTCTTGGGCGCCGCGCTCTCGGCCAGGGTGAACGGGTCGTTCACCGCCGACGCCGACGCCGACGGGGCCGGATCCGCGCTGCCGCGCCCGCTCGGGCTCGCACCCGACGGCTTCGCCGCGCCCTCGCCCGGCGACCCCTCGCTGGTGCACCCCACCAGCAGCAGCGCCCCTGCCGCCGCGAGCAGGACCGGTCTGCGTGCGCTCACTCCCACCCACCCCATTCGTCGCACCGTCTCGTCGAACACCGCGCGCCGCTTGCCGCGTGCACATGCCATGGTGCGCCAACGGGCTTGTCCAGACCATGAGTTGAGTCGAACCGTAACCGGTCGGCCACTGCTCGGTGACACTTGGGAAGGCCCGGTGACCGCTGCTCCGCCGGCCGCCGCCGCGCCGCCGCGTCCTACGGAAGCGTGGCGGCCGACTCCCGCAGCGGCCCGTCGGCCCAGCGTGCCGCCTCGGCCCGGCTCCGGATGCGCACGACCGTCAGTTCCGGCCGGTCGTGCAGCAGTCGCCGCACCCGCGCCGCCGACTCGCCGTGGGTGTTCCAGGCCCAGCGCACGATGTGCTCGCGGTCGGTGAACACCGTCCACAGCGGCGGCTCGATGTTGCCGTTCCACAGGGCCTGGCGGCGCAGACGGCGCAGCAGGGTGCGCCGTACGACCTGGCGCATGACGCGGTGCCGGGGCAGGTCCAGCCAGAGCAGCAGGTCGGCGCGGGCGGCGAGGTGGGCGCGGACCGAGCCGTACTGCCACTCCGTCACCCAGCCGGGCTCCGCGCTGAAGCGGTGGACGTCGGCCTCGAAGGAGGGACGCCTGGTCCAGCCGGGGCCGTGGAAGAGCGCGTCGATCTCGATGTGCGGCACCCGCAGCGCGGCGGAGACACGCGCGGCGAGCGTCGTCTTGCCCGCCCCGGAGGTGCCGGCGACCAGCACCCGCCGCGGTCGGTGGGGCAGCGGGTCGGCGGGTCCCAGAAGCGGCACGCGGCAACGGTAGCAACGCCGTCGGTGCCGACGGCGGCATAGGTCCCCGGCCACACACCGGCCGGGCGGCGACCCGCGGGCGTTCGGGCCCTCGGTCGGGCCGCCGCTGCACGGCCGGAGCAGTACGGCGAACCGTGGTCGCGACTGCCGGCCTTGCGGTCGGGCGTCGCCGTCGCAGTCGACGTGCGGCAGGACCTCGGTGCCGGCCGCCGGCGGCGGTGCCGCAGGTCCCGACGGAGTCGCGCGCCGGGTTCCGCATCGAGCAGCCGGGGCCGGCGCCGGGCCGACGCCGCGGCTGAACGCGCGGCGACCAGGGTGCTTCGCGATCGGGAGTCACGGGTGAACCGCCTTTCCAGGATGCCAGGTCAAGGCACGTCGCCGACCCGTCCGACATGTGGTGGACACCCTCCCTTCCCGGCGGCGACACCCGTCCGGACGCATGCCTGCTGCACGATCTTCGGACGTGACTACCAGCCCTGCCCTTCGCACCCTCGACCGCCGCCGGTTCCTCGCCCTCGCGGGCGGCACCTTCGGCGTCCTGGCCGCGGGCCAGTTGACCCAGGCGCTCTCCGCGCGCGCCGCGGAACTGGACCCCGCGCCCTTCTCACTCGGCGTCGCCTCCGGTGACCCGGACCACCACAGCGTCGTGCTGTGGACCCGCCTGGTGCCCGACCCGCTCGACGCGGAGACCGGCGGCATGCCCGCGACGCCCGTCGAGGTGCGGTGGGAGGTGGCGAAGGACGAGTCGTTCCGGAAGGTCGTCGCGAGCGGCGCGGTGACGGCGCTGCCGGAGTCCGCGCACACCGTGCACGTCGTCGTGGACGACCTGGCCCCAGACCGCTGGTACTGGTACCGCTTCCAGTACGGCGAGGTCCGCAGCCGCACCGGCCGCACCCGGACCATGCCGCCGCCCGGCGCGAAGGCCGACCGGATGCGGTTCGCGTTCGTGTCGTGCCAGTCGTGGACGGGCGGCGCCTACCCGGCCTACCGCGACCTGGCGGAACAGGACCTCGACTTCGTCCTGCACCTCGGCGACTACATCTACGAGACCACGGGCGGCAGCCTCACCGAGTTCCGCCGGCTGCACGCCCTGTACAAGACCTCGCCCGAACTGCGGGCGGCGCACGCCCGGTTCCCCTTCTTCGTCACCTGGGACGACCACGAGGTCCAGAACAACTACGCGGCCGGCGTGCCCGGCGGCTCAGGCGACGGCCGGCCCTTCCTGGAGCGCCGAGCCAACGGCTACCAGGCGTACTACGAGCACCTGCCGCTGCGCCCCGAGCAGCGTCCCACCGGCCCGGATGCCCTGATGTACCGTCAGGTGCGGTTCGGGAAGCTCGCCGAGTTCAGCGTGCTCGACACCCGCCAGTACCGCACCGACCAGGCGTACGGGGACGGACGCAAGGAGCCGGGACCCGAGGTCTGGAACCCGGAGCGTACGATGACCGGTCCGGAGCAGGAGAAGTGGCTGCTCGGCAATCTGGACCACTCCAAGGCGCGGTGGAACGTCATCGCCCAGCAGACCATCATGGCCGCCTTCGACTACGACCTCGGCCCGGGGAAGATCGTCAATCTCGACCAGTGGGACGGTTACGCCGGTGCCCGCGCCCGCATCCTCGACTTCCTCGCCGGTCACGACGTCGCCAACCCGGTGGTCCTGAGCGGCGACTGGCACACGCACTGGGTCAACGACCTCAAGACCGACTTCGACGACCCCCACTCCCCCGTCGTCGCAACCGAGTTCGTCGGCACGTCGATCTCCTCCGGCGCCGGCTGGGACGCCGACGTCCGTGCGGGTCTCGTCGCCAACCCGCACGTGAAGTTCTACAACGGCACCTACCGTGGCTACGTGATGTGCGACGTGACGCCCGACTGCTGGCGTGCCGACCTGCGCATCGTCCTCAAGGGCGACGACGCGGCCTCCCCTGCCTTCACCATCGCCGCCTTCGAGGTGCGCGACGGGCTCCCCGGGGCCCGGCGGATCGACGCCGGCGACGGCCTGGTGGGCCGTATCACCGACAAGGTGACCGGCAAACCGCTCGCCAACGTCCAGGTGACGGTCACGGCGGCGGACGGCACCCGGTTCGCGTCCGTCACCACCGACACCACCGGCGAGTACCTGGCCTTCGCGCCGCCCGGACAGTACGGGGTCGCCGTCAACGGCGTCGGCTACGAACCGGCGGCCGCCATGGCCACCGTGCGCGCGGGGGTGCAGACCCGGGGCGACGTGGCCCTGACGCGCGCGGCCGTTCGGGCCGGCGCCGGTCGTCCGGTGCCCGGTCCGCAGTCGCAGGCGGCGGCCACGGACGTCACGCTGTCCAACGGCATGCTGTCACTGGCCGTTTCGGCGGGCTCCCAGGACCCCCAGCTGCCCGCGGTCACCCTGGGCAAGCCGCTGGACCTGGCGGCCGTCGGCCACCTGGACCAGCTGGACTGGATGAACCTGCCGTACGCCTCGACGGCGCGGCCGCGCGGGAGCAACGCCTGGCAGCAACTGACCGTGCGGTCCACCGCCCTGGAGGTGCTCTCCGCGGGCGGCCCGGTCGCCTCCGCGCGGGCCACCGGCGCCACCACCCAGGTCCCCGATGTCGAGGTGGTCACGACCTTCACGATCGGCGAGGGCGAGCCCTGGGTCACCGCGGAGAGCGTCTTCACCAACCGCGGGACGCAGGCCCGCACCTTCTGGCTGGGCGACGTACTGGACCACGACGGCGCCGGCCAGCGCAGCGGGGTCGCCGGACACGGCACCGTGACCGCGTCCGCCCCGGCCGACTTCGAGCCGGCGGCGCCGTGGGTGGGCATGACCGGATCCGACGGCCAGACGTACGGGCTGCTCTACGACGAGCCGGGCTTCACCGCGTACGCCTGCGGGATCTGGGTGATGACCCAGCGTCAGGTGACGATCGACCCGGGCGCGGCGTTCACGCTGCGCCGCCGGATCGCGGCCGTCGACAACGGCGGCGCGGCCGACCCGTTCGCGGTACTCGCCGGGCTCTGACCCGGGCACCGCACGACACGGCGGCGGCACCCCCACCGGGGGCCGCCGCCGCGGCGCGCGGACGGTCAGCGGTTGGTGGACTCCAGCGCCCGCGCGGTGTAGCGCGCGCCGCTCACCTCCCGGGCCGGCACGGCGGCGCCGAGGGCGGCGAGCTCGTCCTGCGACAGCACGAGTCCGGCGGCCGCGGCGTTCTCCTCGAGGTACTTCCGGCGCTTCGTGCCGGGGATGGCGACGCCCCCCTGCGCGTCGACCCAGGCGAGCGCGACCTGCGCCGGCGTCGCGCCGCGCGCCCCGGCGATCTCCCGTACCCGCTCCACCAGGACGAGGTTGGCGGCGATGTTCTCCGCCGAGAAGCGCGGCAGTTCACGCCGCGCGTCGTCCGGCGCCAGGTCGTCGACGCTGCGGATAGCCCCGCTGAGGAAGCCGCGGCCCATGGGCGAGGAGGCGACCAGGCCGATGCCCAGTTCGTCCATCGTCGCCTTGCGGCCGTTGTCCAGCAGGTCCTGGGTGAACAGCGACATCTCCGACTGGACCGCGGTGAGGGGGTGCACGGCGTGGGCCCGGCGGATGGTCTCCGCGGAGACCTCGGACAGCCCGATGTAGCGGACCTTGCCGGCGGCGACCAGCTCCCCCATCGCGCCGACCGTGTCCTCGACGGGCGTGCCGGGATCGATCCGGTGCATGTAGTAGAGGTCGATCACGTCCGTGCCCAGGTGGCGCAGCGAACGCTCGACGGCACGGCGGACGTGCTCCGGCCGCCCGTCCAGGGGGCCGGGCGTGCCGTCGTCGGCGAAGTCGAGGCCGAACTTCGTCGCCAGGACGATCTCGTCCCGGCGGTGCCCGAGGGCGCGGGCGATCAGCTTCTCGTTCTCGAAGGGGCCGTAGGACTCGGCCGTGTCGATGAAGGTGACGCCCAGGTCCACCGCGCGGTTGAGCGTGCTCACGGATTCCCGCTCGTCGCCCACCCCGTAGTCCACGCTCATCCCCATCGCGCCGAGGCCCTGCACCGGCACGCGCAGTCCCTGACTGCCGAGGTCCACCGTCCGCATCGAGAATCCCTCTCCCAGTTGTCCAGGTCCGTCACATTACGCCCACCGCCACGGCGGCCCGCGGGCGGGTCCGCCCGGTCCGCTGCGGCGTTCCGCCGGGCGGATCACCGGGTTCGGTGATGACGTACGGCGGCACGTGGGCCCGTACCACCAGGACCGGACAGCCGCGGTTTCCGTGACGTCGGCCGCGGAAGGACCCCGGGCAGCCGGGCGCGCTCGGCACGCGGGCCCGGCACCGGGAGGCCCCGGCTACGCCTTGCGGATGGCGTCCACCAGGCCCGCGACGAGCGCCGCCCGTTCGGCCATGGCGTCGACCAGGACGTACTCGTGGTCGGCGTGCGCCCCGCCCCCGACGGCCCCGAGGCCGTCGAGGGTCGGCACGCCCAGCGCGGCGGTGAAGTTGCCGTCGCTGCCGCCGCCCACCGACCTGCCCTCGATGCCCGGGAGCAACCGCCGCGCCAGGGCGAAGAGTCCGGCGGACGCCGACTCCGGCATCGGGGGCCGCCGTACGCCGCCGCTCACCGAGACCGCCGCGCCCGCGACATGCGGGGCCAGGGCCGCGAAGCCGGCCTCGACGCGGTCCCTCTCCTCGGCCGTCGCGACCCGTACGTCGGCGACGACGGTCGCCCGGGCGGGCACCACGTTGTCGGCCGTGCCCGCCGACGCCACCGTCGGGGTGACGGTCGTACCGGCCTCCGGCCGGCCGAGCGCCGCGACGGCGAGCACCTGGTGCGCCGCCTCGACCAGGGCGTTGACCCCTGCCTCGGGCTCCAGCCCGGCGTGCGAGGCGCGGCCCGTGACGGTGACCTCGAACGAGCCGCAGCCCTTTCGGCCGGTCTTGAGGGCGCCGCCGTCGGCGGCTCCCTCGAAAACGAGCGCGGCGCCGCACGCGAGGGCCCGCTCCTCGATGAGCGCCCGTGAGTACGGGGAGCCGACCTCCTCGTCGGAGGTCACCAGGATCTCCACGCCCGACCGGTCGTCCAGCAGCGCCAGGCCGTGGACGGCCTGCACCAGCCCGCCCAGCATGTCGAAGACGCCGGGGCCGGTGGCGCGGCCGCCGGCGACGGTGAACGGGCGCCGTGCGAGGGTGCCGAGCGGGAACACCGTGTCGTGGTGCCCCAGGAGCAGCACCCGGGGCTCCCCGCCGCCGGACCAGCGCACGTGCGGTCCGCCGGGACTCTCCACACACACCGCCTCGCCGCCGAGGCGCCGCTCGACGACCCCGGCGACGGCCTTGGCCGACGCCGTCAGGGCGTCGACGTCGCGCGACGGCGACTCGACCTCGACGAGTGTCCTGAGGTCCTCGAGCATCGCGTCGGTACTCACCGGGTCGGTCCTGCGCATCGTCATGCCGTCAGGGTAGTGAGCGGACCGGCCGGTGCGCCCGCGTCAGCGGCCGGCCCCGCCGGACCCTGCGGCCCCGCCCGCCTCGCGTGCGACGCGTTCGAGCCGGCTGCGGTGCTCCTCCCACCATGCCCTGTCGCCCGGCGGGACGGCGTCGTTGCCCTGGAGGAAGCCGACGCTGCCGTCGAGGAGCTCGCGGAGGATGTCGGCGTGGCCGGCGTGCCGCTGGGTGTCCGCGATCACCCGCACCACGACGTGGTTCAGGGTCACCTCCCGCCGCTCCCGCGGCCACCAGGGGACGTGGCCGACCGCGTCGAGCGGCAGCGCGTCGATCGTCGCGTCCGCGTGCTCCCAGGCACGGCGGTAGAGCCCGGAGACCTCCTCGCGCGACTCCTCCGCCGTGGCCCACATGTCCGCGTTGGCCTCGGCGTCCTCCCGGTACCAGGAGGGCCGTTCGTCCCCGAAGAACGGCCGCCCGAAGGTGTCGCCGAGGTAGCCCAGCTCGATACCGGCGGCGTGCTTGACCAGCCCCAGGAGGTTGGTCCCCGTCGGGGTCAGGGGGCGGCGCACGTCGTACTCCGGGAGCCCCTCCATCTTCCACAGCAGGGTGTCACGCGCGTCCTGCAGGTACCGCAGGAGATCCGCCTTGGGATTCGGTCCGTTCATGCCGGGCAGTGTCCCACCCGCCACCGACAACGGGTTCGTGGTCGCGGCGGGGCTCAGAGCCCGGGCAGCCGTACGGTCAGCCCGTACAGGCGGGTGGTCTGCAGGGCGCTCTGGTTGTCGTCGGTGACCATGAGGACCTTCAGACGGCCGTCCGGGGTGGTCCCGGTGATCGTCATGCCCTCGATGTTGCCGAGCAGGGGGTTGGCCTGCGGCTGCTTGTTCGTGGCTCCGAGCGACGGGCAGTCGGCCATGTCGACCAGCAGGGTCTTGCCCATCAGGCGGACGTCCTCCTGGCCGGACAGGTTCTCGACGGCGGTGACGTCGTCCGCCCGGCGCGGGTCGGCGAGGTAGAGCCGGACGATGTTGCCGACGCTCTTGTCGAAGCCCCGCTCCAGGACGAGGAGCCTGCCGTCGCCGGCCGCGCAGATGTCCGACAGCGCCAGGCCCCCGTCGCGCTCGTAGCCCCATTGCACGCCCGTGCGGAACCCGTCGCCGGCCGTTGCGCGTTCCCACGTCTGGAAACGCACGTAGGCCCTCCCGTCACCCCTCAGCGCGCCCTCCATCGAGGCCACCAGGGTGAGGCTGCCGGGCTGCATCGCGAGACCCTCGAAGGTCTCGTTGACCACGGCCCGGCCCGCGGGCCCGACGAGGAGGCCGTCCGGCACCGGCAGCCGTTCGAGGAACTTCCCCTCCGGGGTGAAGCGGCGAACGGCCGGTTCCTCGGACGCGATCAGCAGCGTGCCGTCCTCGTCGAAGACCAGGGCCTCGAAGTCCGTCTCCTTCCCGTCCTCGTCGTACAACGCCACGACGTCGACGGGCTGGTGGGTGACGGCGTCCAGGTGGAAGAGCAAGGAGCGGTCCGCGAGGGCGGCCACGCGTCCCCCGGGGCCGACCGCCAGGGCCGACATGTTGCCGACGAACCTGCCCTCGAAGCGGGTCTTGTCCAGGGCGTCGGAGAACCAGTCGACAACGGCCCACGCCGAGCAGGCGTTCACCTCGGAGGCCTCAGCGGACACGATCACGGCACATCCCTTCGCATGAGTCGAACGCGCCACGCCGAACGGACGGCAGCACCGGGCGGAGCGGCCCTGGCTCCGCGCCCGAGCCCGAGCCCGCGCCCGCGCCCGCGCCCGCGCCGAAGAGGCGTTCCCAGAGGGCGAGTCGGCGCGTCATCCGGCCCCCTGACGTCCCGGCACGCGCGCCGCGCGGGACGTTCGCGTGGTGAGGCTCGAGCGGTTCCCCACCCAACCCCCTTGCTCACGGGACGACATGGACGCGACCGTAGTGATCACGGCGTCGGAACCCTACTGGAGGCCCCGGCCGTCGCGTCGCCCGGAGTGCCCTTGGAGCACCGGGCCACGACGTCGGGCCCCGGAACAGGGGCCGGTGCCGGGGGGGGCGCTCCGCGACGACGGCCGCGGCGGAACGCGTGGCGTCCCGGAGCGGACGCGGCATCGTATGTCGCGTCCGCGGGAGACGATCAAGGATCGCCTACGATCCAGCCATGAGCGCTCTGGCGGGACATCGGGCGATGTGGGCGGATCTGCGGCGGCGGGACCCCGTGCTGCTGGCCCCCGCCGTCCTGACCGCCGTCATCGGGGTCCTGGCGGTCCTCACCCCGCAGGACGTCCCCTTCACCCGCCTGCTCCCGGCGGCGCCCGCGCTCGCCGCCTCGCTCTGGTCCGTACGGTCGACCCTCACCCTGGGGCTGGTCTGCCTGCTGCCGGTCATCGGCTACGCCCTGGCCTTCTCCGACATGTCCGCCCTCTACACCGCGGGCGCGATCGGCGCCGTCAGCCTGGCCGCGGCCTACGCCAGCCATCTGCGCCTGCAGCGCGAGCACACCCTCGCCCAGGTCCGCGCCGTGGCCGACGCGACGCAGGAGGTCCTCCTCCGCCCGGTGCCCGAGCGGATCAGGAACCTGGAGATCGCCACCTTCTACCTCGCGGCGGCGCCCCACGCCCGCATCGGCGGCGACTTCTACGCCGTGGCCGACACCTCCCACGGACTGCGCCTCATCCTCGGGGACGTCCGCGGCAAGGGCCTGCCCGCCGTCGGCGTCTCGGCCGCGCTCCTCGGCTCGATCCACGAAGCGGCCTACGACGCGCCCGACCTGACGCACCTCGCACGCCGCCTGGAGAACTCCATCGCCCGGTACACCGCGGCGGTGCCCGCCGAGGACGACTCCGAACGCTTCGCCACCGCCGTCATCGTGGAGATCCCGCCCGCCGCCGGCCACGTCTCCGTGCTCAGTTGCGGCCATCCGCCGGCACTGCTGCGGCACGACGGCCGCACCCGGACGATCGAACCGGCCGCCCCCTCACCACCGGTCAGCCTGGCCGATCTCCTGGGCGCCGAGTACCACGTGGACCGCGTCCCCTTCGCCGTCGGCGACCTGCTGCTCCTCTACACCGACGGGGTCAGCGAGACCCGCGACCCGGCCGGCGACTTCTTCCCGCTCACCGACTGGACGACCCGGCAACCCGCCGGCACCTCGCCGGCCGGGCTCCTGCGGCTGCTCCACCAGGCCCTCCTCCGGCACGGCAACGGCAGCCTCAACGACGACATCGCCTGCGTCGCCATCCGCAGGACCGCCGCGGGACACCGGGCCCCGACGGGATGACGCGCCCGCGCGGATCTCAGCCCGGGCGGACCACGCGGTACGCACAGCGCGGCGGCTCGCCGTGACCAGGGAGCGCCGGGCGGCGGCGCGCGGCGCCGTATCGTTGTCGATCTCTTCGACGGGAGCCGCCATGAGCACGCCGCAGGACCTGATGATCGTCAGCATGGACGTGGCCTCGAGCCCTCCCGTCGAGGCGGGCGACCTGTCACTCGCGCTCGCCGGGGCCGAGGTGATCGACCTCCTCCGCGCCGGGGCCATCACCCTGGACGGCGACCGCCTGGTGCCGCGAAGCGCGCCGGCCACCGGTGACCACCTCCTGGACCAGGCGGCGTCCGCGCTCGTCGACCGGGAACCGTACGAGTCGGTGGAGGACTGGCTGTGGCGCAGGGGCCGCAACCTCTCCTCCGTCTACCGCGCAGGGCTGCGGGCGACCGGCCTCACCGCCGTGAGCACCCCCCGCTGGCGGCCCTGGGCCGCCGGGGAGCCGGTGCTGCTGGACTCCCCCGCCCGTGGGGAGGCGCTGGGCCGCCGGGCGTCCGGGGAGCCGGTCCTGACCGCCCTGGCCGGCGCCGCGGGGATCTCCGGGGACAGCCGAGCCGGCGAGGGCGCCGCCGAGTCCGCCGGCGTCACCGACGACGCCGTGGCGACCGTGCTGGCCGCGGTGCACGACGCCGTCGAGGAGCTGCAGTCGGTGCGGCAGCGCAAGGACATCGAGAACGCGGCCTTCGACAACATCTGGCGGGCCTGACGGCGCCGGCGCCGGGAACGCAGCGGCGCCACCAGGCCCGGCACGCTGCGGTCGTCGCGGCGCGACACGTCGACGAGCGCCCCCGCCTTCACCGGGCGGCCCGCGGCGCCGAGGTAGGCGTGACGCCGACGGCGACCGTTCCGTCCGACCGCCCCAGCCGGTGCGGCGCCACGGGCGCGCTCCCTCGACCAGGTCACCGTGCCCCGCGATGACCGCTGCGGCGGCGCCCGCGTCAGCCCGGGGTGCGGGAGGGGGCGGTGTTCCGGTCGTTCAGGGAGTGCGCGATGTCGCCGAGCAGCGGCGGGACGTCGTCGCGGCCGGTGACCGCCTCGATGAGGGCCGGCCGGCCCGGGGTCCGCGCGGCGCGCGCGAGTGCCGCGTCGAACTCGTCCCCGGTGCGTACGGTGGCGACGAACGCGTCGCGCACGCCGAGCGCGGCCGGGACGGCGGTCCAGTCCCAGGCGGCGATGTCGTTGTAGGCGGCGCGGGCGCCGTGGATGACCCGCTCGACGGTGTAGCCCCGGTTGTTGACCAGGACGACCACGGGCGCGAGGCCGTGCCGCCCGAAGGTGCCCAGTTCCTGCACCGTCATCTGGGCCGAGCCGTCCCCGATGAGCAGGATGCCGCGGCGTGACCGGTCGGCCAGCATGGCGCCCAGCAGCGCGGGGAGGGTGTAGCCGATCGAGCCCCACAGGGGCTGCCCGATGAAGCGCGTCCCGGCCGGCAGCCGCCGCGTGGCCATGCCGTAGTACGCGGTGCCCTGGTCCGCCGCGACGACGTCCCCGGGCCGCACCGCGGCGGCCACGGCGTTCCACAGGTGGTCCTGCGTCAGCGGGGCGTCCCCCGGTGTCGCCCCGGCGGCGGAGGCGGCCGGGCGGGGCGGGCGGGGCGGGCGGGGCGCGGGCGGCGCCTCCCGGTCCGCGACGAGCCCGGCGAGCACGGCAAGCCCCGCGCGCAGGGGCACCTCGTGGAAGACCTCGCCGTCGACGGTGGCGCTCGCGGGGCCGAGCGCGATGCCGGCCGAGGTGTCGAAGCCGTGGCTGAATCCGCCGCTGGTGGTGTCGGCGAGGACGACTCCGGCCCTGATCAGCAGGTCGGCGTCGTCCACGAGGTGGCGGACCACGGGGTCGCTGAAGGCTCCGGCGTACACCCCGAGGTGGAACGGGTTCCCCTCGTCGGCGAGGTCCTTGCCGGAGACGAGGGTGGCGTGCGGCAGGGGCCCGGCGGCCACCAGGCGGGCGAGCTCGGCGCGCGCCCCGAAGCGGTCGACGAGGAAGTCCGCGAGCACGGTGACCGTTCGTGCCCGCTCCAGCCGTGCCCGCGCGGCCCGGCGGAACGCGGCCGTGCCGCCGCCGTCGGCCGCGGGCCCGGGCCGCGACGTGCGCTCCGGCGCCGCCAGGACGGCGACCGGGGCGGCCACGACGTCCGAGGGCAGCCGCAGGTAGGCGGGGCGGCTGCTGCGGACGGCGGTGCCGAGGACCCGGTCGATCGTGGCCGCCGCGGTGCCGGGACGCAAGGTGGCGTGCGCGCAGACGACCTCCGCCTGGGCGCGGGCGAACCGCTCGAAGTCGGCGTCGCCGAAGGTGTGGTGCAGATGGGCGCCGGTGCGTTCCGCGGCCAGCGCGGGACCGCCCGCGATGTGCAGCAGCGGGACGTACTCGGCGTAGCTGCCGGCCACCGCGTTGATCGCGCTGAGCTCGCCCACCCCGTACGTCGTCAGCAGCGCCCCGAATCCGGCGATCCGCGCGTAGCCGTCGGCCGCGTAGGCGGCTCCCAATTCGTTGGCGGTGCCGACCCAGGTGATGCGGGGATGGGCGAGGACGCGGTCCAGGAACGCGAGGTTGTAGTCGCCGGGGACTCCGAAGACGTGGGAGACGCCGAGGTCGGCGAGCCGGTCCAGCAGGTGGTCGGCAACGGTGGCCGGGGGGTCGTGTGCCATGCGAGTCGCCTCCAAGGTGCCGGGATGCGCCCTTCCAGGCTTCCTCCGCGGAGCGTCCACCGAGCCCCCGGAAAGCGAGAATCCCACCGACGTCACCCTGTGGAATCCGCAAATGCGCAGGTCACGGCCGCGCGTCGGCGGCGTATGGGACTTATGGTGAAAGGGCGGCCGATCGGACCGGCAATGGCGTGGCCAAGGTGGACCGGGCACCGGGAAGGCGGTGGACGCTCATGGCGGCTCCTTCCCCGCCCGCTGGTTCACCGCGTGAGGACTGGCGGGACCTGGCAGCGTTGTGCTCGTCGGTACGGGCGGAGCTGCCCGTGCTGACCGCGGGCATCACCGACCGCATCCGCGAGGAGATCCCCGACTACCACCTCGTACCGCGCGCCGAGCACGAGGCGGGCGTCCTCCAGCAGAGCGAGGGACTGCTCACCGGCCTGCTCACCCGCCGGGGCCCGTCCGCGGAGGAGCGCGAGCGCGTCAGGGCGCTGGGGCGCGAGCGGGCCCGTGAGGGCCTCCCGCTGCATGCCCTGATCGCCGCCTTCCACGTGGGCTACCGGGAGGTCTGGAACCTCCTGCTCTCCCGCGCCGGGACGGACGGCGAGGACGGCACGAGCCGGCAACTGGTGCGTCTCGTCGGCACCGTGTGGACCTGGGTCGAGCAGATCACCGGCGCCGCGGCCGAGGCGTACAACGAGGCGCTGCGGGCCCGGGACGCCGTCCAACTGAGCCTGACCTACCGGTTCTTCCAGGGCCTGTACGCCCGTTCGCCGGGTACCGAGCCGGACATGGCGCAGCTGGCGCTCGCGCTGGGCTACGCCCCGGCCGGCACCTTCCAGGCCGTGTGCGCCCCGGCGTCCGCGTGGACCGACGAGCAGCTCACCGAGCTGCGCGGCCGGCTCAACCGCCCTACGGGCACCGCCCGGTGCGCCAACCAGGGCGCCACGACGGTGGCCCTGGTGCAGGGCATGGCCGCCGACGCCGTGACCGGGGCGATGCGCGACCTGGTCCCGCGGCTGCCGATCGGCACCGGGCTGGCGCGCCCGGGACTGGCCGGCGCGGCCGCCACCGTCGTCGACGCCCAGGCGGCGCTCGCCCTGGCCCACGCCGACGGGCCGGCCGTCCCCTTCGACGGCGCGTGGCTGGCGGCGACGCTGTTCCCGCAGGCCGGCAGACTGGTGCCGCTGCTGGAAGCCGCTGCGGGCCCCGTCGCGTCGCATCCCGAACTGGCCCTGACCGTGCGCGGGTTCGCCGACAACGGCTTCTCCCTCACCGCGACAGGCAGGGCGCTGCACCTGCATCCCAACACGGTGAAGTACCGCCTCAACCGCTGGCGTGAACTCACCGGTTGGGACGTGCACACCTGGCACGGACTGTCCGCGAGCCTGCTGGGACTGGAACTTGCGGAGGCGGGGGCGCTCGACCCGCGCCTCCAGGGTTGACGACGTCCCAACTCGCGGAGAACGGGGCGGTTCCGGACGATGAGGGCGAAGGATGGGTAGCATCCGGCAGCAACATCCGATACACGAGAAAGCGGCTGTCGTGTCCCACAACACAACCATTCAGGACCGGTATGCGACGCGTCTCGCAGAGGACCTGGAGAGCAACGCCAAGGAACAGGAAGCGGTCCGGGAGCAGGTCGCGGAGCTCCAGTCGCGGCTGACCCGGCTCGAGGACGAGCGGGCCTGGCTGACCCGGCTGCAGGGCACCGTGACGACCGGCGCACCGGACGCCGAGCCGGCCGGGGAGGTCACCGCGGAGGAGGCCGAGGCCGAGGAACTCCCCGCCGAGGAGGCGCCGGCCCCCGTCGCGGCCGCCCCGCCACAGACGGGCAAGGCCCGGGCCGTTCCACGTCCCCGCGCACGGAAGCCGGCCGGCGGGACGAAGGCCAGGAAGACCGGCAAGAAGGCGGCGCCGGCCGCGGACAGGACCAAGGACGAGGACAAGGACAAGCCGACCCTGCGCGGCCTCGTCGCCGACGTCCTCGCAGCGGACGACGAACCCCGCATGGTCAGCGAGTTCGTCGACGCGCTGGCCAAGCGGCACCCGGACCGCTCCGCACCGAGCGCCCCCGTCGTGCGCAACGCCCTGGAGGCGCTGGTCGCGAAGGGGCTCGCCGAGCGGTCCCGTCGCCAGGGCAGCGTCTTCTACACACCGGTCGCCCCGTCGGCCGGAGGCGGCGGCACCGGTGCGGACGCGCCCGCGTCCGAGGCCGGGGAACCGGTCCCCGCGCCGGCCTGACCGGACGCCGTGGCAGGGGCCTGCCTCTGCCACGGCGCATGGTCGCCCTCGGCGACGGTGTGTGCGCGGGGGCGGCACGGAACGGTCAGGTCGCGACGTTCCTCAGTGCCGCGCCGAGCGCCTGGAGGTCCAGGCCCTCGAGGTGGTCGAGGAAGTGCCGGCGCACGGACGACAGGTTGGTCCGCCACGCCTCCCGAAGCCGGGCGAGGCCCTCGTCGGTGAGGACCGCGTTCCAGCCGCGCGCGTCCTGGGTGCACTTGACGCGCTGGACCAGTCCGTCGTTCTCCAGCCGGTGGACGACGCGTGTCATCCCGCTCACGGACAGCTCGCAGGCCCCGGCGAGGTCGCTCATGCGCATCTGCCGGTCGCGGGCCTCGGAGAGGTGCACCAGGGCCATGTACTCGATGAGCGGCAGTCGCTGCTCGCGGACCATGTCAGCGTCCAGGGCGCGGGGCAGGGCGTAGATGACACGGCTCAGCGACCGGACGACCGCCTCCTCGTCGGGGGTGAGCGGCACCATCGCTTCAGGGGCCGCTTCCTGCCGCGGCATGACGTCTGACATGCCCCTACTTTACTTGCACAGCGAAGGAAGTGAACGCCCCCTAACAGCGGGGACCCGGAATCTTCATGAACTTGAGATCATCGGGCGTGTCGCCCCTTTTGTCCGCCGTTCGACGGCGCGCTCCGTGTGGGAGCAGCTGCTCGTATCATGGGGTGGACGTCCGGGAGGAAACCATGAGCGCTGCGCCGTCGAAAGCCGACTCGTGCAACAACCTGGCGCTGCGCAAGGCGGCCCGCTACCTCAGCGCGACCTACGACAAGGCCCTCGCCCCGGTCGGCCTCCGCGCGACGCAGTTCAGCATCCTGCAGCACCTCGGCGAGCGCGGCGAGACGACGATCACCGCCCTCGCCGACACGATCGCCATGGACCGCACGACCATGGCCTCCAACCTCAAGCCGCTCGCCCGGGAGGGCCTGGTCACCGTCGAGACGTCGGCGGCCGACCGCCGTGCGCGGATCGTCGCGATCACACCGGACGGCCTCGACCGGATGAAGGCGGCGATCCCCCTGTGGAACGAGGTGCAGTCCCGGTTCGAGGAGCGCTTCGGCCCAGAGGACGCGGCCCGGCTGCGCGGTTTCCTGGTAGCCGTCCTGGACACCGGTTTCGCACCCTGGGCGGAGTGAGCGGCCGGCGCCGCGGCACGTCATGACCTGGTGACGGCCACGCCGTCCGCGGCCTCGGCGGCCTCCACGGCGCCGGGTGCGGTGCCGCGCCGGCGCCGCCGCCGGTCGTTGCACCAGGCGACCGCGCACGCGGCCCCGTACAGCAGGCTGATCGGCGCGGCGAGCAGCAGCATGCTGACCGGGTCCGTGCTGGGGGTGGCGATCGCCGCGAAGACGGCTACGCCCATGAGCATGCCGCGCCACCAGCCGGCCATCCGCCGGGCGCTGATCACCCCGCCCAGGTTCAGCAGCACGAGGAGCAGGGGGAGTTCGAAGGAGAGCCCGAAGACGAGGACCATGCGGGTGGCCAGGTCGAGGAAGTCGTCGACGGGCAGGATGTTGGTGGCGTTGTCCGGGGTGAAGGAGATCAGCACCCGGGCGGTCGTCGGCAGCGTCCGGTACGCCACCGCGGCACCGGTCAGGAACAGCGGGATCCCCGCCCCCAGGAAGGCCAGGGTGTACCTGCGCTCGCCGCGGTGCAGTCCCGGCGCGACGAAGGCCCACACCTGGTAGAGCCACACCGGGCTCGCGCCGACCATCCCCGCGGTGATCGACACCTTCAGCGCGAGGGTGAACGGCGAGAGCAGGCCGTTGAGGGAGATCACACCGCAGTGACCCGAGCCGTCCGCCGCGGCGGCACCGGTCAGACGGCCGGGCGCACAGCCGGGCAGCGGGTCGATGAGGAACCCGATCAGTTGCCGGTGGAAGAGGGCCGCGCCGACGGTGACGAGCAGGATCGAGCCGACGGCCTTGAGCAGCCGGTTGCGCAGTTCGCGCAGGTGCTCCCGCAGCGGCATCAGGTCGGGGTCACGCGGGGTGCCGGTGGTCATGGGCGGTCCGTCCCGGGCGCTTCAGCGCCCGTGGGGCACGTCCGCCGCGGTGGCCTCCGGCGCCGCGTGCGGGGTCCCGGCCCCGGGTTCGAGGGCCGCGGTCCGCACGGTGTCCGCGGCTTCGTCGGTGACGTCCTCCCGCATGGCCTTGGTCTCGCTCCGCAGGATCCGGAGCGACTGCCCGAAGGAACGGGCCATGTCGGGGAGCCGTTTGGCGCCGAAGAGGAGGAGGACGACGACGAGGACGAGGAGGATCTCGGGTGCTCCGAGCCTGCCGAACATAAGTGTTTCCTTTCTGTGGTGCCGAGTTGCTTCGCGGTTCTGGGGTTCTGGGGTTCCGGGTTCTGGGGTGCTGAGGTTCTGCGGTCGTGGTGCGCGGTGACGGGGCCGGGGGACGGCCCCGTCACCGCCGCCGGGTTTCGGCGGGCGGATCGCGCGGGTCGAGGCCCGTGAGGTCCAGGTCCCGCAGTTCCTGCGGGAGTTCGTCCCGCAGGCCCGCCCGGGCGCCCTGCGCGAGCTCACGGAGGCCGCGCAGGGCACGCACGGTGTCGGAGACCAGCCCGGGGAGCTTGTCGGGACCGACGAGGACGACCGCCACCACGAGCAGCGTCAGGACTTCCAGCGGGCCGATGTCGGAGAACACCGTGCCTCCCGTCTGTGGGTGGATCCGCCCGGGTCGGCCCCGGCCGAGGGGTTACGGGCTAACGGGCC
Organism: Streptomyces sp. NPDC111520; assembly: GCF_055635295.1. NCBI lineage: Bacteria > Bacillati > Actinomycetota > Actinomycetes > Kitasatosporales > Streptomycetaceae > Streptomyces > Streptomyces sp. NPDC111520. The sequence goes on along the minus strand of NZ_JBVKBW010000004.1, from coordinate 224,942 downwards.
GGCGCACCGGCGGCGCGGCGGTAGGGGGCGAGGAAGGTGCCGAGTTCCGCCAGCATCTCCTGGGGCGCCTGTTCGGCCACCCAGTGGCCGGCGCCGCGGACGACCACGCCCCGGACGTCCTCCGCCAGGTCCTGCATCGCGCCCCCGACGGCGCCGCCCCAGCTCTCGGATCCGCCGATCGCCAGGACCGGCATCGTCAGCTTCTTCTTCGCGCGTTCCTCGTTCTGCCGGCCGGTGGCGTCCCAGGCGCGGTAGAGGCCGAAGCTGCCGCGCAGGGTCGCGGGGTCGGAGAAGAGGCGGACGTAGTAGTCGCGTGCGTACCGGGGCAGCCGCTCGCCGCCCTGGATGTCGAACTCGTAGCCGTAGAAGTCCGCTTCGCGGCCCCTCACCAGCCTTTCGATCAGCTCGTGGTCGACCCGGTTGAACGGGATGTGCCAGAGCCGTTCGTTGTGCTGCTCGTCCACGAACAGGATCGGCGAGGCGGACGGGCGCGGGGGGCCGGGGACCTCGGCGAGGGCCACTCGGGCGACCCGGTCCGGATGGTCGGCCGCCAGCGCGTAGCTGATGATCATCCCGGTGTCGTGGCCGACGACGGCGAACCGTTCGTGTCCGAGGGCGTCCATCAGGGCGATCAGGTCGCCCGCCAGGGTGCGGGTGTCGTACCCGCTCATGGGCTTGTCGGTGAGCCCCATGCCGCGCTGGTCGACGGCGATGACGGTGTGGTGCCGGGCCAGTTCCGGCATCAGCATCCGCCACGCGTACCAGTTCTGCGGCCAGCCGTGCACCAGGAGCAGCGGCGGCCCGTCGCCTCCGATGACGACGTGCTGGCGCAGCCCGCCGGCCCGTACGAAGCGGCTGCGGAAGGTCCTGGCGAAGCCGGCCGACAGCCGGGGCGCCGAGGAGACGGTGCCGGGCCCGTCCGGCGTCCGCGGGGCCCGGGCGGGCGAGGCCGAGGCCGAGGGCAGTCCTCCGGCCAGTGAGAGGCCGGCGACGGTGGCGGCCGAGGCGGCCGCGCCGCCGACGAAGGTGCGTCGTGACAGTCCGCGCGGGGCGCGGTGCGACGCCGGCTCCCGGGCGGGGCCGTCCTGCCCGGACGGCTCGACGGGGGGCATGTTCACGGGGATTCCTTTCACTGTGAACGAGCAGGTGCTCGTATCGGGGCGGGTCAGGGCCGCGTCGGTACGGCTCCGTGCGCCCCGTGGGAGGGAGCCGGCGTCAGCGGCCGGGGAAGCGCTGCGAGATCTCCTGGAGCACCCAGCCGTTGCCGTCCGGGTCGCTGAAGGTGGCGAACGAGCCGTACGAGGCGCGCTCGGGCTGCGGGCCCGCGAGCCGCCCCTGGCCGTCCAGCCCGTGGGTGACGTCGCCGCCCCCGTGGCCGTGGAAGAGCAGCCCGCCGGCGTCGTGGAACACCTCGCTCACCTCGACGCCACGGGCGAGCAGCTCGGCCCGGGCCTCCTCGATGTCGAGGACGGCCAGGTAGAGGCCCTGGACGGAGCCCGGCTCGGCGGAGGTGAGCCCCGTGCCGAACATCACCGAGCACTCAGAGCCCGGCGGGGTGAGGTGCACGGCGCGCCAGTCGGCACTGGGGGACTTGTCCAGGTCCAGGCGGAAGCCCGCCGCCTCGTAGAACGCCTTGGCCCGGTCGACGTCGGACACGGGCAGCACGATCAGTTCCAGCTTCATGTACATGGGGAGGTCCTTCTTGGTTGACGACGGTGCGCCGCACGCGGGCGGGCCACCGTTCCGGGGGACGAGGACGGCGGTCCCGCGCCGGTGCCGTGATCCGGTCACCGGCCGGGCCGCCGAGGGCCTCGAGTCGCCGTCAGGAGCGGCTCGGCCTGCCTCGTGGTGATGACCGTAGGCGATTCGACCCTAACGAGCAAAGGCGAACCAGCAGAAATCCGGCGTTCGTGACACAGCTCACCACCGACGACGAGCGAGGACCGTAACCGTTACCCCCTTAACGAGAAGCGTCTAGACTGTCCGCGAAGGGAGACCCGTACGATGCCCGCACCCACGACCGAGCGCAGTCCGCTGACCCAGCCCGAGGCCGCCGACGCACTCCTGCGCTTCCTCAACACGCACGCTTCGGGACCCCGGCAGCTCCCCGAGCGCTTCGCCGACGCCGGTTCCCTCCAGGCATGGCTGCGGGAGCACGCTCCGGACACCGGCACCACCCACGTCACCGAGGCCGACGCCGCCGGCGCGCGCGAACTGCGCGACGCGCTGATCACCGTGCTGCTGGCGCACGCGGGCGACGCGAACACCACCCCCGAGGCCCTCGCGGGGGCGGAGGAGCACCTGCGCGGCGTGGCGGCCCGGTATCCGCTGACCACGGTCGTCACCGCCACCGGCGCCACCTTGACCAGCACGCAGACCGGCGTCCCCGGGCTGTTCGGGACCGTACTCGCGAGCGTCACGGCACTCGCCCACGCCGGCGTGTGGGACAGGCTGCGCGCGTGCCGTCACGAGCCCTGCCACTTCTGCTTCTTCGACCGGACACGCAACAGTTCGGCCGGCTACTGCGGCCCGAGGTGCGCCTCCCGCGCGTCGATGCGCGCCTACCGGCGGCGCAGGAAGGAACAGGCCGCCGGAACGGCGGCGGACTGAGCCGCGCACGCTGTGTCGCGCCGGTGGTGCGTCCGCCGTCCCCCACGCCCGTGATATGAACCTCGCAGGACGGAACTGGCACAAATCGGGCGGGCTCTGGGTCGACGCCCGGACAGCCGACGGGCGGAAGGCGGGTGGGCATGCCGCACTACGATCTGGTGGTCCTCGGGGCGGGAAGCGGCAACATGCTGCTCGGGGAGGAGTTCGCGCACCTGCGCCGTGCGATCGTCGAACCTGGCCGGTTCGGCGGTACGTGCCTGAACCGGGGCTGCATCCCCAGCAAGATGTTCGTCGTCGCCGCCGACGCCGCCGAGAGCGCCCGGGCGGCGGCGCGGCTCGGGGTCCGCGCCACCGTCGAACCGGTGGACTGGAAGACCGTCCGCGACCGGGTGTTCCGCCGTATCGACCCGCTGCACGCCTCCGCCGTGGACTACCGCCGCGACCACGGCATCGACGTCTACACCGACGAGGCGCGCTTCGTCGCACCGAAGGTGCTGCAGGTGGGCGGGGAGCGGATCACCGCCGACACCTTCGTCGTCGCGGTCGGCTCGCGTCCCGACGTGCCGGACATCCCCGGACTGGACTCCGTGCCGTTCCACACCTCCGACACCATCATGCGGATCGAGGACGCCCCCGCGTCCCTGGCCGTCATCGGCGGCGGCTTCATCGCGGCCGAGTTCGGCCACGTCTTCGCCGCGTTCGGTTCGGAGGTGACGATCGTCCAGCGGGGGCCCCGCCTGCTGATGGCGGAGGACGAGCAGGTGTCGGAGCGGTTCACCGAGCTCGCGGCCCGGCGGCACCGCCTCCTGCTCGGCGCCACCGTCGCCTCCGTCGAGCGCAGCCCCGGCGGGGTCGAGGTGAGCGTGACCTGCCCCGACGGCGACCACGTCGTCCAGGCCGAGACGCTGCTGGTGTGCACCGGCCGCCGGCCCAACAGCGACCGGCTGGACGCGACCGCCGGCGGGCTGGAACTCGACGAGCACGGCCACATCGTGACCGACGACAGCTACCGCACGTCCGTGCCGGGGGTGTGGGCGCTGGGCGACGTGGTGAACCACTTCCAGCTCAAGCACATGGCCAACGCCGAGTCCCGGGTCGTGCAGCACAACCTGCTGCACCCCGGCGACCTGCGCACCCTCTCCAACCGGATCGCTCCGCACGCGGTCTTCACCAGCCCGCAGATCGCCGGCTTCGGGCTGACCGAGCAGGAGGCGCGCCGCCGTGGCGTCGAGTACCTGGTGAGCGTCCGCGACTACGCGGACACCGCCTACGGGTGGGCCCTGGAGGACACCACCAGTTTCGTGAAGGTCCTCGCCGACCCCCGCGACCGCAGGATCCTGGGCGCGCACATCATCGGTCCCCAGGCCGCGACGCTCATCCAGCCGCTGATCCAGGCCATGGCGCTGGGGCAGACGGCCGACCAGGTCGGCCGGGACGTGCTGTACATCCACCCGGCGCTCACCGAGGCCGTAGAACAGGCGCTGCTGGAGCTGTAACCCGAGCCGGCCCGGAACGGTCCCGCCCGAGACGGGACCGCTCCGGGTCATGCCGTGGCAGCTCCGCGGGCTACATCTTCATGCCGCTCTGCATGTGCTTCATGTCGTGCGTGTCCATTCCCCGGCCCATGTCCATCAGCATCCGGTGGATGTCGTGGACCGGCGACGGCATGACGACGAAGGGCCGCATCATGCCCTCGTCCTCGTGGTCGAGGAGGTGGCAGTGGTACATCACCTTGCCGGTCTGGTCGGCGAGCCGTCCCGCCACGGTGACCAGGGTGTTGGCGTTGACGGTGATGGTGTCCTTCCAGCCGGACTCCTCGGGGGCGACCGGCACCGGCGCGCCGAGGGTGATGGGCTTCCTGGTCCGCGCGGTGGCGAAGTCCAGCCCGGAGGTGTCGGCGGCCCGCCGGTCGACGACCTGGAAGTTCATCAGGTGGATGTGCATCGGGTGGTAGATGGGCACGCCCTCGGGGGCTGCGCTGATGAAGTGCCACTTCTCCCAGGTGCCTGCGGCGGCGAAGAAGGTGGTGGTGTCCTCGAACATGGTGCCCGTGCGGCGCAGCGTCCGGGTGCCGCCCGGCATGTCGACGGTGACGATGCCGGTCCCCGGTGCCGTGCCGGACGGAACCTCCTCCATCTCCCAGATCTGGGGCATGGCACCGGTCGTGTCGAAGCCCAGCAGGACGAAGCGCTCGGTGGCGTCCTTGGGCACGTCGGCGAGGGAGAGCTTGCGGAACGACTTCGACAACGTTGTCGGGAGCGGGTGGAGCGCGCGGCGCTTCTTCTCGACGCGGAACTGCATGACCTCGGCGTGGGGGATCAGGAAGTCGGGCAGGTCGGCGCCGGCGGTCTGACCCGGGATCGTGTTGACGAGCTTGAGCTTCCTGCCGGGGAAGGCCGCGAAGTCGACGACGACGTCGGCGCGTTCGGCGGGCGAGAGCGAGAGCGCCTCGTCGATCGTCTGCGGCCTGCCGAGCAGGCCCATGTCGGTGCCGATGAGCTTCATGGCGCCGCGCACGACCCTGCCGGTCTCCTCGTCGACGACGACGAGGCGGTAGATGCGGGCACCGGAGACGTTCACCAGCCGGAAGCGGTAGGCGCGGGCCTGGACGTCCAGGTACGGCCACACCACGCCGTTGACCATGGTGAACGGCGCCAGGCTCGCCAGGGCGGGCGGGATGGTGCCCGGCATCGGCATCGAGCCGGGGCCCAGGATCCGCTTGGCGAGCACCTGGCCGGTGAGCCGGCCCTGGGCGTCGGTGTCGAAGTTCACGTCCTGGATGGTCAGCGGGATCTCGTACTCGCCGCGGGGCAGACCGAGCCGGTCCTCCTCCGCGTCGCGCACCAGGTAGTTGCCGACCAGGCCGGACTGGACGTTGAGCGAGGTCACCGCCATGGCGTGGTCGTGGTAGAAGAGGTGCGTCGCCGCCTGGTCGTTGGCGTACTCGCCCAACTGCCCGTTGCCTGCGGTGACTCCGTACTCCGCGGCGCCGTCGCTCAGGGCGTTCTGGTGACCGCCGTGCACGTGGACGGTGGTCCAGGCGGTGAGCCGCTCGACCTCGGGGCGGGGGGACGCGCCCTCGGAGCCGGGCCGGTTGTAGGGCAGCAGACCGGGGCCGGGGCCCTCCGCCTCCACCCACACCGCCTTGAGCGGCGTCCTGCCCTTGAGCTTGTTGTTCCAGGCGATGCGGACGCGCTCGCCGCTACGGACCTCGAGGGTCGGGCCGGGGAAGTGGCCGGCGTAGGTCCACATCCGGGTGGCCGGCATCTGGGAGTGCATCCGGACCCGGGACTCGACCATGTCGATCTCCGTGATCCCATGGCTCTTGGGGCGCAGCGTCGGGGGTACCCGCAGCGGGTCGAGGAACGGCTTCAGCGTCGTGAACGTGGGCTCGTTCACGCCCTGCAGCGCGTCGGCCGCCTCCGCCGTGCCCTGGAGGACGCCGGTGGAGGCGAGGACACCGGTCCCGGCGACGGCGACGGCGGCAGCGGTGGCCCCGGCCATGCCGAGGACGGTCCGCCTGCTGGTCGTTGACATGAGAGTGCTCATCCTGTTCTGGGTGGTACGGGTGCGGGGGGCCGGGCCGCGAAGGGCCGCGCAGGTACTCCCCCGGGTCCGGGGAGCGGTGTTCCGCGCGTCTGCGGGCGGCGCGGCGGTGCCGAACGGACGACGGGCGCCCTCGGGAGGTGCGGTACGGGGCGGACGCGGTCGGTGCCGCCGGCGGCCCGGCGTCCCGTGTCAGGGCGGGTACGCGGGCCTGCCGGCGGTCCCGGCAGGGTTCCTGCCGGTCCGGCGCCTGATGAGCGCGCATCGTCGCGGTGGGTTCGCCACCTCGGTGCGGCACTCGTACCCGGGCGGTCTCCCGGCCGGTGCCGAGCTTCCCCGCAAATTATTTGCTCGGTCAAGCAAGTAGAACATTCGATCACTTGTACGTGCAAGTAGCTTGATGCGCCATCAAACGGGCCGCGGCCGCGCCGGACGGGCGGGGGTCCTGCGCCCTCCGTTCCGGCGTCCCGTGGCGGACGCCGGAACGGAGGGCGCAGGCTCAGCCCAGGTAGAAGTCCCGGCGGGCGGCGCCGAACTGCTCGACGGTCCGGGCGGGCACGCCCGTGGCGCGCTCGACGTCGTCCGACGTCCGGTCGCTCCTACCTCCCGGACGGCGAGGCGGCGGCCACCGGTGCGGGCCGCTCCGGACGGGACGCGGGCGGTGTGCCGCCCAAGGGCGACCGGCCATCCGCGCACCTATACTCGCGGGGAGGGAGCCGTTCGATGACGAGCAACAGCACGCTCGGAGAACACCGCCGCGAGGGCGGGCCCGCACGGACCGGGGGCACGGGTCTCGAGGAGGTCCTGCACGGTGCCGTGCGCGAGACCCTGTTCCGGATGGACGCCGTGTCCGCGGCGGTCTACCTGCTGGGCCGGGAAGCCTCCGAGGTGCGCGCGGCGATGATCGCCGGCAGCCCGCCGTCCTGCTACACGATGCCGTGCCGTATGGCCATGGACATGCCGCGCGCCTCGACCCGGGCCGTCGCCACGGGCAAGGTGGCGGTCCTGCCCGATCCCGACCCGGCCGAACCGGGCGAGACGTACGCCCTGCCCTACCCCTACGCGGCGATGGCCGCGCCGGTCACCGCCGACGGGCGGTGCTTCGGCGCGCTCACCGTGCTGCGCGTGGAGAGCCACGGCGGCTTCGGCCCCGCGGACCGCCGGGTGCTCCAGGAGGTCGCGGACGCGCTGGCCACGGCTCTCGCCGGGCTCGCACGCGCCGGCACCCCCATCACGGCCGGCCCCTCGCCCGCCCTCGTACCGGTGTTCCACTCGAGCATCCGCACCCCGGGCTGGGGGGTGCGCGGTGTCCCCGGCTCGGCCGGCGCCAGCCTGATGTACCCCCTGCGGCACTTCGCGGAACGGCTCAACGAGGCGATGAGCGTGGACCAGCTCATCGCGGCGGCCCGGGACGCCGTCCTGTCCCCGTTCGGCGCCCGGGCCCTGGTGCTGGCCTCGGTGAGCGCGGGCCGGCTGTGGGTGCTGGGGCACGACGGACCGTCCTCGGCCATGGTCCGCGAGCTCCACGGCGCCCGGCTCGGCGCGCGCACCCCGGCGGTGGAGGCCGTCCGCGGGCACGCGCTCTTCCTGCCCGAGGGGCCGCCGCCGGAGACGGGCTCGGGCCGGCAGCGTGCCGGGCCGCCCGCCGCGGCCTACCTGCCGCTCGTCGTCGGGGGCAGGTCCTTCGCCGTGGCGTCCGACGCGAACCCGCACGTCGTCGGCGTGTGCTGCCTGGAGTTCGCGGGCCCCCGCGCGTTCCCGCCCGAGGAGCGCACGGTGCTCAGCATGATGGCCGGGATGCTGGGCGCCGCGGTGGAGCGGGTCGAACTGGGCGCCAGGCAGCGCGAGGTCGCGGAGCACCTGCAGCGCAGGCTGCTGCCCCCGGTCCTCTCCGAGTTGCCGGGGCTCGCCACCACCGCGCGCTACCGTCCCGCCCTCACCACCGTCCAGGTGGGCGGCGACTGGTACGACGTGATCAAGGTGTCGGACGAGCGGATGGTGCTCGTCGTCGGCGACGTCGAGGGCCACGACCTGGACAGCGCCGCCGTCATGGGCCAGGCACGCACCGCCCTCACCGCGTACGCCACCGAGGGCCACCCTCCCGCCGTGGTGATCGACCGGACGGGCCGGCTGCTCGCCGAACTCGGCACGGAGCAGCTCGTGACGTGCTGCGTCATCGCCCTGGACACCGGCGACGGCATGGCCGAGGTGGCCCTTGCCGGGCATCCCGCGCCGGTCGTACGGCGGCCCGACGGGAGCGTCGACACCCTGGACGCGCCGGCCAACCTCCCGCTGGGCGTCACCGCCCGGCACCCGTACCGCAGTTGCGAGCACAGGCTGGCGCCGGGGTCGGTCCTGATGCTCTACTCCAACGGCCTGACGGGCTCCGCCACCGGCGATCCCGGCGCGTGCGCCCTAGAACTGCTGCGCGCGGGCGGCCGGGAGGCGGGGGCCGACCTGGAGCAGCTGGCCGACCGCCTGGTCGCCGAGGTCTCCGCCCCCCGGTGGCGCGGCGACGACGCGGTGCTGCTCCTGGCCCGCTACGAGGGCGCCGTGGGCGAGGGCGCGCCGCGGACGGCCTGCCTGCACGTACAGCGCCGCGACCTGCACGGGGTCAAGGCGGCACGGGAGTTCGTCGACGAGCATTTGCGCTCGTGGGGGCTGGCGGACCTGTCGGACGCCCTCCGGCTGATCGCGTCCGAGATCGTGACCAACGCCCTCGTCCACGCCGGCAGCGACGTCGACGTCCGGCTGCGGGCCTTCGAGGACCGCGTGCGGCTGGAGGTGCGGGACTCCGACGGCAATCCGCCCGTGCCCTCGCCGCTGACCCTGGACGAGGAGGAGAACGCCGAGGCCGAGCACGGCCGGGGCCTGCTCATCGTGGAGGCCCTCGCCGGGCAGTGGAACACCTCGCCCAACGGGCGCGGCAAGACCGTCTCCCTGGACCTGCCCGTACCGGGCGCCTGACCGGGCCGGGCGGAGCGGCGGACCGGCCCGCGGAGCCGTCAGTGCGGACGGACGTGGTTGTGGTGGGCGTCGTCGTGGGCGGCGTGGTCGTGGGCGGCGTGGTCGTGGGCGGCGTGGTCGTGGCCGGCGGGCCGGCCGGACAGGGTGCGGGCGCGCGTGGTGACCTCGTCCGCGCGGACCACGTCCCGTTCGGTGAGCACGTCCTCCAGGGCGGCGAGCCACAGCCGGTAGTAGTGCCATGGCTCGTCACCGGCAAGTCCGTTCTCCCATGCGCGGATGCGGGCGATCAGCGCGGCCCGGAACCGCGGCCAGTCGAAGGCACCCGCCTCGTGGAGGCCGACGGCCATGCCGAAGGCGCGGCTCTCCCAGGGCTCGGCGAAGACCAGCTCGCCGTTGGCGCGGGGCGGGGCGGCCGGGCCGTCGACGTCCAGGGGCGCGGTCACGGCGCCGTCACCTTCGCCACGCCGACCATGGCGTCCCGGGTCACCAGCGGCACGAGTTCCTCCTCGGTCAGGTGCTCCGTGCCGGCCGGGCGTTCGGGCAGCACCAGCCAGCGCACCTCGCTGGTGGAGTCGCGGACGGTGATCGCGACGTCGTCGGCGAGGTCGAGGCCCATCTCCGAGAGCACCGCGCGCGGTTCGCGCACCACACGCGAGCGGTAGGCGGGATCCTTGTACCAGCTCGGCGGCAGCCCGAGCACCGGCCACGGGTAGCAGGAGCACAGGGTGCAGACCACCACGTTGTGGGTGGTGGGGGTGTTCTCGACGACGACGATGTGCTCGCCCTGCGGACCGGAGAAGCCCAGTTCCGCGATGGCCGCGGTGCCGTCCTGGAGCAGCCGGCGCCTGTACTGCGGGTCGGTCCACGCCCGGGCGACCACCTTGGCCCCGTTGAGCGGGCCCACCTGGGTCTCGTAGGTGGCGATGATCGTGTCCATCGCCGCCGGGTCGATCAGGCCGCGCTCGGTGAGCAGTTGCTCGAGCGCCTCGGTGCGCAGGGCCGGGGAGGGGCGGTCGTCCGGGCCGCTGGTGGGGGTCATGAACGGGGCTCCAGGTAGCTCTCGAACAGCTCGGCGGTGACGGAGAAGGGTTCGGTGCCGGGGCCCCACAGTTCGCGGGAGTCGAACCGGACCGAGTAGACGTGCTGCGGGTTCTCGCCCAGGAAGTGCGCGTGGGTGTCCGGCAACAGCGCGGCGGGCTGCACCCGTTCGACGACGCCGGCGCGTCCGCGCAGGTAGCCCGGCAGCCGCGTGTGCCCGGGCGGGGACATGTCCTTCGCCCGGACCGGCTCGTCGACGGCGAAGGCCGGCGGGGTGTCCACCGTGCGGAGCGACCCCGGGGCGGTGGGGGTGTAGTCGGGGCGGACCGGTTCGGGGAACGGCGGCTCCGCGAGGCGCTCGCCACGCAGGTTGCGGGCGCGGGTCCCGACCGCGCTGGGCGCGAGGACGGCGGTCTCGGTGAGCACCAGCTCCGCGGCGTTCAGCCACCGGCCGTAGTAGCCCTCGTCCAGGTAGGCGGCCCGGTCCAGCCGTTCCGTGGCGTGCCGGAAGGCGTCCACGTTGTAGCCGGCCACCCGGATGGAGAGGAGCGCGAGCGCGAACGCCCGCGCCTGCCAGGGTTCCGCGAAGACCGGTTCGCCGGGTCGTGGCGGCCGGACGGGCCCCCATCCCCGGGTACCCCCCATGTCGGCGATGCCCTCCATGGCGTGCCCTTCCGTGTGCCGGGATCACTGGCACACCAGCTTGGCCCGTGGGCGGCGGGCACTGCCGCAGACACGGCCCGGGTGGCCTCCGGTTCCATCCGATGGGCCGTCAGGCTCCCGTCCTACCGCGGGGCGAGGAACTCCCGGGCGCCGCGCAGCCGGGTCCGTATGAGCCGCCGGGTGGCGGCGCTGTCGAGGCGGACGTCGAGGGGGCCGGGCACGGGGCCGTCGGCACGGCGCCCGGCGGGCAGCGCGGTGGCGTCGAGGCCGTCGCGCCGGGCGATGAGGGCACCGAGTTCGTGGCGGCTGAGGGCGTCCGTCCCGGCGAGGTGGAACACCCCGGAGGCGTCGGAGGCGGCGAGTTCCCACAAGGCGGCGGCGAGGTCCGCGACGTGTACCGGGCAGCGGACGTCGTCGGTGAACAGCGCGCCGTCGCGTACGCCGGCGGCCAGGTCGTGGACCAGGCGCTCGTGCACCGACCCGCCGTCGCCGATGATCAGCGAGGTGCGCGCGACGACGGCGGACGGCACCAGGAGCCGCACCGCGGTCTCGGCCGCCGCCTTCGCCGCGCCGTACGGGGTGACGGGGTCGGGCAGGCAGGTCTCGTCGTAGTGGACGCGGGACCCGGAGAAGACGGCGTCGCTGGAGACGTGGACGAGGCGGCAGCCGTGTTCCGCCGTGGCCAGTGCCAGCAGCACCGCGCCGTCGGCGGTGACCTCCCAGTCGCTGTAGCCGCTGGTGGCGTTGACGACGATGTCGGGCGCGACCTCGGCCAGCAGCTCGGCGGGGTCGCCGGGAGCGCGGAGGTCCAGGTGGTGCCACGGGACGCCGGGAACGCCACCGGGACGGCGGGAGCGGTACGTCGCGGCCGTGTCGAGGCCCGCGGCCACGGCCTGCCGTACGAGTTCCCTGCCCAGGAAGCCGCTGCCGCCGACGATGAGGACCTTCACGGGCCCCACCGTAGGGCAGCCGCGCGGCCGTGGGACCCGTCCGTCCCCGGGAACCTGCCGCGGCGGCGCCCTGCCGCCCCCTCCTGGGACCGTTCGCCGACGTCGTGACGGGCGGCGCGGTGCGGGAGACGGCCGGCGCGCGGTCGCGGTCCGGGGAGGGTCGTCCTCGCAGGGGGCCGGGGCCGGCGGCCGTGCTCGTCGCCTCGCAAGGATGGGCCGGGGGTCCGGCGCGGTGGCCGACCGCTGTGTCGCCGTGCCGCCGCCGACCGGCGAGCTGCGGTTCGTGGCGCCCCCAGGCGTTCCTGACGCGCCGGCGTCCGCTCAGCCGGCCGGGGGCGTGTCGTGTGCGGGGCGTCGTTGCCGGGGGACGACGGCGGAGAGGGAGGCGGCTGCGCCGGCTCGGGCGTGCGTGGTGTTCCAGGCCTTGATGACGGGGCGGCCGTGCTCGGTGCCGAGCCGGCTGACGGTGCCGGTGTCCAGGGCGAACAGCGAACCGGCGGACGGCGGCAGGCCGAGGCGGCGGGCGGTGAGGACGCGCAGGATGTGGCCGTGGGCGACGAGCAGCACGTCGCCCGCGTCGGGGTCGAGCAGCAACGGCTCGACACGGGCGAGCACGCGGTCGGCGCGGCGGCCGACGTCCTCGGGGCTCTCGCCGGGATGTTCCGCGCCGCCGGGGGCGACGCCGTCGGTCCACAGGTTCCACGTCGGTCGGGTGCGGTGGATCTCCGCCGTGGTGACGCCCTCGTAGCCCCCGTAGTCCCATTCGCTGAGGTCCGGGTCGATCCCGGCGACGGTGACCCCGGCGAGTTCCGCGGTGCGTACGGCGCGGCGCAGGGGGCTGCTCAGGGCGAGGGCGATGTCGTGCCCGCGCAGCAGCGGGGCGACCCGGGCGGCCTCGCCCTCGCCGTGCGGTGTCAGGGGGAGGTCGGTGTGGCTGGTGTGCTGCCGGGACAGGGTCCACGCGGTTTCGCCGTGGCGGAGCAGGAGCAGGTCGCCCATGGTCGTTCATCCACTTTCGGCACGGAGGAGGGGCGGTGCGGGTGGGGCGGTGCGGTGCGGGGAGGCGGTGCGGAGCCCGCGCCGGCCGGCGCGGGCTCCGGCGCTGACTAGGCCTGGTCGGCCGCGGAGGTGACGGCGTGGCCGCCGAACTGGTTGCGGAGCGCGGCGATCATCTTCATCTGCGGGGAGTCGTCCTGGCGGGAGGCGAAGCGCGCGAAGAGGGAGGCCGTGATCGCGGGCAGCGGCACGGCGTTGTCGATGGCGGCCTCGACCGTCCAGCGGCCCTCGCCGGAGTCCTCGGCGCGACCCCTGAGTTCGTGCAGGTGCTCGTCCTGGTCGAGGGCGTTCACGGCGAGGTCCAACAGCCAGGAGCGGATGACGGTGCCCTCCTGCCAGGAGCGGAACACCTCGCGCACGTCCGTGACGGAGTCGACCTTCTCCAGCAGCTCCCAGCCCTCGGCGTAGGCCTGCATCATGGCGTACTCGATGCCGTTGTGGACCATCTTCGCGAAGTGGCCGGCGCCGACCGCACCCGCGTGGACGAAGCCGAAGTCGCCCTCGGGCTTGAGGGCGTCGAAGACCGGCCGCACCTTCTCGACGTCCTCGGCCCGGCCGCCGACCATGAGGGCGTAGCCGTTCTTCAGGCCCCAGACGCCGCCGGAGACGCCGGCGTCGACGAAGCCGATGCCCTTGGCGGCCAGTTCCCCTGCGTGCTTCTCGTCGTCCGTCCAGCGGGAGTTGCCGCCGTCGACAACGATGTCGCCCGGTGCGAGGAGGCCGCCGAGCTCGTCGACCACGGACTGGGTGGCGGCGCCGGCCGGCACCATCACCCAGACCACGCGCGGTGCGTCGAGCTTGTCGACCAGTTCGGTGAGGCTGCCGACGTCGGCCAGGTCGGGGTCCCGGTCGTAGCCGACGACGGTGTGGCCCGCGCGGCGGATCCGCTCGCGCATGTTGCCGCCCATCTTGCCGAGGCCGACGAGTCCGAGTTGCATGTCAGGTGCTCCTTCTGTGTGTCGTGTGGGGGGTGGCCGGCGGGCGGCGCCCATCCGGGGCCGGGCAGGCGCCGCCGTGGGGTTTCCCCCGGTCAGTTGCCCCGGAGGGTGCGGTAGGCGGCCACCAGGGCCGCGGTGGAGGGGTCGAGGCCGGGTACGTCGGCGTCCCCGGTCAGGGCGGGTTCGACGCGCTTGGCCAGGACCTTGCCGAGCTCGACGCCCCACTGGTCGAAGGAGTCGATGTTCCACAGGGCGCCCTGGACGAAGACCTTGTGCTCGTAGAGAGCGATGAGCTGGCCGAGGACCGAGGGGGTCAGTTCGGTCGCCAGGACGGTGGTCGTCGGGTGGTCGCCGCGGAAGGTGCGGTGCGGGACCTGCTCCTCGGGCACGCCCTCGGCGCGGACCTCGTCGGCGGTCTTGCCGAAGGCGAGCGCCTGGCCCTGTGCGAACAGGTTGGCCATCAGCAGGTCGTGCTGGGCGGCGAGTTCCGGGGCGAGTTCGGCGGCCGGGCGGGCGAAGCCGATGAGGTCCGCCGGGATCAGCTTCGTGCCCTGGTGGATCAGCTGGTAGTAGGCGTGCTGCCCGTTGGTGCCGGGCGTGCCCCACACGACGGGGCCGGTCTCCCACTCCACGGCCCGCCCGTCGCGGTCCACGGACTTGCCGTTGGACTCCATGTCGAGTTGCTGGAGGTAGGCCGTGAACTTGGACAGGTAGTGGGAGTACGGCAGGACGGCGTGCGACTGGGCGCCGAGGAAGTTGCCGTACCAGACGCCGAGCAGACCGAGGATCAGCGGGGCGTTGGACTCGGCGGGCGCGGTGCGGAAGTGCTCGTCGACGGTGCGGAAGCCGTCGAGCATCTCGCGGAACCGCAACGGGCCGATGGCGATCATCAGGGAGAGGCCGATCGCCGAGTCGTAGGAGTAGCGGCCGCCCACCCAGTCCCAGAACTCGAACATGTTGTCCGGGTCGATGCCGAACTCACGGACCTTGCCGGTGTTGGTCGACAGGGCGACGAAGTGCCGGGCGACGGCCTTCTCGTCCCCGCCGAGCCCGGCCAGCAGCCAGCCGCGCGCCGAGGTGGCGTTGCTGATCGTCTCGATGGTGGTGAAGGTCTTGGACGCGACGACGAACAGCGTCTCGGCCGGGTCGAGGCCCTGCAGGGCCTCGTGGAGGTCCGCGCCGTCGACGTTGGAGACGAAACGGAACGTCAACGAGCGGTCGGTGTGGGGCCGCAGTGCCTCGTACGCCATGGCGGGTCCGAGGTCGGAGCCGCCGATGCCGATGTTGACGACGTTCCTGATCCGCTTGCCGGTGTGGCCGGTCCACTCGCCGGAGCGCACCCGGTCCGCGAAGGCGGACATCCTGTCGAGCACCGCGTGGACCTGCGGCACGACGTTCTCGCCGTCCACCTCGATCACGGCGTCCCGGGGCGCGCGCAGGGCGGTGTGGAGGACGGCCCTGCGCTCGGTGACGTTGATCTTCTCGCCGCGGAACATGGCGTCGCGAAGCTCGAACACGCCGGTGGCGTCCGCCAGTTCACGCAGCAGGGCGAGGGTCTCGTCCGTGACGAGGTTCTTGGAGTAGTCGATGCGCAGGTCGCCGACCTCCACGGTGTACCGCCCCGCGCGTGCGGGGTCCGCCGCGAACAGCTCGCGCAGGTGCGGTCCCGGCCCGGTGGCGTCGCGGTGCTCCGCCAGTGCTGCCCACTGCGGGCGGTGGCTCGGTCCGGGGGTGTCAGGCATCGTGCTTCTCCTGGTTCTCGTGCTGGTGCGCGCGCTGCGGCGGCACCGGTGCGGCCTTCGCGGGGCCGGGCTTCGGGGGCTTCACGGCGGAGGCCTTCGGCGGGGCGGCGGCCTTGGTGCGGGGCGCCTTGACCTGGGCCCGGAGCGCGGCGGCGTAGGCCTCGTCGGGGTCGAGGCGGCGGAGTTCCTCCGCGATGAGCTCCGCGGTGGACCGGACCTTCAGGGCGAGGACGCGGGTGGGCTGGCCGGGGATGGACAGCCGGGCCACGGCGCCCTCGGGGCGGTCGATGAGGATGTCGCCGTCCGGGGTGCGCAGCCGGACCGCGGTGACGACGGGGCCGTCGGTGACGACCTGTTCGACGGGCACCCGCAGCCGGTCGGCGAACCAGCGGGCCAGCAGTTCGGCGCTGGGGTTGTCGGACTCGCTCTCCACGACCGCGGAGGTGACCCGGGCCGGGGCCTGGTCGAGCGCGGCGGCGAGCATGGAGCGCCAGGGCGTCAGCCGGGTCCAGGCGAGGTCGGTGTCACCGGGTGCGTACGAGCCGGCCCGGGCCGCCAGCCGCTCCAGCGGGCGGTCGACGGCGTACGCGTCCGTGATGCGGCGCTGGGCGAGCGCGCCCAGCGGGTCCTTCGCCGGTGTGTCGGGGGCGTCGGCGGGCCACCAAACGACGACGGGGGCGTCGGGCAGCAGCAGCGGCAGCACCACGGAGTCGGCGTGCTCGGCGACTTCGCCGAACAGCCGCAGCAGCACCGCCTCGCCGGATCCGGCGTCCGAGCCGACGCGGACCTCGGCGTCGACGCGGGAGGGGGTGTGCCGGCGGGTGGTGCGCGACGGCCGCCTGATGACGACGAGGGTGCGCGAGGGGTGCTCCTGCGCCGCCTGCTCCGCCGCCTTGAGGGCGTCGTGGGCGTTCTCCTCGTCGGTCACGATGACCATCGTCAGCACCATGCCGACGGCGGGTGAGCCGATGGCGCGGCGGCCCCGCACCAGGGCCTTGTTGATGTGGCTCGCCGTGGTGTCGGTCAGATCGATCCTCATGGCCTGCGCCAGCTCCGTCCGTCTCGTGCGAGCATCTCGTCGGCTTCCGCGGGGCCCCAGCTGCCCGCGGTGTACTGCGCCGGCCGTCCGTGGGTGTCCCAGTACCGCTCGATCGGGTCGAGGATCTTCCAGGACTCCTCGACCTCCTGGTGGCGGGGGAAGAGGTTGGCGTCGCCGAGCAGCACGTCGAGGATGAGCCGCTCGTACGCCTCGGGGCTGGACTCGGTGAAGGACTCGCCGTAGGCGAAGTCCATGGTCACGTCGCGTATCTCCATCGACGTCCCGGGCACCTTCGAGCCGAAGCGCACCGTGATTCCCTCGTCCGGCTGGACGCGGATGACGATGGCGTTCTGCCCGAGTTCCTGGGTGGCCTCCGGGTCGAACGGGGAGTGCGGGGCGCGCTGGAAGACGACCGCGATCTCGGTGACGCGGCGGCCGAGGCGCTTGCCGGCCCGCAGGTAGAAGGGGACGCCCGCCCAGCGGCGGTTGTCGATCTCCAGCTTGACGGCGGCGTAGGTGTCGGTGATGGAGCCGGGGTCGATGCCCTCCTCCTCCAGGTAGCCGTTCACCTCCTGGCCGCCCTGCCAGCCGTGCGCGTACTGGCCGCGCACGGTGTGCGCGCCCAGGTCGCCGGGGAGCCGTACCGCGCGCAGCACGTTCAGCTTCTCGGTGAGGAGGGACTCGGCGTCGAAGGAGGCGGGCTCCTCCATCGCGGTCAGCGCGAGGAGTTGGAGGAGGTGGTTCTGGATGACGTCGCGGGCGGCGCCGATGCCGTCGTAGTAGCCCGCGCGGCCGCCGATGCCGATGTCCTCGGCCATCGTGATCTGCACGTGGTCGACGTAGGAGCGGTTCCACAGCGGCTCGAACATGGTGTTCGCGAAGCGCAGCGCCAGGACGTTCTGGACGGTCTCCTTGCCGAGGTAGTGGTCGATCCGGAAGACCTGCTCCGGGGCGAACACCTCGTGGACGAGCGCGTTCAGTTCGCGGGCGCTGGCCAGGTCGTGGCCGAAGGGCTTCTCGATGACAGCGCGCCGCCAGGAGCCCTCGGGGGCGTCGGCGAGCCCGTGCTTCTTCAGCTGCCGCACGACCTTGGGGAAGAACTTCGGCGGCACCGAGAGGTAGAACGCGTAGTTGCCGCTGGTCCCGCGGGCGGCGTCCAGCTCGTCGACGGTGACGGCCAGTTGCTTGAACGCGACGTCGTCGTCGAAGTCGCCGGGAATGAAGCGCATGCCCTCGGCGAGTTGCTGCCACACCTCCTCGCGGAACGGCGTACGGGCGTACTCGCGCACCGAGTCGTGCACGACCTGGGCGAAGTCCTGGTCCGCCCAGTCGCGGCGGGCGAAGCCGACGAGCGAGAAGCCCGGCGGCAGCAGCCCGCGGTTGGCGAGGTCGTACACGGCCGGCATCAGCTTCTTGCGGGACAGGTCACCCGTCACGCCGAAGATCACCAGCCCGGACGGCCCCGCGATGCGCGGCAGCCGCCGGTCGGACGGGTCGCGCAGGGGGTTGGACCACGGAGTGCCGGGTCCGGTCGTGTCCTTGCTCATCGCGCGTCGGCTCCCTTGCCGTTCAGTGCGGTTGCGACGGCCTGCAGCAGTTCGGCCAGGTCGCCGGAGGCGATGCGTCTGCGCGACAGGTCGTCGAGCCAGACCGAGACCCCCTCGGGGGCCAGACGCTGCAACGGTTCCGCGGTTGCGGTTGCTTCTTGGTTCACTGTGATCATCTTCTTTCTGCGCTCGCGTCAACCGCGTGGGGCCCCAAAGGATTCCCGACTGCGTGGGGCGGCGTTTCCGCAGGTGACGGAGGTATCCCACCCCGCGGGCATGACCGCGCGGGCCCCGGGGATGTGACGAGGCGACGAAGATCACACCTTGCGCGGGTGACGCGCCGGTCCGCCGGGCCCGGAGCGCGGCCGGCCCGCACGACGTCGCGTCACGCCGGCCGGGCCCGCCCGGCGCCGACGAGGCCCCCGGGCACGTGCTCCTCCCGCCCGGACACCGGCACGCGCGGTCCTTCGGCCGCCCACAACCGCAGTCGCGCGTCGTGGAGCCAGTACGCCGCGATGGAGGGCGGAACATCCATGATGTCCGCTATCTCCTGATATGCGAAGCCCTCAACCGCCGCGAGGTACACGGCGAACCGCTGCTCCTTGGGCAGCGTGAGGAGCGCGGCCCGGACGTCCGGCTCCGGGAGCAGCACGAACTCGTCCAGGGCCGAGGCGCGCACCCCTTCCAGGGCGGCGGCCCCGGTGGCCTCCGGCGGCAGCACGCACACCTCGGGGTGGGGGTCGACGAAGGCACCGGCCAGCAGGTCGAAGAGCCAGGCCCGGTGGTCGACGCCGTCGAGGAGCCGCGGGAACGCGGCGTAGGCCCGCGTGAAGACCTCCAGGACGAGGGCCTCCGCCTCGGCCGGGTCGCCGGTGACGCCCGACGCGGCCCGGTACACCGGGTCCAGGAGGGAGAGCACGTCGCGCTCGAAGCCGGCCTCGCGCCCGAGGGCACCCCCCTCGCCGCCGACGGTCCGCCGTACGGGTGCGTCGGCGTCCGGCCCGGGCTGCACGGTGTGGACGGCCCTGCGGTGGCGACCGCCCCCGGAGGCCGCACCGCTCCCCTGCTGGTTCGGCTCGCCGTCGGCGCGCCGGCCCCGGTGCCGCCCGGCGCCCGGGCCGGTCCCGGCGTACGGGATTCCCGCGGCGGGCTGGGCGTTCGTCAGCGACTGAGGCATGTGCGTCTCTTTCCGGGATGGCGTGCGGGGTCGGTCGGTCGGCGCGGGCAGGGGTGTCGTGCCGGGCGACCGGTCTGACGTAATTGCTTCGCGTAGCAAATATATATCCTTCGCGTAGCAAGTAAAGTGGGCGGCATGTCGGATGCCCCCCACCACCCGGAACCCGCACCGGAGCCTACAAATCCACTCAATCCGGACGAAGAAGAAGTGGTCCGGTCCCTCAGCCGCATCATCTACGCACTGCCCCGCGCGCTGGACGCCGACTTGGCGCGCGAGCGGCGGTTGCCCCTCGTCGAGTACCAGGCACTGATGCACCTCTCGGAGGCTCCGGACCGGCAACTGCGAATGAGCGAGCTCGCCACCGCCTGCGAGATGTCGCTCAGCGGGATGACCGGGGTGGTGCGCCGGCTGGAGGACCAGGGGTTCGTCCGGCGCGTCAAGTGCCCCCGGGACGGCCGGGGCTGGAACGCCGTCCTCACCGCCTCCGGGCTGACCCGGCTCGAGGAGGCCTGGCCGGCCCACCTCGCCTCCATGCGCCGCCACTTCCTGGACCACCTCACGGGCCTGGACCTGCGGGCGCTCAGCGCGGCGCTGCGCGGGGTCGCCCTCTGACCCTCGGCCTTTCCCGAGGTCAGGGCCCGGGTGGACGGGCCGGAGCCACCGCTTCCGAGCCGGGACCTGATCTCGCGCCGCCGCGTCCCGGACGTGCATACTCAGGCCCTGCGGGCGCGCCGGCACCCGCGACGATCGGGAGGTGCGCGATGGTGTCGTCGTCAGGGACGGAATCCCGGAGGGTCACGATCCATGACGTCGCCCGGTCCGCCGGGGTCTCCCGGCAGACCGTGTCGCGGGCGCTCAACGACAAGGACGAGATCGACGGCGCGACCAAGCAGCGGGTCCTCGACGCCGCCCGTGAGCTCGGCTACCGTCCGAGCCGCTTCGCCCGCGGCCTGGTCCGGCAGGACACCACGACCATCGGCCTGGTCATCCCCGACCTGCTGAACCCGTTCTTCACCGAGGTCGCCGCGGCCGCGCTGGAGGCGGCCCGGGCGCGCGGCTGGCACGTCGTCGTCTACGACACCGCGGACCGGGCCGAGGAGGAGTTCGGCACCCTGCAGGTGATCGCCTCGCAGGTGGACGCGGTCGTCGGCTACTTCAGCTGCTCCGAGCTCGACCTCGAGCGGTTCACCCGGGGGCTGCCCGTCGTGCTCATCGGCCGCGAACACCACACGGCACGGTTCAGCTCGATCCGCATCGACGGCGAGGAGGGCGTGCGGGCCGCGGTCGCGCACCTGACCGCCGCCGGCCACCGGCACATCGGCATGCTCGACCACGACGGGCGCGCCGAGCCGAGCATCCGGCGCGAGTGGTTCGCGGCGGCCGCGGCGGCCCAGGGCATCGCCGCGGACCGGGTGGTCGGGGCGACGCAGTCGGCGGACGGCGGCGGGACGGCGCTCAGGAAGCTGCTCGGCGCGCACCCCGAGGTCACCGCGGTCTTCACCTTCAACGACATCATCGCGATCGGCGCCCTGCGCGAGGCACGGCGGCTCGGCAGGAGCGTCCCCGAGGAGCTCGCCGTGGTCGGCTTCGACGGCCTGCAGCTCGGTACGCTCGTCGAACCCCCGCTCTCCAGCGTCGCGCTCGACACGCGCCGCCTCGGCGCGCTCGCCATCGACCAGGTCGCACGCCTGCTGACCGGGACGGAACCGCTCGCCGCCGACGACCTCGTCGTGCGCGCCGAACTGCGGCTGAGTGGTTCCGCTTAACCTCCCGGACCCGTGTGCGCCGCAAAGTCTTGACACTTGAAGGCACCGGAGCGCACACTTCCGAACAATTCTCAATGGCCCCGTGAGCGTTCACGTGAACGCTCACGTGAACGCTCACGGGACCGGTACGAACAGTTTTGCCCCATCTTGCGATGGCCTCCGGCGCACGCGCCGGGAGCCGTCGTCCCGTCCCTTCTCACGAGCACGTCCCGCCTGAGGTGTCAACGTCGACCCGCCTAGCCACTCGCTAGTCGTCCTCCGGAACGGAAACCATGAGCAGCACAGTCACGCGCATCCGCCTCGCCGCCGTCGCCGCGGCAGCCAGCATCGCCGTACTCGCCGGATGCTCATCGCCGGCCCCTTCGGGTAAGAGCGCCTCGGCCGAGTCCTGCGCTCCCGCGAAGGGCAAAGTCACCCTCCAGTACTGGAACACCGTTCCCGGCATGGACGAAGTCGTCGCGCTGTGGAACAAGAAGAACCCGAACATCCAGGTCGAGACGAAGAACATCTCCAACGACCAGTACGGCACCATCGGCAACGCCCTCAAGGCGGGCAAGGCGCCGGACCTCGCCCAGGTCGGCTACGACGAACTGCCCAACCTGCGCAGCCAGGACGCCTTCGCGGACGCCTCGGCCTGCAAGGCGGCCACCGACGCCAAGTCGGCGTTCGTGCCCTGGACCTGGTCGCAGGCCAGCTTCGGCGGCACCGGGGTGTTCGCCATCCCGCAGGACACCGGCCCGATGGCCCTGTACGTGCGCAGCGACATCTTCAAGAAGCACGGCCTGGAGATCCCCAAGACCTGGGACGAGTACGCGACCGAGGCGCAGAAGCTGCACCAGGCGGACCCGAACCTCAGCATGACGTTCTTCGACCCGAACAACGCCGAGTGGTTCAACGGGCTCCTCTGGCAGAACAGCGCCGAGATGTACTCCTACTCCGGCGACAAGTGGCACGTCACCGTCGAGTCCGAGCAGAGCAAGCAGGTCGCCGAGTACTGGCAGAAGCTGATCGACGCCAAGCTGGTGCGCACCGACCTCGCCCACGGCTCCACCCAGATGTACACGGCGTACCAGAAGGACCAGATCGCCACCTACGTGGGCGCCGCCTGGGGCTACAGCATGTTCCGCGACAACCTGCCCAAGCAGGCCGGCAAGTGGTCGATCGTGCCGATGCCGACCTGGGGTACGAACGCCGCGTCCGGTGACTGGGGCGGCTCCACCGTCGCGTTCATGAAGGGCGGCAAGCACCCCTACGAGGCGGTCAAGTTCAACACCTGGCTGAACACCGACCCGGAGGCCCTGGCGCTGGAGAACAAGCTGGGCGGCCTCTACCCGGCGGCCACCGCCGGTCTCTCGCTGCCCGCGCTGTCCCAGGGCGTGCCGTACTACAACAACCAGAAGATCTTCGACGTCTTCGCCGACTCGTCCAAGAACATCGACACCGGCTTCACCTGGGGCCCGACCCAGAAGACGGTGAACCTGGCGCTCCAGGACGCGATGGCCAAGGCGGCCGCCGGTGACGGCACGGTCTCCGACGCCCTGACGGCCGCTCAGGACTCCGCGCTGAAGTCCATGAAGGACCAGGCGATCCCGGCCACGGCGGGCAAGTGACCGTCGCATGACCGACCTCGCAACCCGCGCGACGCGTGGGGTGGCGACCACCGAGGGCCGCCGCCGCCGGCACAACGGCGGCGGCCCCCGGGCGGGCACCATCGCCGCGTTCGTGACCCCGTTCTTCCTGCCGTTCGTCCTCTTCTACCTGGTGCCGATCGGCTACGCGCTCTGGCAGAGCCTGCTCGTGGTGCGCCGCACCGGCGGCCAGTACGGCACGTCGTACACGACCTTCGGCGGCCTGGAGCAGTACGCGCAGGTCTTCCGGAACACCGAGTTCTGGGGCAGCATCGGGCGCATCGGGCTGTTCGGCGTCGTGCAGGTGCCGGTGATGCTCTTCCTCGCCCTGGCCATGGCGCTGCTGCTCGACACCCCGCTGCTCAAGCTCAAGTCCTTCTTCCGGATCGCGGCGTTCATGCCGTACGCCGTGCCCGGCGTCATCGCCGCGATCATGTGGTCGTACCTCTACTCGCCGCAGATCAGCCCGGTCGTCGACGTACTCAAGGGCGTCGGTCTGCAGCCCGACTTCCTCGGCCCGGGTGCCGTGCTGTGGTCGACGGCGAACGTGTCGACCTGGCTGTGGACCGGCTACAACATGCTGATCATGTTCTCGGCGCTGCAGTCGATACCGCAGGAGCTCTACGAGGCGGCCAAGCTCGACGGTGCGAGCAACTGGGCCATCGCGTGGCGCATCAAGGTGCCGATCATCGCCCCGTCGGTCGTCCTCACGACGGTGTTCTCCATCATCGGCACCCTGCAGTTGTACGCCGAGCCGGCGGTGCTGCGGCAGATCTCCTCGAACATCTCCAGCACCTACACCCCGAACATGCTCGCGTACACGGTGGCCTCCGGGAACAACTACCAGCAGGCGGCCGCGATCTCCGTGGTCATCGCCGTCATCACCTTCGTCCTGAGCTTCGGGTTCATGCGACTGACCTCCAGGAAGGCGGGACTGTGAGCGACGACCGAACCCCCGTCCGCGAGAGCCGGATCAGCCGCACGGCGGCCATGGGCCTGATGTTCCTGCTGGCGGTCTACTTCCTGCTGCCGGTGTACTTCCTGGTCGTCGCGGCGACCAAGCCGCAGGGCGACCTGGCCTCCACGAACGGCCTGGCGTTCTCGCACTTCGACCTGTTCGGCAACCTCGACACCCTCTTCACCCGCAGCGACGGCATCTTCGGGCGCTGGGCGCTCAACAGCGTGCTGTACGCGGTGGTCGGCGCGGCCGTGGGCACGTTGATCTCGGCGCTGTGCGGCTACGCGCTCGCCAAGTTCCGCTTCCGGGGCCGTGAGTTCCTGTTCTCCGTCATCCTCGGCGGGATCCTGGTGCCCACCACCGCGCTCGCGCTGCCGCTGTTCCTGCTGTTCTCGGCGACTGGGCTGGTCAACACCTACCTGGCGGTGTTCCTGCCCAGCATCGTCAGTCCGTTCGGCGTCTACCTGGCGCGGATCTTCGCCGCGTCCGCCGTCCCCCAGGAGATCCTGGAGTCGGCGCGGCTGGACGGGGCCGGGGAGTTCCGGACGTTCTTCTCGGTGGCGTTCAAGCTGATGACGCCCTCCCTGGTGACCATCTTCCTGTTCCAGTTCGTCGCCATCTGGAACAACTTCTTCCTGCCGATGGTGATGCTGCAGAAGGAGTCGCTCTTCCCGATCACGCTCGGCCTCTACCAGTGGAACGGCCAGACCGCCCGCGCCCCGCTGCTGCAGGAGTCGGTGATCACCGGTTCGCTGGTCTCGATCGTGCCGGTGATCGTCGTGTTCATCCTGCTCCAGCGGTTCTGGCGCACCGGACTCGCCGCCGGCTCGCTGCGCTAGCCGCGCCCACCCCTGTCCACGCGTCCTCCCGTGTTCCCTTCCCCGCCGCCCCACAGCACAGAAGGTCCCGTTCCCATGCGCCGTTCCGCCGTCTTCGTGCCCCACTTCCACTGGGACCGCGAATGGTACGAGCCCTTCCAGGTGTTCCGGCACCGGCTCGTCACCGCCCTCGACACCGTGCTGGAGACCGCCGAGACGAACCCGGACTTCCGCTTCACCGTCGACGGGCAGATGGCCGCGGTCGAGGACTACCTGGAGATGCGGCCGGAGAACCGCGAGCGCGTCACCGCGCTGGTCACCGAGGGCCGGCTGGCGATCGGCCCCTGGCTGATCCTGCTCGACGAGTTCCTCTGCTCGGGCGAGACCATCGTCCGCAACCTGCAGATGGGGTGGGCGGCCGCGGCGGAGCTGGGCGGCTCCATGACCGTCGGCTACCTGCCGGACATGTTCGGCCACGTCGCCCAGATGCCGCAGATCCTGGCCCGCGCCGGCATCGAGCACGCGGCGCTGTGGCGCGGCGTGCCGGGCTCCGTCGACGGCCACGCCTTCCGCTGGCGTGCCCCCGACGGCTCCGAGGTGCGCACCGAGTTCCTCTTCGACGGCTACGACAACGGCCTGGACGTCCTGCTGGTGCCCGACCAGATCGGCCGCGCGCTCGGCGAGTACGCGGAGATGACGGCCGGGCGGTGGGGCGGCGACCCGGTGCTCGCGATGGCGGGCACCGACCACAACGCGCCGGACCCGCGGCTGGCGGAGTGGCTTCGGCAGGCCTCCGGTGAGGGGGGCGCCATCACCATCGCCACGCTCGGCGAGTACATCCGCGAGCACGCACGGGACGAGGTCACGGCGGTCGTCACCGGCGAGCTGCGCAGCCATGTGCGCGGCAACATCCTGCCGGGCGTGCTCTCGGTGCGGCGCGGGCTCAAGCGCCGGATGGCGGTGGCCGAGCGCATCGTCGACCACGCCGAGCGGATGAACGCGCTGTGGTCCACGCGGGACGACTCGCCGTTCCTCGCGCTCGCCTGGCACAAGATCATCGAGTCGAGCGCCCACGACTCGGTCGTCGGCTCCGGTACGGACGAGACCGCCGACCAGGTCGAGGCACGGCTCGCCGAGGCCGCGCACGCCGCACGCGCCGTCCGGGACGCGGCCCTGGCCGGACCGGCGGCCCGTGTCCCGAGCGACGGCCACCTGGTCGCCAACCCGCTCGCCACCCCGCGCACGGCGCTGGTCGAGGTCGACGTCATGGCCCCGCCCGAGGGCACCGTGCTGGTCGCGACCGCGGCCGACGGCTCGGAGCACCCCGTACAGCTGGTCGCGCAGGCGCCGACCGTGCTCAGCGACGAGCGCATGGACGCCTCGCAGCTCGAACGCGTGCTGCGCCGCATCCACCGCCGCGAGCTGTTCGGCCGGCAGATCGACCACTACGAACTCACCGCGGGCTCCCTCGTCTTCCACCTGGCCGAGGTGCCCACCAGCGGACCGTTCGACCTGCTGATCCTGCGCCGCGAGGTCGCCGACGCGGCGGCCGCGCACCCGGGCGAGTGGCGGGTCCTGACACTGGAGGAGGCACGGGCGACCGCGCTGGTGCCGGTCGCCGTCCCCGCCTCCGGGCTCGCGAGCTTCACGGTGGCACCCGCCGACCGGGCGGCCGCGCCGGGCACGGCGTTCGCGCCGGCGACGGCGACCGCCGGGACGCTGTCGAACGGGCTGGTCGAGGTCGTCATCGCCGCCGACGGCACCCTGGAGGTGACCGGCGCGGACGGCACCGTGCTGCGCGGGGTCGGCCGTCTGGTCGACGGCGGTGACCGCGGCGACAGCTACAACTACGGCCCCCCGGCGCGGGATCTGCTGGTCTCGGAGCCGGCGGAGGTCACCGTCGAACTCGCCGAGAACGGCCCGCTGCGGTCGCGGGTGCGCATCACCCGGGTGTACGCGTGGCCGGCCGCCCTCTCCCCCGACCGCGACGTGCGCGCCGGCCGGACCGTCGCGACGCCCGTGGAGACCCTGGTGGAGGTGCGCGCGGGCGAGCCCTTCGTACGCGTCACGACGTCCTTCCTGAACCAGGCCGCCGACCACCGGCTGCGCTTCCACGTCCCGCTCCCCCGGCCCGTGGACGTCTCGGCGTCGGCCGGGCAGTTCGCCGTCACCGAGCGCGGGCTCACCGCCGAGGGCGGCTGGGGCGAGTACCCGATCCCGACCTTCCCGGCGAGCACCTTCGTCTCGGCCGGCGCGGCCACCGTGCTGCTCGACCACGCCACCGAGTACGAACTCACCGACGGGGGCGCCGAACTGGCCGTGACCCTGCTGCGGGCGATCGGCTCGATCAGCGTCAACATCCATCCGCTGCGCGACGAGCCGGCGGCGAGCGAGATCCCCACGCCGGGCGCGCAGGACCTCGGGGTCCGCGTGGAGAACCGGTTCGCCGTCCTGCCCTCGGCGGGCGGCTGGCAGGCCGCGGACGCGGTCGCCCTCGCCGAGGAGTTCCGCAACGACGTGCTGGTCGCCCGGGGCACCGCGCCCGCCGGGGGCGACCTGCCGCCCGACGCGTCGGGGGTGCGGGTCGACGGCACGGACGTGTTCGTCTCGAGCGTCCGCCGCGTCACCGGCGACGACCCCGCTCCCGGCACCGAGGTGCGGCTGGTGGCGATGGGCGACACGGGCGCCACGGCCCGCGTCACCGGTGACTTCACCCGGGTGACCACGGTCGACCTGCTCGGCCGGCCGCTGACCACCGAACCCGCGGAGGGCGGCCTCGAACTCGCCCTCGGCCCGTGGGAGATCCGGACGGTCGTGCTCCGGTAGCGGTCGCGGAACCGACCGCCACCGCACCCCGGATCCCCCCACCGCTACCAAGAAAGAGTTGTGACCTCTTGCCCTCCCAGCTCTCCCAGCTCTCCGCGTATGTTTCGGACACCACCCCAGGGCGTGGCGCGCTGCGCCCGGCGCGCTCGTGGCTGCACTCCGACGCCCCCTCCCGCTCGCTCGACGGGCAGTGGCGGTTCCGGCTGTCGCCCACCGCGACGGCACCAGAGGACTTCGCGGCCGAAGGATTCGACGACGGCGGGTGGGACGACATCCCGGTGCCCTCCCACTGGGTGCTCCAGGGGGACGGGGCCCACGGCCGGCCGATCTACACCAACATCCGGTACCCCTTCCCCCTCGACCCGCCCCACGTGCCGGACGAGAACCCGACCGGCGACTACCGCCGCCACTTCGAACTGCCCGAGCGGTGGACGGAGGCCGAGCGGGTCGTGCTGCGGTTCGACGGGGTCGAGTCGCTCTTCAGGGTCTGGGTGAACGGCGACGAGGTCGGCGGCGCCTCCGGCAGCAGGCTCGCCCACGAGTTCGACGTGACCTCGTCCGTGCGCGCCGGCGACAACGTGGTCGCCGTACGGGTGCACCAGTGGTCGGCGGGGAGCTACCTCGAGGACCAGGACCAGTGGTGGCTGCCGGGCATCTTCCGCGACGTCACCCTGATCGCGCGGCCGGCCGGCGGCATCGAGGACGTCTGGCTGCGCACCGGATTCGATGCGGGTCGCGGACGGATCGACCCGGAGGTCACCGCGGACGCGGCGGCGTTCCCGGTCACCCTCCGCATCCCCGAACTCGGCGTGGAACGGGTCTGGGACTCCCCCGCCGAGGTGGCCCCGTTCGAGGTGGACGGCGTGCAGCCCTGGTCGGCCGAGGTCCCGCGGCTGTACGAGGTCACGGTGGCCTCGGCCGCCGAGACCGTCACCGTGCGGACGGGCTTCCGTACCGTCGAGATCCGCGGCGACCGGTTCCTGGTCAACGGCCGCCGCGTCGTCTTCCACGGGATGAACCGCCACGAGACCCACCCCGAGCGCGGCCGTGTCTTCGACGAGGCGCACGCGCGCGAGGACCTGGCCCTGATGAAGCGGTTCAACGTCAACGCGATCCGCACCAGCCACTACCCGCCGCACCCGCGGCTGCTCGACCTCGCCGACGAACTCGGGTTCTGGGTCGTGCTCGAGTGCGACCTGGAGACGCACGGCTTCGACAAGGACGGCAGTTGGGCCGGCAACCCCAGCGACGACCCGGCGTGGCGCGAGGCGTACCTGGACCGCGTCGAGCGCACCGTCGAGCGGGACAAGAACCACCCCAGCGTCGTGCTGTGGTCGCTCGGCAACGAGGCGGGCACCGGCGCCAACCTCGCCGCGATGTCGGCCTGGGTCCACGCCCGGGACGCGGGACGTCCGGTGCACTACGAGGGCGACCACACCGGCGAGTACACGGACGTCTACTCCCGCATGTACGCCTCGGTGGCGGAGACCGAGCAGATCGGGACCGACGGCTCGCGCGCCCCGCTGCAGGGGTGCACCCCCGCGCAGGGGGCACGGCAGCGCACCAAGCCCTTCCTGCTGTGCGAGTACGCCCACGCGATGGGCAACGGACCCGGTGCCCTCGACCAGTACGAGGACCTGGTGCACCGGCACCCGCGTCTGCACGGCGGCTTCGTGTGGGAGTGGCGCGACCACGGCATCCTGGCGGCCGCCCCGGACGGCGCGTCCTACTACGCCTACGGCGGCGACTTCGGGGAGGTCGTGCACGACGGCAACTTCGTGATGGACGGGATGGTGCTCAGCGACGGCGTGCCGACCCCCGGCCTCCACGAGTTCAAGGCCGTCGTCCAGCCGATCCGCTTCACCTTCCACGACGGTGACGGCGGCGACGGTGGCGGTGACGACGGAACGGTCGAGGTCACCAGTCTGCGGCACTCGGCGGACACCTCCGACCTGCGCTTCCGCTGGCGCGTCGAGCACGACGGCAGGCCCGTGGCCTCCGGGGACTTGGAGGTGCCGGTCATCGCGGCCGGCGGCTCGGCGCGCGTGCCGCTGCCGCCGATCACGGTGTCGCCGGACGCGGAGACCTGGCTCACCCTGGACGCGGTCCTGGCGGCCGGCACGGCGTGGGCGGACGAGGGCCACGTGGTGGCGACCGCCCAGCTGGACCGTTCGGCGCGGCGCACCGTGCCCACCGTCCGGCTCCCCGCCGACTGGCGGCGGAGCGACGGGACGCTGACTCTCGGCATCGCCGAGTTCGCCGGCGGAGCCCTGGTGCGGCTCGCCGGCCGCGCCGTGACGGGCCCGCGGCTGGAGCTGTTCCGTGCCCCGACCGACAACGACGAGGGCACCTCGGGGGTGGCCGCGGAGAGCGACGCCCACGTCCCCGGGGTCTCCAACGCCGAGCTGTGGCGGGGCGACGGCCTGGACCGGCTGACCTCGCGTCTGGTGTCGGTGGAGACCGCGGCGGACGCCCTGCGGACCGTCGCCAGGGTCTCCGCGGCGGACTCCGCGTCGTCGGTGACCGTGGAGACCGTCTGGTCCCTGCGGGGGGAGGAACTCGAACTGCGGGTGGAGATCGAGCCGTCCCGTGGCTGGGGAACGGTGTGGCCGCGGATCGGCCTCCGTTTCGACCTGCCCGACGCCGGCGCCCCGGTCGACGGCGCCGAGTGGTTCGGCCTCGGACCGCACGAGTCCTACCCGGACAGCCTGCGCGCGGCGCGCACCGGCCGGTTCTCCGCGGGCGTCGGCGAACTCTCCGTCGACTACGCGCGCCCGCAGGAGACGGGGCACCGTTCCCAGTGGCGGGAGCTGGCGCTGACCAGCGGCGGCGCCGCGGTGCTGCGCCTCGTGGCCGTCCCGGACGTGCGGGGCCGGCTCCCCGGCTTCACGCTCAGCCGTCACACGCCGCAGCAGATCGCCCGTGCGGCGCACCCGTTCGAGCTCCCCCGGTCGGCGACCAGCCACCTCTTCGTCGACGCGGCCCAGCACGGCCTCGGCTCCCGGGCCTGCGGGCCGGACGTGTCGCCGGAGTTCGCGCTGCGCCCGCAGGCCCGCACGATCGGGCTCCGGATCACGGCGGGGTGACGTGCCCCGGCAGGGGGCCGCGGTGAGCGGCCCTCTGCCAGGGTGGTGGCATGAAGTACATGGTGCTGATGTACGCCGACCCCGCGGCGACCGAGGCGATGACGGCCGAGGAGCGCGCCGAGGTGTTCCGCAGGCACGACCGGCTCCACGAGGACCTCGCGGGCACCGGCGAGATGCTGAACGGCGCCGGACTCGCCCTCCCCAGGGACACCACGACGGTCCGCGGGCACGGGGACGGAGCGCGCCCGGCGACGACGCCCGGGCCGCTCTCCACGGCGACCGAGCAGGTGACCGCCTACTACGTCATCGACTGCGCGAGCCCGGAGCGCGCGCTGGAGATCGCCGGGCGCGTCGTCGATTTCCATGTCGTGGCGGTCGAGGTGCGGCCCGTCCACGACTCGTTCGGCATGGAGGGGGGCCGACCGGACGGTACCCCGGCGCGGCAGGTGTGAGCGGGACCCCGCGTGCCGGGTTCAGCCCGGTCCGCAGCGGTCGAGTGCGGCACGAACCCTGCGGAGCCCCTCCGCCCTCCAGTGGTCCCGGTCGGGCATCCGGTCGTCCCGGCGCCAGCGCCAGGCCGAGAACATCGCCCAGTTCAGGGCGCGGCACCGGTGGATCAGCTCGTGGTCGGCCCCCGCGTAGTGCGCTGCCACTTCTTCCGGCGCGTGGGCGAGGTCGAACTCGACGGGACCGCGGCAGCACGTGGCGAGGTCCACGAAGAGCGGGCCCCTCCTCGTGTTGAGGAGATTGCCCGGATGCGGTTCGCCGTGCAGCAGCTGCTCGCCGGCCCTGCCGGTGCCGACCGCCGCGCTCAGACCGGCCAGTGTGCCGCGGAGGAGTTCCCGGTCGGCGTCGGACAGCTCCGGGGACCGCTCCCGGTCGCCGACCTCTCCCAGTGCCACGGCGACCCGGTCGGTGACGTGCGGTGCGGCCAGGTCGATCCGGCGCAGGGCGGCATGGTGCCGCAGGAGCGCGTCCGCGTAGTCGGCCGGCGCGATCCGCGAGCCCACGGTTTCGTAGTACGTCCAGAGCGAGACGGCGAAGGCGTCACGCACATGGACGCGGGGGGCGACCCTGGGGTCGAGCTCGGCCACGGGGGCGCCGACGTCGGCGAGGAGGCGGGCGACCGCCACTTCGAACGCGGAATCGGCCAGCTGCCCCGAGGGGGCGACCCTGGCCAGTACACCGCACGGGACGAGGTGCAGCGCGACGCGGTCCGAGTCGTGGACAACGACCACGTCGTCGACCTCCAGGCCCAGCTCCGAAGCGGTCGACCGTGCCGCCTCGACCGCGCGGCGGAGTTGCGACGGCTCCATGACGTCCTCCCTCGTTGCCGGGCACACCGCTTGAACGCCTGGGGGCGGTCGAGCGGTCCGCGGGAGGCCGGGCTTCGGCCTCTCACGCGACCCGGGAGGAGATCCTTCTCCACCCCGGTGAGCCTCGGCAACGTCTTTTGACCGACCCTGAGCTGCCCCGGCGGAAGGCGGCGGAGAGCGGCCTTCCGCCGGGGCGGTGGTCAGGGAGCGGTGCAGGTGAACGCCGCGCTGCCAGTACGGCGGCGCCCCGCGACGGAGGGTGACGGCCGGTAGCGCGGCGGGGCCGGAACGTCACCGCATCCTCGCAGAATCCGCAGGTCAGACCCTATGGGTGGAATGTGCAATATGACCCATTTGGGTGAATACTGGACTAATGGACGTGATGTTTGAACCTTCGGTGTACCCACCGCTCGCACTCGGCTTCTTCGGTCTGGCGACCGGCTATCTGATCTGGGGATCCCAGGAACTGTTCGGCTGGCCCAAGAGGGACGAGAAGGTCGACCGGGCGATGGGCGTCTGGGGCATCTGGCTGCCGGGCCTCTGCCAGCTCCTGGCCGGCATCATCCTCTTCGTGGGCCTCACCTGGTTCGAGGTCTTCAAGGAACCGCCGCTCTACATGGCCGCCCTCGCCTTCTCGGCCTACGGCATCCACTGGTTCGCGCTCGGCTGGGACCGGTACCGCGGCAACGACGCACGCGTCAACGCCGGTGTCGGCGTGGCCTACATGGTCCTGTCGGCCCTCGGCGCGACGGTGTTCTTCGCCGTTGACGACTGGCCCGTGGGGCTGGTCTTCGTCGGCCTGTTCGCCGTCTACCTCAGCAAGTTCGCGATGTCCCTCGGGGTGCCGCTCGCCGAACGCGTGATGGGGCTGTTCCGCCTGCTGACCGCCGTCTGGCTGCTGTACCTGACCTTCGCCGTGGTGGTCAACTTCACCCTCGGGTACCACTGGGAGACGTGACCCGTACGGGGCCTTCAGGCCTCGACCAGTCCCAGCCGGAACAGGCTCTCGGCGGTCTCGAGGACGGTCGTGCGCACCGGGCGCGGCGCCCAGCCCAGCACCGCGCGCGCCTTGTCCGTGCGCAGCACCGGCATCTCGTTCAGGCGGCTCGCCGCCTCCCGCAGCGCGGGATCGGTCCGCGCGCCCGCGCGCACCTCCTCGGCGCTCAGCTCCCGGGCCGGCACCTTCGCGGCGCGCTCGCCCAGCCCTTCCGCCAGCACGCGGGCCATCCCGAGGAAACTCGTCGGCGTGCCGCTGCCGACCAGGAACCGCTCGCCCGCGGCGGCCGGTTCCGTCATGGCCCGCAGATGGGCCCGTGCCACGTCGCGCACGTCGGCCAGGTCGAACCACTGCGGCAGGACCACCGGCAGGGCTCCTTCCAGCATCGCCTTGACCAGCGCCACCGAGGCGGAGATCTGCCGGCCCAGCACGGGGCCGAAGATCCCCGGCGGATTGATCACGGACAGTTCGAGCCCCTCCCCCTCGGCCGCGACGAAGTCCCAGGCGGCGCGCTCGGCGACGGCCTTGGACCTGACGTAGGGGGCCAGGTCGTCCGCGGGGTCGGTCCAGTCGCTCTCGTCGTAGGCGCCGCCGTCGCTGCCGCGGCTGTAGCCGACGGCGGCGAAGGACGAGGTCAGGACCACGCGGCGGACGCCGTGGTCCCGCGCCGCCCGCAGGACGCGCAGCGCGCCGTCCCGGGCCGGGACGACGACCTCGTCCTCGTCGCGGGGCTGCCGGGCCGGGAACGGCGAGGCGACGTGCAGGACGTACGCGCTGCCCTTCACCGCCTCGTCCCAGCCGTCGTCCGAGGCCAGGTCGGCCAGGACGACCTCCAGCCGTCCGCCGGGGTCGGCGCCCGCCCGGGCGGCCGTCGCGCGGACGCCGTCCGCGCGGTCGGCCGACCGGACGGTGGTGCGTACGCGGTGGCCGGCCTTCAGCAGCGCGTCGACGACGTGCGAGCCGAGGTAGCCGCTGCCTCCCGTCACGAGGACGGGTGCGGAGCCGGGGGTCAGGTCGTGCATGGTGCTCTCTTTCCCTGTCTCAGTTCGGGCACCGTGCGCGTGAGTTCGTCCACGGCACGCTGCTCCGCCTCGTCGTCGCCCCGCTCCCGCGCGTCCCACAGGTCGGTCTTGAGCTGCAGGTACCGCAGGCGGACGCGCATCCTGCCGAGTTCGTCCGCCGCCCGTTCGGCGTTGCGCCGGAACAACTCGCGCAGCCGCACGGCCCGGTCGGCGTCCGCCTCGGCGTCGAGGTGCCGCAGGTAGGCGCGCATGTCGTGCACGCTCATCCCGGTCGCCTTCAGACAGCTCAGGGCCTCGATCCGCTCCACCGCACGAGCGCCGTAGCGGCGGTGGCCGCTGCTCTCGTCGCGGGGCACGGGCCCGATGAGGCCGATCTTCTCGTAGTAGCGCAGTGTCGGCTCCGAGAGGCCGCTGCGTCGCGACACCTCCTGGATCGACACCGGCGGGGCTTCCGTCATTGCCACGTCCTCAGTCTCCGGAACCTCAAGCGCTTGAGGTCAAGCGTGGGGTGCGGACGTGCCCGGGGTCACTTCGCCCCGGCTCCGGCGCGTCGCGGGTCACGGTCCCGGGGGTGTGCGGGGGGCCTACCCCCGAAGGCGACTTAGTGTAGCCTTACCTAAACTCCAGACATGGGGTGCTGATCGCCGTCGGCTGGGTACCGGAAGGGTTCGCGGGGTG
Organism: Streptomyces sp. NPDC111520; assembly: GCF_055635295.1. NCBI lineage: Bacteria > Bacillati > Actinomycetota > Actinomycetes > Kitasatosporales > Streptomycetaceae > Streptomyces > Streptomyces sp. NPDC111520. The sequence continues at coordinate 190,574 of NZ_JBVKBW010000004.1, read as the reverse complement.
GGAACGAAGGCGCCGTCGGGGCGGGATGTGCTGCTACGGACGGTCAGGAGCCGGCGGAGGGACGTCGCCGTGGGCGCCGTGCTCGGCGCCGGCCACCAGTTCGGGGAGGCGCTCGTCCCCGTCCTCATCGGCATCGTCATCGACCGGGCCGTCTCCGACGGCGACGGACGGGCCTTGTTGGGCTGGCTCGCGGTGCTCGCCGTGGTCTACGTGGGACTCTCCTTCAGCTTCCGCTTCGGCGCCCGCGCCGGCGAACGCGCCGCCGAACAGGCCGCGCACGACCTGCGGATCGGCCTCGTACGCCGGATCCTGGACCCCCGCGGCGGCGCCGAACGCGGCCACTTGCCCGGCGAGCTGGCGAACATCGCCACCGAGGACGCCAAGCGCGTCGGCGCCGTCAACATGGCCGTCATGACCGGGGTCTCGGCCCTGACCGGACTCCTGGTCAGCGCCGTGGCGCTGCTGCGCATCTCCGTGCCGCTCGGCCTGGTCGTCCTCCTCGGCACGCCGGTGCTGCTCTGGCTCGGGCACCTGCTGAGCAAGCCCCTGGAGCGGCGCAGCGAGGCCGAGCAGGAACGCGCCGCGTACGCCTCCGGGATCGCCGCCGACCTGGTGGCCGGACTGCGGGTGCTCAAGGGCATCGGGGCGCAGGCCGCCGCCGTCGAACGCTACCGCCGCACCAGCCGCGCCTCGCTCGGCGCGACGGTGCGGGCGGCGCGCGCCGAGGCGTGGCAGAGCGGGGTGGTGCTCACCCTCACCGGTGTCTTCATCGCACTGGTCGCGCTGATCGGCGGACGGCTCGCCACGGCGGGCGACATCACGCTGGGTCAGCTCGTGTCGGCGGTCGGCCTGGCGTTCTTCCTGCTCGGCCCGCTGGAGGTCTTCGCCTGGGTCAACGCCGAGTTCGCCCAGGGCCGGGCCTCCGCAGGACGCATCGCGGCCGTGCTCGCCGCGGAGCCCGACGTCCTGCCCGGCGGGCGCGCCCTGCCGGAACCGGTCCTCGGGGGCCTGCGGCTGCGCGGCGTCACCCTCGGCGCCCTGCGCGAGGCCGAACTCGACGTACGGCCGGGCGAGCTGCTCGGCGTGGCCACCACCGACCCGGCCGCCGCGCAGGCGCTGCTCGCCTGCCTCGGCCGCACCGCGGACCCCGAGGCCGGCGTGGTCGAACTCGACGGCGTGCCCCTGCCGGAGCTCGACCCCGCGCTGCTGCGCACCGCCGTCCTCGTCGCGGCGCACGACGCCGACCTCTTCGAGGGCACCCTCACCGACAACCTGGGCGGCACCGGGGACACCGGCCCGGCGCTGGCCGCCGCCGGCGCCGACGAGGTGGCCCGGGCCCTGCCGCAGGGCACCGCGACCGAGGTCACCGAGGGCGGCCGCTCGCTCTCCGGCGGCCAGCGCCAGCGCGTCGCGCTCGCCCGCGCCCTGGTCGCCGACCGCTCCGTGCTCGTCGTCCACGACCCCACGACGGCGGTCGACGCGGTCACCGAGGCCCGCATCGCCGGCGGACTGCGCGAGCACCGCCGCGGCCGCACCACGCTCCTGGTCACCAACAGCCCGGCGCTGCTGTCCGTGGCCGACCGCGTCGTCCTCCTCGACGGCGGCCGGGTGGCCGCCGACGGCCTGCACGGCGACCTCGTGCACGGCGACCCGACCTACCGGACGGCGGTACTGGCATGACGACGGCGACGGCACCCGCGGCACGCGAGCTGCTGCCCACCGCGACGCCCGCCCGGACCAGGGCCGCGGTCCTCGAACTGCTGCGACCGCACCGGGCCCTGGCCGTGGGCGGAGCCGTGGTGATGGTCGCGGCGACCACGGTCGGTCTGCTGACGCAGCCGCTGCTGGGGTACGTCGTCGACCTGGTGACCGACCGGCGGCCGGCCGGTGCCCTCACGCTGCCCGTGGTGCTGCTGGTGCTGGTCGCCGTGGCACAGGGCGCGACCACCGCCTTCGGCATGTCGCTGGTCTCACGGCTGGGTGAGACCGTGCTGGCCGGGCTGCGCGAGCGCTTCGTCGAACGGGCGCTGTCGCTGCCGCTGGAGCGGCTGGAGCGGGCCGGCTCCGGGGACCTCAACTCCCGGGTGACGCGCGACGTGTCCCGCGTGGCCGAGGCCGTGCGGAGCGCGCTGCCGGAGCTGGTGCGGTCGGCGCTGTCCATCGTCCTGACGCTGGCCGCCCTCGCGGTGCTGGACTGGCGGTTCCTGCTGGCGGCGCTGCTCGCGGTGCCGGTGCAGGCGCACACCGCCCGCTGGTACGTCCGCAACGCCACCCCGCTGTACGCGAAGGAGCGCATCGCCACCGGCGCCCAGCAGCAGCAGCTGCTCGACACGATCGGCGGCGCGGCGACCGTACGGGCCTACCGGGCCGAGGACGCGCACACCGGGCGGGTCACCGAACGCTCCCGCGCCGCCGTCGACCTGACGCTGCGCGGGGTGCAGCTGGTGCTGCGCTTCTACAGCCGGCTGCACGTGGCCGAGTACACCGGGCTGGCGGCCGTGCTGGTCACCGGGTTCCTGCTGGTGCGCGGCGGTTCCGCGTCGATCGGCACGGCGACGGCGGCGGCCCTGTACTTCCACAGCCTGTTCGGCCCGGTGAACACCGCGCTGGTGCTGCTGGACGACGCCCAGTCCGCCACCGCCGCCCTGGCCCGGCTGGTCGGCGTCGTCGACGAGCCGGCGCCCGCCGCCCCGGAGGAGGCGCTACCGCGGGACGTCCCCGGTGTCCCGGCCGTGACCGTGGAGGGCGTGGGCCACGCCTACGTGCCGGGGCGGCCGGTGCTCAGCGACGTGGACCTGGTGCTGCGGCCCAAGGAGAAGGTCGCGCTCGTCGGTGCCAGCGGCGCCGGCAAGACCACGCTGGCCAAGATCGTCGTCGGTATCCACCGGCCGTCCTCGGGCCGGGTCGACGTCGGCGGGGCAGGACCCGCGGCGACCGGCCGCACGGTCGCGCTGGTCACGCAGGAGGTGCACGTCTTCTCCGGCCCGCTCGCGGACGACCTGCGGCTGGCCCGTCCCGACGCCACCGACGAGGAACTGCGCGAGGCCCTGGAGCGGGTCGGCGCGCTCGGCTGGGCGCAGGCACTGCCCGAGGGCCTGGACACCGTCGTCGGCGAGGGCGGCCACCGGCTGACCCCGGACCGCTCGCAGCAACTCGCCCTCGCCCGGCTGGTGCTGGCCGACCCGCCGGTCGCCGTCCTCGACGAGGCGACGGCGGAGGCCGGAAGCTCCGGCGCCGGGCTGCTGGAGGAGGCCGCTGAGCGCGCGCTGGAGGGCCGTACGGCCCTGGTCGTCGCGCACCGGCTCAGCCAGGCCGCCGCCGCCGACCGTGTGGTGGTGATGGAGGACGGCCGCGTCGCCGAGAGCGGCACCCATGACGAACTGCGCGCCGCAGGGGGGCCGTACGCCGCCCTGTGGCGGGCGTGGGCGGAGCACCGCAGCACCCCCCGGCCGTAGCCCGGCCACCGCCCGGACCAACCCTTCCACAACCGGAACGAACAGAAGGAACACCCGATGCCCCGCGCCAACAGAGCCACCCGGTTCGCCGGACTGCTCGCCTCCGTACTCGTGCTCGTCGGCGCGGTAGCCGCCTGCGGCTCCTCCGACTCCTCCTCCGACGCGTCGAAGCCTGGCGCCGGCTCCACCAAGGCGTCGGCGAGCAGCGCCTTCCCCGTCACGATCGCCCACAAGTACGGCAGCACGACCGTCACGTCCGAGCCCAAGCGCGTGGTCACCGTGGGCCTCACCGACCAGGACGCCGTCCTCGCGCTCGGCACCGTCCCGGTCGGCACGACCGAGTGGATCGGCGGCTACAAGGGTGCCGTCGGCCCCTGGGCCCAGGACAAGCTGGGTTCCGCCGCGGTCCCGACCGTCCTGAAGGACACCGGCACCGGGCCGCAGGTCGAGAAGATCGCCGCCCTCAAGCCCGATCTGATCCTCGCCCTGTACTCGGGCCTGACCAAGGCGCAGTACGACACGCTGTCGAAGTTCGCGCCGGTCGTGGCCCAGCCCAAGGAGTTCAGCGACTACGGCATCCCGTGGCAGAAGCAGACCGAGACGATCGGCAAGGCGCTGGGCAAGCCCGAGGAGGCCACCAAGCTGGTCGAGGGCGTCGAGGCGAAGTTCGCCGAAGCCAAGAAGGCCAACCCGGCCTTCGCCGGCTCCACCGCGGTGATGGCCACCCCGTACGAGGGCACCTTCGTCTACGGCAGCCAGGACGCGCGTTCGCGCCTGCTGGCCGACCTCGGGCTGAAGCTCCCCGCCGACCTGGACAAGGTGATCGGCGACCAGTTCGGCGCCAACATCAGCAAGGAGCGCACCGACCTGCTCGACCAGGGCGTCGCCGTGTGGATCCTGCCCGACACCACGGCGGCCGTCGCCAAGCTGCACAAGGACAAGCTGTACGCCGACCTGAAGGTCGTGAAGGAGGGCCGCGAGGTCTTCGTCAAGGAGACCGACGACTACGGCAACGCGGTCTCCCTGTCGACCGTGCTCAGCATCCCCTACGTCCTGGACCGCCTCGTCCCGCAGCTCGCCGCCGCGGTGGACGGCGACCCGGCCACGAAGGTGGAGCAGCCCGCGTCCTGAGCGGACGTCGTACGGCACCCGGCGCCAATGGCGCCGGTCAAGGAGGCAGGCGGTGTGCGCGCGGGCGCACACCGCCTGTTCCGTTGCCCGGGGTTGTCGCCCCCGCGTACTCCAGTGCGGGCCCGTGACCGACGCCGCCCGACCGCCGCCGATGACGACGCGCTCCTCGAACGGCTGCACGCCCTCGCATGGGGCGCGGAGCAGGTGCCTGCATCGCCCGGCCTCCTCCCGGAGCGGCCCTTCCCGCCGATCACGATGGCCGAGGCCGAAGGGCCCGCAGGCGGCCCGGCGTCACTGACCGGTCGACCACCCGGTACTGCTCCGGGATGCCGACGGCTGGGTACCGGAGTGGGGCCAGGATCCTCACGACGGCCTGCGGTACGCGGCGCCCTCGCTGCGGCAGTGGCTGTGGACCTGGGCGGACGGGGGCAACGTATGGGACGGACGGCCGGGCCGGCGCGGCATTCCGGAGCCGGTGCGCCGGCGCCAGGGCCCGGACGCCGAAGGACCTCCGCAGGACGCCGCAGGGGCCGCCCCGCACGGTGCGGGACGGCCCCTGCGGCGTGGGCGGTCGCGGTCAGCAGCCCTCGACGAGGCTCTTCGGGCGGAGGTCCGTCCAGTGGGTCTCCACGTACTCCAGGCACTCCTGGCGGCTCGCCGGGCCGTGGGCGACCGTCCAGCCGGCCGGGACGTCGACGAAGTCGGGCCACAGGCTGTGCTGGCCCTCGGCGTTGACCAGGACGGAGTAGACGCCGTCGGGGTTCTCGAAGGGGTTGCTGCTCATCGGGTGGATTCCTTCCGTGTGACCAGGGCCGCAAGGGCCCGGAACCAGGTCTGCGCCAGATCCCGGACGGCCTCCTCGGTGAGGAGTTCGCCGGCATAGGCCCAGTGGGCGCTCAGTTCGGGGCCGCCGGGGCGGTCCTCGGTGAGGGCGTTGAGGGTGAGGGCGTGGGACATGGGCATCCCGGGGTCCGCGTCGAGGTCGGCGGCGTCGCCCTCGGGCGCGTACGACCAGTCGGCGGCCTCGGGGACGTCGAAGCGGCCCATGTAGTTGAACTCGATCTGCGGTTCGGCGAGCCGGGCCAGTTCGGGGCCGGTGACCGGGTTGAGGTGGCGCAGCAAGCCGTGTCCGACGCCGCCGGTGGGCGGGGCGGTCAGGTGCTCGCGGACGCGGGCGACGGCCTCGTCGGGGTCCAGGCCCGCGGGGCCCGGGTCGAGACGGACCGGGACGACGCTGGTGAACCAGCCGACGGTGCGGGACAGGTCGGCGTTGCCGGCGAGTTCCTCCTCGCGGCCGTGCCCCTCCAGGTCGACGAGGACGGCGCTGCCGGGCCCGGCGCCGAGCACCCGGGTCCGCCAGTCGGCGACGGCCTGCGCGAACGCGGTCAGCAGCACGTCGTTGACGCTCGCCCCGTACGCGGCGGGCACCCGCCCGAGCAGGGGGCCGGTGACCTCGGCGGGCAGGGTCAGCGACAGGTAGCGGGTGCTCTCGACGGTGTCGCGTGCCGTGTCCAGCGGCCGGGCCAGGGGCAGGCCGGCGCCGTCCGCGAGGACCGAGGTCCACCGGGGCAGTTCGTCCTCGCGGGACGGGTCCTGCGCCCGGGCGGTGAGCAGTTCGGACCAGCGGCGGAAGGAGACGTCCACGGGCGGCAGTTCCGGCGTGCGTCCCGCCGCCACGGCAGCCCAGGCGGTCTCCAGGTCGGGCAGGAGGATGCGCCAGGTCACGCCGTCGACGACGAGGTGGTGCAGGAGCAGCAGCAGCCGTCCCGGCTTCCCGGGCCCGGCGTCGAACCAGACGGCGCGCACCATGTCGCCGGTGTCCGGGTCGAGTCCGGCGCGCGCGGTGACCGCGTGGGCGGAGACCGCCTCCCGCAGCGCGGTGTCGTCCGCGCCGGCGACGTCGGCCCGGGTGAGCCAGGACGTCACGTCGACGGTGCCCGGGGCGGGCACGCGCAGCGCCCACTGCTCGCCGCGCTCGCCCTCGGAGCACGGCCGGGTGCGGGTGCGTTCCAGCCGGGCGCGGAGCATGTCGTGCCGGCCGGCGACGGCGCGCAGGACCGACAGCAGTCCGTCCCCGTCCATGGCCGCCGGGGTCTGCAGGAGGGCGGCCTGGTGGTAGCCCCAGATCGGGCCGCCGCGCTCGCGCAGGGCGTGCATGATCGGGGTGAGCGGGACGAGGCCGGTGCCGTCGTCGTGGGTGCGCACCAACTCGTCGCCGGCGAGCGGGACGGCGGCCTCGGCGAGGGAGGCCACGTCGCGGTGCTGGAAGACCTGGCGCGGGGTGATCCGCAGTCCCGCGGCGCGGGCCCGGCTGACGAACTGCATCGCGACGATGCTGTCGCCGCCGAGGGCGAAGAAGTCGTCGTCGGTGCCGACGGCCTCCGCGGGCAGTCCCAGCACCTCGGCGACGATGCCGCACAGGGTGCGTTCGGTGGCGTTGCCTGGCCTGCGGCCGCCGGTGCCCGCGGTGAAGTCCGGGGCGGGCAGCGCCTTGCGGTCCAGCTTGCCGTTGGACAGCAGGGGCAGCCGCTCCAGGACGACCACGGCCGCGGGGACCATGTACTCCGGCAGGCTCGCGGCGACGTGGGCCCGCAGGGCGGCCGGGTCGGCGTCGCGGCCCTCGGCGGGGACGACGTAGCCGACGAGCTGCCGGACGCGGGGCCGGTCCTCGCGGGCGGTGACGACCACCTGGGCCACGGTGTCGTGCGCGGCGAGGGCGGTCTCGACCTCGGCGAGCTCGACCCGGTAGCCGCGGATCTTGACCTGGTCGTCGGAGCGTCCGGCGTACTCCAGCTGCCCCTCCTCGGTCCACCGGGCGAGGTCGCCGGTGCGGTACATGCGGGCGCCGGGCGGGCCGTACGGGTCGGCGACGAAGCGCTCCGCGGTCAGGTCGGGGCGCCCGAGGTAGCCGCGGGCGAGTCCGGCGCCGGACAGGTACAGCTCGCCGGTGACGCCGGGCGGGAGCAGGCGCAGCGAGGCGTCCAGGACGTAGGCGCGCGCGTTGTGCACGGCGCGCCCGACGACGGGGCGGTCGCTGTCGGCGACGCGGCCGACGAGGGCGTCGACGGTGGCCTCGGTGGGCCCGTACAGGTTGAACGCCTCGGTCGACTCCAGCGCGGCCAGGCGTGACCAGAGGGCGTCGGGCACGGCCTCGCCGCCGACGCCGACCACGGCCAGCGGGCAGTGGCCGCCCTGGACCAGGCCCGCGTCGGCCATCTGCGTGAGCAGCGAGGGGGTGACCTCGATGAAGTCCAGCCCCTCGGCGCGGATCCGCTCGGCGAGCAGTTCCGCGTCGCGGCGCGTCTCGTCGTCCACGATGTGCAGCGCGTGGCCGTCCAGCAGCCACAGCTGCGGCTGCCACGAGGCGTCGAAGGAGAACGACCAGGCGTGGCCGACCCTCAGGTGGCGGCGGCCGGTCAGTTCCTTGGCGCGGTCGTGCAGGTCGTGCCGGTGGCTGTGGAAGAGGTTGGCGAGGCTGCGCTGGGTGACGACGACGCCCTTGGGGCGGCCCGTCGAGCCCGAGGTGTAGATGACGTACGCCGGGTGGTCGGGGGCCGGTGCCTGCGGCGCGGCCTCCGGCAGCCCGTCGAGTGCGTCCAGGCTGAGCACCGGGACGTCGGTGCCGGGGAGGGACGCGGCGAGGGCGTCCGTGGTGAGGATCAGCCGCGGGCGGGCGTCGGCGAGCATGCCGAGCACCCGGTCGGCGGGCAGGTCGGGGTCGAGCGGCAGATAGGCGGCGCCCGCCGTCATGACGGCCAGGATCGCCGTGATGTGGTCGGCGGTGCGCGGCAGCGCCAGCGCCACGATGCCCTCGGGGCCCGCACCGGCGCCGGCCAGCACGCGGGCCAGCCGGCCGGTGCGTGCGGCCAGTTCGGCGAACGTCCACGTCACAAAGCCGTCGGTGACGGCCACGGCGTCAGGTGACGCGGCGGCCTGCGCGGCGAACAGGGCGGGGACGGTGGCGTCGCCGGTCCGCGGGAGCAGGGCCGTGTCGTTCCAGGTCTCCAGCAGCAGCCGGCGGTCGGCGTCGGTGAGGATGCCGAGCCGTCCGACCGCGACGTCCGGGTCGGCGGCCATCGCCGCCAGCACGGAGAGCAGGGCCGAGGCGATCCGCCCGGCGGCGGCCGGGGTGAACAGGTCGGGGCGGAACTCCGCCGTGAGGCGGAGGCGTTCGCCGGGCTCGACGGCCCAGGCGAAGGGGTAGTGGGTGGAGTCCTCGTGCTCGCGGACGGACAGGCGCAGGCCCGCGTCCGCCTCCTCGGCCACCGGGTAGGACTCGAAGACCACCAGCGTGTCGAAGAGGTCGCCGAGCCCGGCGCCGCGCTGGATGTCGGCCAGGCCCAGGTGCTGGTGCGGGAGCAGGCGCGACTGCTCGTCCTGGAGGCGGTCCAGCAGGGCGCCGACCGGCTCCTGCGGCCGCAGCCGGACACGCACGGGCACGGTGTTGATGAACAGGCCGATCATGGACTCGACGCCGTCCAGCTCCGGCGGGCGCCCGGCCACGGTGGCGCCGAACACCACGTCGTCGCGGCCGGTCAGCCGGGACAGCACGACCCCCCAGGCCGCCTGCACCAGCGTGTTGACGGTGAGCCCGCGGTGCCGGGCGAGCGCGCCGAGCTCGCGCGTCAGCTCCTCGCCGGCCTCGACGGTGCGGGTGCGCGGCACGGCCGGCGCCCGGTTGGCGTCGGCGGGCACGAGGTGGGTGGGCTCCTCCAGGCCGTCCAGGGCCGCGGCCCAGGCGGCCGCCGAGGCCGGCTGGTCCTGCGCGGCGAGCCAGCGCAGGTAGTCGCGGTAGGGGGCGGTGGCGGGCGGGGTGGTCCCGTCGTGGAGGGCGGTGAGTTCCGCCATCAGCCGGGGCACCGACCAGCCGTCCAGCAGCAGGTGCTGGTGGGACAGGACGAGGCGGTGGCCGCCGTCGCCCGTACTGGCCAGCAGCAGGCGCAGCAGCGGGGGTTCTGCGGGGTCGAAGCGGCGGCGTTCCTGCAGCAGCAGGCGCTCCCACTCCGCCTCGGCGTCCGGGGCGGCCGTGAGGTCGACGTGGCGCCAGGGCAGCGGCACCGAGCGCGGCACCAGGGCCACCGGACGGCCGGAGGAGAGGTAGCGGAAGCCCGCGCGCAGGCTCTCGTGCCGGTCGAGCAGGGCTTGCCCGGCGGCGCGCAGCCGCTCGGGGTCGAGTTCCCCGTCGATGTCGTACGACACCTGGACGGTGTAGACGTCGGGGCCCTGGTCGCCGGAGTCGAAGGAGGCGTGGAAGAGCAGGCCCGCCTGGAGCGGCGAGAGCGGCAGTGGCTCGGCCGTTCCGGCGCCGGAGAGTTCGGCGCGTTCGGCGTCGGTGAGGCCGGGCAGCAGCTCGGCTCCGGTGTCCGTGTCCCCGCCCTGGTGGACGGTGTCGGTGGCGACCGCCGCCAGACCCGAGGGGGTCTTGTGGCGGAAGACGTCGCGCGGGGTGATCGTCAGCCCGGCGGCACGCGCCCGGACGACGAGCTGCATGGCGACGATGCTGTCGCCGCCCAGGGTGAAGAAGTCGTCGTCCGCGCCGACGCGTTCGAGGCCGAGGACGGCGGCGACCAGTTCGCACATGCGCTCCTCGCGCGGGGTGCGCGGCGCTGTCGCGGTGACCTGGGCGGCGAAGTCCGGTGCGGGCAGGGCCGCGCGGTCGAGCTTGCCGTTCGGCGTGAGCGGCAGCGCGTCCAGAACCACGAAGGCGGCGGGCACCATGTGCTCGGGGAGCGCGGCCGCCGCTGCCGCGCGCAGGGCCGCGGTGCCGGGCTCCTGCCCCGGGACGGGGACGACGTAGGCCACCAGGCGCTCGTCACGCGGCACGACGGTGGCCGAGGCGACCGCGGGTTGCCGGGTCAGCACGGCCTCGATCTCGCCCGGTTCCACGCGGAAGCCGCGCAGCTTGACCTGGTCGTCGACGCGGCCGAGGTACTCCAGCTCCCCGTCGCGGGTCCAGCGGGCCAGGTCGCCGGTGCGGTACATGCGGCTCCCGGGCTCCCCGTACGGGTCGGCCACGAAGCGCTCGGAGGTCAGTGCGGAGCGGCCGAGGTAGCCGCGCGCCAGCTGGACGCCGGCGAGGTACAGCTCACCGGGCACGCCCGGGGCGACCGGACGCAGCGAGGCGTCCAGCACGAGGGTGCGGGTGTTCCACACGGGGCGGCCGATCGGGACGGTGCCGGCTCCCGGCGCGACTTGGTGGGCGGTGACGTCGACGGAGGCCTCCGTCGGGCCGTACAGGTTGTGCAGCCCGGCCGTGCCCAGCACCTCGTGGAAGCGGGCGGCGAGCGGGGCGGGCAGCGCCTCGCCGCTGCAGATCACGCGGCGCAGGCCGGTGCAGCCCGCGGTGGCCGGCTCGTCGAGGAAGGCGCGGAGCATCGACGGCACGAAGTGCGCCGTGGTGACGCCGGCCCGCTGGATCAACCCGGCCAGGTACGCCGGGTCCTTGTGGCCCTCGGGTCGGGCCACGACCAGCGCGGCGCCGGTGACCAGCGGCCAGAAGAACTCCCACACCGACACGTCGAAGCCGGCCGGCGTCTTCTGCAGCACGCGGTCGCCGGGGGTGAGGCCGTAGGCGTCCTGCATCCACAGCAGGCGGTTGACGATGCCTTCCTGCGGTACGACGACGCCCTTGGGGCGGCCGGTCGAGCCGGAGGTGTAGATGACGTACGCCGGGTGGCGCGGGTCGTGGGCCTGCGGGAGCGGGCCGGTGGGGGCGCCCGCCGCGGGGGCGCCGTCGGCGTCGACGGTCAGGCGCGGGACGCCGGTGCCGGGTAGGGCCACGCCGTCGGTGGTGACGGCGCACGCCGGGCGGGCGTCGCCGAGCATGAACGCCAGCCGCTCCGCCGGGTAGCCGGTGTCCAGCGGCAGGTAGGCGCCGCCCGCGCGGTGGACGGCGAGCAGGGTGACGACCAGGGCGGCCGAACGGGGCAGCGCGACCGCCACGGTGGACTCCGGGCCGACGCCGGCGCCCGCGAGGACGTGGGCCAGGCGTTCGACGCGGGCGTCGAGCTCCGCGTAGGTGACGACGGCGTCCTCGACCACGAGGGCGGTCGCGGACGGGGTGGCCGCGGCCTGGGCGCGGAACAGCTCCGGGAGGGTGAGGCCGGGCACGGCGCGGCCGGTGGCGTTCCACTCCGTCAGGACACGGGCGCGCTCGTCGTCGTCCAGTACGTCGATCTGCCCGACCGGCCGCCCGGGTTCGGCGGCCACCTGCTCCAGCAGCCGTCCCATGCGGCGGGCGAGGAGTTCGGCGGTCGGCCGGTCGAAGAGGTCGGCGCTGTACTCGATCCAGCCCTGGATGCCGTTGCCCTCGCCCTCCTCGACGAAGTCGAAGCTGAGGTCGAACTTGGCGGTGTCCTGGGCGACCGGCTCCGGCCGCACCGTCAGGCCGGGCAGCGCGGGCGTGCCGGCGCGCTCGGCGAGGTGGACGACCATCACCTGGAACAGTGGGTGACGGGCGAGCGAGCGGCCCGGGTTGAGGGCTTCGACGAGCCGCTCGAAGGGCAGGTCCTGGTGCTCGTACGCGGCGAGGTCGGCCGCCCGTACGCGGCGCAGCAGCTCCGCGAAGCCCGGGTCGCCGGACAGGTCGGTGCGCAGCACGAGGGAGTTGACGAAGAAGCCGACCAGGTCCTCCAGGCGTTCGTCCGCGCGTCCGGACACGGGGGCGCCGAGCGGGATGTCGTCGCCGGCGCCGAGCCGGTGCAGCAGGGTGGCGACGGCGGCCTGGGAGACCATGAACATGCTGGCGCCCTCGCGGCGGGCGAGCGCGCGCAGGGCGCGTTCCAGCTCGGGCGGGACCGTGAAGCCGACGGTGCCGCCGGTGTGCGAGGACTCCTGGGGGCGCGGCCGGTCGGTGGGCAGCGTCAGTTCCTCGGGCAGGCCCCGCAGGGTGGTGGTCCAGTACGCGAGCAGGTCGTCGCCGGAGTGCTCCAGCAGTTCGCGCTGCCAGAGGGTGTAGTCGGCGTAGCTCACCGGCAGCGGGGCCCGGTCGGGGGCGCGGCCGGCGGTGCGGGCGGCGTAGGCGGCGCCGAGGTCGGCGAGCAGGGCCCGGTCCGACCATTCGTCGGTGGCGATGTGGTGCAGTACCAGCTGCAGTACGTGCTCGTCCGGCCCGGTCGCGGACAGGGCGGCGCGCAGCGGCAGTTCGCGCTCCAGGTCGAAGGGGCGCGCCGCGATCCGGGGCAGTTCCTCCGGGGTGGCGGCGTCGAGCGTCACGCGCGCCTGCTCCGGGGCCAGTACGTGCTGGTGGGCCACGCCGTCCACGACGGGGAAGACCGTGCGCAGGGTGGAGTGGCGGGCGACGAGGTCGTTCAGCGCCGCCTCCAGTGCGGCGCGGTCGAGGGCCCCGGTCAGGCGCCAGGCGGCGGGGAGGTTGTAGGTGGGGTCGTCGGCGTCGACCTGGTGCAGCAGCCACAGCCGGTGCTGGGCGGAGGAGAGCGGCAGCCGCTCGGGCAGGACGTTCCCGGCGGTCAGGGCGGGGCGTGCGGCGGCCCCCTCCCCTTCCAGCAGGGCGGCGAGCCGGGCGACGGTGGGCGCGTCGAAGACGGCCCGCAGCGTGACCTCGGCACCGAGCGCGGTGCGGACACGGCTGATCAGGCGCATCGCGAGCAGCGAGTGGCCGCCGAGCGCGAAGAAGTCGTCGTCGATGCCGACCCGTTCCAGGCCCAGCACGGCGGCGAACTGCCCGGCGAGCAGTTCCTCGCGCGGGGTGCGGGGCAGCCGTCCCCCGACGGCCGCCGACAGGTCGGGCGCGGGCAGCGCGGCCCGGTCGAGCTTGCCGTTGACGGTGCGCGGCAGGGCGGCCAGGGCGACGAACGCCGCGGGGACCATGTGCTCGGGCAGCGCGGCGGCGGCGTGGGCGCGCAGCGCGGCCGGGTCGGGGTCGTGGCCGGCGGCGGGGACGACGTACGCGACGAGGCGCGGCACGCCGGGGGTGTCCTCGCGGACGAGGACGGCAGCGGCCGACACACCGGGGCCGGCGGTGAGGACGGACTCGATCTCGCCCGGCTCCACGCGGAAGCCGCGGATCTTGACCTGGTCGTCGGTGCGGCCCAGGTACTCCAGTGAGGAATCGGCCCTGCGGCGTGCCAGGTCGCCGGTGCGGTACATGCGGCTCCCGGGTTCGCCGAAGGGGTCGGCGACGAACCGCTCGGCCGTCAGGCCGGGCCGGCCGAGGTAGCCGCGGGCCAGGCCGGCGCCCGCGAGGTGGAGTTCGCCGGGCACGCCGAGCGGTGTCGGGCGCAGCCGCTCGTCGAGGACGTACACGCGCAGGTTGTCCAGCGGCGCCGCCCACTCGGGGGCGCCGCTGTGTCGGCCGTAGGCGTCGACGGAGGCCTCTGTGGGCCCGTACAGGTCGTGGACCCGCGTGGCGGGGAGCGCGGACAGCCGCTGCCACAGGGCGGGCGGGGTGGCCTCGCCGCCGACGGTGAGGACGGCGGGCGCGTATCCGCCCGGGGTGAGGAAGCCGTGGTGCGTGAGCTCGGCCAGGAAGGTGGGGGTGAGGTCGACGTAGTCGGCGGCGCAGGCCTCCAGGTATGCCAGGAGGGCGGCCGGGTCGGTCATCGTCGTCTCGTCGACGACGTGCAGTTCGTGGCCCGCCAGCAGCCACAGCAGCGGGTCCCAGGAGGCGTCGAAGCTGAACGAGGCGGTGTGCGCGGCCTTCAGGACCTCGCGGCCCGTGGCGCGGACGGCGGGTTCGATCATGTCGCGCAGGTGCGCGCCGAAGAGGTTGGACAGGCCCTGGTGGGTGCCGATGACGCCCTTGGGAGTGCCGGTGGAGCCCGAGGTGTAGATCGTGTACGCGGCGCTCGCCGCCCGGTGGACGACCGGGCCGGCGGGCTCGGCCGCGGGCAGCGGGGCGTCGTACAGCAGTCGCGCGGCGCCCGGCACGGCCGGGAGGCGTTCGGCGAGGTCGGCGGTGGTCAGCAGGCAGACCGGGCCTGCGTCGCGGAGCATGAACTCGAGGCGTTCGGCGGGCAGTGCGGGGTCGAGCGGCAGGTAGGCGGCGCCGGAGGCGAGGACGCCGAGGATCGCCGGGACCATGGCGTGCCGCGGCAGTGCGAGGCCGACCACGCTGCCCTCGGCCGCGCCGTGCCGGCGCAGCAGGGCGGCGAGGGCGTCGACCCGCTCGCCCAGCCCGGCGAAGGTCAGCGCGCCCTCGGCGGTCACCAGCGCCGTCCGCTCCGGGTGGGCCCGGACGGTGTCGGCGAGGATCTCCGGTACGGCACGGGTCTCGGCGCCGTACCGCGCGGTGTCGTTCCAGGCGACGGCCGCGGCCTCGTGCTCGGCGGGCGTGAGCAGGTCGAACTCGGCCAGCGGGAGGTCCGGGTGGGCCGCGGCCTGCCGCAGCAGCAGGACCAGCCGGGCGACGAGCAGCGCGGCCGTGGCCTCGTCGGCCAGGTCGGTGGCGTACTCCAGCAGCAGCGCCAGCGGGCGTGCCTCGCCGTGGTCGACGAAGGTGAAGTCGAGGTCGAACTTGGCCGTGCCGGTGTCCATGTCGAACCACTCGGTGGGCAGTCCGAAGACGTCGGGGTCGCCGTCCGGGCGGTGGTGGTAGCCGAGCATGACCTGGAAGAGCGGGTTGCGGCCCGCCGCGCGCGGCGGGTTCACCGCCTCCACGACCCGGTCGAAGGGCAGGTCCTGGTGCTCGAAGGCCTCCAGGGCGGACTCACGGACCCGAAGCAGCAACTGACGGAACGTCAAAGCATTGCCGGACAGGTCGGTGCGCAGGACGAGGGTGTTGACGAAGAAGCCGACGAGGTCGTCCAGGCCGCTGTCGGTGCGGCCGGCGATGGGCGCGCCCAGCGGGACGTCCTCGCCCGCGCCGAGGCGGTGCAGCAGCGCGGCGGTGGCGGCCTGGAACAGCATGAACATGCTGGTGCCGGTCGCCGTGGACAGCTCCCGCAGCTCCCGCCCGAGGACGGCCGGTACCTCGCCGCGCACGATGGCGCCGGCGCCGGTGGGCGCGGCGGGACGCGGCCGGTCCAGGGGCAGCGGCAGCTCCTCGGGCAGGTCGCGCAACCGGCGGGTCCAGTAGGCGAGTTGGGTGTCGCCCACGGCGCCGAGGAGGCGTTCCTGCCAGAGGGTGTAGTCGGCGTACTGGACGGGCAGCGGCCGCCACGCCGGGGCGGAGCCCACGGCGCGGGCGGTGTAGGCGGTCGTCAGATCCGCCATGAAGGTGCGGTCGGACCATTCGTCGGTGGTGATGTGGTGCAGTACGACGGCCACCACGTGGTCGTCGCCGCCGACCCGGAACACCTCGCAGCGCAGGGGCAGTTGCTCCGTCAGGTCGAAGGGACGGCGCTGGGCCGCCTCGATGAGCCCGGGGAGGTCGGACTCGGCGGCGTCGGCCACCGTGAACCCGGGCCGGGCGTCGTCCGCGGGGACGATGCGCTGGTGGGGCTCGCCGTCCTGTTCGCCGACGAGGGTGCGCAGCGCCTCGTGGCGGCCCGCGACGTCGGCCAGGGCCTGCCGCAGCGCGTCGGTGTCGAGGGCGCCGCGCAGCCGGAAGACGAGCGGGAAGTTGTAGGCGGCTCCGCCGCCGGTGAGCCGTTCCACCAGCCACAGGCGGCGCTGCGCGGCGGAGAGCGGGACGCGGCCGGGTCGTTCCGCCGCCGCGGTGAGCGCGGGGCGGACGGGCCGTCCGGCGTCCGCGCGGCCCGCGAGCAGCGCGGGCGTCGGGGCCTCGAAGAGGTCGCGGATGGCGAGTTCGGCGCCGAGCTCGGTGCGGGCCCGGCTGACCAGACGGGTGGCGAGCAGGGAGTGGCCGCCCAGGTCGAAGAAGTCGTCCTCGGCGCCGACCGACGGCAGGGCCAGGACCTCCGCGAAGAGGCGGCACAGCACCTCTTCCTGGGGGGTGCGCGGTCCGCGTCCGCCGCCGAGGGCCACGGCGGGCTCGGCGTCGGGCAGCGCCCTGACGTCGAGCTTGCCGTTGGCGTTCATCGGCAGCCGGTCGAGGGTGACGAAGGCCGCCGGGACCATGTACTCGGGCAGCTCGCGCTTGAGGTCCTCGCGCAGCACGCGGACCAGGGCGCTCGCGTCGCGGCCCGCGCCCGGGTCGTTGGCGTAGGGGGCGGTGCCGCCCCCCGGCCGGTAGAGCCCGGCGGTCGTGCCCGCCGTGCCGGCGGGGACGAACACGGCCTCGCAGGTGCCCGTCTCGGCGCCCCAGGTGGTGAGCACGCGGTAGCCGAGACCGGCGGCCAGGTCGTGCAGGGTCTCCGGGTCGACGCCGTCCGGCCTCACCCGGCCGTCCGGCACGCCCGTGACGCGCAGCCGCTCCGGCCGCTGCTCGCGCAGGTGCGCGGCGAGGTCCGGCGACCACGCGGCACGGGGCTCGTCGCCCAGCCGCACGGCGGGCTCGCCGTGGTAGAGCACGGCGTCGTAGCGGTGCCGGGTCAGCTCGTTGTGGCGGCGTCCGCGCTTGGTGCGCAGGTCGAGTCCGTAGCCGAGCCGCGCGAAGAAGTCGGGGTCGACCAGGAGTTCCTTCTCCAGGCGCAGGCCGCGTTCCACGGCCCGCTCGAACCCGGCCCCGGCCGTGCCGCGGGCGTGCTGGATCTCGGTGTGGAAGGTGCGGGCGAGCCGCAGGTTGCGGACGTCGCCGACGAAGAGCGCGCCGCCGGGGGCGAGCAGTTCCATGGCGCCGCGCACGACCGACTCCAGGTAGGCCGCGCTCGGGAAGTACTGGATCACGGAGTTGATGACGACCGTGTCGAAGTACCCGGTGGGCAGCCCCTCCAGGTCGTCCGCGGGACGGCAGCGCAGCTCCACCTTGGCGGCGAGGGCGGGGTCGCGCCGCAGCTCCTCGCCGATCTTGCGGATGACGGGGGCGGCGAAGTCGGTGGCCCAGTAGGACTCGGCGTCCGGGGCCAGCCGGGACAGCAGCAGGCCGGAGCCGACGCCGATCTCCAGGACGCGGCGGGGCCGCAGTTCGCGGATGCGGGCGAGGGTGGCCTCGCGCCACTCGTGCATGTCGTCGAAGGGGATGGGCTGCCCGTCGTAGGAGCTGTCCCAGCCCGCGTACTCCTCGGTGAAGACGGCGGTGGAGATCTCCTCGTACTCGTCGGAGTAGATCTCCTGCCACTCGCCCACCTGGGCGCGCTCGGTGGACGCGCGTTCGTCGGCATCAGCGGGGGCCGGGACGACGTAGCCGACCAGCCGGTCGTCGCGGACGACGACGGCGGCCTGGGAGACGCGCGGGTGCCGGCTGAGGGCGGTCTCGATCTCGCCGGGCTCGACGCGGTAGCCGCGGATCTTGACCTGGTCGTCGGTGCGGCCGAGGAAGTCCAGGTTGCCTCCCCCAGCCTCCGGCCGGGGGGACCCCCAGTTACGGCGTACGAGGTCGCCGGTGCGGTACATGCGCTCGCCCGGCTCCCCGAAGGGGTCGGCCACGAACCGCTCGGCGGTCAGGCCCGGCCGGTCCAGGTAGCCGCGGGCCAGCCCGACGCCCGCGATGTACAGCTCGCCGGGCACGCCGTCCGGCACCGGCCGCAGCCAGGCGTCGAGGATGTGGGCGCGGGTGCCGCGGATGGGGCGGCCGACGGTTGGGGTGGCGCTGTCGTGGGTGCCGCCGCCGAGGGTGTTGATGGTGTACTCGGTCGGGCCGTACAGGTTGTAGCCGTAACTGCCCTCGGTGTCGCGCAGCCGCGTCCAGACCGTCTCGGGGACGGCCTCGCCGCCGAGCAGCACCAGCGGCGGGACGTGCCCTTCGAGCAGCCCCTCCTCGATGAGCAGACGGGCGTAGGTCGGGGTGACGTTGACGACGTCGATGCGGTGCCGCTCGCAGTAGGCGGTCAGGGCGTGGGCGTCACGGCGCAGCTCCTCGTCGCAGACGTGGACCTCGTGGCCCTCGACCAGCCACAGCAGTTCCTCCCACGACATGTCGAAGGCGAAGGAGACGGTGTGCGCCACGCGCAGCCGCCGTCCGCCCGCCGACGCGATGGCCGGGGCGAAGATCTCCTTCTGATGGTTGAGCTGCATGTTCGTCAGGCCCCGGTAGGGGGTGACGACGCCCTTGGGGCGGCCGGTGGAGCCGGAGGTGTAGATGACGTACGCGGGGTGCTCCAGGCTGAAGTCCGCGACGACCGGGGCGTCGGACAGCTCCGCCAACTCGGCGGCGACGGCGGGGTCGTCGAGGAGCACCCGCGGGGTGTCCGCTTCGAGGGTCGCGGAGACGGCGGCGTTCGTGAGGAGCAGCAGCGGCCGGGCGTCCTCCAGCATCAGGGAGAGCCGGTCGGCCGGGTGGTCGAGCTCCAGCGGCAGGTAGGCGGCACCGGTGCGCAGCACCGCGAACAGGGCCACGACCATCTCCGCGGAGCGCGGCAGTCCCAGCGCGACGACCTTCTCCGGTCCCGCGCCGCGGGCGAGCAGCAGCCGGGCCGTGCGGTTCACGGCGGCGTCCAGCTCCGCGTAGTCCAGGGTGCGGTCGCCGAAGACCAGGGCGGTGGCGTCCGGGGTGCGGGCGGCCTGCGCGGCGAGCAGGTCGGCGATGGTCTCGGTGGGCTCCGGCACCCTGCTGCCGGCCCACTCCCGCTCCAGCGCGGCGTGTTCGGCGGGCAGCAGCGGGTCGAGACGGCCGACGGGGGCCGTCAGGTCCTCGGCCATGCCCTCCAGCAGCAGGGTGAAGCGGTCCAGCAGCGCGCGGGCGGCCTCGTGCGGGACGACGTCGGGGCGGTGCGCGAGGGTGACCAGGACACGCTGCCCCGGCGTCACGATCAGGTTGACGGGGTAGTGCGTGGCGTCGACGTTGGCGACGGCGGTGGCGCCGTGCTCGGTGCGCAGCCGCTCCAGCCGGTCCTCGGTGTCGTTGTTGCGCAGCACGAAGAGGGTGTCGAACAGCCGCCGGTGGCCGGTCTCGGCCTGCAGCACCCCGAGGCCCAGGTACTCGTACGGCATGAGTTCCAGCCGTTCGCCCTGGATGCGCCGCAGCAGGTCGAGGACGGTCTCCGCCGGGTCGAGGGCGACGCGGGCGGGGACGGTGTTGAGGAACATGCCGATGACGTTCTCGACGTCCGGGACTTCGGTGGGCCGGCCCGCGACGGTGGTGCCGAAGACGACGTCGGTGCGGCCGGTGGCGGAGGCCAGGGTCAGGCCCCAGGCGGCGTTGAGCACCGTGTTGAGGGTGAGGCCGTGGGCCCGTGCCCGGTCACGCAGCGAGTCGCCGAGCTGCGCGGGCAGCAGCGCGTCCAGTTGCTCGGGGATGACGGGTTCCAGGCCCGCGTCGGCGACGGCCGGGACGAGCAGGGTGGGCTCCTCCAGGCCGTCCAGGGCGGCACGCCATGCGGCGGTCGCCGCGGCGTCGTCCTGGGTGCCCAGCCAGGCCAGGTAGTCCCCGTAACTGCCGGGGCGCGGCAGGCCGGTGTCCTCGCCGCCGGTCGCGTAGAGGGCGAAGAGCTGGTCGAGGAAGAGCCAGGCGGACCAGCCGTCCCAAAGGATCAGGTGACGGCCGATGACGAGGCGGTCGCCGCGCTCGGCGCCGAGGCGCACGAGCAGCATGCGGAACAGGGGCGGCGCGGACAGGTCGAAGCGGCGGGTGCGCTCGGCGTCCATCAGGGCGCGCAGCCGCGCCTCCTGCTCGTCGGCGGGGAGCGCCGACAGGTCCACCGTCTCCAGCGGCACCTCGGGCTCGTCGACGATGAACTGCACGGGCTGGCGCAGTCCTTCGCTGGTGAACCCGGCGCGCAGTCCGGGGTTGCGGGCGAGCAGGGTGCGGGCGGCGGCCCGCAGCCGGTCCTCGTCCAGGCGCTCGGCGAAGTCGAAGGTCTCGTGGACGGTGTAGACGTCGAGGGCGCCGCCGTCGTAGGCGGAGTGGAAGAACAGGCCTTCCTGGAGCGGGGCGAGCGGCCAGATCTCGGCGACCGCTCCCCCGGCGGTCCGCTGGACGCGCCCGGTCTCCTCGGGGGTCAGCTCGGGGCGGACGGGGCCGGTGCGCTCCGTGGTCGCGGCGCCGGTGCGGGCGGCCAGGGCGAGGGCGGCGGGGGTGCGGTGCTCGAAGACGTCGCGCGGGGTCAGTTCGAGTCCGGCGGCGCGGGCGCGGCTGGCCACGCCGATGGAGCTGATGCTGTCGCCGCCGAGGAGGAAGAAGTCGTCGTCGGGACCGGCGTCGGGTAGGCCCAGGACGGCCGCGAAGACCTCCGTCAGCGTCCGCTCGCGGTCGGTGCGCGGGGCACGGGCGGGGGCCCGCTCCGCCTCGGGCGCGGGCAGCGCCGAACGGTCGAGCTTGCCGCTGGGGGTCAGCGGCAGCGCGTCCAGCACGACGAAGGCGTCCGGGACGAGCGGCGCGGGCAGCACCTCGGCCACGGCGGCACGCAGGGCGCCGGTGTCGGGGCGGGCGCCGCGCGTCGGCACGACGTACGCGACGAGGCGCTGCTCGCGCACCGTCACCGCGGCCTGGGCGACGTCCGGGAGGCGGACGAGCGCGGCCTCGGTCTCGCCGGGCTCGATGCGGTTGCCGCGCAGCTTGACCTGGCGGTCGGTGCGGCCCAGGTACTCCACGACCCCGTCGGCACGCCGGCGGACCAGGTCGCCGGTGCGGTACATGCGGGTTCCGGGCGCGCCGAACGGGTCGGCGACGAAGCGCTCCGCGGTGAGCGCGGAACGCCCGTGGTAGCCGCGGGCGAGCTGCACACCGGTCAGGTAGAGCTCGCCGGGCACGCCGTCCGGCACCGGGTGCAGGCAGGCGTCCAGGACCCGCAGGCCCGTGTTCCACACGGGGCGGCCGATGGGCACGGTGGTGCCGGGGGCGCCGTCGAAGGGGTGGTGGGTGACGTCGACGGCGGCCTCGGTGGGCCCGTAGAGGTTGTGCAGCGGCACTCCGGTGAGCGCCTGCCAGCGCGCGGCGGCGGCGCCCGGCAGGGCCTCGCCACTGCTGAGGACGCGGCGCAGGCTCGCCGCCCACGACGCGTCGGCGGTCACCTCCGAGGTGCTGAGGAACGCCTCCAGCATGGAGGGCACGAAGTGCATGGTGGTGACGCGCTGTTCGCGGACGAGCCCGGCGAGGTAGGCCGGGTCGCGGTGCCCGTCGGGGCGGGCGAGGACGACGGCGGCGCCCTCGCACAGCGGCCAGAAGAACTCCCACACGCTGACGTCGAAACTGGACGGGGTCTTCTGCAGCACGCGGTCGCCGGCCGTCAGCCCGTACTCCCCCTGCGTCCAGGCGAGGCGGTTGACGACGGCGCGGTGGGTGACGACGACGCCCTTGGGGCGGCCGGTGGAGCCGGAGGTGTAGATCAGGTACGCCGGGTCGTCGGGCCGGGCCTGCTCGGGCGCGACGGGTTCCGCGGCCTCCTCGACGGCGTCGATCAGCAGCGGCGTCAGGCCCGCCACCTCGGGCAGCCGCGGGACGTCGGCCGCCGTGGTGACGACGGTCGTCGCGCCGGAGTCGGCGAGCATGTAGGCGACGCGTTCCGCCGGGTAGTCCAGGTCGACGGGCAGGTAGGCCGCGCCGGACTTGAGGACACCGAGCAGCGCGACCATCAGCTCCGCCGAGCGCGGGACGGCGACGGCGACGAAGCGCCCGGGTCCCGCGCCGCGGGCCCGCAGCCGCACGGCCAGCGTCTCGGCGCGCGCGTCGAGTTCGGCGTACGTGAGGGTGGTGTCGCCGTACACGACGGCGGTGGCGCCGGGCGTACGGGCGGTCCGCGCGGCGATGGCGGCGGGCAGTGTGGTGGCGGGGACGTCGCGGACGGCGCCCTCGAGGTGGGCGGTCTCGTGCTCGCGCGGGGTGAGCAGGCCGACGGAGGCGACCGGGCGGCCGGGGTCGTCGGCGATCGCCTCCAGCAGCAGCGTGAGCCGGCCGCCGAGGGCGCGGACGGCGCCGGCGTCGATCCTGCGCGCGTGGTGCTTGAGCCGCAGGTCCATGCGGCGGCCGGGCTTCACGATGAGGGCGAGCGGATAGTGCACGGTGTCGTGGAAGGCGTGGCCGGTGACGCGCACGGTGCCCGAGGGGTCGGCGAGGCCGGTCTCGGCGGGGTAGTTCTCGAACACGACGAGGGTGTCGAAGAGTTCGCCGCCGCCCGCGTGCCCGGCGGTGCGCTGGATCTCCGCGAGGCCGAGGTGCTGGTGGTCCAGCAGGGCGCTCTGCTCGTCCTGCAGCCGGCGCAGCATCGTGCCGAGCCCGCCGGCCGGGTCCCAGACGAGCCGGGTCGGCAGGGTGTTGATGAAGAGGCCGACCATGGAGTCGATGCCGTCGACGGCGACGTCGCGACCGGAGACGGTGGTGCCGAAGACGACGTCCTGCTGTCCGGTGAGCCGGCCCAGCAGCAGGCCCCAGGCGCCCTGGACGACGGTGCCGAGGGTGACGCCGAGTTCGCGGGCGCGGGCGGCGAGCCGGGCGGTGACGCGCTCGGAGAGTTCCAGGCGGATCTGCGCGGGCTCCACCGGGCCGCTGTCCGCGGGGGTGTCCACCAGGCGCGTCGGGCCCTCGAGCCCGGCGAGCGCGGTACGCCAGGCGGCGCGGGCGGCGTCCCGGTCGGCGGCGGCGACACCGCGCAGGTAGCCGGCGTACGCGGGCACCTCGGGCAGGGGCGCCGGGTCGTCCGCGTACAGCGCCATCAGCTCGCGGTGCAGGACGGGCAGCGACCAGCCGTCCGCGACGATGTGGTGGAACGTCAGCAGCAGGCGGCTGCGGTCCGCGCCGAGGCGGACGAGCGCACACCGCAGCAGCGGCGGCCGGCCGAGGTCGAAGGGGCGGGACCGCTCGTCCGCGGCGACGGCGTCCGCGAGGCCGCGGCGTACGCCCTCCTCCTGCGCGGACACGTCGACCTCGCGCCAGGGCAGCGCGGCCCCACGGGTGACGACCTGGACGGGCCGGCCGTCGGGGAGCTGGCGGAAGCAGGCGCGCAGCGGGGCGTGCCGCTCCAGGAGCCGCTCCATGGCGCGGCGCAGGGCGGCGCCGTCGACGGGACCGGACAGCTCGACGGCCTGCTGGACGACGTAGGCGTCGTGGTCGGCGCCGTCGACGAGGGCGTGGAAGAAGAAGCCCTCCTGGAGCGGGCCGAGCGGCAGCACCTCGTCGACGCCGGCCGTCATCCCGCCGCGCAGGGCGTCGAGTTCGGCGTCCGTCAGGGACACCAGCGGCGCGTCCTGCCCGCCCGCCGGGGCGTCGTCCGGACCGCCCTCCTGGGCGACCTCGGCGAGCGCGGCGACGGTGCGGTGCCGGAAGACGTCGCGCGGGGTGAGGCGCAGGCCGGCGCGGCGGGCGAGCACGAGCAGCTGGATCGCGACGATGCTGTCGCCGCCGAGGGCGAAGAAGTCGTCGTCGATCGTGACGTTCCGCACGCCGAGGGCCTGCGCGTACAGGGCGCACAACAGTTCCTCGCGGGCGTCGCGCGGGGCGCGGCCCGAGCTGAGGGCGGCGTAGTCGGGGACGGGCAGGGCGGCGCCGTCGAGCTTGCCGCTGGGCGTCACCGGCAGCCGGTCCAGGGGCACGAGGGCCGCGGGGACCATGTACTCGGGCAGGAACTCGGCGGCGTGCGCGCGCAGCGTCCGCATCAGCGCGGTGACGTCGCGGAAGGGGGCGGGCCGGTTGGCGAGCGGGCGGCCGCCGGCGGGCCGGTACAGCTCGCCGGGGTCGGCGCCCTCGGGGACGAAGACGGCGTCGAGGCTGCCGTCGTCCGCGTCGCCGGTCCAGGTCAGGACGGCGGACAGGCCGTGCCGCGCGGCGAGTTCGTGCAGCGACTCGGGATCGACGCTGCCGGCGCCGTCGGCGCCGGGGCGGCTGCTGTCGTCGAGGACCGCGAGGGCGTCGAGGTCCTCGGTGAGGCGGGCGTTGGGCACGGCGGTGACGCGCAGCCGCTCCGGGCGCGCGGCGAGCCGGGCGTCGAGGGCGGGCAGGCCGCCGAGCGCGGCCCACGCGATCTCGTCGCCCCCGCCGGGGGTGGCGTCCGCCGCGGGGCGCAGCACGACGTCGTAGCGGTAGCGGGTCAGCTCGTTGTGGTGGGTGCCGCGCTTGACGCGCACCTGCGCGGCGAAGCCGTCGAGGCCCGCGAACCAGTCCGGGTCGACGAGGAGTTCGCCCTCCCAGGCCACCGAGCGGTCGACCGCGGCGCGCAGCGCCTCCTTGTCGGCGGCCCCGGCGGCGGCGCTGCGGTCGCTCTCCACGGCCGCGCGCAGGGTGCGCAGCAGCCGCAGGTTGCGGACGTCGCCGACGAAGAGGGCGCCGCCGGGCGCCAGCAGCGCGGCGGCCTTGCGCAGCACGTCCTCGAGGTAGTCCGCGCCGGGGAAGTACTGGGCGACGGAGTTGATGACGACGACGTCGAAGTGGCCCTCGGGCAGTCCGGTGGTGTCGTGCGCGGGGCGGGCCGACAGCTCGACGCGGCCGGCGAGTTCGGGCACGTCGCGGATCTGGGCGCGCAGCGCGGCGACGGCCTCCTCGGAGACGTCGGTGCCCCAGTACGCCTCGCAGCCGGGGGCCAGCCGGGACAGCAGCAGGCCGCTGCCGACGCCGATCTCCAGGACGCGGCGCGGTGCGAGGGCCGCGATGCGCTCGACGGTGGCCGCCCGCCACTCGCGCATGTCGGCGAGGGGGATGGGCAGCCCGTCGTACATGCTGTTCCAGCCGGCGAAGTTCTCCCGGAAGCCCTCGGAGCCCGCGGCGGAGTAGAGGAGTTCGTGCAGGTCCTTCCACTCGGCGACCTCGGCCTCGCCGTCGAGCGAGGGCACGACGTAGGCGGCCAGCCGCCGGTCGCCGGGCCGGTCCTCGCGGACGACGACCGCGGCCTGGGCGACTGCGGGGTGGGCGCGCAGCACGGACTCGATCTCACCGGGCTCGATGCGGAAGCCGCGGATCTTGACCTGGCTGTCGACACGGCCGAGGAACTCCAGCCGCCCGTCCGCCTTCCAGCGCACGAGGTCGCCGGTGCGGTACAGCCGCTCCCCCGGCTCGCCGAAGGGGTCGGCGACGAAGCGCTCGGCTGTCAGGTCGGGCCGTCCGAGGTAGCCGCGGGCGAGTCCGGCGCCGCCGAGGTAGAGCTCTCCCGCGACACCCGCCGGGACGGGCCGCAGCCGGGCGTCGAGCACGTAGGCGCGGGTGCCGGGGTCGGGCACGCCGATGGGCACGATGGTGCCGGCCGGGGTGTCGGGGTCGCACCGGCCGAGCGTGGAGTTGGTGGTCGCCTCGGTCGGGCCGTAGGCGTTGAACATCATGCGGCCGCGCGCGTAGCGGCCGACGAGTTCGGGCGAGACGCGCTCGGTCCCGGCGAGCAGCGTCGCCTCGGCGGGCAGGTGCACGTCGTCGGGCATGGCGGCGAGCAGGGCGGGCGGCAGGATCATGAAGGTGATGCCGTGGGCGTTCGCGTAGTCGGCGAGCGGCGGCCCCGGGACGCGTCGTTCGGAGGGGACGACGACGAGCCGGCCGCCGGAGAGCAGGCCGAGGCACAGGTCCCAGAAGGCGACGTCGAAGCTCGGGGAGGCGAACTGCAGCACCCGGCTGTGCGGGCCGATGCCGAAGCGTTCGCTCTGGGTGGCGACGAGCTTGGCGACGCCGGCGTGGGAGAGGACGACGCCCTTGGGCCGGCCGGTGGAGCCGGAGGTGTAGATGACGTAGGCGGCGTTCGCGACCGTCAGCCGGCCGTCGAGGTCGGGGGCGCTTTCGGGCAGCCCGGCGAGTTCGGCGACGGTGTCCGGGGCGTCGACGACCAGTGTGGGGACCTCGCCGGGCAACTCGGCGGCGACCTCGGCGGTGGTGAGGAGGCAGACGGGGGCCGCGTCGGTGAGCATGTAGGCGACGCGGTCGGCGGGGTAGTCGGTGTCGACCGGCAGGTAGGCGGCGCCGGACTTGAGCACCGCCACCTCGGCGACGACGAGTTCGGCCGAGCGCGGCACGGCCAGCGCCACCACCGTCTCGGGGCCGGCGCCCCGGGCGGCCAGGGCGTGGGCCAGGCGGTTGGCGCGGGCGTCGAGTTCGGCGTAGGTGAGGCGGACGTCCTCGAAGACCAGGGCGGTCTCGTCGGGCCGGGCGCGGACCTGCTCGGCGAACATCGCGGGCCAGGTGGCGAGCGGCACGTCGTGGCCGGTGTCGTTCCACTCGTGGAGGAGGCGGTGCCGTTCCGGCCCGTCCAGCAGCGCGAGGTCGCCGACGGCGCGGTCCGGGTGCGCGGTGGCGTCGGCGAGCAGGGTGGCGTAGTGGCCGAGGATCCGGTCGACGGTCGCGGCCTCGAAGAGGTCGGGGCGGTACGCGGCGTGGACCTCGCCGGTCGTCACCCGCAGTGCGAGGTCGAGGGGGCCGCCGGCCCAGTCGCCGGGGGCGAAGCCGGTGTTGCAGAGCAGTCCGCCGCCGCGGGTCGCGGTGGCGCCCACCTCGGCGGCGAGGTCGCCGGCGGGGACGCGGTGGGCGCGGGCCCGCTCCGCGGCCTCGGAGACCCGCGCGGTGAGTTCGGCGAAGGTGGTGTCCGCTATGAGGGCGACGCGCAGCGGCAGCCCGTCGTGGGCGAGGACGAGGTCGGTGGCGCCGCCGCCGTAGTGGTGGAGCAGGGCGACGTACGCCGCGAGGTGGCGGTCCTCCTCCGCGGCCGTGCCGGGCAGGGCGCGGGAGCGCACCGCGGGCGGTCCCGCGGGACGCTGCGGGTACGGGAGGTCGATGGGGAGGGCGGTCTCCTGTGCGAGCGGGATCAGCCGTTCGCGCCAGAAGTCCTTTGCCGTCATGACCAGTTCTTCGTTACCCGACACAGGTGCCCGTGCCTCCCAAGACGTGCGGAACCGACTCGGACGAGCCGTGACCGCTGGCCATATTAAGGTAAGCATTACCTAACTTGATAGCCCTCCCCGCCGGGCACGACAGCACAGCTCACGGCGGTAGGGTTAAGGTGTGCCTAACCTAAGGATGGTGGCCGTGGAGCCAGGCCGGTGACCGCGCGCAGAAGCCTGCGCCCAGCCCTGCTCGTCGTGTTGCTCGCCACCGCCCTCGCGGTGCTGTGCGTGCTCTCGATCGGGCTGGGCGCCGTCGACATCCCCCCGGACCGGGTCGTCCGGGCGCTTTTCGGCCACCCTTCGAGTCGGCTCGTCGACAACATCGTCTGGACGGTCCGCGTACCGCGCACCGTCCTCGGTGTCACCGCGGGCGCCGCCCTGGGGCTGTCCGGTGCGCTCATGCAGGCCCTCACCCGCAACCCGCTCGCCGACCCCGGCATCCTCGGCGTCAGCGCGGGCGCGTCCTTCGGGATCGTCGTCGCCATCGCGGTGTTCGGGCTCGGCTCGCTCCACGGCACGATCTGGTTCGCCTTCGCCGGTGCGCTCGGCACCAGCGTGCTGGTCTTCCTGCTCGGCCGGACGGGCCGCTCGGGCGCGACACCGGTGAAGCTGGCGCTGGCCGGAGTCGCCGTCACCTTCCTGCTCTTCTCGCTGACCAACGCGATCGTCCTCACCGATCCCGACGCGCTGGACCGCTACCGCTTCTGGTCCGCGGGCACCCTCGCCGACCAGGACGCCGCCGTCGTCAGCAGCATCCTGCCCTTCCTGGCGGTCGGGGCGGTGCTCGCGCTCGCCACCGCGCCCGCGCTCAACAGCCTGGCCCTGGGCGACGACGTGGCCGCCTCGCTCGGACGCCGGCTGGGCCTCGTCCGCCTGCAGGGGGTCGTCGCGGTGATGCTGCTGACCGGCGCGTCCGTAGCCGTCATCGGCCCGGTGGTCTTCCTCGGCCTCGTGGTGCCGCACGTCGCCCGGATGCTCGCGCAGTACGCGGGCATCGGCCCCGACCACCGCTGGCTGCTGCCGCTGTCGGCGGTGCTCGCACCCTGCCTGCTGCTCACGGCGGACATCCTCGGGCGGGTCGTCGCCCGGCCCACCGAGGTGCAGGCCGGCGTGCTCGTCGCCTTCATCGGCGGCCCGTTCTTCATCGCGCTGGTCCGCCGGCGCAAGCTCGCGGAGGTCTGAGCATGACCGCCCTCGCCCCCCTCCGCGGCCGCCGGACCTTCCGGCTGGCGGCCCCGCCGGTCTCCGGAGTGCTCCGGCCACGGCTGGTGGTGCTCTGCGCCGCCCTCCTGGCCGCGGTGTTCCTGCTGTTCTGCTGGGGCCTGACCCTCGGCGACTACCCCATCGGGTTCACCGACGTGGTCAAGGCCCTCACGGGCACCGGCGACCCCGGAACGGTGCTGGTCGTACGGGAGTTGCGGCTGCCGCGCGCCCTCGTGGGACTCCTCGTCGGCATCGCCTTCGGCATCTCCGGCGCGCTGTACCAGACGATGACCCGCAACCCGCTGGCCAGCCCCGACATGATCGGGCTGACCGAGGGCGCGGGAACCGCCGTGGTCGCGGGCATCGTCCTCGGCTGGGACGGCGGCCTCGGCACCCAGGGGCTCGGCCTGCTGGGCGCGCTGGTCACGGCGCTGCTCGTCTACGCGCTGGCCTGGAAGGGCGGCGCCACCGGCTACCGCATCATCCTGGTCGGCATCGGCGTGTCCTGGATGTGCACCAGCGCCACGGACTACCTGGTCGCGCGCGGCGAGCGCTTCGAGGCGCAGGCCGCCCTGGGCTGGCTGGTGGGCAACCTCAACGGCCGTACCTGGGACCAGGTCACCCAGCTCGCCGTCGCCACGGCCGTGCTGGTGCCGCTCGCCCTCGGCATGGGCCGCCGGCTGCGGACCCTGCAGCTCGGCGACGACGTGGCGGCGGGCCTCGGCACCGCCGTGCAGCCCGTACGGCTGGCGCTGCTGCTCATCGGGGTCGGGCTGATCGCCTTCGGCACGGCCGCGGCCGGCCCGGTCGCCTTCGTGGCGCTGGCCGCCCCGCAGATCGCCCAGCGCATGGCCGGCACGGCGTGGCCGCCGCTGACCGCCTCCGGACTGACCGGCGCAGCGGTCGTCCTGGGGTCCGACCTCATCGCGCGTGAAGCGATCCCCGGCACGGAACTGCCGGTCGGGATCGTCACCGGCGTCATCGGCGCGCCGGTACTGCTCTGGCTGCTCATCCGCGCCAACCGCGCGGGCTCAGGAGGCTGAACCCATGGCGACCACCGACCCCGCCCCCGCCCCCACCGCCGCCGCGGGCCCGGACCTCCGGGCGCGCGGGCTGCACCTGGCGTACGACGACCGGCTGGTCGTCGAGGACCTCGACCTCGTCATACCCACCGGCCGCATCACCGCCATCGTCGGCGCCAACGCCTGCGGCAAGTCCACCCTCCTGCGGGCCCTGGCCCGGCTGCTCGCGCCCCGCCAGGGCACCGTCGAACTCGACGGCCGCGCCCTGCGGTCGGTGCCGACCCGGGAGCTGGCCCAGCGGCTGGGCATCCTGCCGCAGACGCCGGTGGCCCCGGAGGGACTGACCGTGATCGACCTGGTCAGCCGCGGCCGTTCGCCGCACCAGACGTGGTGGCGGCAGTGGTCCAAGGCCGACGAGCTGGCCGTCCACGAAGCACTGGCGGCGACCGGCCTGACCGAGCTCGCCGACCGCGCCGTGGACGAGCTCTCCGGCGGCCAGCGCCAGCGGGCCTGGATCGCCATGGCCGTCGCCCAGGGCACCCCCGTCCTGCTGCTGGACGAGCCGACCACCTACCTCGACCTGGCCCACCAGATCGACGTGCTGGACCTCGTCACCGACCTCAACCGCCGCGAGCAGCGCACGGTGGTGATGGTCCTGCACGACCTCAACCAGGCCTGCCGCTACGCCGACCACGTCATCGCGATGAAGTCGGGACGGATCGCCGCCGAGGGCCCGCCCGCCGAGGTGATCACCGCCGAGACCGTCCAGGACGTCTTCGACCTCCGCTGCCAGGTCACCACCGACCCGGTCAGCGGCACCCCCCTGGTGATCCCCATGGGCCGCCACCACGAAGCGGTCCCCGTCGCCGCCGAGTGACCCGCCACGGGGCGCCACGGCACATAGGCGGCATCGTCGACCCCGGCTGCCGCCTCGGTACGTTCGGGGCGGCCTGCCGGACGGCCTCGACCCGCGCGAAGCGCCCGGCATCTGCCCGCCCGGCGAACGCGGAACGCGGACACGGGACCAGCCGTCCTCGGGCAGCACCCCGGCACCCGCCGGGCAGTGCACGGGGCTGCGGACAGGGCGCGCGGCGCCCGCGCGGCCTCGTCGACCCCGGCCGTCGCCTCGGCACGTTCGGGGCGGACAGCCGCGGAGGCCGACGGTCTGTCCGAAGGCCCCCGCCCCGCAACGCCACGGTTCCCATGGACCGTTGACGCGAAGCGGCCCGCATGCGCCTGCCCGGCGAACGCGGCGCCGACGCGCACCCACGGGCTTCCCCGCCCTCCGGGACCTCGGCGCCCGCCAGGCAGTCCACGCGGTCACAGACAGGGCGCACGACGTCTGCGCGGCCTCTTCGACCACGGCAGTCGCATGGGCGCCGGGGGCCGGCTCCTCGATGCCCGCGCCTGTGAGCCCACATGGGCACGGCACCGGCCCGACGGGGCGTCATCGACCTGCGGTGCCCGCGACGGCGGCCTACCGCCGGCCACGCGGACGCGGAGAAGACGCGGCTGGCCACGGAGATCTCGGCCCCCGGCAGCAGGGTGAGCGGCGTCCCGGAGTCACGCATCCTCGTGATCATCAAGGACAGTCCCGCCCGGTTCGCCGCCGAGGGGGCCGCATCCTCCCCGAGCCGGGGGACGAGGGCGACTGGATCGCGGGGTCCGGGCGACCGGCCGCCGCCGTACGACCCGGCGGCGGCACGGCGCGGCGACCCCGCGGGCCACTCGGCTAGCCCGGGGTGACGGTCGTGCCGGCGCCCCCCGGCCCCGCGGTCAGCGCGCCCAGCAGGGCGTGCGGGGCGCGGCCGTCCAGCACGCGGGCCGTGCGGACGCCCGCCCGCACGGCCCGCAGGCAACTCTCCATCTTCGGCACCATGCCGCCCCCGAGGACCGGGAGCATCGCCTCCAGTTCGGTGGCGGTGAGCCGGTCCAGGACCCGCTCGCGGCGCGGCCAGTCGGCGTACAGCCCTGGCACGTCGGTGAGCACGACCAGCGCCTCGGCGTCGAGCGCCGCCGCCAGTGCCCCGGCCGCCGCGTCCGCGTTGACGTTGTAGATCTGGCCGTCCGTGCCGCGGCCGAGCGAGGAGACGACGGGGATGTGGCCGTGGTCCAGGAGCACGTCCACGGCCGCCGTGTTGACCTCCGTCACCTCGCCGACGAGGCCGATGTCGACGATCTCGCCGTCGACGTGGGCGTAGCGGCGCACCGCGGTCAGCGTGTGGGCGTCCTCGCCGGTGAGCCCCACGGCGTACGGGCCGTGCTCGTTGAGGAGTCCGACGAGGTCCCGCTGGACCTTGCCGGCCAGCACCATCCGCGCCACGTCCAGCACCTCGGGCGTGGTGACCCGCAGCCCGCCGACGAAGCGGGCCTCGATGCCCACCAGGTCGAGCTGGGCGCTGATCTGCGGGCCGCCGCCGTGCACCACCACGACCCGCACCCCGGCCTCCCGGATGCGGACGACGTCCTGCGCGAAGGTGCGCAGCAGCGAGCCGTCGCCCATGGCGTTGCCGCCCACCTTCACGACGACGGTGCGGCCCCCGAGCGCGCGCAGGGCGGGCAGCGGCCCGGGGCCGGCCAGTGCCGTCGTCACGGACGGGTCGTCAGGTAGCCGCCCATGGTGCGGAACCAGTCCGTGGCCGCGTATTCGGTGCCGTCGTCGGTGCGGATCGTGCGCACCAGCAGGCCCTTGCGGTGGCCGCCGCGCGCGTCCGCGCCGGCGACGATGACGACGCCGTCGCCCTCGCGGATGAAGATCCGGCCGGGCGTGCCACCGTACCGGGCCCGCGAGACGGCGGCGGCGACGATCCTGATGCGCTCCCCGCGGTGGTAGGTGAAGGCGTTGGGGTACGGGTCGGACTGCGCCCGCACCAGCCGCTCCAGGTCCTCGGCGGGCCAGTTCCAGTCGATGCGGCTGTCCTCGAGGGACCGCTTGTGGAAGAAGCTGGCGCGGGAGCGGTCCTGGGGCGTCCACTCGGCGCGGCCTGAGGCGATCAGGTCCAGCGACTCGCGCACGAGGGGCGCGATGAGGTCGCAGGTGCGGTGGAAGAGGTCGGTGGCGGTGTCCTGCGGACCGACGGGCTCCGAGCGCTGCAGCAGGATGTCGCCCGCGTCCAGTTCGCCGTCCATGCGGTGTGCGGTGACGCCGACCCGTTGCTCGCCGTTGATGAGCGCCCAGATGATCGGGGAGAAGCCCGCGTAGGCGGGGAGCAGGGAGTCGTGCACGTTGAGGGTGCCGTGCGGCGGGAGATCGAAGATCTCCGGCGGCAGCCAGGTGCGCCAGTTGTTGGCGACGATGATGTCGGGCGCCGCGGCCTTGATCGCCTCGAGCAGTTCGGCGTCGTCCGGACGGTTGCGCAGCAGCACGGGGACGCCGTGCTTCTCGGCGAGTTCAGCCACCGAGTCGTCCCAGATCTTCTCGTAGACGTGCTCGCTCCTGGGGTGGGTCACGACGAGGACGACCTCGTGATCCGACTCCAGCAGCGCCTGCAGCGTCCGGTGTCCCCAGGTCTGGTAACCGAACATGACGACCCGCATGGGCTGCCTCTCCTTCAGTGATTATTGCAAGGTTAGGCTTACCTTATCTAGTATGTGGCGCGCATAGGGAGGCGATGCAACGGTGACAGCACCGCTCAATGAGCCGGACACCATCCACGACATCCTCGGGATCGGTTTCGGACCGTCAAATCTGGCTCTCGCGATAGCCATCGAGGAGCACAACGCACAAGTCCCCGCCTCCCGGCGGATCGACGCCCGCTTCCTGGAGCGGCAGCCCCGCTTCGGCTGGCACCGCGGCATGCTGATCGACGACGCGACGATGCAGGTCTCGTTCCTGAAGGACCTGGTCACCATGCGCAACCCGACCAGCGACTTCAGCTTCCTGTGCTACCTGCGCGAGCAGGGGCGGCTGGTCGACTTCCTGAACCAGAAGACCCTCTTCCCGCTCCGCGTGGAGTTCCACGACTACTTCGAGTGGGCCGCCGCCCGGGTCGCCGACCTCGTCGACTACTCCTCCGAAGTGCTGTCGGTCACACCGGTCCGCGGCGCCGACGGCGAGGTCGACCACCTCGACGTGACGTGCCGGCACCCCGAGGACCCGACGCGGACGGTGACCCACCGGGCCCGCAACATCAGCGTGGCCGTCGGCCTCGAGCCGCACCTGCCGCCCGGCACCGAGCTGTCGGACCGCGTGTGGCACAACAGCCAGCTGCTGCCCAGGGTCGCGGAGCTCACCGCGACGGGCACCCCGGTGCGCCGTGCCGTCGTCCTCGGTGCCGGCCAGAGCGCCGCCGAGGCCGTGGACTTCCTGCACCGCACCTTCCCCGACGCGGAGATCTGCGCGGTGTTCGCCAAGTACGGGTACACGCCTGCCGACGACAGCCCCTTCGCCAACCGGATCTTCGACCCGGAGGCGGTGGACCTCTACTTCGCCTCCCCGTCCGAGGTGAAGCAGTCCCTCTTCGACTACCACCGCAGCACCAACTACTCGGTCGTCGACATGGACCTCATCGAGGCCCTGTACGCCACCTCCTACCGCGAGAAGGTGCAGGGCCGGGAACGGCTGCGCTTCCTCAACGTCTCCCGCATCCGGGACGTGAGCGCCGCGGACGACGGCCTCGACGTGACGGTGGAGTTCCTGCCGACCGGCGAACGGCACGTCCTGGAGGCGGACGTCCTGGTGCACGCCACCGGCTACCGCTCGCAGGACGTCGGCACCCTCCTCGGGGAGTCCGCCAAGATCTGCCTGCGCGACGACGGCGACGCCCTCCGCGTCGGCCGCGACCACCGCGTCGAGGTCGCCCCCGAGGTGCGGGCGGGCATCTACGTGCAGGGCGGCACCGAGCACACGCACGGGCTGACCTCCACCCTGCTGTCCACGACCGCGATCCGGGCCGGCGAGATCGTCGCCTCGCTCGCCGCCCGTCAGGACGAGCCGGCCGCGGTGGCCGCGGCCCGCCCCTGAAACCCGCTTGAGGGCCGCCGGAGGACCGGCGGCCCCTGGTCCCCGGCGCCGCCTCCGGCACCAGGCCGACGCCGGACCCGAGAACGGCTCGGGCCGAATGGGTGGGTGCGGGTTCGTCTCGCGCCCTTCGGGCGCACAGCGGCGGGCTGCGGAGGGGAGGGTTGGGGGGGCCTGCTCTGTTCGCAGTGTGCGGGTGGGTGCGGGGCTGGGGTTCAGGCGCCGGAGCGGGTTGCCGTTCCGGTGGCGGAGGTCTCGTTGCCGTCCGCGGGTATGGATGGCCGCTTCCACGCCTACTGCCGGTGGGTGGCGCGCCCGCCGTAACCCGCGACTGCGGGTGATCCCAGGTGCTGCCGAGCGATCGGAACGACATCGGGCTCTGTTTCGACGATATGGACGTCGAAACAGAGCCCGATCTCTGCGCTGACGGAGATCGGGCTCGCTTTCAGCGTCATACACGTCGAAACAGGGCCCGGTCTCGGATCGGGGAAGCACCCGCAGACGCCGGTTACGGCGGGCGCGCCCAGCACCGACAGTAGGCGTGGTCACCGGCCATCTGTACCCGCGGACGGCAACGAGACCCGAGCCGGACGAACAACCAGCCCCGCTCCGGCGCCTGAACCCCCGCCACCCAGACACCCGCACACTGCGAACAAGGCAGGCCCCCCACCCTCCCCTCCGCAGCCGGCATCTTTGCGCCCGAAGGGCGCGAGACGGCGCGACAGCCGAAAGACCACCAGCAGCGCGCCACCAACCACCCACTGCTCGCTCCCCTCGCCGCTAGCGTCGCGTACGCAGCAGCAGGTACAGGAAGTACGGCGTGCCGATGACCGCCGTCATCAGGCCCGCGCCGAGCTGGGCCGGGGCAATGACGGTCCGCCCAAGGATGTCGGCCGCGCAGACCAGCGAGGCGCCCAGGAGCACCGCCACCGGTACGACGCGCACGTGCCGGCGGCCCACGAGGGCGCGGGCGGCGTGCGGGGCGACCAGCCCGACGAAGCCGATGGTGCCGGCGGCGGCCACGGCGGTGGCGGTGAGCAGCACGCTCGTCACGAGGAAGCCGAATCGGGCGGGGCCGCGGCGCAGTCCGAGCAGGGCCGGGGTGTCGTCGTCGACCGACAGCAGGTCGAGTTCGGTGCGCCGCGCGACCGCGACGGCGAGGCCCAGCACGAGGGCGGCCGCCACGGGCAGGGCGTCGGGCACGGTCCGTCCGTAGGTGGAGCCGGACAGCCAGGTGAGCGCCTTCGTCGCGTTGAACGGATCGGTGAGCACGATCAGCAGGCTGATCAGGGCCGTCGCCGCCGCGGACACACCGACGCCGACGAGGACCAGCCGGGTCTGCCGGAAGCCGCCCCGCGCCGCGAGGCCGAACACGAGCACGGAGGTCACCGCGGCGCCGGCGAACGCGGCCCCCGCGACACCCCACGCCCCGGCGACCGGGACCGTCGTGACGAACAGCACCGCGCCGAGCGCGGCGCCGCCGGAGACGCCGAGGATGCCGGGCTCCGCGAGCGGGTTGCGGGTGACGGCCTGCACCAGGGTGCCGGACAGGGCGAGCGCGGCCCCCGCCAGGAGCGCCGCGAGCACCCGCGGCACGCGAGTGTCGAGGACGAAGGTGACGGCCTGACCGGACCTGCCCTGCGCCCAGTTGACGACGTCGCCAAGGAGCAGCTTCGTGTCGCCCAGCAGCACTCCGGCGACCGTCAGCCCCACCAGCACGGCGACCAGGGCCGCCACGGTCACCAGGAAGGCGACCCGGCCCGGGATGCGCATCCGGTCCGGCGCGCCCGCTCCCCCGGAGTCCTGGGTCCGCAGCGCCATCACGACCAGGAACACCGCGCCGACCAGGCTCGTGACGACGCCGGTGGGCACCGCGACGGCGGTCTGCGCGGGGACCACGGCGCGCAGCAGGACGTCCGCGCCGAGCACCAGGCCCGCGCCCGTCAGGCCCGTGACGGGCAGTCCGGTGCGGGTGCGCAGCAGCGGCCGGAAGCGCCGGGCCAGCGGCCGTACGAGAGCCGGCGCGCACAGGCCGACGAAGCCGATGGGCCCGGCGAGGGTCACCGCCGCGGCGGACAGCAGCGACGCGAACACCACGACGGTGATCCTGGTGCCGCGGACGGGAACGCCGAGGCCGCGGGCGGCGTCGTCGCCGAGCGCGAGGGCGTCGACGCGGCGGGCCACGAGCAGCAGTCCGGCGGCGCCGGCCACGGCGACGGGGGCCATTTGAAGCACGCCGTCGAAGCCGTTCTGGCTGATGCTGCCCTGGCTCCACTGGTAGAGGCCGTTGGTCTGCTGCGGGAAGAGCAGGATCAGCCCCTCGGTGACGGAGGTCAGGCCGAGGGTGAGGGCGCTGCCGGCCAGGACGAGGCGTACGGTGCCGGCGCCCAGCCCCGACAGCGACAGCACGACGGCGGCGGCCGCGAGTCCGCCGGCGAAGGCCACGCCGGACGAGGCCAGCAGCGGCAGGGAGGTCCCGGTGACCATGAGGACGCCCAGGGCCAGGTACGAACCGGCGTTCACGGCGAGCGTGTCGGGCGCGGCGAGCACGTTGCGGCTGACGGCCTGCAGGGCCGCCCCGGCGGTCCCGAGGGCGGCGCCGACCAGCAGGCCCGCGGTCATGCGGGGCAGCCGGGAGGCGATCACGACGGACGCGTCGCCGGGGGCGGCACGGCCGGTGAGGGCCTTCCAGACCTCGGCGGGGCCTACGGCGGCGGTGCCCTGGGTGACGTCGACGACCGCGAGGGCACCGACCAGGAGCACGAGCGCGGCCGTCACCGCGGCCGCTCCCGTCCGGGAGCCGGTCGCGTGCGGACGGGTGGCGGGGGTCGTTGCGGTGACGGCCACGGCGCGCTACTTCGTCAGGGCGCCGACGACGGCGTCGACGTACGCCTCCATCGACCGCGGGCCGCCGAACATCCAGATGCCGTCGGGCAGCCGGTGCACGTCGTCCTTCTCGACGAACGGCAGGGACTTCCACACGGAGTTCTTCGCGAGGTCGTCGGCGAAGACGTCGCTGCCCTCGCTGTCGCTGCCGATGTAGGCGAAGCGCACGTCGCCGAGGCCGGTGAGGCCCTCGACGTCGGTGGCGGCCAGGCCGTAGTCCTTGTCGCCGGCGATCGTCCACGCGTTCCGCAGGCCCAGCGCCGTGTTGACGCCGCCGATGAGGGAACCGCCGGTGTAGGGGCGGATGGAGACCTGGTTGGAGGCGACGTAGCCGTCGGCGAACGCGATCCGCGTGCCGGCGAGTCCCGCGTCGGCCAGGGTTTCGCGGCCCTCGGCGACCTTGGCGTCGAAGGCCTTCTTCGCCTCGTCGGCCCGGGTGGTGGTGCCGGTCGCCTCGGCGATGAGGTCGAGGTTCTCCTTCATCTGCCCGACCGGGTCGGCGGCGTCGGCGGAACGGACCTCAAGGACCGGGGCGATCTTCTTCAGCTGCTTGACGGCGGCGTCCGGCAGGTCGGTGGTGGCGACGATGAGGTCCGGGGAGAGCGAGGCGATGGTGTCCATGCTGGGCTCGCCGCGGGTCCCGATGTCCTTCGGCTGGTTCTTCAGCGGGACGGCCGTGTCCCAGGTGCCGTAGCCCTTGACGTCGGCGACGCCGACCGGGTCGACCCCGAGGGTCACGAGGGACTCGACGACGTTCCACTCCGTGCCGACGACCTTCTTCGCCGGCCCGTCGAGGGTGACCTTCGCCCCGCCCGCGTCGGTGAGCGTGATGCCCTTGGTGTCCTTGGCGGCGGGGGCCGCGGCCGGCTCGGTCGTGCCGCAGCCGGCGAGGGCGAGTGCCGCGGCGGTGGACGCGGCGGCGGTGAGGATGGAGCGTCTCATGGGGTGGTGACGGGCCTTTCGTTGCGTGCGTGGTGGCGGCCGACGGCGCGGGTGCGCAGCAGGCCGGTCCGGGGGTCGGTGTCGACGTCGACCCGTATCCCGTAGGCGTCGGTGAGGCGTTGCGGTGTCAGCACGTCCTCGGGCCGGCCGTCGGCGACGATCCGGCCCGCCCGCAGCAGGGCGATCCGGTCGGCCACCGCGGCCGCCTGGTCCAGGTCGTGCAGGACGACGCCGACGGCGATGCCGTGGCCGTCGGCCAGCTCCCGGAGCAGGTCCAGCAGTTCGACCTGGTAGCGCAGGTCGAGGTAGGTCGTGGGCTCGTCGAGGAGGAGCACCCCGGTCTCCTGGGCGAGGCAGCTCGCGAGCCAGACGCGCTGCAGTTGCCCGCCGGAGAGGTGCTCGGCGCCTCGGCCGGCGAGGTCGGTGACACCGGTCATCGCCAGCGCGCGGTCCACCGCGGCCGGTCCTTCCGGGTCGGGCCGGCCCCAGCGGCCCCGGTAGGGGTAGCGGCCGAACTCCACGACGTCGCGCACCGTCAGGCCGCCCGGCGTGGGGCGGCCCTGGGTCAGCAGGGCCACCCGGCGGGAGAACTCACGTGCCGTCAGGGCGAGCCCGTCGGCGGTGGTGCCGTCGTGCGCGTCGATCGTCAGGGTGGCGCGGCGTGCGCGCTGCAGGCGCGCCACGGTGCGCAGGAGCGTCGACTTGCCGCTGCCGTTGGGGCCCACGAGGGCGGTCACCTCGCCGGGCCGGAGGATGATCGCCGCGTCGTGCACGACGTCGACCCCGTCGTACGACACGGTCACGCCGTACGCCGCCAGCCGGTGTCCGCGCAGGCCGGGGGCCATGGCGGTCTCTTCCGAAGAACTCACGAACGAAGGTTAGCCTAACCTAACCATTGCCCGGACCACCCCCCTTTCACTTCGGTAAACTTAGGCTAACCTTCCTACATGGCGAAGACCGCGCGGCTCATGCCGCAGAACCCCAGGATGTTCCGCGCCGAGGTCGTCAGGACCGAGCGGGTCACCCCCTCCCTGCACCGCGTGACCGTCACGGGCACGGACCTCGCCGACTTCCCGTGGAGGGGCTACGACCACTGGTTCCGCCTCTTCATGCAGCTCCCCCACCAGGACGCCCTGCGGCTCCCGGAGTTCTCCGGGGCCAGATGGTGGCAGCCCTACCTCGCCATCCCGCCGGCCGAGCGTCCGCACTACTCGAACTACACCGTCGCCGCGTTCCGCCCCGGAACGGCCGAAATGGACATCGAGTTCGTCGTGCACCGCGGCCCGGACGGCGAACTCGAGGGCCGCGCGGCGATATGGGCCTGCGGCGCCCGGCCCGGCGACGCGCTGGCACTCCTCGACCAGGGCGTCATGTTCGACTGCCCGGAGGACGCCTCCGAGGTCCTCGTCGTCGCCGACGAGAGCGGGATGCCCGCCGCCACGGGCATCCTGCGGTCCCTCCCCCGCGACACCGTGGGCCGGCTCATCCAGGAGGTCCCCACCCCCGACGACCGGCGCGACCTCGACGCCCCCGAGGGGATGGCCGTCACCTGGGTCGTGCGCGAGGACCCGCACGCCGTCCCCGGCTCCGTCGCGCTCGCCGAACTGCGCGGGCACGCCGCGCCGGACGCCACCGGCTACGCCTTCGTCGTCGGCGAGCAGAGCCTCGCCACCAAGGGCCGCCGGCACCTGCACCGCGCCGGCCTCCCCAAGGACCGCATCACCTTCTCCGGCTTCTGGCGGCACGAGGCACGCCACCAGGACGCCTGACCTCCGGCGCGGTGAGCGCCGGCCGCGCCGTCTCCGGCCCGCGCGCCGGGGGCAGTTCGCGCACGGAGGGCGCACGAAGGGAACTGCTGAGCCCTGTACGCGCTCCCGGCCGTACGGGGAGAATGCCAAGCGCAAGCGATCATGCGACCGGCACGCTCGCCGTCCGGTCGCCGACTCCCGGAAGGCGGGTCGACTGCCGTGCTGCTGCATCTGCCCACGTCCGTGTCCGAAGCACAGGAGTTCATGGCCCAGGGGGCGGTGCCCGTCGGCGGCGCGACGCTCGTCTGGGCCACCTGGCAGCGCGACGGGTTCCCCGAACGGGCCATGTCGCTGCGCGACCTGCCGGAGGCCAACCTGGTCGAACGCGAGGCGCTGGGCGCGGCGGTGGTGCTGAACCGCATCGACGACCGGGTTCCGGAAGTGCTGCGGCGGGCGGCCGCCGGTGTGGGCACCGGCGCGGTACGCCGGACGGCGACCGTCGGCGGCAACCTCGTCGGCAGCACCCTGCGCTGCCTGCTGCCCGCCGCGCTCGTCCTGGACTCCCGCGCGATCACCCTGGAACCCGACCGGACCCACGAGACCGATCTGTCCGAGGCCGTGGCCAAGCAGCACCTCCTGCTCGGCATCCGCTGGCGGGAACCGCTGGTCAGCGCCTACGACAAACAGCCCGGCGAGGCCGGCGGTCCCCCGCCGCTGGTCGTCGCGTCCGCGGTGCACGCCGAAGGCGGCGGACGCCGCCTGCGCGTCGCGGTCCGCGACGGCTACGAAGTGCTCGGCGGGAGCGCCCCGTTCGCCGGCGACACCGCGGCGGCGCTGCGCGCGCTGGAGGGGACGGACCTCGCCGCGCTCCACCCCGTGGGCCGGGAGGTGGTGCGCCGGCAGGTCACCGGACTCACCGGACGGCTCCCCGGCGCCTGAGCCCGGGAATTCCCGCGATCTCTTCCGTCACATCGGGTATGCCCGGGCGTTCCCGGTTGTTGATGTGTGCGAGGGCCCGCACCGCACACCGGCGCGAGGCCCCGCCCGTCCCACCGGATAGGAAGAGGCGAGGGAAGAGATGGACGACACGCCGCAGGACCGGAGGCGCGAGGACGCCTTCGGCATGGTCCGCAACGGGGCGGACCCGGCGCGGATGTGCCTCATCACGCCCGACGGCGTCACCACGGTCGAGTTCGTCGTGGAGCCGTCGGTCGGCCTCAGGTGCGCCCGGGCGGAGGGCGCCGCTGCACTGGCGCTGACCCGGTGGCTCCACGAGGCGGACCCCTCCCGGTACTTCGAGTTGCAGGTCGCGTTCCTGCAGTTCGAGTACAACCCCGGTCACGAGTCCTTCGCCGCCGAGGAGGTCCGGGCGCTGCGCGTCCTCCTCCAGGAACAGCGGGGCACCGTGCGGTGGAACGAGGCCCTGGCGAGCCTGCTCGCCAGGCTGGAGGCCTGCGAGGCGCAGCTGTGACCGGCCGAGGGTGAGGGGCGGCGGGCCGGTCAGCCCACGGCGGGCGGCAGGAGGCACGCGGTCATCGCGCCGACGGCCGCCACGACCGCCTCGCGGTGCCGGCCGCGCCGGGCCGTCTCGTCACCGTCCTCCGGATCGCGGATGCCCGCAGGCGTGGTGACCCACGCCTGCGCGGCGGCCAGCGCGACCATCAGCGCGTCCATGCCCGCTTCGAGACCGACGCCGTGGGCGTCGGCGACCGCCTGCGCCTTGGCGAGGTGGTTGTCCCGTTCCATGGCCGACGCCTCGGGGCGCTCGAGGGCCTTCCACTGGGTCAGCTTGATGAGGTCCGGGTCGTCGGTGAAGGCGTCGAACAGCGCCCCCGCGTACGCGGCCAGGTCGTCGGGGGTGAACGGCACCACGTCGGCCAGTACGCGTAGCCGGGCTTCGAGCACCGCGTCGAAGAGCTCGTCCTTGGACCCGAAGTAGGCGTAGATGGCCTGCTTGTTGGCCGGCGCCGCCTTGGCGATCCGGTCGACGCGGGCACCGGCGAGCCCGTGCGCGACGAATTCGCCGTATGCGGCCTCGATGAGGCGCGCCCGGGTCGCGGCAGAGTCGTAAGCCATGGGGACAGCCTAGGAGATCCAGGTCGGACGGGGTGCCGGCGCGGTACGGGGGCCGCGGGTGCGGGCGCGGGAAGGCGCCGGAGGGGCCCGTGCGAGCCGGTCGGCAGTGGGCCGGCCACGGCCCGGACAAAAAACCAACCGGATGGTTGCGTCCCCGGAACTCTCGGCCTACATTTAAACCATCCGGTTGGTTATAGATCCGGCCGACACCGTCACCCGGCGTGCCCGCACCCGTGCGCCGGAAGCAGGAAGCAGGAACTCATGTCCTTCGTCACCGACATCCCCTTCGGGGCGCACTCCACCGCCGCGGACGTCGTGCGCGGCGTCGACCTCTCCGGCAAGCGTGCCGTCGTCACCGGCGGCGCCTCGGGCATCGGGCTGGAAACGGCACTCGCCCTCGCCGGGGCCGGTGCGCAGGTGACCCTCGCCGTACGTGACCCGCACGCGGCCGGGCCCGCCGCCGACCGCATCCGCCGGGAGACCGGTCGGGGCGACGTCGGCGTCGCCCGTGTCGACCTCGCCGATCTCGACAGCGTCCGCGCCTTCACAGAGGAGTGGAACGGGCCGCTGCACATCCTCGTCAACAACGCGGGCGTCATGGCGATGCCGGAACTCACCCTCACCCCGCAGGGCCGGGAGACCCAGTACGCCGTGAACCTCATCGGCCACGCCGCGCTGACCCTCGGCCTGCACGGAGCACTGCGCGCCGCCGGTGGAGCCCGGGTCGTCATGGTCAGTTCGTCGGCCCACCTGATGGCCCCGGTCGACTTCGACGACATCCACTTCGCCCGCCGCCCCTACGAGGCCTGGACTGCGTACGGCCAGTCGAAGTCGGCCACGATCCTCTTCACCGTCGCCCTGGCCCGGCATTGGGCGGCCGACGGCATCACCGCCAACGCGCTGCACCCGGGCGGCATCATGACCAACCTGCAGCGCCACCTCAGCGACGAGCAACTGCGGTTCGTGGGCGCCACGAACGAGGCGGGCGAGCGGCTCGACGTCCCGCCGGGCTGGAAGACGCCGCAGCAGGGTGCGGCCACCCAGGTGCTCCTCGCCGCCTCACCGCTGGTCGAGGGCGTGACCGGCCGCTACTTCGAGGACTGCCGTCCCGCCGAGCTCCAGCCCGAGCCCACCGTGGGCGGGACCGGCGTCGCGGCGTGGGCGATCGACGAGGCGTCGGCCGAACGCCTCTGGGACGACACGCGGAAGGAACTCGGCCTCTGACGCGGCCTCCTGGGTGCGGCCCCCGGCCGGTCCGGCGTCACCGGCGCGTGAGCACTCGGAACTCGTTGCCGCCCGGGTCGGCCAGCCGCACCGCGCCGTCCCCGGCGGGGGCCGCGTCGAGACGGCTCGCCCCCAGGGAGAGCAGTCGCTCGACCTCCGCCCGCAGATCGCCGTCCGGGACGAGGTCGAAGTGCAGGTCCTTGCCCGCGTCCGGCATCAACGGCGGGCCGCCCCACGTGATCTTCGTACCGCCGTTCGGCGACTGGACGGCGGTCTCCTCGTCCTGGTCCCAGACCAGCGGCCAGGCCAGTGCCTCGCTCCAGAAACAGCCCACGGCGCGCGCGCCGTCGCAGGCGACCGCCCCGATGAAGCCGCACCCGGCGAGGAACCGGCTGTCCGGCTCGGAGACACAGAACTCGTTGCCCTCGGGGTCGGCGAGCACCACGTGCGACGCGTCCGGCCCCTGCCCGACGTCGACATGCCGCGCGCCCAGGTCGAGCGCCCTGGCCACGGTTGCCCGTTGGTCCTCCAGTGAGGAACTGGTCAGATCGAAGTGCAACCGGTTCTGGGCGACCTTCCGCGCGCGGGAGGGCCGGAAGCCCAGGCGGTAGCCGGCGTCGTTCCCGGACAGCAGCGCGAGCCCGTCGGAGGAGTCGCCGGCCGGCTCCAGGCGCAGGACGCCGGACCAGAAACGCGCCAGGCGCTCGGGCTGGTGCGCGTCGAAGGAGATTGCGAAGAGTCGGCTGCTCATTGCGCCACGCGTCCTCGGTCCGTCGAGTGCCGGCTGCCGGCAGGCGCCGAATCGGCGTCCGGGACGAGGAGTCTA
The DNA here is from genome assembly GCF_055635295.1 of Streptomyces sp. NPDC111520. Taxonomy (NCBI): domain Bacteria; kingdom Bacillati; phylum Actinomycetota; class Actinomycetes; order Kitasatosporales; family Streptomycetaceae; genus Streptomyces; species Streptomyces sp. NPDC111520. Next base: position 146,421 of record NZ_JBVKBW010000004.1, on the reverse strand, counting down.
GTGGCGGACGCCGTCGGTCGCAGCCGAGTTCTCCGTGGCCCCGATCGGGGGTCGCGCCCTGGTGGTTCGATGACCAGGGGCGGATCGTCGTGCGGGATGCGGACGCTGACGCCCTGCGCCCCGTCGTCGAAGCGGAGGAGTTCGAGCGGCTGCGCGGCATCGGTCACGCGGGCCTCGCGGGCGGCGCGTCCCGCCGGTGGAGGGCGAGGGTCCAGGTGTGGACGACGTACGTGGTGGGGTGTCCGGGCTGGGGCTCGGCGATGATCGCGGTGAGGCGGTCGCCGTCGCGGCGCAGGGAGTTGATGTACCCGGACGCCCTGTCGGGGATCGGCAGCAGTTCGGCGAGGACGGAGCCGGCGAGCCGGCGGTCGACGGCGCGGAGCAGCCCGGCGTCGAGCACCAGAATCGTGCCGTCCTCCAGCACGACCGGCCGCGGCGTCAGCGGATCGGTCAGCCGCGGGCCGCGCTCGATCTCGCCGCCGGGCAGCAGCCGCACGACGCGGCTCTCGGTGGGATACCGCCGGTCGGCCTCGACGACGCGTATGCCGGTGCCGATGACGTAGTGGCCGTAACTGCGCCAGGAGTCCGTGGTGGCGCCGTCGCGGTCGTGCTGCCAGGTGTCGTAGAAGTCGTAGCCCTCCAGGCCCAGCAGGAAGCGTCCGCCGCCGAGCGCGGCGCCGCGCTCCCCGCGGAGTTCGGCGACCAGGGTGCCGTCCGCCAGGTCGAGCAGCAGGGCCGGTCCGAGGAACCCCCAGGGCGTGTAGTCGAGGGAGTCCGTGGTGACCAGCACCCTGCCGCCGGAGATGTGGGCGGCGTTGGGGCGTCCGTCGAAGGCGTGCGTCCAGCGCGTCCGCCCCGAGGCGTCCACGCAGCGGACCTCGCCCGTCGCCCCCTGGATGCGCAGGTCGTCCCGCCGCGCCAGCGGCCGTCCGTCCGGCGGTTGCCAGGGGTACGGCGGTCGCCCCTCCGCACTGTGACGGTCCACCACGGTGACGCGCAACGGACCGGGGTCCGCCCCCTCGGCGCGCCCGCTCTCCTCGGGTCTCGGCATGGGGTGATGCTAGCCGCTGCGCGGGCCCGGCTTCCGTCACGCCGCCCGACCGCCGAAGTGATCGCATTCGGTGGGAAGTTCACTTCACGACGACACGGCCGCGCCCGGAGCATGGGCGCATCGTCCCCGAGGGCACGAGCGTGTGGCGCGGCATCCGGGAGCCCCGGGGTGCCGCGCCACACGCCGTGCGGCAGCGTTCCGCCTACTCGTCGATCGCCGCGCCGAACTGCGCGTCGGCCGTCGGCGCGCCGAGGGCCGCGCCGTCGTACGTCCACGTCCCCTTGGCCACCAGGCCGGTCGAGGACGCGGGGACGACCCACACGAAGCCGTCGTTCGTGTTCTCGCCCGGTGCCGCCGCCAGCAGGCCGAAGCGGCCGTCCTTGTCGGCGTCGATCAGCCGGATCTGGCCGCCCCAGCGGTCGGAGGCCTCCGCGGCGCCCGGGATGCCGGCGGTGTTCTGGTCGAAGCTGCGCGCTCCCGTCGCGGTGAGCCCGCCGCGTGCGCCGCGCAGGGTCCAGACCGCACCGGCGTCGGCGACCGAGCCGATGTCCTCGCCGGGTGCGCCGATGGCCAGGTCGGGGTGGCCGTCGCCGTTGGTGTCGCCGGACGACAGTTCGGCCCCCCAGCGGTCGCCCGCCTCGGCGACGCCCGGGACGCCCGCGGAGTCCTGGGTCCAGGTCTGCGCCGGGGTCGGGGCGAGGCCGGAGAGGTCGCCCCTGCCGAGGTAGACGGAGACGGATCCGCCGAGCGCGGAACCGGTCCCCGTGTCGCCTATGGCCAGGTCGTCCTGGCCGTCCTGGTTGAAGTCGCTGGAGACGACCGCGGGGCCGCCCTCGAAGGTGCCGCCGTCGCCGAGGTCCTCGACGGCCGGGGCGCCGTGCAGCACCTGGGTGACGCCGGCCCCGGGCTGATCACCGCCGGTGGTCACCCCGGAGATCGCCAGGTCGGCCCAGGAGTCCTCGTTGTAGTTGCCGTGGCTGAGGCTGCGCAGGGCGACGCCGGTGTCCTGCGCCGTGCGCTCCAGGGCGCGCACCCCCCGGCCCGCACGCTGCGCTCGCGGTGCGGCGGCCGCTCCCGGCTCGACGGTGAAGAACAGCAGGGAGTCGTTCTCCAGGACGGCGATGCTGTCGCGCAGGTTGGCGTCGGGGTCCGACGGGTCCGGGGCGAAGTACCGGGCGGCTTCGAGGGCACGCCCGAAGTTCGCACCGGCCCGCGGCTGGTCGGGGTCCTCCAGCCACGCGCTGTCGCTGCCGTGCAGTCCGGTCGGGGAGCCGAAGAAGACGACCGCGCCGCCGGCGTCGGAGAGCGTGCCGAGGTCCTCGCCGGGGATGCCGACGATCGCGTCGTCGTAGCCGTCGTTGTCGAGGTCGCCGGTGGCCACGGCCCGTCCGAAGCCGTCCCCTGCCTCGGCGGCGCCCGCGACGCCCGCGGTGCTCTGGCTGAGGACGGATCTCCTGGTGGTGCTGAGGCCGCCCGAGCCGCTGTACTGCACGGTGACGTAGCCGGCGCCCTTGGCTCCGGACACGGTGGCGCCCGGGGCGCCGATCAGCACGTCGTCGTGGCCGTTGCCGTCGAAGTCGCAGTTGCGCTGCTGCCACCCGATCGACGGGAACGGCACGTCGGCCTCAGCGGCGGGCGCGGTGAGCAGGGCGCCGCCGCCGAGGGTGAGGAGTGCCGCGGCCGTGAAGGCCGCGCTCTTGATGTGACGCACAGAAGAACCTCCTTGGTCTCCTGGGGTGCCCTCGCCGCCCCTCCCGGCCGCGTCGGTCACCCGCGCCCGGATGGTGTCCGGCCGCGGGCGTCCGGTGTTCCGTCACCCACAAGACACCTGGTGTTCGCGGAGGGTTGTAGGGCCGTACGGGCCGTCTCGCGGGAGAGCGACGGCCGGTGCGCGGTGCGCGGGCGGGCCGGGCGGCCGCTGCCTGCGTCTTTGACCGTGATTTGCCGCCGGGGGCACTGGTGCGGGGCCGCCCCGGGGATTCAGGATGATCCTCATGCCCGAACCCACTGCATTCCACGACCTGGCGGCGTTCCTCGCGCTGCCCCGCGTCTCATCGCTCGCGCTGTCGCCGGACGGGACCCGTCTGGTGACGGCGGTCCAGGAGCTGTCCGCCGACCGCACCCGGTTCATCGGAGCCCTGTGGGAGCTGGACCCGGCCGGGGAGCGTCCGGCCCGTCGCCTCACCCGCTCCGGGCGCGGCGAGTCCGCGCCCCGGTTCCTGCCCGACGGCACGCTGCTCTTCCTGTCCTCGCGTCCGGTCGCCGACCCCGGCGAGGGCGAGGAGGACCGGCAGGAGGCGGCGCTGTGGAGCCTGCCGGCGGACGGCGGCGAGGCGGGGCAACTGCTGGCCAGGGCCGGCGGGATCGACGAGTACACGACGGCCGCCGGCTCCTCCCGGATCGCCTTCGGCGCCTCCCTCCTGCCGGGCGCGGCGGACGCGGAGCAGGACGAGCGGCTGCGCGAGGCACGCCGCAAGGCCAAGGTGACGGCGATCCTGCACGAGTCGGTACCGGTGCGGTACTGGGACCACGACCTCGGCCCCGGCGTCCCGCACGTGTTCACCGTCGCGGACGCCACCGCGCAGGAGCCCGCCGCCGTGGACTGCGGCGCGCGCCGCGCCGCGTTCGCCGAGGGTGTCGCGCTCTCCCCCGACGGCTCGCTGGTCGCGTACGCGACGGCCGTCGGCACCCTCCCCGACGAGCTCCGCGGTGTGGTCGTCGTCGCGGACGCCGAGACGGGCAAGCCGCTGCGGATGCTGGAGGACCCCGACGCGGAGTTCGGCGCCCCGGCGTTCACCCCGGACGGCCGGGACGTGGTGTGCGCCCGCCGGCGGCGGGTCACCTGGGACGCCCCCGGTGACGTCACGTTGTGGCTGGCGAGCGCCACGGACGACCGGGACGCCGGACGCGACCTGCTGCCCGGCTTCGACCAGTGGCCGGGCTCGCCGGTCGTCTCCCCGGTGCCCGGTCAGGACGGCTCCCCGGTGGTGTACTTCACCGCCGACGAGGCCGGCCACGGACCGGTCTTCCGGCTCTCGGCCGGCAGCGGCGAACTGGTCGCGCTGACCGCGTCCGGTACGTACTCGGACGTGGTGGTGAGCCCGGACGGCGGCACGGTGTACGCGTTGCGCTCCGCCGTGGACAGCCCGCCGCTCCCGGTGCGCCTGGACGCAGCGACGGCAGGGCAGCGGCCCGTCCCGCTGCCCTGCCCCGGACAGGACACGGCGCTGCCGGGCAGCCTCACCGAGGTGCACACCACCGCCGCGGACGGCACGGCCCTGCGGGCCTGGCTGGTGCTGCCGGACGGCGCGGGCGCCGGCACCCCGGCGCCGCTGCTGCTGTGGGTGCACGGCGGCCCGCAGACCAGCTGGAACGCCTGGCACTGGCGCTGGAGCCCGTGGGTCGCGGCCGCCGCGGGCTACGCCGTGCTGCTGCCGGACCCGGCGCTGTCCACCGGATACGGCCAGCGGATGCACGAGCGCGGCTGGGCGCACTGGGGCGGCGCGCCGTACGACGACGTGATGGCCCTGACCGACGCGGCGTTGCTGCGGGACGACCTGGACGGCTCGCGCACCGCGATGATGGGCGGTTCGTACGGCGGCTACATGGCCAACTGGATCGCCACCCGCACCGACCGGTTCAAGGCGATCGTCACGCACGCGAGCCTGTGGAACATGTACAGCTTCGCGCAGGTCACCGACTTCCCGGCCTACTGGATGCGGCGGCAGGGCGACCCGCTGGCCACCACCGAGCGGTACGAACAGGAGTCCCCGCACCTGCGGGCCGCCCGGATCACCACGCCGATGCTGGTGATCCACGGCGACAAGGACTACCGGGTGCCGATCGGCGAGGGCCTGGCGCTCTGGAACGACCTGGCGCGGTTCGGGGTCCCGGCGAAGTTCCTGTACTTCCCCGACGAGGGCCACTGGATCCTCAAGCCCAACAACGTCCGCCTGTGGTACGCCACGGTGCTGAACTTCCTGGCGCACCACGTGCTGGACGAGGACTGGCAGCGCCCCGACCTGGTCTGACGTACGCCCACCGGGGCCCGGTCCGGTCCGGGCCCCGGCCGTCGCACGGCGCGTGCCCACGCTCATCCGGCGTGCGGGGCGCCGGTCCGGAAGGCCTCGACGCGGTACAGGGCGTCGGGACGTACGTCGGCGACACGGTCGCGCACATCGGTGAGGAGCCAGTCCACCAGCTCCGCGGTGGCGTGGTACTCGCCGTAGAAACCCATGCTCAGGTCGCTGAACTCGGACTCGAACAGCACACCGTCGACGAGGTCCGCCAGTCGGGCGTCGGCAGACGCGGTGCGGATGCCGGTCCATGTGTCCAACCAGGGGGACAGGCCGCCGGTCGCGACGGTGACGACGGCGAGGGCCGTCCGGACGGGCACGGAGCCGGGGTGGGTGCGCAAGGTGGTCTGCCACCAGGCGTGCCAGACATCGCGGAGGGCTCGGGTCAGGGGTGCGTCCCAGGTGGTCCAGCCCGCCTGCACCAGGCGGGAGGCGACGAGTTCCTCGTCGATGCCGGACAGGCCGGTGACGACCGGGCGGATGATGCGCGGGACGAGTCGGCGGTAGAGGCGCGGGAAGTCGTCCCAGTGGTCGGGCGTCTCCGCGGCGACCGAGGACACCAGGTCTTCCGATATGCGGTGCAGTGGCCCGGAGAGCAGCGCGAGGTCCTCTTCCCCGTAGCAGTACAGGCACCCCGTGACCGGGAAGGGCTCCTCGGAGGCGAAGGCGCGGTCGAGGGCGTCGAGGGCGGTCGGGAGCGACTGGGAACAGGACATCGGCACCTGCCGGGGACTCCGTCCGGCTGACCGGCGAAGATCGCAGGCTACCAGGCGGTGCCGATCGCCGCGCACGAACCAGCCACCAGGACTTCCTTCGCCGCGACGGCAACGCCCTCCGCTGCGGAACAGCCTGCCGCAGCGACAGGAGCAGGCCGAGCCGACCACGCCCACCACCTCCGGGCACACCCGCCCGACTCCGGACCATGGCGCCTCCACAGACTCGCCTGCGCCCTCATCTGCTGGGACGACTCCTGAGGTTGCCTCAACAGCCATGACGCTTCCCGGCAGGGCGTGCTAGACAACATCGTGACCTTCTTCCGGGATCTGAGCCCCTACAGCTACTTTGCCGAGGACGTCGTAGCCGATGGGCCCTATTTCGCTTCCTTCGTGCCCTCCTACCGCCGAATCAATGTGGGTTGGCTGAGCGGTGGACACAGGTACACCACGGGGCCCGGCCCCGAGGACTTCCTCGCCAGGCTCTTCGACATCCTTCGCTGGCAGGATGTGAACACGATGCGGGGCTTCCACGTCTGCGAGCTATGCCCCAGCGACCGGACACAGACGGGTCCGCTGACCGTTGAGCACAACGGCGGCCTGGTCTACCTGGGGGACGGTGAGATCCGCGTTCCCGGTGCCCCCGATGAGGTCTTCGCGGCGCCAACACTCATAGTCCACTACGTGAGCAGCCACAACTACCTGCCACCAGCGACATTCATCGAATCCGTACTGCTCTGCCCCGAGGGATGGATGTCCGGACCCGACGCGCCCGGCGTGCCAAGCGACGCGACGAAACGCGACTACAGGACCCATCTGGGGTAGGACGCAGCCCTCAGCTGGCCGTGATCGTGTTACAAGCTCATAGGCACCCGCATCTGCGCTCGGCTCGAGCGGTCACTTTGTTAGGAGTTCTCAGGCCATCCCGCACCACGGACAGTTCGCGGACGCCGAGTTGCACCTGCGGCAGCACCTCCAGCACGGCCCACCTCACCGCTGACGGCCCGTCATGCCACTCGCCCGCCGCCGGACCGGCAACACCCTCCACCGCGACACGGCCTGACGTAACCGACCGCGCCCACCAGCTCCGGGCACACCCGCCGGACTCCGGATCCGCCCGGTCCGCGGACAGCGTCGCCGGCGCACGGCCCCCCTCGGGAGCCCGCTCTCCCGCCGGCGCGCCGCGGGCCCCGGCACGCCCCCCGCACGCCCTCGAAGCACCGCCCCGGACCGGCAGGTTGGTCGGGCTCGGATCCCGGGACCGGAGACCCGGGCCGGAGTCCGTTCCGTCCCGGACGCGCCCGAAGCCGTCGCCGCCGGGGCGGCCCGGCCGTACCCCAGGCCGGCCCCCGGCCAGGGGGCCCCGTCGGTCCGAAAGTCACACCAACACCCTTGACACCACCGGTGCCTTGACCCCCTACTGGCCCTTGCACAGCGAACTTGACAACGTTGTCCAGGCGCAGAAGGGGTGCTCGCGCATATGCAGCAGAGAGCTGCCCGGCACAGATGGAGCTCGTCGGCGGTCGTCTTGGCGACCGCCTTCGCTCTGGCCGCGGCCACGCAGCAAGCGGCGGTCGCCGTTCCCGAACACAAGCCGCACGTCGACACCTTCGCGTCGTCGTTCGAGTCGGGCGAGCCCGAACCCGACTGGCGCAACACCGTGGACACCGCCGCGGACGGGTCCAAGCGGGCCTCGGGCGTGGACGGTGGCTACAGCACCGGCATACCCGGAAACCTCAACGACCACGTCACCGACCTCCGCGCGAACGGCGAGTACACCGACTCGGGCGAGGTGAAGGAGAACCTCGTCGACGCCGAGCCCGGCACCAAGTGGCTGGTCTTCCAGCCCACCGGCTGGGTGGAGTTCGACCTCGACGGCCCCGCCAAGGTGGTCACCTACGCGCTGACGTCCGCGAACGACGCGGCCGAACGCGACCCCAAGGACTGGAGCCTGCAGGGCTCCACCGACGGCAAGGACTGGAAGACCCTGGACACGCGCTCCGGTGAGTCCTTCCCGGAGCGGTTCCAGACGAAGTCGTACGACCTCGCGGAGCCCGCCGAGTACCAGCACTTCCGGATCGACATCACCCGGAACAACGGCGCCTCGGGCATCACCCAGCTCGCCGACCTGCAGCTGTCGACGGGCAGCACCGGCGACCCCGTCCCGCAGGACATGCTCTCGCTCGTCGACCGCGGCCCGAGCGGCTCGCCGACGGCGAAGTCGGGCGCGGGCTTCACCGGTACGCGCGCGCTGCGCTACGCGGGCCGGCACACCGGTGACGGCCGGGCCTACTCGTACAACAAGGTCTTCGACGTCGACCTGCCCGTCCGCCGGGACACCGCGCTGTCGTACCGGATCTACCCGTCGATGGCGGACGGCGACCGCGACTACGACGCCACCAACGTCTCGGTCGACCTGGTCTTCACCGACGGCACCTACCTCAGCCGCCTGGGCGCCACCGACCAGCACGGCTTCGCGCTCACCCCGCAGGGGCAGGGCGCGGCCAAGGTGCTCTACGTCAACCAGTGGAACGACGTCGTCTCTCGGATCGGTTCGGTCGCGGCCGGCAAGACCGTCGACCGGATCGTGGTCGCGTACGACTCCCCCAAGGGCCCGGCGAAGTTCCGCGGCTGGCTGGACGACGTGTCACTGAAGCAGCTGCCGCCGCAGAAGCCGAAGGCGCACAAGTCGGACTACGCGCTGACGACCCGCGGCACCAACTCCAGCGGCAGCTTCTCGCGCGGCAACAACTTCCCGGCGACGGCCGTCCCGCACGGCTTCAACTTCTGGACGCCGGTGACCAACGCGGGCACCCTCAACTGGCTGTACGACTACGCCAAGGCGAACAACTCCGACAACCTGCCGACCATCCAGGCGTTCAGCGCCAGCCACGAGCCCAGCCCGTGGATGGGCGACCGGCAGACCTTTCAGGTGATGCCGTCCGCCGCCTCCGGCACCCCGGACACGGCGCGCGGCGCGCGGGCACTGCCCTTCCGGCACGAGAACGAGACGGCCCGCCCCTACTACTACGGCGTGACGTTCGAGAACGGCCTCAAGACGGAGATGGCGCCCACCGACCACGCGGCCGTGCTGCGCTTCACCTACCCCGGTGACGACGCGAGCGTCCTCTTCGACAACGTCACCGAGCAGGCGGGCCTGACGCTCGACAAGGAGACCGGCACCTTCACCGGCTACTCCGACGTGAAGTCCGGGCTGTCCACCGGCGCCACCCGGCTGTTCCTGTACGGCGAGTTCGACGCCCCCGTCACGGAGGGCACGTCGAGCGGCGTGAAGGGCTACCTGCGCTTCGACGCGGGCGAGGACCGCACCGTCTCGCTGCGCCTCGCCACCTCGCTGATCAGCATCGACCAGGCGAAGGACAACCTGCGCCAGGAGGTCCCGCAGGGCACCTCCTTCGAGACGGTGAAGTCGCACGCGCAGAAGCAGTGGGACAGGATCCTGGGCCGCGTCGAGGTCGAGGGCGCCACGCCAGACCAGCTGACCACGCTCTACTCCAGCCTCTACCGGCTGTACCTGTACCCGAACTCGGGCTTCGAGAAGGTCGGTTCGAAGTTCCAGTACGCGTCCCCGTTCTCCGCGATGCCCGGCCCGGACACCCCGACGCAGACCGGCGCGAAGATCGTGGACGGCAAGGTCTACGTCAACAACGGCTTCTGGGACACCTACCGGACGACGTGGCCGGCGTACTCCTTCCTGACGCCCGGCCAGGCCGGTGAGATGGTCGACGGGTTCGTGCAGCAGTACAAGGACGGCGGCTGGACCTCGCGCTGGTCCTCGCCCGGCTACGCCGACCTGATGACGGGCACCTCCTCGGACGTGGCCTTCGCCGACGCCTACGTCAAGGGTGTGGACTTCGACGCCGAGGCGGCGTACGACGCGGCCGTGAAGAACGCGACGGTCGTCCCGCCGCAGTCGGGCGTGGGCCGCAAGGGCATAACCACCTCGCCCTTCCTCGGGTACACCAGCACCGACACCCACGAGGGCCTGTCGTGGGCGCTGGAGGGGTACCTCAACGACTACGGCATCGCCGAGATGGGCAAGGCCCTCTACGAGAAGACCGGCAAGAAGCGCTACAAGGAGGAGTCCGCGTACTTCCTCAACCGCGCCCAGGAGTACGTCAACCTCTTCGACCCGCAGGCCGGTTTCTTCCAGGGGCGTGACGCCGAGGGGGACTGGCGGGTGGACTCCGCGAAGTACGACCCGCGGGTGTGGGGTTACGACTACACCGAGACGAACGGCTGGGGCTACGCCTTCACCGCCCCGCAGGACAGCCGCGGCCTGGCCAACCTGTACGGCGGCCGTGACGGCCTGGCGAAGAAGCTCGACGAGTACTTCGCCACCCCCGAGACCGCCTCGCCGGAGTTCGTGGGCTCCTACGGGGGCGTCATCCACGAGATGACGGAGGCCCGGGACGTGCGCATGGGCATGTACGGCCACTCCAACCAGGTGGCCCACCACGTGACGTACATGTACGACGCGGCCGGCCGCCCCTGGGAGACGCAGAAGAACGTCCGCGAGGTGCTCTCCCGCCTCTACACCGGCAGCGACATCGGGCAGGGCTACCACGGCGACGAGGACAACGGCGAGCAGTCGGCCTGGTTCCTCTTCTCCTCGCTCGGCTTCTACCCGCTGGTGATGGGAAGCGGCGAGTACGCCATCGGCTCCCCGCTGTTCACCAAGGCGACCGTCCACCTGGAGAACGGGAAGGACCTGGTCGTCAAGGCGCCGAAGAACAGCACGCGCAACGTGTACGTGCAGGGGCTCAAGGTCAACGGCCGCTCCTGGACGTCCACCTCGCTGCCGCACTCGCTGCTCGCCAAGGGCGGGGTCCTGGAGTTCGACATGGGCCCGAAGCCCTCGTCGTGGGGCACCGGCAGGAACGCCGCGCCGGAGTCGATCACCCAGGACGACGAGGTGCCGGCGCCCCGCGCGGACGCCGTCAAGGGCGACGGCGCGCTGTTCGACAACACCTCGTCGACGGACGCGGCGGTCACCACCGTCGACCTCCCGGTCGACGGACGCACCAGGGCCGTCCAGTACACGCTGACCTCGTCCGCGGACCGCGCCAAGGCCCCCACCGGCTGGACGCTCCAGGGTTCCTCGGACGGCACGCACTGGAAGACCCTCGACAGGCGCTCCGGTGAGTCCTTCACCTGGGACCGCCAGACCCGGGCCTTCTCGGTGCCGAAGCCGGACGGCTACACCCAGTACCGCCTGGTCCTGGACGCCGAGTCGACCCTGGCGGAGGTGGAACTGCTCGCCTGATCCACCGACGGCGACAGGGGCGGGCGCGGAGTGGACTCCGCGCCCGCCCGCGGCTCCGCCGGCACCAGGGCGTGTGTCGAAAGAATTTCCGGAGCGGTCGTCGGGCCGCTCCACTACGGTGCGGCCATGGCGAACTTTGTGCTCATCGCAGGTGCGCGACTCGGATCGTGGGCGTGGGACGATGTGGTGCCGTACCTGCGTGCGGCCGGCCATGGCGTCCACCCGCTGACGTTGTCCGGCCTCGCCGAGAAGCAGGGCGCGCCGGCCGGGCAGCAGACCCACGTCCAAGACATCGTCGATGAGGTCGAACGCCAGGACCTGCACGACGTCGTCCTGGTAGGTCACAGCTACTCGGGTATTCCGAGCGGTCAGGCCGCCGGGCGGATCGGCGACCGGCTGGCGCAAGTGGTCTTCCTCGACTCCAGTGTTCCGGCCGATGGTGAACCGTTCGTCTCCGCCTGGCCGGACGGCGGGGCGACGATGAGGACAACGATCGCCGAGAACGGCGGATTCTGGCCGGTCGCGCCCCCGGCTCACTTCGAGGGCCACGGTCTCACCGATGACCAGATCGCACGGATCGTGGGCGGTTCGACGCCACACCCGGGTGACACGCTGACCGAAGCCGCTGTGCTGGAAACGCCGCTCGGCGACCTCCCGGCGACGTACATCAAGTGCACGCTCGGTGACCCCGAGCCGAGCGACGATGTGGCCGAGCTGCTGACCAGCGGGCGCTGGCGGCTGATGGAGATGGACACCGGCCACTGGCCGATGTTCTCCCAGCCACGCGAACTGGCGCGGATCCTCATCGACATCGCCGGTACGTGACCGCAGTTCCACGCTTGCGGACGCCTTGCCGGCGTCGTATCAACTGCGCTGCTCACAGCCACTCGTTGACGGCCGCGACAAGGACGGTCGCCTCGTAGCGGCAGCTCAAGATCCACTTTCGATGCACGCCCTAGCAGTCGTAGCGGTGGGCGTAGGGGAGTTCGGGACACCGGCGGCAGAGGAAGAAGTACACACCGCCGGCGTCGCCCATGATCATGTCGTGTTCGTCGTCCGCCGTGATGCTCAGGAGGTGCTCCATCCGGTGACCGCGGGCGCAGTCCGGCCAGTCCGGCTCCTGGTTCCAGGCGGGGTAGCCGCCGACCTTGGTCTCATGACAACGGCCGAGAAGTTCCTCGACGGCGTCCAGGACGGGTTCCGACAGACCCGTGAGGAGGTCCCGGGGAAGGTCCATGTTCGCGTAGTCCGTGTCCACGCTCGGTGAGACCGTACAGGGGCGGGGGGTGAACTCGTCGTCGTACTCACCCTCCCCGGGCGCGGGGACGTCGTCCAGCACTCCGGTGGCCGGAACGTCGGTTTCGGCACGCCAGTGGAGGGACGGCCTGGGGGCCGTGACCTCGTCGTCGGGGTGGAGCAGGGGGCACCACAGGATCTGGAGCACGTCCTTGCCGTCGGGAAAGCGCAGTTGCGCCACGTCGCGGGCGAACAGTTGCAGCACCGGGACCATGGGGATGCGGCCCACCGGGAAGCCGCTGAAGTCGGCGAGGTGACCCGGTCGGTCGCAATGCGGCCACGGCTCGTCAGCGGGCCACAGGACAGGACCACCGAGAGAACTCTCCCGGACGCCGGGGGATCCCTGCTTCGGCCGGAGCAGCGTGGTGGGCCGGCGGTACGAGGCGAGTTCGGGCAGGAGGTCGTGCGGGGCCGGCCCCTCGACAGGGTGCGGTGACACGCTGCTGTCTCCCCTCGGCTCGACGTGGTGCGTCCGAGCGGTAGGTGTACGTGGACACGGCTCGCCCGTGCCCGCCCCATGAACCTACTCCCCCGCGACGACACCCTTCCCCGGTGCGTCCCCGCCGGCCCGGCCCACCGGGACGGAGTCGGTCGTCGAGGCCGTCGCGAGGTGCGACGACCATCGCGCCACGCGCCGCCGGTGAGCACGTCGACCGCCGCCCTCGCGGTGACACGCCGCCGGAGGCGGGTGGCACCCCGGCGCCGGAGCACCGGGGTACCACCCCGTACCGTCAGGGCGCCAGCAGGTTCAGCCAGGTCGCGGACCGGACGGTGCCGTCCGCGGGCAGGCCGCGGGCGGACTGGAAGGAGCGCACGGCGGCGTCCGTCGCCGCGCCGAAGGCACCGTCGACGGTCAGTCCCGCGCCGCGGGTGTTCAGCAGGTACTGCACGGCGGAGACCGCGGGGCCAGAGCCGCCCTGGGCCAGCGTCGTGAAGACCATCGGCTGCCAGGTCGCGGGGCCCACGACGCCGTTGGAGGGCAGACCGCGCGCGGTCTGGAAGGAGCGCACCCCGGCGGCCGTCGTGATGCCGAAGACGCCGTCCACGGCGAGCCCCACCCCGCGGGCGTTCAGCAGGTACTGCAGGGCCCTGACCCGGGTGCCGCTCTGGCCCTGCTGCAGCAGGGGCCAGTCGGGTGCGGGTGTCCCGGCGCCGGTGGGCAGCGCGAAGGGCAGCGGGAGCAGCAGTTGGGTGTTGCGGGCGGTCGGTGCGCCGCGCCGCAGGTCGATACCGCGGGCGACGGACTGGATGTCGTTGGCGGCCAGTTCGCGGGCCAAGGAGGCGAGCGCGGCGGGGGTGCCGGTGTCCCCGCCGTACGACAGCGGGGCGTCCGCGTCGACCATGGTGGTGAAGATCGACAGGTAGCCGCCGCCCTCGGCGATCTCGACGATCCGGGACTGGACGGGCCAGTCGATGTGCGAGGCGGTGTTCACCTCCCAGAAGCCGGCGCTGAGCGCGGAGGTCCAGGCGGGCTTGTGCGCGGTGATGTTGTTGGTGTGGGTGTGGCCGTCCACCATCAGCACGACGTTCGGGAAGCGCAGCAGTTTGTCGCGCAGGTCGGCGCCGCTGTAGGGCGCGTCGCCGTCCGTGTTGTCCATCGAGCCGAGGGTGTGGTGGCAGCAGACGACGATCAGCTTGTCCTTGACCCCGGGCTGGGTGACGACGGTGCCGGGGCCCGTGCCGTTCGCGCGGTCCGTCTCGTAGCGGGAGCTGTTCGTCCGCAGTTGGGCGTCCAGCCACTCCCACTGCGCCTCGTCGAGGGCGCCGTCCGCGCCGCCGTTCGCGTTGGTGGTGTCGAGCACGAGGACCTGGACGAGGTCGGAGGGGCCGGAGGGCACGGCGTAGTAGGCACGGTCGCTGCCGGAGGTGAAGCCGTGCCCCGCGGGGGTGCCGGTGGTGCGGAAGTGCTCGGCGACGAACTCCCGCCGCTCCAGCAGCCGTCGTGCCGGGTCGGCGGTGACCTTCTCGGTGTCGAGGGTGAAGTCGCCGGTGATGATGTCCGTCAGCAGCTCGATGTAGTAGGCGGGGCCGTTGTCGAAGACGTCGGGGACACCCTCGATCTGGGTGATCTTCGTGGAGCCGGTGGCGATGCTCTTGAGCGGGTCGAACGGCAGGACGTCCGGCGCGACGTTGCCCTGCACGAGGCCGTCGTGGTTGCCGTAGGCGGCGTACCAGGGCATGCGCAGCCCGCCCGCGGTGAAGGGCCTGCGGGCGGCGGCGAGCAGGCCGGTCACCAGGGGGAAGCCGGCCAGCTCGTTGTTGTCGGCCGGGCTCTGCCGGGCCTGCGGGTGCCAGTAGTGGACGTCGGTGCCGAAGCGCCCGCTGCTGACGCTCTCGTCGAGGGCCGGGCTGCCGGAGTCGGGGGTGACCGTGTTGCCGTCCAGCAGGTCGATGTACCAGCGGGTCTCGTTGTACTGGCAGTTGTCGACCGCGTCCCCGGTGACGACCGTGAAGGCCAGCGGCGCCCCGGTGCGCGGCCCGCGGCCGATCTGCCGGACGGCGCGGCACATCGCGTCGGTGGTCTGGGTGGAGAGGAACTCGTGGGCGCGGTAGGCGGACTCGGTGGGATAGGAGTTGTAGTGCGGGGGCCCGTAGTCGGCGAGCCGGTCCAGGCACTCGACGCGCAGCGGTGACTGGTCGTCGACGATGTGCAGGTCGGACATCTGGGCGAAGGCGATCAGCGAGCGGGTCACCGTGGGCGCGGTGACGTTGGCCAGGTCCTTGCGGACGAGGTGGGGCTCGCCGGGCCCCGCGACGATCCCGCGGTAACCGGACCCGAGGTCCGGGCCGCGCAGCAGCGTACGGTCCAGGGTCGACAGGCCCGGTGCGGAACCGTCGCCTGCGGCGGTGGTCCGCGGGGCGGCGGCCGCGAGGCCGGCGAGTCCGCCCGGGGCGACGGTGGCGGTCACCACGCCCACGGCGCTCGCCGTCAGCATTCTTCGGCGCGTCAGAGACATTCCGCATCCTGTTCGGTCGTCAGCCGCCGTGCGCGGGCAGCACGGCATGGCGAGGGGGACGAGGGGAGGCGCGCGAACCACCCGGTCGTGGAGCGGTGGACCGGGCCCGCCAAGCCTGGCAAAGGGAGGGCCCGGACCGCAAGGAGTGGTTCAGCCACTCATCCACTTTCTGACTGACCCACCGTCCGGTGGCGGCCGCGGAGGGCATGACGCGACCCCGTACGGGCGCACACGGCCGTACGGGGTCGCCGGAGGGGGCCGGACGGGCCGGGCCCGGGTACGGGGAGGCGGACGGGTCAGCTGTTGGCGTTCAGTACGGGGTAGTAGCCGCTGGCGTGGCCCCTGGCGGTGGGGTGGTAGGACTCCCAGCTCGGCGAGACGACCAGGGAGTGCAACCAGTCGTCGCCGGAGCAGAGTTCGTGGCCGTTGAAGGTGCCCCGCACGTCGCCGAAGACGAAGCCGTGGGCGGCGGCCCTGGCGGCGATGACGCCGTCGAGGACGTCCGCGGCCTCGTCGATCTTGCGGTGCTTGGTGTCGGAGAGGCCGACGCACAGGACGTTCAGGGTGTAGACGCGCGGATAGCCGAGGACGACGACCTTGGCGTTGGGGGCCTTGGCCCGGATCGCGTTGTAGGTGGCGTCGAGGCGGGCGGGCAGGGTGTTGCGGGCGTAGTTCTCCGCCTGGGTGACCCGGTTGACGCAGTCGGCGTCGGAGCCGATCACACAGGTCGTCATGACGTCAGAGAATCCGGCGTCGTTGCCGCCGATGGTGAGGGACACCAGACCGGTGGAGGCGTTCAGCGGGCCGAGCTGGTTGTTGGTCACGTCCGTGGTCACCGCACCCGAGCAGGAGGTGTCGGCGAACGAGGAGGGGGCGTGGGCGTTCTTCCAGAGGTACGGGTACGCGCTGAGACTCCGGTGGCAACTGCCGCTCGCACTGTCGTAGTTGCCCGCTCCGTTGCCGGCGGAGTACGAGTCCCCCAGCGCGACGTAGGCGGGTCCGGCGGCGTGCGCCGGGGTGGACCACAACAGGCCGAAGGCCAGGGTGACGATCAGGGTGGTCAGGGCCGACAACGACGTGGTGCGTCTCACGGAACCTCCCTGGGCGGGGAATTGACTACCACTTGGTAACCCCCGACCCACCTCGCTGGGAAGTGTCCATGACAATGGAATGTTAAAATTTCTCCGCGCGTAGATCGTTGTTCGGATCGCCGTGGCCCGCCGGCCGGAGCGGCGCGGGACCGGCGGTGGCAGGATGCTTGCGACAGCAGTCAGCCACGCCACCGGGCGCGAGAGCCGGAGGAGACCCGTTGAGCCGCGCGAAGAACCACCACGTCGTCGTGCTCGTACTGGAGGGCGCCAAGCCGCTCGACGTCGGCATCCCGGCGCAGGTGTTCTCCAACCGGCCGAGCATGCCCTACGAGGTGCGGGTCTGCGGCGCCGCGCCCGGGCTGGTGACCGGCGGCGACGGGCTGTCGTACCACGTGGCGGAGGGCCTCGAGGCCGTCGAGCACGCCGACACCGTCTTCATCCCCGGCTACCGGGAGCCGGCCGGCACCGAGCCGCCCGCGGCGGTCGTCGGCGCGCTGACGGCCGCCCACGAACGCGGCACCCGGCTCGCGGCCATCTCCACCGGGGCGTTCGCGCTGGCGGCGACCGGGCTGCTCGACGGCAAGCGCGCCACCACGCATTGGCACTACACGAAGGCCCTCGCCGAGCGGCATCCGCTGGTCCGGGTGGACGAGAACGTGCTGTTCGTGGACGAGGGCGACGTGCTCACCTCGGCCGGGGCGGCGTCCGGCATCGACCTGTGCCTGCACCTGGTGCGGCGCGATCACGGGGTGGGACTGTCCAACCGCGTGGCGCGGCGTCTGGTGGCCGCGCCCTACCGCAGCGGCGGCCAGGCGCAGTACGTCCCCCGGAGCGTGCCCGAGCCGCTCGGCGACCTGTTCGCGGGCACCCGCGAATGGGCCCTGGCACACCTCGCCGAACCGCTGACGCTCGACATGCTCGCGCGCAACGCGAAGGTCTCGGCGCGCACCTTCTCCCGGCGGTTCGCGGAGGACACCGGCTACACGCCGATGCAGTGGGTGCTGCGCGCCCGGGTCGACCTGGCCCGGGAACTGCTGGAGCGCACCGACCTGGGCGTGGAGCAGATCGCCGACCGCGTCGGCCTCGGCACCGGGGCGAACCTGCGGCTGCACTTCCACCGCATCCTCGGCACCTCCCCCACGGAGTACCGGAACACCTTCTCCGCCTGAACGGCCCGGACGGCGCCGGGTGGCCCGGACGGCCCCGGTGGCTCCCCTGGCGAGATCCTTGCGGGGCGTGGCGAAAGGTATGGCGGGATGCTTGCGCACGCTGTCGTTCAGGCCACTACCGGAGGGACGTCCCGCTGCCGACCATGAAGACGGCAACGAAAGGAACCCCTCATGACCCGCATCGCCGTCAACGGATTCGGCCGCATCGGACGCAACACCCTCCGCGCCCTCGTCGAGCGGGGCAGTGACCTCGAAGTGGTCGCGGTCAACGACCTCACCGCCCCCGAATCCCTCGCGCACCTGCTCAAGTTCGACAGCTCCCTCGGCCGGCTCGGCCGCACCGTCGAGGTGGACGGCTCCGACCTGGTCGTCGACGGCCGCCGGATCACGGTGCTCGCCGAGCGCGAGCCCGCCAAGCTGCCGTGGGCCGAGCTGGGCGTCGACGTCGTGCTGGAGTCCACCGGCCGCTTCACCTCGGCGGACGCCGCCCGCGGGCACCTGACCGCCGGCGCCAAGCGGGTGCTGGTCAGCGCCCCGTCCGACGGCGCCGACGTCACCCTCGCGTACGGCGTCAACACCGAGGAGTACGACCCGGCCCGGCACGTCATCGTGTCGAACGCCTCGTGCACCACGAACGCCCTGGCCCCGCTCGCCTCCGTGCTGGACGACCTGGCCGGCATCGAGCACGGCTTCATGACCACGGTGCACGCCTACACCCAGGAGCAGAACCTCCAGGACGGTCCGCACCGCGACATGCGCCGCGCCCGCGCCGCCGGCGTGAACATCGTGCCCACCACCACCGGGGCCGCCAAGGCCATCGGCAAGGTGCTGCCCAAGCTCGACGGCAAGCTCTCCGGCGACTCGATCCGCGTGCCCGTGCCGGTGGGCTCGATCGTCGAGCTCAACACCACGGTCTCCCGCGAGGTCACCCGCGAGCAGGTGCTGGACGCCTACCGCGCCGCCGCCGAGGGCAAGCTGAAGGGCATCCTCGACTACGCCACCGAGCCGCTGGTCTCCAGCGACATCACCGGCCACCCGGCCTCGTCGATCTTCGACGCCGCCCTCACCCGCGTCGACGGCCGCCACATCAAGGTCGTGGCCTGGTACGACAACGAGTGGGGCTTCTCCAACCGCGTCGTCGACACCCTCGAACTGCTCGCCCGCGCCTGATCGCCGGCCGGGGGCGGGCGGAAGCCGCCGGCCGGGGGCGGGCGGAAGCCGCCGGCCCCCGGCTGCCCTCGACCGCCCTCGGCCGCCCCCGGTCAGGAGAAGGGCCGGTACCAAGGCCGCTTCGCCGGAGGCAGCCGCCGCGCGAAGAAGGCGGCCACGACGGCCTGCTGGTCCTCGTCGAAGACCCTCCTGGGGAAGAACCCCGAGGCGCCGTTCACCTGGCGCAGGTACCAGAAACCCGCATGCTCCCGCGCGTCGCGGTAGGCGTCCCAGCCGACCTCCGCCCGGGCGACGGCGGTGCGCAGCGTGTAGGTCTCCTCCGTCAGCCGGACGGACCACGGTTCGGAGAACTGGCGGGCGATCCTGCGGACCGCGAGCCGGACGGCGACGACCTCAAGGAAGAGCGGCAAGCCGATCCCGTAGTAGATCAGCCACGTCTTCGGCTCGTCCGAGAGCAGGGTCAGCGCGCCCACCAGGACCATGAGAACCCCGATGACCGCGACCCCGCGGACGGCGGGGGAGTTGCGGATCGCCCTGCGGTACTCCCGCCCCGTCATCTGGAACGTCGCACTCACATCCATGACCGGGAAACCGCCGTCGTGGAGGATGACGGGCCCGCCGCCCGAACGCCGAGAGGCTACCGGGCAGCCCGGACGTGTCCCGCGCCGGGGGGATAGGATCACGCGCCGTGGCGACCCCGAGCTTCATCGACTGCTGCGCCGAGGCCGAACTCGCCTGGGTGCGGACGCTGTACGAGTCCCACCACGACCAGGAGTCGCTGCTGAACTGCACAGGCTGCCGCGCCTTCTGGTTCCACCGCTTCCACGAGTTCATCGACTGGTCCGGTGGCGGGGACGACCTGACGACGTGGTACTCCCGGCTGACCCCCGAAGAGGGCGAACGCCTCCGGGACACGGCCGACCCGGCCGCCGAGGACCTCTCCTTCCTCCGGACCCGCCCGAGCTGGATGGACGACGCCCGCGGCCCCCGCCAGGTCGCCGGCGCCCCGGACCACCCCCACAGCTGACCGCCCTCCGCGGCAACCGGCCCAAGGGCCGCAGGGCAACGCGACCGCCCCGGCGCCGCATCCGGATTGCCGGATGCGGCGCCGGGGCGGCCCGGGCGGGTGTCAGCGCCCGAGGAGGAAGCGGTGCACGGCGCGGCGGCCCTCGTCGCTCGCGGCGCGGCTCTGGACGGAGTGCGCGGCGCCGCGGACCACGACCACCTGGGCCCGCGGGGTCAGCTCCTTCTGGTCGTGGAGCCATTCCAGGGGCGTCGACAGGTCCCGGTCGCCACCGAGCAGCAGCACCGGGACGCCGGGGAGGCGGCGGTGGGCGGCAGGCAGGGACGGGGCCGGGGTGCGGGGCCAGTCGAGGCAGCTGAGCATCGACCCGAGGCCGGTCGCCGTGGCGGCGTCGAACGGGCCGTGGTCGGCCGGGGCGAGTTCCGCGCCCGCCTTCTCCAGCGCGGCCCGGCGGCCGGCGACCGGGGCGTCCGAACGGCCCCAGGGATAGCGGCCGTCCAGGCACAGCGTCGAGGCGTGGAGTCCCTGGCTGAGTTCCTCCGCGCTCGCCGCGCTCCCCTGCCGTACGCCCTGGATGAGGCCGTTCAGCAGCCCGGGGTCCCCCTCGGCGGCCTGGTGGAGGGCGTCGATCATCTCCGCGTAGTCCGGGTCGACGAACTCCCAGGTGGTCAGGGCGTCCAGCACGTCGACGCCGTTGCCGTAGGTGTCCACGACCTCGGCGAGGTCGGCCGCGGGGTCGGTGGTGCAGCCGATGCTCTCGCACGCCGCCGTCAGCACCCGCGGCACGGCCCGCATGGCGGCGAGGTCCATCGGGTCGTAACCGGTCTGCGGCACCACGGAGTCCAGCACCATGCGGGCCACGCGCCCCGGGTGCGCGAGGGCGTACCGCTCGGCGGTGTAGGTGCCGTACGAGACCCCGTCGAGGGTCATCTTCCGCACGCCCAGCGCGCGGCGGAGCAGTTCGAGGTCGGCGACCGTGTCGCCGGTGCTGTAGAAGCGGCGGTCGGAGCCCACGGCCGCGGCGCAGTCCCGTACCGCGTCCGCGGTGGGCGGTGTGAGGTCGGACGCCCCCATCTGCTCCTGCAGTCCCGGGCATTGCAGGGCGTTGCCGCCGGTGCCGCGCTGGTCGATCATGACGAGCCGGTAGTCCTCGAGCACCGGTCCGAGGGCGTCGGCCATCCGCTCCACGAAGGGGACGCCCGGCTGCCCGGGACCACCCGTGAGGAACAGCAGGACGCCCTTGGGGGCGTCCGCGTTGTCCGCCATGGCGACCTTCAGTCCCAGCCGGCCCCGCGCTTCGCCGCTGTGGTCCAGCGGCACCGTCAGCGTGGCGCAGCTGAAGCCCTCCAGGCCGGGGCAGGCCGCGGCGCCGGAGAGCCCCCCGCTCCCCCCGGGCGGCCCCGCGTCGCCCCGGCCCTGGGCCGACGACGTGCAGGTCCCCAACACCATCAGCAGGCCGGCGGCGGCCAGTGCCACCGCGGCCCGTGCTCCGGACCTCCGCGCCCCCCGTGCCGTTCCGGCCCCGCGCATCGCCCGCATCGCACGCACCCCCGCCTTCCGGTGATCTCGGTGTCCCCTGCCGTCCGTCGGGCATCAGACTGCGCCAAGGGGACTCGCGACGGCGAGGGTCCGTGCCACGATTCGAGCACGTTCGAAAGCACCAGGGGTGAGGGGCGGCGGGGTACAGGATGATCGAACTGACCGTGGACGCCGCCGGGTTGGCCCGGTCCCACTTCGCGGTCTCGCCGCTGCACGAGGTCGCGGCGACGCTGCTGCCGTGGGGCGTGCGCCCGGCCCCGGAGGCCGATCCGTGGGTGGCCCGCGCACGCCGGGTGCTGCGCCGGGCCCGGCTGCCGCTGCTGTCGGAGCTGGCCCTCGACGGGGGCGGCTACGTACCGGACTTCCTCAGCCCGCATCCGTCCGGCCCCTCGCCCACGGTCGAGGAGGAGCTGGACCGGGTGCGGGCCACGCCGCCCGACCGTGTCCTCGGCGAGCTGGCGGCGTTGCGCCACGGCCGTCCCCGCAACGGGCTGGCCGGGGCGGAGCTGCCGCCCGGGGTGCGGCGCGCCATGGCGCGCGGCGGCGGGCACGTCGCCCGGCAGGTCGCGCAGGAGCTGGGCCGGTACTGGGAGCTGGCCTTCGCCCCGCACTGGCCCGACGCGAAGGCCGCCCTCGACGCGGAGGTCGACCGGTGCGCGGGGCTGCTGGCCCGGCACGGCGCCGCGGGGCTGTTCAACTCCTTGCACCCCGGCATCGGCTGGGCCGGCGGCACGCTGCGCGTCGACAGCCGCTTCACGGTGGAGGTCGCCGTTCCGCTGGTGATCGTGGTGCCGTCGCTGGTGGCGGCCGGGCCAGGGGTGATCGTCGACCCGGTGCCCGGCGGACGGCGGCCGCCGATGGTTGCCTACCCGGTACGGGACCGTCCGGCCGCGCCGGTGCCGCCGTCCGCCGAGCTGGCCCGGCTGCTCGGCCCCACCCGTGCAGGGCTGCTCGGGGCGCTGGCACGGCCGGCGTCCACCACGCAGCTCGCGGCGCGCCACTTCCTGAGCGCCGCCACGGTCTCGTACCACCTGGGCGTGCTGCACCGGGCCGGTCTCGTGACCCGTTCCCGCGCGGGACGGACGGTGCTGTACCGGCGTACGCCGGCCGGGTCGCGGCTGACCGGGAGGAGCTGACGGCGGGCTGACGGGGAGGGCCGGCACCGCGAGGGCCCCGGTGGCCCCGGGCCCCGGCCCGCGCGCCGGCGGTCCGGGGCCCGGCCGGTGGGCCGGTGGGCCGGTCAGGCCGTGACGGTCTCCACGGGCAGCGCGAGGTCGAGGTCGACCAGACGCTCGTCGCCCGTGTGCGTGGCGGCCGAGGCGAGGGGGCCGTGCCCGGCCGCGAGGGCGGCCACCACGTACGGGCCCCCGGCCGGCACGGCGAGCGCGTAGCTGCCGTCCTCGGCGGTGAGCGTCGCGCCGGCCTGCCGGCCGCGGCGGTCGATCAGGGTGACCTTCGCGCGGGCGACGGGAGCGCCCTCGGCGCCCACCACCCGGCCGCGGAAGCCGCGCAGGACCTGCTCGGCGGGCGCCGGGCCCGCAGCCGCCTCGCCGCCGGCGGCCCGCAGCTGCAGACCGGTCCGCCGGCCGGGCAGGCCGAGGGCGAGGAGCAGGCCGACGAGGACGGCGCCGGTGGCGATGAGGAACGAGAGGCGGAAGCCGTGCATGGTCGGCAGGGCGACGCCGTTCACGTGCTGGGCGCTGTTGGCCAGCACCATGCCGATCACGGCGCTGGACACCGAGGTGCCCACGGACCGCATGAGGGTGTTCAGGCCGTTGGCCGCGCCCGTCTCGGAGGCCGGCACCGCGCCGATGATGAGCGCGGGCAGCGAGGAGTAGGCAAGGCCGATGCCGGCGCCGAGGATCACCGAGGTGAGGACCGTCTGCCAGACGGCGTCCATCAGGCCGAGGCCGCCGCCGTAGCCGGCGCCGATCACCAGCAGGCCGATGATCAGCGTGGTCTTCGGGCCGTAGCGGGCGGACAGCCGGGCGTAGACCGGCGCGGTGAACATCATCGTCAGGCCCAGGGGGGCCACGGCCAGACCGGCGACCAGCATGGACTGACCGAGGCCGTAGCCGGTGGCCGCGGGCAGCTGGAGCAGCTGCGGCAGGACGAGCGAGACGACGTAGAAGCTGACGCCGACCATGATCGAGGCCAGGTTGGTGAGCAGCACCTCGCGGCGGGCGGTGGTGCGCAGGTCGACCAGCGGGGCCTTCACCCGCAGTTCCATCAGGCCCCACAGCAGCAGGACGACGGCGGAGGCGCCGAAGAGACCGAGGGTGGTGCCGGACGTCCAGCCCCAGTCGCTGCCCTTGGTGATCGGCAGCAGGAACAGGACCAGGCCGGTCGACAGGCCGAGCGCGCCGGGCAGGTCGAACGAGCCCTTGGCGCGCATCGGGGACTCCGGCACGACGGTCAGCGCGAGGACGATGGCGAGCACGCCGAGGGCGGCCGCGGCGTAGAAGAGCGCGTGCCAGTTCGCGTGCTGCGCGATCAGCGCCGCGCCGGGCAGCGCGAGGCCGCCGCCGACGCCGATGGAGGAGCTCATCAGGGCCATGGCCGAGCCGAGCCGCTCGCGCGGCAGCATGTCGCGCATCAGCCCGATGCCGAGCGGGATGGCGCCCATGGCGAAGCCCTGCAGCGTACGGCCCACGATCATGGTGAGCAGCTGGCTGGTGACGGCGCTGATCAGAGCGCCGACGACCATGACCGAGAGGCTGCCGATCAGCATCCGGCGCTTGCCGTAGAGGTCGCCGAGGCGGCCCATGATCGGCGTGGCGACGGCCCCCGAGAGCAGGGTGGAGGTCAGCACCCAGGTCGCGTTGCTCGGGGCGGTGTCCAGCAGCTGCGGCAGGTCCTTGATGACCGGGACGAGCAGGGTCTGCATGACCGCGACAACGATGCCCGCGAAGGCGAGTACCGGGACGACCGCCCCACTGGCTCTCCGGGCGGGCAGGTCGGTCGTCGTGGATGTCATGGGGTGGGGCCTCCGGGCAGCGGTCGGGACCGTGGTGGTGGTCACGTGTGCGGTGTACGCGCAGTGCAACCCCGTATGCCGAGGCAACTATTCCGCCGCCCGGAAACCGTAAAACATGCATTTGACCGGCTTATTTGGCCCAGGTGCCGATGTACCCGGATCCCTCACGTCACGGCAGCCCCATCTGTGATCGCTCTGTGATCTTCCTGTGCACAACGGTGCGCGTGCCCGGGAGGTCTGAAGGGCGTGAGCCCGAAGCGGCGCACCCCTCAGACTTCGACATCCGGCCTTCGACACCCGACAAGGAAACATTGATGAGACGTCCC
Organism: Streptomyces sp. NPDC111520; assembly: GCF_055635295.1. NCBI lineage: Bacteria > Bacillati > Actinomycetota > Actinomycetes > Kitasatosporales > Streptomycetaceae > Streptomyces > Streptomyces sp. NPDC111520. Next base: position 121,745 of record NZ_JBVKBW010000004.1, on the reverse strand, counting down.
GTCCGCAGATCCGTCTCACGGACAGCGATCGGTCTCGTGGCGGCCGTCGCCCTGGCCGCGGGGTTCGGCTCCGCCGCACCCGCCCTCGCCGACGACGGCGCCCCACTGCCGGTCACGATCACCGGCGAGAGCCACGTGGACCTGTCGCTCCAGGGCGACGACGACGATCCGAGCCAGCCGCAGGTCGTCCTGCGCCTCGCCGCGCCCGGCAGCGACGAGCCGGACGACGACGGGGTGGTCCCCGTCGTCCACCAGGGCCCGTACACCATCAAGATCGACGCCACCGGCCTCGAGGGCGTCGCCGCCGTGAAGCTGCCGTGCGACCCGACCGGCCTGACCGCCGTCTGCGAACGCAACGAAATCAACGCCGGGGAGGCCTACAACCGCATCGGCGGCATCCGCCTCGACATCGACGCCGACAGCGCGGCCGGGGACTTCGGCACGATCAAGGTCACCGGCGAGGGCGAGGGCGTCGACTTCGCGCCCCTCACCATCGACGTGCTGGTCGGCGGCCCCGAGCTGCTGGGTCGCAAACTCTCCGAGCCCAAGGGCTTCGCCGCGGGCGACACCTACGAGGCGCCGGTCGGCTTCCGCAACGTCGGAGGCATGGCGGCCGACGGCACCGTGCTGCACTTCCACGGCTCGCGCGGGCTGAGCTTCCCCGACAGCTACGGCAACTGCGCCTACAAGCACACCACCGAGGGGTCGCTGCTGTACCAGGGCACCGACGCCATCTGCACCTTCCCCGGCACGTACAAGACGGGCACCGCCTACACCCTGACCGAACCGCTGAAGGTGAAGACGGCTGCGTTCGCCCTCAGGGACGGCTTCAGCTACGGGTTCTCCGCGGTCGGCGCGAAGAAGGCCGAGGCACTGCTGAAGAACGACGGCTACACGCCGGGTACCGGCGCGCCGCTGACCCTCGAGGAACTCCCCGGCGCCTCCGCGGGTGACTACACGCGGTACGCCGATCTCGACCTGCCCAGCGGCAACACCTACGACCTGGTGCTGACCGGCGCCTCCGCCCAGGGCAGGGCCGGCGACACGGTGAAGGCCGAGATCGGCTTCCGCAACGACGGACCGGGCTGGATCAGCGCGCTGCGCAGCGGTGGTGAGCCGATCGGCTTCACCGTCGCCGTCCCCGAGGGCGCGAAGGTGACCAAGGCTCCCGAGAGCTGCAACCTGACCACCATCGAAGAGGGCGTCAAGGGTTACCTGTGCTGGGTGGGGACCCCGCTGCTGGAGGACGCGAAGCTGAGCTTCCCGTTCGAGCTGCGCATCGACAAGGTCGTCAAGAACGCCAAGGGCAAGGTCTCCCTCCCCAGGTGGAACGACCCGGCCGAGACCGAGGACTCCAACAACACGGCGTGGATCGTCCTGAACGCCACCGGCGGTGGCGACGGTTCGCAGGGCTCCTCCGGCGGCCCGTCGGCCACGCCGAGCCCCAGCGCGTCGGACGACGACGCGCCGGGCTCCGGCGGCACCTCCGACGGCGGCGGCTCGTCCACCGGCGGTGACTCCGACGGCGGCCTCGCCTTCACCGGCGCCGGCGGCGCACTGCTCCTCGGCAGCGCCGGCCTGCTGGCCCTCGGTCTGGGCGCCGTGGTCATCGTCGTCGTACGGCGCAGGAGCGCCGCCTGACGGCACCGGAGTACACGCCACGGCCGCCGCGCCCTTCGGGGCGCGGCGGCCGTCGTCGTACGGGGTGCGCGGGCCCGGAGCGGGGCGCCTACCGCCCGGCGCCGACGAGCGCCACGGGCGCTCCGGTGAAGGCGTCGAGCAGGATCCGCCCGCCGAGCGGCCGGTCGAGGCGGACCGTGACCGGCTCGATGACCAGTTGCTTGGTGCACAGGCCGTCCTCGGCGCCGCGGATCGCGCCGTGCAGCACCACGCTGTCACGGGTCTCCAGCACCTCCACGGCGGGACCGTCGTCGCAGGCGCCGTGCCCCACCTCGACGGTGACGCTCCGGCCGTCCCCCGCGACCTCGCGCAGCCCGTGCAGGGGCATCCCGGGATCGGTGGCCTCGGAGAGGGTGGCGATCGGCGCCCGCGGCAGCGTCGCGGGACCGATCGCGGCGCGCACCAGCGGGCTGTCGTAGCCGTCGAGCGTGAAGTGCCAGGCGGGGACGCGCGCCGCACCGCGGCTGGTGAGCAGGGTCATCTCCCCGAAGGTGGCCTTGGTGACGGTCAGCGGGTCCTCGCGGCCCGCCGGCCCCTCGTCGAACCGGTCGTAGGCCTCCCGTGCGGTCATCGCCGTGACGGGAGTCGACGTCCCGTCCGCCCAGCGGATGCGCCCCTCCCGCGCGCCGCGCGGCAGCGGCCCGCGATGCTCGAAGTTCCGCGTCAGGTACGCCTGCTTGTCGGCGTCGGTACGGAACGCGCCGTCCGGCAGCCGGACCACGTCCTCCAGCGGGAAGAAGCCCTCCCGCCACGACCGGGCCGCCGCCGAGCCCTTCCACGCCTCGGCGACCTCGCGCATGCGCGCGGCGGCCGCACCGCCGTCGTCCCTCCCCGCCACCGTCCGGCCACCGCATCCGACGGTGCCCAGGAACAGGCAGACGACGCCCATCAGCACGAACGGTCTCATGACGCCTCCCCGTGCGACGGGTCCCCTCGGACCCGCCGATGTGACGTGCCGGTCCGGCAACGGGTTCCGTCAGGCGTCGGCCCCGGTCGCGGCGGGAGGGGCGGGCGGGTTGCTCCGGTTGCCCACCCACGTGAACACCGCTGCGGCGGGCGGGAATCCCACGACGATGCCGAGGTGCAGACCGAGGTCCTCGGCGGAGGGGGCCAGCAGCAAGGCCACCGTGAGACCGAGCGCTCCCGTCGCCACCAGGACGCCGGTGCAGGCCGCGGCGGCCGGCCCCCAGCGGCGGGGGCGCTCGTTGCCGGAACCGACGACACCGCCGCCGGCGATCAGGGCCGTCCCGACTGTCAGCAGGCTCACGTCGGGCAGCAGGCCGAAGGGCCGGAGCAGCAGCGTGAGCACGCCCATCACCACCAGCGCCGCCACCACCAGCAACGCGGTGAGGGCGGCCGCCTGACCCGGCCGGCGCCGGCCGGGGCCGGACGCGTCGTGACGCTCGCTCTTCACCGCTCGAGCGTAGCCGGACCACAGCCCGGTCCGGCAGGCCCGGGACACCCGGAACAGGCCGCGAAATGCCGTGCGGGCTTCGCGGAACACGCCGGCGGGGCCGGGTAGCGTCGCCCCCACCAGGCCGCCCGCGCGGCCGTCCCCTCCTGCGATCTGGAGCACCGTCATGCCCGCGTACGGATTCTTCGTGGAGTTCGAGGCCCGGCCGGGAAGGGAGGACGACGTCGCCCACTTCCTCGTCGACGCCAATGCGCTGGTCGACGCGGAACCGGGGACGCTGGCGTGGTTCGCCTTCCGCCTGGGGCCGTCCGCCTTCCGTATCTTCGACGCGTTCGAGACCGAGGAGGACCGCGAGACGCACCTGCGCGGCAAGGTCCGGCAGCGCATCGAGGCGCTCGGCGACGAACTGTTCGCCGTGCCGCCCGTCATCACGCCGGTCGGTGTGCTCGCCGCGAAGCTGCCGGGCTGACGGGGCGCAGGGTACGGCAGCGCCCGGGCCGGTGCGGCACCCCCCCCGGCCTCGGACGGCCCTCGTGGTCGGCGCAGACTGTGAACGGAATATTCACGCCGTACAACACCGCTGGTCAGGGAAGTCCCACCGGAGCGGGCCTCTACTGGGTCCGCCAACCCTGTTCAGCCCCCGGAAGAAGAGAAAAGGTTTCCATGTACCAGCGCATCCTGGTCGCCGTCGACTCCAACCCCTCCAGCCGGGCCGCCCTGCGCACGGCCGGGGACATGGCCCGGCTGACCGGCGCCGCCGTGCACGTCGTCCACGTGCTCGCCTCGACGGTCGCCTTCGACACCGTCATGAACCTGGAGGAGGACTCCGACGCCGGCGCCGTCGTCGACGAGGCCGTCGCCACGCTCCGCGGCATGGGAGTGGAGGAGGCCGACGGCGAGGTCGTCCGTGACGTGACCACGCAGGAGGTCGCCGCCGCCATCTCCGGCGCGGCGGAGCAGTTCACGGCGGACCTCCTCGTCCTCAGCCCGCACCACCGCGGCTCGGTCGCGGCCTTCTTCAACCCCCGCGTCAGCGACGCCGTCGCCCACGCCAGCCGCATCGCGGTGCTGCTCGTCCCCGAGGAGCCGGCCGAGGGCGACGACTCCGCCTCCTGACCGGCCGCTTCGCCGCCCGTCCGGCTCGGAAGAGCCGGACGGGCGGCGGCCGGCGGGGCGGTCAGGGGGTGGGCACGTGCTCCGGAAGCAGCCCGGCGGCCTTGACGGCGTGCCAGAACTCCCCCGGCACCGGGTGGTCGAAGTACGCGACGTTCTGCGCGACTTCCTCCGGCGAACGCGCGCCGACCACCACGCTCGCGACCGACGGGTGCCCCAGCGGGAAGCGCACGGCCGCGGCAAGCAGCGGCACGCCGAAATCCCGGCACACCTCCCGCCACGCCGCCACCCGCCCGGCGAGTCCCGCGGGCACCGTGGTGTACCCGTGGGGGGCGCCGGGCCTCGGGTCCGCGAGCAGCCCCGACTGGTACACCCCGGCGGCCATGACGGCGGTCCCGCGTTCGGCGCACAGCGGCAGCAACTCGTCCAGGCCCGACTGGTCCAGCAGGTTGTAGCGGCCGGCGAGCAGTACGCAGTCCGGTCCGGGGTCGGCCGCGCGGCGCAGGAAGTCCACGGCTACGGGGGCGTGGTTGACCCCGATGGACACCGCCCCGACGGCGCCCGCCGCGCGCAGGTCGGCCAGCGCCCGGTAGGCGTCGCCCACGGCGGCCGTGAAGTCCTCGTCGGGGTCGTGGACATGGAGCACGTCGATCCGGTCGAGGCCGAGCCGGGCCAGGCTCTCCTCGACGCTGCGCAGCACCCCGGCGTACGAGTAGTCCAGGCGCGGCCCGACGCCCGGTGGTGGATCGGCCCAGATCGGCTGGGTGTCGGGGCCTCCCGGTTCGATGAGCCGGCCGACCTTGGTGCACAGCACGAAGGCGTCGCGGGAACGGGCGGAGAGCGCCGCACCGGTGCGGGTCTCGGAGCGCCCGTAGCCGTAGACGGGTGCGGTGTCGTAGAGCCGGATGCCGAGTTCCCAGGCCCGGTCCAGGACGGCCGCGGCCTGCGCGGCCGGCACGGGTGAGAAGAGCCCGCCCAGTGAGGCCAGTCCCAGCCCGAGCCTGCTGACCCGCAGCGGTGTGCATCCGAGCGGTACGGGATCGCAGGCCCGCATCTCGCGCCCCCTCCTGACGTACGTGTCCCCCTGCGGCAGCCAGGGGACCACGTGGCCGCCCGGCGCACAATCCCCCGGCGCGGTGCACGGTGCGTGCCGCTGTGCGTGCCCGGTGCGGGTCCGGTCAGCGGCGGCCGCGGCGCCGGGTACGCCGGATGAGCTGCTGCGCGGCGAGGTGTCCCGAGCCGCCGCCGAGGCCGGGCCCGGGGTGGGTGGAGGCGCCGATGTGCCACAGCCCCGGGAGGGGTGTGGCGTGCCGGGGGGCACCGGGCAGCGGGCGCCACAGCAGGCTCTGGTCGAGTTCGGCGGAGCCTCCGTAGGGGTCGCCGGCCACCGCGTTGGGGTTGTGGGCGAGCAGGTCGGCCGGGGTGACGGCGTCCCAGTCGAGCACCTTGCCGGGCAGGTCGGGGGCGTGGCGGGCCACCCGGGCCAGGACCCGTTCGACGTAGCCCTCCGTCAGTTCCCTCGTCCAGCCCCCCGCGGTGCCGAGTTCGCCGGCGGCGTCGCCGGCCGGCGCGAAGGGCAGTTCCTGGAGCTGGATCCACAGGGAGGCGGCTCCCTCCGGCACGCGTGAGGGGTCGAGGACGTGCTGCTGGCCGACGACCACCGTGGGCCGGCGCGGCAGCAGACCCGCCTCGGCCTCCGCGCAGGCGATCCCGGTGCTCGGCGAGCCGTCGCTGAGGTGGAACAGCGGGAGGCCGGCCAGCCGGTCGTCGCTCCAGCCGGGCGGGGCGGAGAGGGCGACGTGGAGCTGCATCGCGGCGCGGCCGTAGCGGTAGCGCCTGGCCTGGTCGCGGACCGCGGCGGGCACCGGGGCGTCCGGCGGCAGGAGTTCCCCGTACAGGGCGGTCGGTGTGACCGAGGCGAGGACCGCGTGGCGGGCGTGGAGGGGCTCACCGCCGCTGACCACTCCGGTGACCCTGCCGTCGGTGACGAGCAGCCGCTCCACCGGGTGCCCGGTGCGGACGTCCACGTGGAGTTCGCCGAGGAGGGTCTCGAAGGCGCGGACGAAGTTGCGGGCGCCACCGGCCACGACGGGCAGGCCGAAGCCGTGCAGGGAGGCGGCGATCACCGGCAGCAGCAGTCCGCCCCCCGCGTGGTCCGGGGACAGGCCCGTGTGGAGCAGCCAGGGCACCCACAGCACGTCCGCCTCGTCACCACGGAACGTCTCTCGGCAGTAGGAGCGTCCGCTGGTGAGCGCGGAGCGCAGCCAGGCCTCGGTGCCGGTGAACCGCTCGCGGCGCAGCAGTCTCGCGATGTGCCGCAGTGTCCGCGGCGAGCGGGGCTCGCCGCTCAGCAGGCCGCCGATGGCGTCGGCGTTGTCGAGGAACCGCCCGAGCATGGCCAGGTAGGCGGCCCTGTCCTCGGCGTGCGCGAAGGCCTCCGCCGTGACGGCCGGGTCGCGGTGGGCGAGGAGCACGCGCCCGTCGTCGGTGACGGTGCCAAAGACGAATCCGTCGCCGTTGCGGTACTCCAGGCCGTGCCGGTGCAGGTCCTCGCCGAGGGCGGCGTAGGCCCCTCCCGACACGAACAGCGGGTGCCACGAGGCGTAGGTGTCGTGCAGGTAGCCGGGGAGGGTCCGTTCCTCTGTGGCGATGAAGCCGCCCAGCCGGTCGCCCTGTTCCAGCAGGGCCACCGACCAGCCGGCCTTGGCCAGCTCGGTGGCGGCGACCAGGCCGTTCACACCGGAACCGACGACGACCGCGTCGACCGTGCGTGCCATCAGCGCTCCTCGGGTCCGTCGCTCCGGGATGCCGCGCCGCGGGAACGGGCCGGGGCGACGTCCCCCTGCGCCCATCGTCCAGGGTGCGCGCGGTCCGGGTCCCCCGCACGTCGAACGGTCCTCACCCGGGCGGCGTCCCGTGCCCGCGACCGCCCTCGCCGTTCGCCGCTCTCCGTCGGCCAAGGACGTGACGGACGCGCGCGGCCCCGGGGGATGGCTCCCGCCGCCCGTCGTCGCGGGCATCGGCCGCCGCACCACCCTGCCCGCCCCACCGCGCTCCCCCGCCCCGGCCCGGACGCGCGGGCCTGCCGTGGCCGTGACCGTGGCCGTGGCCGTGACCGTGACCGTGACCGTGGCCGTCCTCGCGGGTCTGGCGGCGGTGTGCACCGCGCTCCTCCTGTACGGCGGAACCACGGACCGGTCGGGCCAGCCGGGCGGGGCCGGATCACCGGACCGCGGCTCCTCGCCGCACACCGTGCCGGGCGGGGACGGGAAGGCCGCACCGGCGGCCGAACCGCCCTCGCGCTCGTACGAGGCCGTCGCCCTGGCGGACGGCTACGCCATCCCCCTCTCCGAACTGCCGCCGAAGCCGTACCGGGTGAAGTCCGGCGCCCACTACGAAGGGGACTTCGGGTACTTCACCGACGCGATCACGCGAAGCTGGGGCTTCGCCACCCCCGAGGCCAACACCCTGGTCCTGCTCACCAGCGGCGAGGCGGGGTCGCTCGCCACCTGCCGCTCGGCGACCCGGTACTCCCACGAGATCTCACGGGAGAACGCGGTCAGGGGCAGCCGGATCTGCGTGGTCACCGCCTCCGGGCACATCGCGCTCGTCACGGACCGGGGCTACTCCCCCGAGGACGGCGGCAGTTACTACGCCACGGTCGACCTGACGGTGTGGCAGAACGCGGAGGCGCCCGGCCGGGGGTGACCCGCCGCTCCCGGCCCTCTCGCCGGGCGCCACGCCGGGCCCCGGCATTTGCGCCCCGGCGCGGGACGATGATCTACTTGCTTGGCGCAGCAATTACCTTGCGACCGGGGTGCGTACGCCGCCGCGGGGACCTCCGCGCAGCCGGGGGCCGCCTCGCCCGGCGGCCCGGGACGGCTCGGAAACACGACGAACGGACACAGATGAAGAGAACACTGAACCGGCCCGGCACCCGTCGCCGGGCCGCACTCGGTGCTGCCGCCCTGACGGGCATGGTGACGCTGCTGGGCCTCGGAGCCGGAACCGCCGGCGCCTCGCAGGCCGGTCACCCGGGCCGGGACCACGTCGCGCTCGGCGACTCCTACGCGTCCGGCCCGCTGATCCCCGACCAGGTGGACGCGGCCTGCCTGCGGTCGAGCCACAACTACCCCTCGCTCGTGGCGGCGCGCACGCACGCCCGCCTCACCGACGTCAGCTGCTCGGGGGCGACGACCGCGGAGATGACCGCGCCGCAGGGCAGCGCCCCGGCGCAGCTCGACGCCCTCGGCCGCGGCACGGACCTGGTCACGCTCAGCATCGGCGGCAACGACATCGGCTTCAGCGCCGTCATCGCGACCTGCGCCGGTGTGACGGCCTCCGACCCCGCCGGGGCCCCCTGCCGCGCCCACTTCACCGGCGGCGGCCACGACCAGCTCGCGGAGCGCGTCGCGCAGACCGCCCCCAAGGTCGCCACCGTCATCCGCGACATCCACCGGCGCTCGCCCCACGCGCGCGTCGTGGTGGTCGGCTACCCGGACCTGTTCCCGGACGACGGATCGGCCTGCACCAGCGCCTCGGTGCCCTTCGCGGCCGGTGACTTCTCCTACCTGCGCGACACGGAGAAGACGCTCAACGCCATGCTGGCCGCCCAGGCCCGCAAGGGGGGCGCGACCTACGTCGACACCTACACCCCGACGGTCGGGCACGACATGTGCGCGCCGACGGGCACGCGCTGGATCGAGTCCCTCGCCCCCGCGACCCCCGCGGCGCCGGCGCACCCCAACGCCCTCGGTGAGCAGGCCATGGCCGGCGCGGTGCTCCGCACCGTCGCCCGCCACCACCGCTGACCCCCGGTCACGAGGACCCGCCTCCCCCGAGGGGAGGCGGGTCCTCGCCGTGTGCCGCGGTGTCAGGCCTTCCGCATGTCCCGGTAGGTCTCCAGGACGCGCAGCCAGACCTCGCTGATCGTCGGGAAGGCGGGGACGGCGTGCCAGAGCCGGTCCACCGGGATCTCACCGGTGACGGCGACGGTCGCCGAGTAGAGCAGTTCCTGCACCCCGGGGCCGGCGAAGGTGACGCCGACGACCGTGCCGCGGTCCGGGTCGATCAGGACGCGGGCCTTGCCCCGGTAGTCCTCGACGTACTGCACGGCACCGGCGAGGCGCCCGATGTCGTAGTCGACGACGTCCACGCGGCGCCCCGCGGCCTGCGCCTCACGGGTCGTCAGGCCCACGGAGGCGACCTCGGGGTCGGTGAAGACGACCTGCGGCACGGCCTCGGTGTCGGCCGTGGCGACGTGCGCACCCCACTTGCGGTCGTCCACGGGCTCGCCCTTGGCCCGTGCTCCGATCACCGCTCCCGCGATGCGGGCCTGGTACTTCCCCTGGTGCGTCATCAGGGCGCGGTGGTTGACGTCGCCCGCCGCGTACAGCCAGCCCTCGGCGACGGCCGTCACCCGGAAGGTGTCGTCCACGGTCAGCCAGCCGCCGGGGGTCAGGCCGACCGTCTCCAGGCCGAGGTCCGCGGTACGGGGGGCGCGTCCGGTCGCGAACAGCACCTCGTCGGCGACGACCGACCCGCCGTCCGCCAGCGTGACGCGTACCGGGCCGTCCGGGCCGCCCTCGCGGGCGACGGCCGTCACGGAGGCGCCGAGCCGTACGTCCACACCGGCCTCGCGTAGGGAGTCGGCCACCATCTCCCCGGCGAACGGCTCCATGCGCGGGAGGAGTCCGCCGCTCCCCCGGACCAGCAGGGTGACCTCGGAACCGAGCGCCCGCCATGCGGTGGCCATCTCGACGCCGACGACCCCGCCCCCGACCACCACCAGGCGGCCGGGGGCCTCGCGGGCACTGGTGGCCTCGCGGTTGGTCCACGGCCGGACCTCGGCGAGCCCCGGCAGATCCGGGAGCCGGGTCGTCGTCCCGGTGGCGACGACGACGGCGTGCCGCGCGGACAGGCGGACCGTCCCGCCGTCCGGCGTGTCCACCACCACCTGCCGGGGGCCGTCCAGCCGGCCGTGGCCGCGCACCAGGTCGACCGCGACGGAGTCCAGCCAGTCGACCTGGTCGTCGTCCTTCCAGTGGGCGGAGAGCCGGTCGCGGTGGGCGAGTACCTCGGCCACGTCCAGCGGGCCGCCGACCGCGCCCCTGAGACCGGGTATGCGGCGGGCCTCGGCCCGTGCCACCACGGGCCGCAGCAGCGCCTTGCTGGGTTCGCACGCCCAGAACGAGCACTCGCCGCCCAGCAGTTCGCCCTCCACCAGCACAGTGGCCAGTCCGGCGGCGCTGGTCCGGTCGGCGACGTTCTCGCCGACGGGTCCGCCGCCGATGACGACGACGTCGTAGGCACGGGACGTACCGCTCGTTGCTTGACCCGTCGTTTCGTCGGTCTTCATAGCCTGCTTCCAAAGGGGACGGAGGGAGTTCGTTCAGGGGCCCGCGGTGCCGCGGAGGGGGGATCCGCGGCACCGCGGGGGCTCGGGGGGAGGGTCGGTCGAGGGAGGGGAGGGCGTGGTCAGCGTCCCGGCAGGCGGTCCGTGACCTCCTGGAGCGCCCAGCCGTTGCCGTCCGGGTCGGCGAAGGTCGCGAAGGAGCCGTAGCTGGCGCGCGCGGGGTGCGGCCCGGCGACCCGGGCGGTCTCACCGGCGTGGTGGAAGACGCCGCCCGCGTCGTGGAAGACCTCGCTGATGTCGACGCCGCGGGCCGCCAGCTCGGCGCGGGCCGCCACGATGTCCTCGACGATCAGGTGGAGGCCCTGCACGGAGCCCGGGGCGGCGGTGGTGACGCCGTCGCCGAACAGGATCGAGGCCCCGGAGCCGTCCGGCGTGAAGTGGACGACGCGGAAGCCGTCGTCACCGACGTAGTCGACGTCCAGCCGGAAGCCCAGCGCCGCGTAGAAGTCCTTCGCCCGGTCCACGTCGGACACGGGCAGCACCACAACCTCGAGCTTCAGTTCCATCACGTTCTCCCAGTTCCACAAATCGTCACCGCTTTGACTGGTGACGAGCATGGCCCAGGGCTCCGTAACCTGTCAAGACGGTGATGCATGACGCTCCACCGCAGCCCTCCACCACGGACCCCTGCGCGAAGATCATCAGCATATGATTGACTCGTCAATTACCCTGCTCCTTCCCTTTGCCGCGGCGCCCGCACGCCCTCGCCGGCACCCGTGAGGAAGACCGGGACGACCGCACCGGCTGTGACGTCCACCGCGAAAGCGCAGGTCCGAGGCGTGGGCGGCGGCGTGGGCCGGCGGACGTCCCGGGTATCCTCCGCAACGTGACCGAAACGATCAGCAATGCCGCGGTGGACGCCCTCTACGGGGCCATGGAGCGGCTGACGGACCTCCTGCCCGGCGCGTTCACGCGGCAGGGCCCGCACGGCGGGCGTCTGGTGTGCACGGGCCTGCCCGTCGCCGTGCTCAACGCGGTGTACGCCGGTCACGGACAGGACCCGCGGGCGACGGCGGAGCTCGCCGAGGAGCTGTCGGCGGCCGGCCTGCCCTGGAGCAACTCCAGGCCCGCGGCGAGGCCGGTCCTGAGCTGACGGCGCTGGCGGCCCGCTACGGCCTCACCGCCACCACCACACTGCCGCTGCTGGCGTGGGACGCCGCCTCGCTGCCGGAACCGCCCGCGGCGGCCTCCACGGGCGGCACCGTCGCCAAGCTCACCGGAGCGGAGGCCGCACGGTACTCCGCCGCCCTCGCGGCGGGCTTCGGCATGCCCGGGGAGATCGCGGACGCGTTCGCCCTGCCCGCGCTGCTCGACGCGCCCGACATGACCGCCTTCACCCTCGACGTGGACGGCGAGGCCGTCGCGACCGGGTTCAACGTCATGGTCGGCGACCACGTGGGCCTGTTCAACGGCTCCGTACCGCCCCGGCACCGGGGCAACGGCCACTACCGCGCACTCGTCACGGCCCGCCTCCGGGACGCCGTCGCCGCGGGCGCCCGCCACGCGTTCACGCAGAACTCCCCCATGTCCCGCCCCCTGTACGAGTCCCTGGGCTTCCGGCTCGTCGAGAACTGGACGTACCTCACCCCCGCGGGCTGACCCGGCGGGCGCGACGAGCAGCCGGGACCGCCGCCCGTACGGCGCCCGCCCCAAGGCGCGCTTCCCATCGCGCAGTTCCTCCGGTTCCGCCCACGCCGGGTGCCGCCGAGTGCGCCCCGGTCGGCGGCTCGGCCGCGGCCCATGCGCCGCCGCCCACACTCCGGCCGTCGCGAAGAGCGGCGGCCCTGGAGCGACCACGCGGCCGTCATGGCCCGTGCCGAGGTCCCCGGCCGTCACGGCCACGTGGCCGACGCCGCCCCGGCCCGACCCGGCTCCGGCCCCGGCCCCGGCCCCGGCAGCGAACCTCGGCCCCCGGCGGCACGCGGTCCGGGGCGACCGGCCGCACGACCCGCACCGCCCTCACCACGAGGGCCGGGACCGGGCCGGCCGCACAACGCGGTACGACCAGCCGTCGCGGGCGTCGTCGCTGCTCAGCGGGGTGGTGGTGACGGATGTTCACATTGCGCATTCCGGATCAACACCCGTTTCACGGCGATGCGACACCGACGGCACATCAACTGAACGGCGACCACCACCCCAACAGGGAAAGAAGTCAGCACGTGCCGTTCCCCCTCCAGCCCGCCGCCCCGGGTCCGCGTTCCGCGGTCCGCCGGGGTGCCGCGGCGCTCGCCCTGGCCACCGCGCTCAGCATCGGCGCCGGGATGATGACGACCGCCCAGGCGTTCTCGCCCGAACAGCTCGCGTCCGCGTCCGCGGGCACGACCAAGCCGGGCGGCTCCGGCCGTGGGCTCATCCCGAGCACCCCGGGCGAGTCGATCGTCACCCGCGAGACCCGCACCCCGGTCGCACCCGGGCTGAACCTCACCCGCTTCGACCGCTTCGAGGCCGGCGGCTGGGTCCGGGGGCAGGTGCTCGTCGCGGACCTCGCCGAGGACCGGCTGAGCGTCGACTACATATCCTCCGGCACGGTCACCGGGAAGTCCCGGGTGACCGAGCAGGCCGCACGCACAGGAGCCGTGGCCGCCGTCAACGGCGACTACTTCGACATGAACGACACCGAGGCCCCGATCGGCGCCGCGGTGTCCCGCGCGGACGGCCTGGTCAACTCGCCCACCGAGGGCCGCGACCAGACGGTCGCCATCGGCACGGACGGCCTCGGCCGGCTCGCCCAGGTGTTCCTGGAGGGCGACGTCACGATCGGCGGCACCCGGCACCTGAAGCTGTCCGGGGTCAACTCCCCCGTCCTGGCAGCCGGCGGCATCGGGCTCTTCACCGACCAGTGGGGCGTCTCCCCGCGCACCAAGCCGGTCAGCGGCGCCGACCGGGTCACCGAAGTGCTGCTGCGCGACGGCAAGGTCACCGAGGTGCACTCCTCCGTCAGCTCCGGCCCGGTCCCCGCCGGCACCAGCGTGCTGCTGGGCCGTGAGGCCGGTGCCGACGCCCTCGCCGGACTCGCGCCGGGCGACGCCGTCACCGTCGCCTACAAGCCGCGCGCCGACTTCGGCGACGTGGCGGTCGCCGTGGGCGGCGGCCAGGTCCTCGTCGCGGACGGCACCGTCAAGCACTTCACCGACGGCGACACCGTCACGGCCACGTCCCGCACGAGCGTCGGCTTCTCCGCCGACGGCCGCACCATGTACCTGGTCGCCATCGACGGCAAGCAGACCGACAGCCGCGGCATGGACCTCAACGAACTCGGCGCCTTCATGAAGGGCCTCGGCGCGCGCAACGCCCTGAACATGGACGGCGGGGGTTCCACCACCATGGCCGCCCGGCTGCCGGGCGAGAGCACCACGGGCCTGGTCAGCAGCCCGTCGGACGGGTCGGAGCGCCAGGTCGCCAACGGCCTCGGGCTGTTCGCGGCGCCCGGCTCCGGCAAGGTCCACGGTTTCCGTGTGCTGCCCGCGCTCACCGCCGACGGTTCGGACAAGGTCTTCCCGGGCCTGCACCGCACCGTGCGGGCGCTCGCCCACGACGAGACGTACGCGCCGGTGCCCGCCGGACGGGTGCGGTGGCACGGCGACGGACGGCTGGACGTCCGCGCCGGCCGGGACGGCTCCGCCGTCGTCACCGGCAAGCGCTCCGGCACCGGCCGGGTGGAGGCCTCCTCCGGCCACCGGGCCACGGGTTCCGCGGAGCTGACCGTGCTCGCCCCCGCCGTCCGCATCGCCCCAGGCAGCAGCCTGGTGGCCCTGGACGGGCTGGACGACACCGCCCACCTGACCGTGACCGGTTACGACGCGCTCGGCGACTCCGCCCCGATCGACGCGTCCGACGTCGAGGTCACCGGCGGCGAGGGGGTCGTCTCGGTGTCGCCCGCGGACGACGCGACGTTCACCGTGCGCGGTCTGACCGACGGCGCGTCCGCCACCCTGCACCTGACGGTCGGGAAGATGACCACCGACGTCGCGGTCACCGTGGGCCTGGCCGAGAAGTCCTTCGCGGACCTGTCGGACGCGGCCTCCTGGACCTCGGCGAACGACCGGGCCCCCGGCGGCTCCGTCGCCCCGGCCGAGGGCCACGACGGCGCCCCCGGCCTCAAGCTGACGTACGACTTCACCCAGTCCACCGCCACCCGAGGCCAGTACGCCGTGCCGCCGCAGCAGATCCAGCTGCCCGGCCAGCCGCAGGCCGTGACCATGTGGATCAACGGTGACGGCAACGGCGAGTGGCCGCGGCTGCAGTACCGCACGGGCGCCGGCGTGACGGCGAACCTGGACGGCCCCACCATCACCTGGACCGGCTGGCGCAAGGTCGAGTTCCCGGTGCCCGTGGGCACGCCCTACCCGCTCACGTTCCAGCGGGTGCGGCTGCTGGAGACCAGCGCCGCCCGTTCCTACAAGGGCGCGGTCACCGTCAGCGACCTGCGGGTCAAGGTCGCGCCCGACGTCGAGCTGCCCGTGCGGCCCCGGGTCGAGGACCCGGTGGTCGTGACCAACGGCACCGTCGACGGCCGTCCGCTGCGGGTCGCCGTCATGTCCGACGCGCAGTTCGTCGCCCGTGACCCCGGCAGCCCGCTGGTCGCCGCGGCCCGCCGGACCCTGGAGGAGATCGCGAAGGCCGAGCCCGACCTGCTGGTCATCAACGGCGACCTCGTCGACGAGGGCTCCCCGGCCGACTTCGCGCTCGCCCGCACGCTGCTCGACGAGTTCGACGCCCGCACCAAGGGCACCGTCCCGTGGCACTACGTGCCGGGCAACCACGAGGTGATGGGCCCCGGGAACACCTCCAACTTCACGGCGGCCTTCGGTGACACGACGTCGGTCTTCGACGTCGAGGGCACCCGCTTCATCACCCTGGACTCCTCCAGCGGCACCCTGCGCGGCGGCGGCTTCGCCCAGCTCCAGATGCTGCACGACCAGTTGCGCGACGCGGCCGCCGACCGTTCCGTCAGCGGTGTCGTGGTCTTCGAGCACCACCCGACCGAGGACCCGCTGCCGGACAAGGCCAGCCAGCTCGGCGACCGCAAGGAGGCCGCCCTGGTCGAGCAGTGGCTCGCCGACTTCCGCGCCGAGGGCCACAAGTCCGCGGCGTTCGTCGCCGGTCATGTCGGCGCCTTCTCCGCGGCGCAGGTCGACGGCGTCCCGTACCTGGTGAACGGCAACTCCGGCAAGAACCCGGCGAGCACGCCCGACAACGGCGGCTTCACCGGCTGGACGATGCTGGGCATCGACCCGCGCCACGGCCGGGTCGCCGACCCGTTCGACGTCCCCTCCGGCGACTCCGGGACCTGGCTGCGCGCCGAGGTGCACGCCCGCACCGACGCGGTGGACATGGTCGCCCCGGCCACCCTGACCCTCGGCGGCCTGGGCCACGCCTCGGCGACGGTCACCCAGGACGGCACCCGTACCGTCCCGGTGGCCTGGCCGGTCGGCGCCACCTGGTCCGGCAGCCGGGTCGACGTGGCCGGTGCCGGCGGCGACGACCACGGGCACGGCCACGGGCAGCACGACAAGGCGCCCGTCGTCGCGTACGACCCCGCCACCGGGGCGCTCAAGGCGCTGCGCACCGGCACCGCGGTGCTCCGCGTGACCGTCAACGGCGTGACCGCCGAGCGCACGATCGAGGTACGCCGCGGCTGAGCACCGGCCCTACGGCACCCGGCCCCGGCCCTTCCGGGCGCACCCCGCACGGGGCAGCGCCCGGGAGGGCCGTGCCGCGTCCGGTCCCGTTCCCGTTCCCGTTCCCGTTCCCGTTCCCGCCGGGCGGGCTATTCCCGGGATGGGGGGACGCTTTTCTCCCCTTTTCGCCGTATGACCGGCATGTCACGGTGAAGTCACGTCGAAGCCGCACCGGACCGAGGAGCAGGGAAGGCCACCATGACCGCCACCGGAGACCGCCACCCCATGACCACCGAGGTCCGCGAGGACGCCGGCCGCACGGGCCGCGACCGGTGGTTCGTGGGCCTGCGCTTCCGCACCGCCCGCGGCTCCGTGGGACGGCAGTTCTTCGTCGTCGGCGAGGCCGGCGACGCCGAGGACGCGGTGGCGATCGCGATGGAACGGGCCTCGCTCCCCCGCGCTCGCGGCGCGCGCGATGAAGACGCCGAGATCGACGGCGTCGAGGTGCGCCGCCTGCGGTGGAACCCGCTGGGGTGGGTCCACCTCGCCCGCCCGGGCGTCTGAACCGCGGCGGGTACGACACGGCGGCGCCTCCGGCACGACAGGGGGAGGCGCCGCCGAGTGGGCGAACGGCGCACCCGCGACCCGAGGGTCCGAGCGGGTGCGCCGTCGGCGTGGGATCAGCCCTGCAGACCGCGGTTCAGCGCGGCGGTGAGCTTGATGACGCGCTCGGTCTGGATGCGGGCGGCGGTGCGGGTGGTGTCGTTCACCGGGTTGGCGCCCTGGGCGTCCACGTGGGAGGTGCCGTAGGGGTTGCCGTCGACGAACTTGGCGGGGTCGGTGTAACCGGGGGTCACGACGATGCCGCCGAAGTGGTGGATGGAGTTGTACAGGGCGAGGAGGGTCGACTCCTGGCCACCGTGGGAGGTGGCGGTGGAGACGAAGCCGCTGTAGACCTTGTCGGCCAGCTTGCCCTGCGCCCACAGGCCACCGAGGGTGTCGATGAACTGCTTGAGCTGCGATGACATGTTGCCGAAGCGGGTCGGGGTGCCGAAGATCACGGCGTCGGCCCACTCGACGTCGGCCGGGGTGGCCACGGGGACGTCGGCGGTGGCGGCGTGGTTGGCGGCCCAGGCGGGGTTGGAGTCGATCGCCGCCTGCGGGGCGAGCTCCGCGGCCTTGAGCAGGCGGACCTCGGCGCCCGCCTTCTCCGCGGTCTCGGCCATCTCCTTCGCGATCTCGGTGATGGTGCCGGTGGAGGAGTAGTACACGATCGCGAGCTTGATCGACAAGGTGGTTCCTTTCAGGGAGGACCTCCCCCGCTGTTCGGGGTCGCGCGGTCCAGGGACACCGCGGCCCGTGGGGGCGGGCCGCGCTTCACTGGTTGAAGAATAAACAACATGAAGGCACCTCTGTCCACCGGCACCCGTGCGACGAATGTCACCCCGCCCGGAGGTCACCGGCCACGCGTCGTGCGTTACGCGCGAACGCGGCCGCCTCCGGGCCCGGTTCGCGCCCCGCCCAGGCCAGGGCCAGCGCCGTCGGGGGCAGGTCCGCCACCGCCACCGCGACGACGTCCCGGGTCAGCCGGTCCGCCGCGGTCGAGCCCACGACCGTGACGAGCCGGCCGAGCGCCACCCGGTCGACGATCTCGTCGAGGCCGGCCGGCGGGCACGCCTCCCGGTAGGCGGGGTCCTCGCGCAGGTCGGCGGTGGTCACCTCCGGGCGACCGGCGAGCCGGTGGTCCCGGGGCAGCAGCGCGACGGGAAGCTCCTCGGCCACCTCGACCGCGCCCAGGCCGGTCAGGTCGTCGGTGCCGACGCACAGCAGCGCCAGATCGGCCGTGCCGTCACGCAGGGCGCCCACCCGGTCGTAGGTGAAGACGAGTTCGGGGGCCGCGCCGTCGTAGGACCGGATCAGTTCCGCCAGCAGGCCCGAGCCCGTACCAGGCCGGACCGCCAGGACGAGCCGCGCGGGGCCGGCCGCCCGCCGGGCACGGTCCACCGCCCCGTCCAGCTCGCGCAGCAGCCGCCGGCAGTCCTCGAGGAAGACCTCGCCGGCGGGCGTGAGCCCGACACGGCGACTGGTCCTCTCCAGCAGCACGACGCCCATGCGCCGCTCCAGGCGGGCGATCGCCCGCGACAGCGGCGGCTGCGCGATGCCCAGCCGGTCCGCCGCACGACTGAAGTGCAGCTCCTCGGCCACCGTCACGAAGTACTCGAGCTCACGCGTCTCCAGTCGATCCATACCCCCAGAGTATCGCCGCATGTCAGAAGCGTCATGGCGCCCGCGCACCGCCCTTGGAAGCCGTCGCGGAGAGCGGTGAGCCCTGTGCACGGACGACGCCGTCGTCCGGATCTACGCCCGCACCGGTACCGGCGTCCACGTCCCGTCGGCGGGCCGCTGGTCGGCGGCGCGGCCGTGGCGTACGCGGTCGCCCCCTCCATGGCCCCGCACCCGCCGGGCGGCGGCCGCCGGCGCCGTTTGAAGTTGTCGGCCGTTCTTGGTTCCATCTCGTCGGGCGGGGGTGGACTGCAGGAATGGATGCTCTGGTGGAGAACGACGCACCGCTCGCGTGGGTCGGGGTGGACACGGTGGCGGAGCGGGCCTACCGCCTCCTGCTGTCCCGCGACAGCACGACCGTCGACGACGTGGTGGCGGCCCTCGGCGTGACGGCGGACGAGGGGCTGGCCGTCCTCGAACGGCTGCACCACGCGGGCCTGATGAGCCGTCGCTCCTCGGGGGAGTTCTTCACGGTGGACCCCCGGCACGCCCTGCGCGCGCTGGTCGAGTCGCGGGAGCGCCAGCTGGCCGCCGTGCGCGAGGCGGCCGGCCCGCTGGGGGCGCTGTTCGACGCGGCGAGGAAGGCCGGCGACGGCGGTCCCGGAACCGGCGTGATCAGTGGCCTCGAAGCCGTCGGGGACCGCTACTACCGGCTCAAGCAGACCGCGCGCACCGAACTGTGCGCCCTCGACCGCCCGCCCTTCCTGCTCGCCCCGAACGAGCCCCTGGACGAGGCGGCGGTGCGCCGCGGGGTGCGGGTGCGCGCCGTCTACGCCGCCGCCAGCTTCGAGGCCGACGGCGGGTGGCAGCAGCTGGGCAGCCTCGTGTCGCGCGGCGAGGAGGCCAGGGTCGTGCCCGCGCTGCCGCTCAAGCTCGCGATGGCCGACCGTTCCGCCGCGATGGTGTCGCTGAGCCTGTCGGTCGGGTCCGCGGAGTACCTGTACACCGAATCCCCGCCCCTGCTCGCGGCCTTGGGCGAGTTCTTCGAGAACTACTGGGCCGTCGCCTCCCCGTTGACGGGGGAACCCACGGCGGGCGGCCCGCCCGCGGCGGTGCCCGAGGCGCCGGAGGACGGGACGGACCGGTCGCAGCGGCCGACCGACGAGGAACGGAACCTGCTCGCGCTCTTCGCGGCCGGCGTGAAGGACGAGGCGATCGCCCGCCAGCTCGGCATCTCGCCGCGGACGCTCCGCCGCAGGATCCAGGACCTGTTCACCGAGCTCGGAGCGACCAACCGGTTCGGCGCCGGCGTCGCCGCGGCCCGCCGCAACTGGATCTGACCGCCCCCGAGCACCGCACCCCGACCCCGGCCGGCCGGCGGGCGACCGCGCGCGGCGCCCCACGAGGAACGGCACCTGCCCGCGCTCGCGGCCGCCGGCGTGAAGGACGAGGCGATCGCCCGCCAACTCGGAATCGGAGCCACCAACCGCTTCGGCGCCGGCGCCGCCGCGGCCCGCCGCAACTGGATCCGACCGCTCCCCGGCATCCACCCCGACCGCGTGCGCGGCCGCACCCGGTACACCGAACCGCCCCGGCGCAGACAGCGTGCCGGGCATGATGCCGTCGAGCTCGGCGGCGCCCCGCTCGTGCAGTACACGGCGCGGCACCACCACGAGGCGCCCCCTCCGGGCGACCCGGCAGGGGGCCGGGGCCGCGCCGGCGTTCCGCGCCCAGGGCCTCCCTCCGGTGCGGCGCACCCACCGGGCGACGGGACGGCGTCCTCGACAGGTACGACCCGCTGCGGCCAGGTCCGTGATCCGGGGCCGCAGACCGAACTGTGCGCCCTGGACCGCCCGCCGTTCTTCCTGCCCGCCCCGAACGAGCCCTGGACGAGGCGATGGTAAGCCGCGGGGGCCGCGGCCGCATCGGCGTGCCGCGCACAAAGCTTCCCTCCGGTGCGGCCACCGACCAGGGCGGCTGGACGGCGAATTCGAGGCGGGCGCCTCGCTCCGTACGACCCGCACGGCCCGGTCCGTGATCCGCGGCCGGCCGCAATCCCCGCCGGGGTCGCGCGGCGACGCGCCGCGAAGTGGTGGCCCCTTCTGGTCACTGGCCGGTTTCGGCAGCGCCGGACGTTGGTCACCAAAGGATCACCCCGGCTAGAACTAGTGTGCGCCCGAACGGCGCGTCACTCGGCCGGGAACCCGGCCACCCCCCTGACGAAGGAGCTTTGGTGGCACCACCTGCCCATCCTCCTGCGCGCCGGTCGGCGATACCGCGGTCCCTTGCCGCCCTCGTCGCAGGCGTCAGCCTGACGGTCCTCAGCGCAGCCGGCCCGGCACCGGCGTTCGCGGCACCGGTCCCCACGCCACCCGCCGTCCCGGCGCCGTTCGCGGCGGACGGTCCGGGGTCCGGCGAACAGCCGTCCGCCGGGCGGTACATCGTCACCCTGCGCGAGCCGGCCGCGGCGACGTACACCGGCGGTGTGGCCGGCAAGGCCCGCACGGCACCCCGCGACGGCGAGGGCCTGAAGGCCGGCTCGGCCTCGGTGAAGGCCTACCGCACCTACCTGCGCGGGCGTCAGGACGACGCCGCCCGCACCGTGGGCACCCGCGTGATCTCGTCCTACTCGGCGGCGCTCAACGGCTTCACCGCCGAGCTCCAGCCGCGGCAGGTCGAGGAACTGCGGACCGATCCCACGGTGGTGTCGGTCGTCAAGGACGACCTGCGCAAGCCGCTGGCCGCGGTCAACTCCACGGACTACCTGGGGCTCAGCGGCACGAACGGGGTCTGGGCCGCCAACGGCGGCGCCGCCGGCGCCGGCAAGGGCGTGGTCGTCGGCGTCGTCGACACCGGCATCGCCCCGGAGAACCCCTCGTTCGCCGGTGCCCCGCTCGGTACGAAGGCGGGGCAGGAACCGTACCTGGACGGCTCCGTCGTCACCTACCGCAAGTCGGACGGCGGGACCTTCACCGGCGCCTGCACCGCGGGCGTCCAGTTCACGGCCGCGGACTGCTCCACCAAGCTGGTCTCCGCGCGCTACTTCGTCGACAACTTCGGCACCGGTCACATCGGCGGCCCCTCGGTCGGCGAGTACCTCTCGCCGCGCGACGGCGAGGCGCACGGCTCGCACACCGCCAGTACGGCGGCGGGCGCGGGCGACGTCGACGCCGACCTCGGCGGCGTGCCGATGGGCAAGATCTCCGGTGTGGCGCCGGCGGCCAAGGTCGCGGCCTACAAGGCCTGCTGGAGCGGTCCCGACGCGAAGGACACCACGGACGACGGCTGCGCCACCGGCGACCTGCTGGCGGCGATCGACGCGGCGGTGGCCGACAACGTCGACGTCATCAACTACTCGATCGGTTCGGCCGACGGTGCCCGCACCACCGACTCGGTCGTGGACGAGGCGTTCCGCAACGCCGCCGCGAGCGGCATCTTCGTCGCCACGGCGGGCGGCAACTCCGGCCCCGGCGACAGCACGGTCGACAACGCCTCGCCGTGGATCACCACCGCGGCGGCGAGCACCATGCCGACCCGCGAGGCCACCGTGGAACTCGGCGACGGCGGGAACGTGCTCGGCGCGTCCGTCTCGCTCCCGGCGGACGGCCGCAAGGTGTCCGGCCCGCTGGTGGCCGCGTCGGGCGCCGGCACCGACATCTCCGTCCGGCCGCAACTGTGCGGTCCCGACAGCCTGGACGGCGCCAAGGTCAAGGGCGCGATCGTGCTGTGCGAGCGCGGCACGTACGACCGGGCGGCCAAGTCGGCGGAGGTCAAGCGCGCGGGCGGCATCGGCATGGTCCTGGTGAACCCCTCACCGGACTCCACGGACCTCGACGCCCACACCGTCCCCGCCGTCGCGGTCGACGCGGACGGCTACGACACGCTGGTCTCGTACGCCGGCACCGAGGCGCCGAAGGCGACCCTGGTGGACGGCAACCCGCACCGGCTGGCGTCGGCGGCGGTCCCGCAGATCGCCGGGTTCTCCTCGCGCGGCCCGGTCCAGGCCGACGGCGGCGACCTGATCAAGCCCGACCTCGCCGCGCCGGGCGTGTCCGTCCTCGCCGACGGCGCCAACGCGGCCGGCGGGCGGCCGAGCTTCGCCTTCATGTCCGGCACGTCGATGGCCTCCCCGCACGTGGCCGGTCTCGGCGCGCTCTACCTGGGCCTGCACCCGCAGGCCACCCCGGCCGAGATCAAGTCCGCGCTGATGACCACCACCCGGCCCACCGTGACGGCGGCGGGCGAGGCGTCGGCGGACGTCTTCGCGCAGGGCAACGGCCAGGTGGACGCGACCCGTTACCTGCACCCCGGGCTGCTCTACCTGAACGGCCCCGACGACTGGGCCCGGTACGTGGCCGCCGTGAAGGGCGACCCCACGGCTCCCGCGCCGTCCGACCTCAACCTGGCGTCGATCGGCGTGGGTTCGCTGGCCGGCCGGCAGACCGTGACCCGCACCGTCACCTCCACCGGGCCCGGCACCTTCACCGCCGACCCGGTGTCGATCCCCGGCGTGGACACGGTCGTCGAACCGCGGTCGCTGACCTTCACCGAGGCGGGGCAGTCCCGTACGTTCAAGGTGACGTTCACCCGCACCACCGCCCCGCTGGGCGAGTACGCGACGGGGTACCTGACCTGGCGCGGCGGCGAGCAGAGCGTGCGCAGCGCGCTCGCCGTGCGTCCCGTGACCCTGGTGGCGCCCACGGCGGCCGCCGCGTCGGGCAGCACAGGCCGGACCACCGTGACCCTCAAGGGCGGTGAGGACCGCGACGTCCCGCTGGACCTCACCGGGCTCTCCCGGGGCCTGCGGGTCCAGGGCTCGGGCACCGTCGGTGGCCCCGCGCGGACCCATGTCGTGGAGGTGCCGGCAGGGACGGAGCACGCCCGCTTCGCCCTCGACGCCGCCGACGACGCGGCCGACCTCGACCTGTCGGTGTACAAGCTCAACAAGTACGGGGACACCGCGCTGGTCGACCGGGCGGCCACCGATTCCGCCGACGAGCAACTGGACCTGGAGGACCCCGAGCCCGGTCTGTACGAGGTCGAGGTGGACTTCTTCGCCGGGTCCGGACCGCTCGACTTCACCGTGACCAGCTTCGCCCTGGGCGACAAGGGCGCCGAGGGATCGCTGACGGCGCAGCCCGCCACGGCGGCCCTGCGGGCGGGCGGCACCACCCCGGTCACGCTGTCGTGGAAGGGCCTGCGGGCCGGAGCGGTCTACCTCGGCCGCGTCACGTACGGCGACACCGGACGGACCACCTACCTGACCGTCACCGGTGATCCGCGGGGTGGTCCGCCCAGCGGCACCCCGGGCTCCCGGCCCACGGTCGCCGTGCAGCCTGCCTACGCCGTGCCGGGCCAGTCCGCCGTCGTCGTGGCGACCGGTCTGAACCCCGCCGTCGACTTCCAGATCAGGGTGAAGGGTTCCGGCCGGGTCCTGGCGAGCGGACGCACCACCGACGACGGAGGTGTGGGCCGTCTGGTCACCCTGCCGTCCGACATCGCCACCGGGAGGCAGACCCTGGAGGTCAGGTACGGCAACCGGAGCGCGGGCGGTTCCTTCACCGTCGCCAAGCTGGTCCTCGGTGACGCCGAGCACTCCGACGCCCACGCCTTCGACGGCAACCCGCTGGCCGCGATGACCACCGCGATCCGCGGCAAGGGCACGGTGCGTGTCACCGTCCGCGGCAAGTCCGGCACGTACCTGAGCCGGACCCTCGCCGTCGACGCGGGCGACCTGGGCTGGTACGCCTGGAAGTCCGAGCCGGTGGAGACCAGGCCGGAGAAGCTCACCGCCACGCTCGCCGTGGTCGCCGGCCACGGCCGCCCCGGGCAGAGCACGACGCTGTCCTGGACGCCCACCGCCGTCAAGGCGAGCGGCGCCTCGATCACCGAGGTCCGCGGCACCGCCCACACGGCACAGGTGAGTTACACCAACAACTCGGACGTTCCGGTCTTCCCGACGCTGCGCTACAAGCTGACCAGTGGTGACGTGGTCCTCGCCACGCTGCAGGCCGATCCGGAGGACACGTTCACCCGCTCCTACGACACGACCGGGGTGGACCGCCTCGACCTCGTGATCGACGGGACGACCGTGGCCACGTACCGGAACAAGGACCGCGCCGGGCTCACCGGCCGGCCCGCGATGGTGGAACCGTTCTACGCGACCTTCCAGCGCGGCACCTCGGCGCAGCACCACGGCGGTCCCGCGCCGCTGAGGATGACGGTGACCAACCGCCCCGCGGCGTACAGCGGGGGCTTCGCCCTGACGGTCGGCGAGGGTCCGGAGATCTACGCGGGCTCCTCGCTCCTCCTCGACGAGCGCATCCCCGTCACGCGCAGCGCGCAGGAGGGCGCACCGGTCTCCCGGACCGTCACGGTGCCCGCCGGACGGCCGCTGTGGGCGACCGCGTACTACGAGGTCCAGGGTCCGATCTTCCAGGCCCTCGCGGTGCGCAGGATCATCGTGCCGCCGGTGGACGCGGACGACCTGCAGCCGGTGCGCGGCTCCGGTACCCGGCCGCCGTTCGTCGTGGACGCCATGCCCGGGGAGGCGGCCGCGGGTTCCACCGCGTCCGTGACCGCGGCGGGCCTGTCGCCCCGTGAGAGCTTCACGGTGCGGCTCGACGGCCGGGTCGTCGGTTCCGGCCGCGCGACGGCGCAGGGCTTCGCCCACGCGTTCGTCCCGGTCCCGCACGGTCACGGCGGGACGCTGACGGTACGGGTGACCGGTACCGGGGCGGGTCGTTCCGGCGAGACCGCGCTCGCGGTCACCGGCTGACCGTCCGAGGTCACCGGCCTACCGTCCGGCCCGGTCGGCGCGTCCCTCCCCAGGGGCGCGCCGGCCGGGCCGCATCCGTCCGCCCACGGGCGTCGTGACGCACGTGCCCTCAGGCTCCCGGCCCGGCCGGTTCCCGCTCCCCGGGCCGCAGACTCCCCCGGTTCGCCAGCCGGAAGAGGAGCGCGATGGAGGGGAAGATCAGGAGCCCGGCCACCACGGCGACGCCGATCGTCACGGCCAGCGTGGCCTGCGGGGCCGCCGCCGCGTCGATCTCCAGATGGGTGCCGAGCAGGTACGGGAACTGGGCGACGCCCCAGCCGAGCACCACCAGTGCGACCGCCGACGCGGCGATCCCGCGCAGGAACCTCGTCCGCTCCCGCCACACCATGACCACGGTCGCGACCCCGCAGAGCGCGGCCAGCAGCACCAGGGGCAGGGCGCCGTCGCTCAGCCGGCGGAACAGGTGCGGGGAGTCGTGACGCAGGACGAAGACACCGGCGATGCTGACGGCTCCGGTCACCAGGGCGGCGAGCAGGGCCCGGCCGCGGAAGTGCCGCTGCAGGCCGTCGTCGCGCTGCTGACGGGCGGCCACGTACAGGTAGGTGGCGGCCAGGTAGGCGCAGACGAGCACGGCCAGCACGCCGCCGAGCACCGAGGTGGGGTTCAGCCAGCTGGTGACCGCGTCCCCGTTGCCCGCCGTGGGCACACGCCCGGAGGCGATGCCTCCGGCGATCGACCCGAAGCAGTACGGCGTCAGGACGGACGACGCGGCGAACACCACGCCGTACAGGCGCTGTTCCGGGGTGCGCAGCGAGACCTTGCGGAAGGCGAAGCCGGCGCCGCGCAGCACGATGCCGAGGACGGCGATGCCCAGCGGGAAGTAGAGGGTCGTGGTGATGGCGGTGAACGCGACGGGGAACCCCGACCACAGGAAGACCAGGCAGTAGACGAGCCAGGTGTGGTTGGCCTCCCAGACGGGGCCGACGGTGGTGTCGATCAGGTGCCGGGGGCGTCTGCCCCGCTCGGCACCGCCCGCCGTGAGGTCCCAGAAGCCGGCGCCGAAGTCCGCGCCGCCGAAGAGGCAGTAGGCGATGACGCCGAGGAAGAGGAAGGCGGCGACGGCGTCCGGCATCACCGCTCCGTCCCGGCGCGGGTGCCGACGGGTTCCGGGCCGGTGCGGGGGCCGTAGGGGACGTCGACGCTGTCGTCGCCCTCGGCCTGCCAGCGGCGCTTCATCGACAGCAGGACCGTCACCGCGCCGGTGCCCACGGCCGCGTAGATGACGACGACCGACCCGAAGAACGGCCACAGGTTGCCCTGGGTGGTCACCGCGTCCCGGGTGAGGAGGTGGCCGACGACGGTCCAGGGTTGCCGGCCCACCTCCGTGACGATCCATCCGCTCTCCAGGCAGGCCACGGCGGCCAGGCCGCTGACGGCGCAGCAGCGCAGGAACCAGCGCTGCCGTTCCAGCGGACGCCGCCGCCACCAGAGCCAGGCGAACCACAGCGCGAGGGCCAGCAGGGCGAAGGTGAGTCCCACCATGACGTCGAAGGCGAGGTGGACGGTGCTGACGAGCCGGTCCGAGGGGCGCACGTCCGCGGGGATCGCGTCGAGCCCCTTGATCTCGGTGGAGGGACGGAAACCGGCCAGCAGGGAGGCCATGTCCGGCACGGGGATCCCGTACCGGACCTTCCCGTCGACCAGCACCCCGCCGAGCGTCTCGGGGACGTGCGTGCCGGTCTCGGGCAGCAGCTCGACCGCGGCGAACTTGGCGGGCTCGGCCTGGTAGACGTACCGGGCGATGGTGTCCCCCACCAGGGCCTGCAGCGGGAGCGCGACGGCGGCGGTGACGAACCCGATGAGGAACCCGGTGCGGTGGTAACGGGAGGTGCGGCCGCGCAGCATGCCGGCCGCGTAGACGCTCGCCACCGCGAACCCCGCGACGATGTAGGCGGCGAGCAGCATGTGCAGGAACTCCCACCCGAAGGCCCCGTTGAAGAAGACCTCCGCCGGCCGGACGGCCACGATCCTCCCGTCGCGCGACGTGAAGCCGCCGGGCTGGTTCATCCAGCTGTTGGCGGCGATGACCGCGGCGGCGCCCCCGATGCTCGACAGCGCCACCGGTACGCCCGTCCAGAAGTGCGCCCACGGCGAGAGCCGGTCCCAGCCGTAGATGTAGAGGGATACGAAGATCGCCTCCAGGAAGAAGAACAGCCCCTCGATGGCGAACGGGAAGCCGAACGCCGGGCCGTAGTCGCGCATCAGCCCGGGCCAGAGGATGCCGAGCTCGAAGGAGAGGACGGTGCCGGTGATCGCGCCCACGGCGAAGAGCACCGCCGCCACCTTCGACCAGCGCCGCGCGAGCCGCATCGCGTCGGCGTCCCCGCGGCGCAGACCGCGGTGGTTCGCGATCAGCATCAGCGTGGTGAGGGCGACGCCGAACGGCACCAGGATGATGTGGAAGCCCAGGGTGAAGGCCATCTGCTGACGGGCCGGCAGCAGCTGCGCCGGATCACCCGCCGCCCCGGGAACCTGCGCCAGCAGGTCCCAGGCGCCGGTCACCGTCCGCACCGCCGGCCGGCGGGGGGCCTGCGGCCCGGACCGCTCGCGTTCGCCACCGTCATCACATCGACCACGACCCTTTCGCGACAGGACGATCACCTTAGGTCACGAGGGTCGGTATGGGCGGTAATGCGGCCTGCGGGCGGAGGCCGATGACCCGTTCGGTGGTCGCCGGCCCGTGGCGCCGGGCCGGCCGGTCCGGGGCGGAGCGCCCGGCGGTCAGCGGGTGCGCGCGGGCGGGCGCAGCTCCCCCGCACCGTACGGGTGCGGGTGCGGTCGCCCCCGAGGCGTCCAAGGGCGGTGGAACCGGCCGACTCGCCCACGGGAAGCCGGCGAACTCTTCGCGGCGCGCGTACCGCCCGGCGTCCGCCCGCGATCAGGTACCCGGCCGGTTTCCAACGTTGAACACGTTCCGGTTCCGCACGACGGCAGCACACCCACCCCCAACGACGCCCTTGTCAGGGGCACTTCATTCCTGCCGCCCGGCCCCCGCGACCCCCTTCCGTTCAGCTCCCGCAAGAGCGCGAAGGCCTTCGCACGCCGTTTGCACATCACCTGACGGCCCGTCGACGGGCTTCGACGCGAGGTCTGGACACGGCAGCGGGGCCCTGCTTTCATGCTCTCCGCGCCGATAATTTCCAACGTTGTAAGACCACGTTCCCGGCGCGCAGCGCTCTTGGTTCCAGGCACCGCACACTCCTGACCCGCAACTTTCCCGTCAAGGCGTCGAAGACTCCCACGGAAGGTGCACCATGAGTCCTGGCCGACGACGTACCAACCGCTTTGCTCGCTTCACCGCCCTGGTGGCGCTCCTCCTCGGGGCGGCCCTGCTGACGCCGGTCACGGCGTCCGCCAGGCCCTCCGCCACGGCCGACGTCCCCGCCGGCCGCACCGCCGCCCCCGCCGACGCGGGACTGCGCGGCGACTACTACCGGATGTCCAGCGGCACCGCCCTGGACTTCGCCCGGTACACCGGCACCCGGATCGACACCTCGCTCCACGTCGACGACCTGCTGCCCACCCTGCGCGCCTACGCCGGCACCACCGACAACGTCGCGGTGCGCTGGACGGGCCGCCTGGAGGTGCCCGCCGACGGCACGTACACCTTCTACATCAAGGGCGACAACGGCTTCCGCATGTCCCTGGACGGCGCGAGCGTGATCGACCACTGGACCACCGACTGGGACGTCCAGACCACCTCGCAGCCGATCACCCTGACCGCCGGCCTGCACGAGCTGTCCTACGACTACAACCAGGGCAACGGCGGTGCCTACCTGCACACCGAGTGGGCCGGGCCGGGCTTCGACCGCCGCCCCGTACCGGACTCCGCACTGCACCTGCCGGCCGGCTTCGCCCCGGCGGACGCCGAGGCGTCGGTGGGCACCACCGGCCGCACCGCCACCGTCGAGCTGGACTCCCCCGTCACCGCCCTACCCGAGGACGCGGCCTCGCACCTGGCCCTGCTGTCCGGCGGCACGCGCTGGTCGGCCACCGTCTCCCGCGACCCGAAGCACCCCTCCCGGCTGGTCCTGAAGCCGGCCGAGGCCGACTCCCCGGTCTCGCTCAACGCCGACGTACGGATCAGCTACGACGGCCGGGGCGGCATCACCACCGCCGGCGGCGACCTCGGCCCCTTCTCGGTCGTCGCGCGCAACGACTCGACCTGGTACTTCCGGACCAGATGGGCCGAGGACGTCTCCCCGTCCCACCCGCTGCCGGACTACCCGCGGCCGCAGCTGACCCGCGAGAAGTGGAAGAACCTCAACGGGACCTGGCAGTTCCAGCCGACCGCGCAGGACACCGCCCTCCCGCAGGGCAGGCTGAGCGGCAGCATCGTCGTCCCGTACCCGATGGAGTCGGGTCTGTCGGGTGTCGCCCGGCACCACGACTGGTCGCTCTACCAGCGCACCTTCACCGTCCCCGACGACTGGCGGGTCCGTTCCGGCAACCGGCTGAAGCTCAACTTCGGCGCCGTGGACTACGAGGCCTGGGTGTACGTCAACGGCCGCGAGGTGGCCCACCACACCGGCGGCTACCAGGCGTTCAGCGCCGACGTCACCGACGCCCTGGCCGGGCGCGGCCCGCAGACCCTGCTGGTGAAGGTCCGCGACACCACCGACGACCGCTACGCGCTCGGCAAGCAGTCCCGCAACCCCAGCGGCATCTGGTACACGCCGAGTTCGGGCATCTGGCAGACCGTCTGGATGGAGCCGGTCCCCCAGGCATCGGTCGACTCCCTGGTGCTGACCCCGGACGTCGCGGACTCCTCGCTCTCCGTCACCGTACGGCCGGGCGCGGGCACCTCGCCGGGCGCGAGGGTCACCGCCACCGCGTACTCCCGTGACGGGCGCAAGGCCGGCGCGGTCACCGGTGCCGCCGGCACCGCGCTGCGGCTGCCCGTACCCCGCGCCCACCTGTGGAGCCCGGACGACCCGTACCTCTACGACCTCGAGGTCACCCTCACCGACGGCCGCGGCGGCAGGGACCGCGTCGGCTCCTACTTCGGGATGCGGTCGATCGAGGTGTCACCGGCCGGCGGCACCGAGCGGATCAAGCTCAACGGCAAGCCGGTGTTCGTGCTCGCCACCCTCGACCAGGGCTTCTGGCCCGACGGCCTCTACACCGCGCCGACCGACGAGGCCCTGAAGTACGACCTCGTGCAGCACAAGAAGCTCGGCTTCAACGCGGTCCGCAAGCACATCAAGGTCGAGCCCGCCCGCTGGTACTACTGGGCGGACAAGCTGGGGCTGATGGTGTGGCAGGACATGCCGAGCCGCGGTACGGCCGCCGCCGGCACCCCGGAGACGCAGACCTTCGTCGACCAGGTCCACCAGATCGTCGACCAGCACATCAGCACCCCGTCGGTGCTGGTGTGGACGCTGATGAACGAGGGCTGGGGCGAGTGGAGCAAGGAGGCCACCGGTGAACTCGCCGACGCCGTGAGGGAGCAGGACCCCGCACGCCTGGTGGACGCCCACTCCGGCGTCAACTGCTGCGCCTCCAAGGGAGATTCGGGCCGCGGCGACCTGATCGACTTCCACGACTACCACGGCCCGGCCAGTCCGGCCCCGGACGGCACCCGCGCCGCCGTCGACGGCGAGCACGGCGGCTACTCCTACCTCGTCCCCGGCCACATCCTGGGCACCGCGGGCGGCCAGGACTACGGGGACGCGGCCCACAGCAAGGAGGAACTGACCGCGGCCTACGTGGAGAACACGCGCAAGCTGCTGCGTCCGGCGGCCTGCGGCCTGTCGGGCTCGGTCTACACCCAGATCACCGACGTCGAGGGCGAGCTCAACGGCCTGCTCACCTACGACCGCGATGTGGTCAAGGTGATCCCGGAGCAGGTACGGGAGGTCAACCGCCAGGTCATCGCGGCCGGAGCAGCGGCGGGCGGGGCCGACCTGCCGCCCGGCACCCCCGGACCGAACGGCGTCGGCTGGTGGCCACTGCACGAGGGCTCCGGCACCGTCGCCGAGGACGTCGCCGGGGACCACGACGGCACCCTGACCGGCGGCACGAGCTGGACGACCGGCCCGAACGGCGCCGCCCTGCAGTTCGACGGACGCACCGGCTCCGTCGACACCGGCGCCGCCGTCCTGGACACCGACACCCACGACTACTCGGTGGCCGCCTGGGTCCGGCTGGACGACAAGGGGCACTTCAGCACCGCGGTGTCCGTCGACGGCGACACCAACAGCGCCTTCTACCTGCAGTACTCGCAGGCCGACCGGCGGTTCGCCTTCAGCTTCGCCGGGAGCCGGGCCCTGGCCGGCACCATCGGCGAGCCGGAGGCCGGCCGCTGGTACCACCTGGTGGGCAGCTACAGCCACCGCGAGGGCCGGCTGCGGATCTACGTGGACGGCGGCGAGGCCGGCTCGGTCCGCGGCTGCAACGCCGAAGGCCCCTCGGGCCACCTGGTGATCGGCCGCGGCAAGTACGGCGGCAACCCCGTCGACCACTGGAGCGGCGCGATCTCCGACGTACACGCCTACGACCGCGCGCTGAGCGCCGCCGAGGTGGCGTCGCTGGCGGCGGGCGAACCCGCCCCGCCGGCCGGGCGCTGACAGAGCACCGACCATGAGCGGCCCGCCCCGTCACGGGGCGGGGCGGGCCGCCTCCCGGGCCGTCCCCCGGGGCGACGGCGGCACCACCGCACCACCCCCGATCAGGTCGCACACCGCTCTTCGAGGAGTTGAACGTCCATGAGCACCTCCCGTTCCACCCGCTTCCTTGCCGTCGTGTGCCTCACCGCCGCGGCCGCCCTGACCGCCACCTCCTGCGCCAAGGAGGAGGGCTCCGGCAGCGCCTCCGCCTCCTCCTCCGAAGGCGCCCAGGTCGTGCAGTCCCCGACCGCGGCGACCGACGCCGCCGGCAGCGGCTGCACCCTGCAGACGTACGGGGCGAGCAAGATCGACCTCAAGGACGCCGTCGTCGGCTTCTCGCAGTCGGAGAAGGAGGCGAACCCCTTCCGCATCGCCGAGACCCAGTCGATCAAGGAGGAGGCGGCGAAGCTCGGGGTCAAGAAGCTGCTCACGACCAACGCGCAGTCGCAACTGCCCAAGCAGATCAGCGACATCCAGGACATGCTCGCCCAGGGCGCCCAGTTGCTGATCGTCGCGCCGCTCAACTCCGACGGCCTGGAGCCCGCGCTCCGCGCGGCGGCGGCCAAGCATGTGCCCGTCATCACCATCGACCGCAAGATCAACGCCACCGCGTGCAAGGACTACGTGGCCTTCCTCGGCTCGGACTTCGTCGAGCAGGGCAAGCGCGCCGCGGACCGGATGATCGAGGTCACGGGCGGCAAGGGCAAGGTCGCGATCCTGCTCGGAGCCTCCGGGAACAACGTCACCACCGACCGCACCAAGGGCTTCGTCGACCAGCTCAAGGCGCAGGCCCCCGGCCTGGAGATCGTCGCCCAGCAGACCGGCGAGTTCGCCCGCGACAAGGGCCAGCAGGTGATGGAGCAGCTGATCCAGGCGAACCCCGGGATCACCGCGGTCTACGCGGAGAACGACGAGATGGGCCTCGGCGCGGTCACCGCGCTCAAGGCGGCCGGGAAGAAGCCCGGCAAGGACGTCAAGATCGTGTCCATCGACGGCACGCGCAACGCCGTGCAGGCCCTGGCGAACGGCCAGTACAACGGCGTCATCGAGTCCAACCCGCGCTTCGGGCCGCTCGCCTTCGCCACCGCGCAGAAGTTCTTCGCCGGCGAGGCCATCCCCGAGGACGTGATCATCTCCGACCGCGAGTACGACGCGTCCAACGCCAAAAACTCGCTGTCCGGGGCCTACTGAGCCC
The DNA here is from genome assembly GCF_055635295.1 of Streptomyces sp. NPDC111520. NCBI lineage: Bacteria > Bacillati > Actinomycetota > Actinomycetes > Kitasatosporales > Streptomycetaceae > Streptomyces > Streptomyces sp. NPDC111520. The sequence goes on along the minus strand of NZ_JBVKBW010000004.1, from coordinate 88,638 downwards.
CCGCGCCTGCCGCCCGGTCCTCCTCCCCGGCCGGGCGGCAGGCCCGCGCCTCCAGGCCCCCGGCCCAACAGCCCACCGGCTCCCGGCCACCCGCTCCCCGACACCGCGACCCCACGGAAGGCCCGCCATGGCACCCCCCGACGCGGCACCCGCCGCACCGCCGCCCGGTCCGGACGACGGCCCCACCGCGCCCGCGGTGCTGGAGGCCGTCGGCATCGGCAAGCGCTTCCCCGGCGTGGTGGCGCTCGACGACGTCTCCTTCACCCTGCGCCGGGGCGAGATCCACGCCCTCGTCGGGGAGAACGGCGCCGGCAAGTCCACCCTCATCAAGGTCCTCACCGGTGTGCACCGCCCGGACACCGGCGAGGTACGGCTCGACGGCGCCGCCGTCGCCTTCACGCGGCCGTCCGACGCCCAGCACGCCGGTGTCACCACGATCTACCAGGAGGTCAACCTCGTCCCGCTGATGAGCGTGGCGCGGAACATCTTCCTGGGCCGCGAGCCCAAGAACCGCCTCGGCCTGATCGACTTCCCGCGGATGCACCGGGAGGCGGCGGCACTGCTGGCGGGCTTCGGTGTCACCGCCGACGTCCGCCACCCGCTCGGCAGCCTCGGCGTGGGCACCCGGCAGATGGTGGCGCTGGCCCGCGCGGTGTCGGTGCGCGCCAAGGTCGTGGTGATGGACGAGCCGACGTCCGCGCTGGAGCCGCGCGAGGTCGAGACGCTCTTCCGGGTCATCGGCGACCTCCACGACCGGGGCATCTCCGTCCTGTACGTCAGCCACCGGCTGGAGGAGCTGTACCGGATCTGCGACCGGGTCACGGTGCTGCGCGACGGGCGCCTGGTGCACACCGGCGACCTGGCGGACCTGGACCGGATGCAGCTGGTCGCCATGATGCTGGGCCGCGAGGTCTCCGAGGTGCGCCGGCACGGGCGGACCGGCTTCGGCGAGGACCACCACCCCGACCGCGAGGCGGTGCTCACCGCCTCCGGGCTGAGCAGGCGTCACGTCCTGGACGGCGTCTGCCTGGAGCTGCGCCCCGGAGAGGTGCTGGGGCTGGCGGGGCTGCTGGGCTCCGGGCGCAGCGAGACCGCCAAGGCCCTGGCCGGGGCGCTGCCGCTGGACTCGGGGTCGGTGACGGTCGCCGGGCGGCGGCTGGGCCGCCCCTCCCCCGCCGCCGCGATCCGCGCCGGCGTCAGCCTGCTGCCCGAGGACCGCAAGGCGGAGGGCATCGTCCCGGGCCTGTCGGTGCGGGAGAACATCGTGCTGGCCGCCATGCCGCGGCTGTCGCGGGGCGGCGTCGTCTCGCGGGCCCGCCAGGACCGCGTCGTCGACGTCTTCATGAAACGCCTGCGGATCAAGGCCTCGGGGCCCGAGCAGAAGGTCGGTGAGCTCTCCGGCGGCAACCAGCAGAAGGTGCTGCTGGCCCGCTGGCTGTGCCTGGAGCCGAAGGTGCTGCTCCTCGACGAGCCGACCCGCGGCATCGACGTGGGCGCCAAGGCGGAGGTGCAGGCGCTGGTGGACGAACTGGCCCAGGAGGGACTCGCGGTGCTGCTGATCTCCTCGGACATCGAGGAACTCGTCGAGGGCGCCGACCGCCTGGTGGTGCTGCGCGGTGGCGCGGTGGCCGGCGAACTGACGGGCGAACGGGTCGGCGAGGGGGAACTGCTGGAGGTCCTCGCGGCCCACGCGCCCGCGCCGGAGGGCGACGCGGACGCGGAGGAGGTGCGGCACGATGGCTGAGCTCTCCCCGGCCGTGCGGCGCGGCCCCGTCCGGCTCCCCGCCCCCGCCTGGTTCCAGGCGTACGGGGTGTACGCGGCGGTGGCCGTGCTGGTCCTGTTCAACGCCGTCTTCACCGACCACTTCCTGACCGCGGCCAACCTGCGCACCCAGCTCGTGCAGGTGGCCCCCGTGGTGATCGTGGCGCTGGGCATGGCGCTGGTGATCGGCACCGAGGGGGTGGACCTGTCGGTGGGGTCGGTCATGGCCCTCGCCGCGGCCCTGCTGCCGCTGTACCTGGGCTACGGGCTGCTGCCCGCGCTGCTGACGGCGCTGGCCGCCGGGGTGGTGGTGGGCGCCGTCAACGGCACCCTGGTGGCGGTGGTGGGGCTGCAGCCCATCGTGGCCACCCTCGCGCTGTTCGTGGGCGGCCGGGGCCTCGCCCTGGTCCTCGCCGACGGGCAGCTCAAGCAGATCGCCAACCCGGGCCTGCTGGGGCTGGGCACCGACGACGTCCTGGGCGTCCCGGTGGTCGTGCTGATCGCCGGTGTGCTCGCCCTGCTGGTCGCCGCGGTCGTGCACCGCACCACCTTCGGACGCCGGTTGGTGGCGATCGGCGGCAACCGCGCCGCGGCCGGGCTGGCGGGCCTGCCGGTGAAGCGGGTGCTGGTCGGCGTCTACGTGGTGTGCGGGGTGCTGGCCGCCCTGGCCGGGGTGCTGGCCACCGCCCGCCTGACGGCCAGTGACCCGTCCACCCTGGGCACCTTGATGGAGCTGTCCGCGATCACCGCGGTGGTGGTGGGCGGGACCCCGCTCACCGGCGGGTCGGTGCGCGTCCTGGGGACGGTCTGCGGGGCGCTGCTGATGCAGTTGCTGCGGGCCACCCTGGTCAAGCACGACCTCCCCGACTCCACCGCGCAGCTGGCCCAGGCCGTCATCATCCTCGTCGCCGTCTACGTCGCCCGGGAGCGCCGATCCCGATGAAGTCACTCACCACGCCCCGCTCCGCCGGGGCCACGCCGGAGCCGCCCGCGGTGGCGGCGGCACGCGCCGGGGACCGGCGGCGGCTTGCCGTACTGGTGCAGCGGCAGGGCGTGTTCGCCGTCCTGCTGATGCTCGTGCTGGTCTCCTCCTTCGTCTTCCCGTCCTTCGGAACCCTCGACAACGCGCGGAACGTCACCGTGCAGGCCTCGTTCCTGGCGATCGTGGCGCTCGGCATGACGTTCGTCGTCATCACCGGCGGGATCGACCTGTCGGTCGGCTCGGTCTTCGCGCTGGGCGGTGTCCTCGCGGCCTGGGCCGCGCAGTACGGGACGCTGCCGGCGCTGCTGCTGCCGCTCGCGGTGTGCGGCCTGCTCGGCACCGTGCACGGCCTGCTCATCGCGCGGGCCGGGATGGCCCCGTTCATCGTCACCCTCGCGGGGCTGCTGGCCGCCCGGGGACTGGTGCTGGCCCTGACCGACGAGGGCGCCGACACCTATCTGGTGCCGCACGGTTCGGCCTTCGCCGGGCTCGGGCAGGGCACGGTCCTCGGGTTCGGCCACCCGGTCCTGATCGCGCTCGTGCTGTTCGCCGCCGGCGGGCTGGTGCTCCAGCGCACGTCGTTCGGGCAGTCGCTGTTCGCCGTGGGCGGCAGCCCGGACGCGGCCACGCTGATGGGGCTGCCGGTGGCCAGGACCCGGGTGCTGGTCTACGCGGTCAGCGGGCTGCTCGCCGGCTTCGCCGGCGCCCTGAACGCGGCCCGGCTCTCCTCGGGCGTGACCATCATCGGCGTCGGCATGGAACTGGACGCCATCGCCGCGGTCGTCATCGGCGGCACGCTGCTGGTCGGCGGTGCGGGCTCGGTCAGCGGCACCCTGTGGGGCGTCCTGGTGCTGGCGGTGATCCAGAACCTCATCAACCAGATCGGCTCCCTCAATTCCTCGTACCAATCGGTGGTCAGCGGCGGCTTCCTTATCGTGGTGGTCGTGGCCCAGCGGTACCTCGCGCGGGGACCGCACACCACATGACCGTGCCGGTGCCGGTGGGCCGCGCGCGGCCCTCCGGCACCGGCCCAATCCGGAAGGGAGCGCCGTGGGCGTCAGCCTCAAGGACGTCGCGCAGCGCGCGGGAGTGTCCATCAAGACCGTCTCGAACGTCGTGAACGGCCACCCGCACGTCACACCCGCGATGCGCGCGCGGGTCCAGCAGGCGATCGACGAACTGGGCTACCGGCCCAACCTCACCGCCCGGCACCTGCGCAAGGGCCGCACCGGCATCATCGCGCTGGCGCTGCCGGAACTCGGCAACCCGTACTTCGCCGAGCTGGCCGGCGCCGTCATCGACGCCGCCGCGCGCCACGACTTCACGGTGCTGCTCGACCACACCGCCGGCGAACGGCGCAAGGAGATCCTGGTGACGCAGGGTTTCCGCACCCATGTGATCGACGGCCTGATCCTCTCGCCGATCGAGCTGGAGACGCCGGACCTGCTCGCCCGCACCGACGACTCGCCCCTGGTGCTCCTCGGGGAGCGCGAGTACGACGCCCCGTACGACCACATCGTGATCGACAACGTGGCCGCCGCGCGCAGCGCGGTGCGGCACCTGGCGGGGACCGGACGGCGGCGGATCGCCTTCATCGGCGCCCGCAGCGAGGTCGCCCGGCAGCCCGCGCACCTGAGACTGCGCGGCTGGCGCGAGGAACTGGCCGCCTGCGGGCTGCCGCACGGCGACGACCTGGTCGCCACGGCCTCCGGGTACGGGCGGGCCGACGGCGCCCAGGCGATGGCCGACCTGCTGGACCGCGGGGCCCGGCCGGATGCGGTCTTCGCCTACAACGACCTCCAGGCCATCGGCGCCCTGCGGGTGCTGACCTCCCGGGGGCTGCGCGTACCGGAGGACGTGGCGCTGGTCGGCTTCGACGACATCGAGGAGGGGCGCTTCGGCGCCATCACCCTGACCACGATCTCCCCCGACAAGAAGGCGATCGCCCGCCAGGCCGTCGACTGCCTCGTGCAGCGCCTGACCGGGGCGCCGGACGCCCCGCCGCGCCGGGTTCGGCCCGGCTTCGACCTGGTCGTCCGCGAGTCCACCCTGGGCCGCGGTCACTGACCGGCCGGGGTCCGCGCGGTCCGCTCCCACCAGCGGTCCGCGCGGGCCCGGGCCAGTTCGGTGTCGTACTGCCGCGCGTCGAAGTGGAGTTCCGGCGGCGGCCGGGTGAACGGCCCCTGCCGGTCGGCCCACTCCACGACGCCGCCGCTGCGACGCACGCGGACCGAGAGGCAGCCGCAGCAACCGCCGGTGCACTCGGGTTCGCCGCACTCGACACGGCGGCCCTCCATGGTCGCGGCCAGTGGGCCGGGACGGTCCGGCGGCAGCGCCCACGCCGCCAACGGGCCGCGTCCGCCGGGTCCGAGCAGGTCGTGGACGAGGTCGTCGCCGTCCACCAGCAGTTGCAGCCGGACGCCGTACCCCCGGTCCGGCGGCGAGGCTAGAGCGTGCCGCCCATCCGGCTGACGAGTTCGTTGAGGGTGATGCCGTGCGGCGCGAGGAACGCCGCGATCCTGCGGTCCTCGACCGGGTCGGGCAGCACCCGTTCGGCCTCGTCGGCGACCTCGGCGAAGCCCGCCTTGCGCAGCATCTCGACGAAGTGGTCCCTGGTGTACTCCACGCTCACCACCGAACTCCGTTCAGAGGGCGTCGGGGCCGACGCGCCGGGCCGCCCCTTTTTCGACAATCTACGTCCGCCCGCGGCGGCCCGCCCTTCCGGGGCCGCCACCGGTCGACGTGCCCCGGTGGCGGCCCGGGCTTCCGGCCGACGCAGGATCGCAGCCCTCAGCCGACCCGGCGGGCCCGTACGCCGTCGGCCTCGAAGTCGTAGACGTAGCGGTTGATCCGCAGGCCGTCGACCGCGCCGACCCAGTTGTAGTCGCGGCCCTTGCCGACGGCGATGCTGTAGACGGTCGCCTGCGGAAGGGCGTTCCGCAGCGTCGTGAGGTTGCACGGGCTGGACTGGGTGCACAGGGGGGCCAGTTCGTTGCCCGAGAGGAACCACTCACCGGACACGGTGGTGGCGTCGAGGAACGCGCTCCACTGATTCACCGGGGCGACGGCGGGCGGGACCCACACCATCGTGGAGTAGGTGTCGCCGGCGGTGAGCCGCGGGTTGATCTCGATCCTGATGTTCGGCAAGTTGCGGGTGCCCCCGTAGCCGACGTTCTCTCCGGTCTGGAAGACGTGGAACCCGAGCCTGGTCAGGTCCCGTACGCGGCTGCCGTAGAAGTCGAGCTCGTTGCCGAAGTCGACCTTCTCGCTCGGAGGAGCGAGCGAGGTGGAGTCGTCGGCCACCTCGATGCCGAGGCTGCCGTTGCCGTAGGGCGGCCTGGAGGGCGCGCCCGTGACGCCGAACGAGCCGAACGGGCCGTCCCGGAGGACCGCGACAGGAGAGCCGATGGTGTTCCGGGTGATGACACCCCAGTGGTCGGAGCTTATGGAGTCCCCGGAGTGGCCGTCCGCGACGGCGAACCCCGACCCCGTCAGGGCCGAGGTGACGATCGTGGCCAGCGCAACGGCGACGAGCGTCCTTCCCCGGCTCAAGCCCATACGAACCTTCACAACCCATTCCTTCCGGTTGGCCGAAGGGTCAGATGTGCCGCCCCGGCCGGTTCCCGGCGCGGCGCACGGCACTGCGGCACGACACGGCGACGGTCGCGTCGTGACCCTTCGCGTTTCAGCAGAACGTGGTGCGTGCTTGTGGTTCGTGCGTGGGGGTGGGTACGAGGTCAGGGCCCGTGCAACGGGAGCCGCGCTAGGGGCGTTCGGCCTCGGGGCCTCGGCCCCGAAACGCACAAGAAGACCGTGACACGTGGTCACGCGACACGCACTCTGGGTGAGCCGTTCGTCAGGTTGCGCCCCGCACCAACGATTTTGGCCACTAGGCATTTGCCTAATGGCTTTAGGTATGTGCATAATCCCCTACGGAAGAAGGGAGGCCCGCCGTGCCACGCGTAGGACTCACCGCCGAACGCCTGACCAGGGCCGGGGCGGAACTCGCCGACGAGGTCGGCTTCGCCCAGGTCACCGTCTCGGCGCTCGCCGAGCGGTTCGGCGTCAAGGTCGCCAGTCTGTACTCGCACGTCAGGAACTCGCAGGACCTCAAGACCCGGATCGCCCTGCTGGCCCTGGAGGAACTCGCCGACCGGGCCGCCGAGGCCCTCGCCGGACGCGCGGGCAAGGACGCGCTGGTGTCCTTCGCGAACGTGTACCGCGCCTACGCCCGCGAGCACCCGGGCCGCTACGCGGCCGCCCAGCTGAGGCTCGACCCGGAGACGGCGGCCGCGAGCGCCGGCGTCCGCCACGCCCAGATGACGCGGGCCATCCTGCGCGGCTACGACCTGCCCGAGCCGGACCAGACGCACGCCGTCCGTCTCCTCGGCAGCGTCTTCCACGGTTACGTCAGCCTCGAACTGGCAGGGGGCTTCGACCACACGCCGGTCGCCGCCGAGGAGTCCTGGGCGTGGGCGCTGGACTCGCTCGACGCCCTGCTGCGCGAGCGGCCGGCGGCGTCCTGAAGGCGCGCCCCGCCCCCGGCACCACCCGCACGAACAGGTATCGGACCATGAACACGCACACAAATCTGATCACCACTCCCGTCACCGAGGAGCTGCTGCGCGGCGCCCTCGACGTGGAACGCACCCGCCACGGACTGCTCCCGCACCGTCTGCCCGCCGCGGCGCGCCGGCAGATCCCGGACGAGCAACTGGCCACCGCGGAGGCGCAGCCCTCCGGCGTCCGGCTGGCCTTCCGCACCCGGGCCACCACCGTCGAACTGGACACGCTGCCCACCAAGCGCGTCTACCGGGGCTTCCCGCCACCGCCGGACGGCGTGTACGACCTGCTGGCCGACGGCCGTCTCGCCGCCCAGGCCACCGTGGCCGGCGGCAACGTCCGCGAGGTCACCGACATGGTCAGCCAGGCGTCCGAGCTGCACGAGGGACCGCACGGCACCGCCCGGTTCGGCGAACTCCCCCCGGGCGACAAGGACATCGAGATCTGGCTGCCCCACAACGAGATCACCGAGCTGATCGCCCTGCGCACCGACGCACCCGTCGAGCCGCCGGCACCGCGGGACCGCAAGGTCTGGCTGCACCACGGCAGTTCCATCAGCCACGGCTCCAACGCCGCGCACCCGTCGGCCGTATGGCCCGCCCTGGCCGCCACCGCGGGCGGCGTGGACCTGGTCAACCTGGGTTTCAGCGGCAGCGCGCTGCTGGATCCGTTCACCGCCCGGGCGATCCGCGACACCCCGGCCGACCTGATCAGCCTCAAGATCGGCATCAACATCGTCAACACCGACGCGATGCGCCTGCGGGCCTTCACCCCGGCGGTCCACGGCTTCCTCGACATCGTCCGCGAGGGGCACCCGACGGCGCCGCTGCTGGTCGTCTCCCCCATCCTCTGTCCGGTCCAGGAGGACACCCCGGGCCCGCTGGCGCCGGACTTCGACGGCGGCAGGCTGCGGTTCCGGGCCACCGGCGACCCGGCGGAACGCGCCGCGGGACGCCTGACCCTCAACGTCATCCGCGACGAGCTGGCCCGGATCGTCGCCCTCCGGGCGGCCGACGACCCCCATCTGCACCACCTCGACGGCCGCGAGCTGTACGGCACGGCCGACTACGCCGAACTGCCGCTGCCCGACGAGGTCCACCCCGACCCCGCCGGTCACCGGCGCATCGGCGAGAACTTCGCCCGTCTGGTGTTCGCCGACGGCGGCGCCTTCGCCTCGGGCGGCCGCTGACGGCTTCCCCTGCCCGGTGCCATCGACGCCTCGCATCACGGGATGCGGTCCATCGATTTGCCGCACCTTGCTGCGCGATCCACCCTGGGCAGCGCAAGCCCCGGTGCGCCCCGCCGGAGCCCGGCGGGCCGCACGGCACGCCGCGCGGAACACGGCGAACACCGGAAGGGTGGAGGCGTGCGCACGGACGCCGTGCGGGACGCGGCGTGAACGGCCTTCGGGCCGCCACGCCGGCCGCCGCCGGCACTCCGGCGGACTCCCGGGCGGCGACGGCGCCATGCCGGAGGAAGGACTCCCCATGCACAAGCCCCCCGAGCGGTTCCGGCTCGACCCGGCCGGCCACCGTCTGCACGAGGACACCGCACGCCTGCTGGCTGCGGGCCCGGCCACCCCCGTCGAACTGCCCGGGGGCGTCGCCGCCTGGTCGGTGACCCGGCACGACGTGCTGCGGCGGCTGACCGCCGACCACCGGGTGTCCCGCGACGCCCAGCAGCACTGGCCCGCACTCGGCGACGTGCCCGAGAACTGGCCGCTGGCGCCCTTCCTCGCCTCACCGACCGTGCTCAACGCCTACGGTTCCGACCACCGCAGGCTGCGCGCCGTCATGGAGCGCGCGTTCACCCCCGGACGGACGGCCGTGCTGGGCGCGAACCTCCGGCACAGGACGGCCGCCTACCTGGAGGCGCTCGGGACGCCCGGGTCCGGGGACACCGTCGACATCCGCGCCCGGTACGCCCGGGTCGTCGCGAGCGAGACGCTGTGCGACCTGTTCGGCGTACCCGAGGACCGCTGGGAACGGGCAGTGCGGGCGATGGGCGCCCTGCTGGAGCCGCCTCCCGATCCCGTGGCCGCGGCAGCCGCGACGGACGAGGCCATGGCCTTCTGGGCAGCGCTGCTCGCCGAGAGGACGCGCACGCCCGGCGACGACATGGCGACGACGCTGGCCCGGGCCCCGGACATGTCCGACGAGGAACGGCTCCTGGCCCTCGCCGTCACCGTCGCCGGAGGCGTCCCCTCGGCCACGGACCTCATCACCAACGCGGTCATCGGCCTGTTGCGCCACCCGGAGCAGCTGAGGGACGTCCTCACCGGCGCCGTGCCGTGGCCGGCGGTCGTCGAGGAGACCCTGCGTGCCGACTCCCCGGTGCAGCACATGCCGCTGCGGTACGCCGTGGAGGACATCGACCTCGGCGAGGGAGTGCTGATCCGCCGCGGCGAGGCGATCGTCATGGGCTTCGGCGCCGGCGGCCGCGACCCGCGCAGGCACCCGGAGGACGCGGACGCCTACGACGTCCACCGGCGCGACAAGGACCACCTCGCCTTCGGTCACGGCGTGCACCGCTGCGTCGGCGAACCCCTCGGACGACTGGAGGCCGCAGCCGCCCTCCCGGCCCTGTTCGAGCGCTTCCCGGGCCTGCGCCCCGCGGTGCCGCTGGAGGAGCTGAGGCCCCTGCCGACCTTCGTCTTCAACGGAAGGACGGAGCTGCCGGTCCGCCTGTAGACCCGAGCGGCTCCCCCGGCCGCGGCCGGGAGGAGGAGAGGTGGGAACCGTGGCGCACAGGAGTTCCGTGGAGATCGTCGAGGCGTTCTGGGAGGAGGTCTGGAACGGCCACGACGCCGACCGGATCGACGACTTCGTGACCGAGGACTTCGTCCTCACCCAGCCCGGCGGTTCGGTCGAGGGCCGGGAGGACTTCAAGGCGTGGTTCAGCGCCTTCCTGGGCCAGGTCGACGACCTGAGGATCGAGGTCGTCGAGACCTTCCAGAACGAGGACGGGAGCCGGGTGGCGTCGCGCTGGATCGTGCACGGTAGGAACAACGGCTTCCTGGGCACCGAGCCCGACGGACGGCCGGTCTCCTTCTCCGGCACGTCCGTCTGGGCGGTGCGCGAGGACGGCGGGCTGCGGCACAACTGGGTGGAACGCTCGACCTGGGAGCTCTACCAGCGGCTCACGGGCGCCTCGGAGCACTGAGACACTCACCGTCGTACCGCCGTCAGGTGTCGGGGGTGCCTATCCGGCCCCGACCGGGACGGACCGGGGCGTACCCGATCCGCCCGGCGCGGGGGTCAGATGCCGGACCCGGGCCCACGGTCCGCCGCGGAAGCCGCGGCCGCCACGGCGGGCCGGCCGGCGGCGGACACGGGCTCGGACTCGGGCTCGGACTCGGACGCGGACGGCGCCACGACCGCGGGCCTGCGCACGACGGCGCCCGAGACGGCCGCCAGCAGTGCGAGCACGACCACCGCGGCGCCGTAGACGGTCGCCGTGTCGTGCAGGCCGAAGGAGGGCACGGCGAGCCCGGCCAGCACGGCGGGGACGCTCAGGGCGAGGTAGCTCACGACGTAGACGGACGCGAACAGTTCCGCCCGCTCCGTGGGCCGGGCCAGTGCCGCCAGGGAGCGGAAGGCGCCGAGGAAGGCGGCCCCGAAGCCGAAGCCGGCGATCCCGGTCCCGGCGAAGAACAGTGCCGTCGAGGGTCCGGCGAGCGCCAGCAGGGTGAGCCCGGTGCCCACGGCGAGCACCGCCGAGCCGCCGGCCATCATCCGCCGCGGCGTGACGTCCCGGACGACCAGCGAGGCGACGGCCGCCACCCCGAAGAGGGTGGTCACGACCAGGCCGCCGACCAGGTGGCTGCCGAGGTGCAGCACTCCGGCGGTCAGGGAGGGGCCGAGGGCGAGGTACAGCCCGCCCATCGCCCAGGTGGCGACGAGGCAGGGGGTCGCCGCCAGGAAGGTCCGGCGGGCCTGCGCGGGCACGGCCGCCCTGGGCCGCAGCGAGGCCCAGGCCCCCGGGCGCGGCGAGACGGGATCGGGCAGGAACAGCACGAGCGCCGCCAGCACCACGAACACCGCGGCCAGCACGGCGAAGACCAGGTGGGTGGGGGCCGGTGCGTACTGCACCAGCAGGCCCGCGCCGAGCGCGCCGGCGGCGAGTCCGGTGGCCGGGGCCGCGGTGTTCAGCAGGGAGCCGAGGGGCGAGGTGGGCGACGGCTGCAGGTCGATGAGCCCCGCGCTGATGGCGCCGGCCGCCGCGCCCGTCGCCACGCCCTGGAGGATGCGGGCCAGGAACAGCGCGCCGACGCCGTCCGCGGCGAGGAAGACGACCATGGCCGCCGCCTCCACGACCAGCGCCGCGAGGAGCACCGGGCGCCGGCCGACGTGGTCGGAGAGTCCTCCGACGGTCAGCAGCGCCACCAGCAGCGCGAGCACGTAGACCGCGAAGACCGTGGTGAGCACGATCGACGAGAAGCCCCATTGGTGCTGGTAGACCACGTAGAGCGGGGACGGCGCGCTGGATGCGGCCAGGAAGGCGAGCAGGGTCACGGCGAGCGACCAGAAGCCGGCCGGACGTGGCATCCGCCGCGCGGGGCGCTGGGTGGGCATGGCGGTACTCCGAATGGTTCCAAAAATATCGAACCATGCGAGGGTACGCACACACCCGGCGATTGTTCAACTATTATCGAACCATGACTGGAGCCCCGCGGGAGCTGCCGCACCCCGACACCGTGGACCTGGTGCTGACCGACGTGCTCTTCGCGCTGAGCGACCCCTCGCGGCTGGACCTCGTGCGCCGCCTGGCCGACCGGCCCCTGGAGGGTTCGGCCTGCCAGCCCGTCAAGGGCGAGATCCCCAAGTCCACCCTCTCCCACCACCTCAAGACGCTCCGCGAGGCCGGGGTCATCCGCAACGACCCGCACGGTCGGCAGCGCCTGGTCAGCCTGCGCCGCGAGGACCTGGAGAGCCGCTTCCCCGGGCTGATCGGCGCCGTCCTCGACGAGCCGGGCGCCGCACCACCCGGCCCGGTCGACCTCTGACAGAGGCCGCTCAGCCGGCCACCGGCGACGGGCGCGAGGCCGCCTCCGCGTTCCCCGCGTCCCGGTAGAAGATGTCGATGTCGACCTCCTCGCCGCCGACGGTGACCGTGTCCCACGGGCCGCTGTCCCGCAGGGCGCGCAGCGTCTCGCTCCCGAGCTCCTCCAGCCGCTCCCGCAGGACGGCGTCGTCGGGCATCCCGGGGATGCGCGGGGCCAGCCGTTCCCGGATGGCGCGGAGCTGCTCCATCAGCGCGTCGACGTCCGCCTCCCGGTCCGGCTCGCCCGCGGCGGACTCCTCGATGCTCCGCGCGATCTTGTCCTTGATCGCCTGGCCCACGCCGTTCTCGTCGGTGGTGATCATCGCGTTCCAGGCGCGGCTCTTGTGCCGGTACTGCAGCATTGACATCGCCGCCTCGTGGCGTACGAAGTCCGCGTCGCGCAGCGCCCTGCCGCGCCAGGTGCCGCTGAGCGTGCGGGCGAGCGAGATCGCCGAGGCGAGACCGCTGTTCAGGCCCCGGCCGGGCCAGAAGTGGATGGCGTTGGCGGCGTCCCCGAGCAGGAACCCGTACGTCCCCGGGCCGGCCGCGGTCGCCGGGTGCAGGCGGGCCGTGAAACGGGGGCGCTGCACCATGTCCAGCCGGAAGGCGGTGATCGCGCTCAGGTCCTCCTCGTCGACGTCGAAGAGCGTCAGCCCCTCCTTGACGCGCTGCCAGAGCGCCGACCCCCTGATCAGGGCGGGCAGGAAGAACGTGCTGTGGGTGGAGCAGTGGAAGTCCCCGTGGCCGTCGCGGCTCATCACGCAGGGGCGGGAGGCGATGCACTGCTCGAAGACCTGCCGCACGGGGTCGATCCCGACGACCTCCCGCGCCTCGGCGTCGGTCAGCCGCATGTTCAGGAAGCCCTCGCCGCGCAGCGAGTTGAGGAGGAACCGGTTCTGCGCGACGGTCAGCAGCACGGTCGTGGGGTCGGGGAGTTTGGACCGCACGCGCAGGCCCAGCACCACGTCCTGGAGGTGCTCGCCGTCGAGCGAGTAGATGGAGGTGTCGGCGGTCCCGAACCGTGCGGCGAAGTGCTCGCGCGTACGCGACCGGCCGCCCTCGCAGATCGCCAGCACGTGGTCCCCGGCGACCGTCTCCTGCTGCTCGGCCGCGTCGAACCGGGCGGGGACCAGGCGGATGCGGTCGCGCTTGGCGTTCGCCAGGTCCAGCAGCGTGTCCTCGACGTAGGCGATGCGTATGTTGCGCGGGTTGAAACCGCGGATCGAGTCCGGGCCCGCGGGCCACATCTCGGTGTACGTGCCCTCCGCGAAGAGCCGGTCCTGCACCTCCTGGGGGAGGTTGAGGTACTGCCGGCTCTGCACCGTCACGACCTGCTGCCGGCGGACGTTGCCCTGGCCCTCGTCCTTCCAGACGACGCGGTCCCCCTCCTGGGTCCAGCGGCCGTCGTAGACGGTGAGGGAGACCCGCCGGCCCATCAGGTTCTCCAGCAGGAGGGCGAACGCCAGCCCCACCGGACCGCCGCCCGCCACGGTCACCTTCAGCACCGGCCCGGGCTCCTCCGGCTCCGCCGGCGGCATCAGCGCCTCCAGCAGCGAGAGGTCGAGGATGGTCTCCATCGCGTCGGCGGCCTCGAAGCCGAAGGTCTCGTCCCCGATGACGATCTCGTCGCCGGGCTGCAGCACGTGCGAGGTCACGTGCTCCCCGTTGACCCGCGTCCCGTTGCTGCTCCCCCGGTCGTAGAGCACGAAGCCGTGCCCCTCGCGGCGCACCTCCGCGTGCAGGCGGGAGACGCTGACGCTGGCGATCACCACCGTGTTCCCGGCCTTGCGCCCGAACGTGACGGGCTTGTCGCCGATCCCGAACCTCTCCCCTGCCAGCGAGCCTCGACGACCGACTATCTCAGGAGGCATTGGTCCCTCATCTCCACGTGTCAACGAACCCCGGGGTACGCACGCACAGTCCCTGGCTGCCCACCCCGCCCACCGCGGGAAACACCCCCGGGGCAAGACGACGCGGAACCACCCTCCGCCGGGTCGCCGGGCTACGACCGGACGGCCCGGCCGCCTCCGTCATCCGTCGGATTGACGCACCGCGGGAACCCGCCGCCGGGGCAGTGAAAGCTGCGGGAACAGGGGTACTGGCCACAGCGCGGGCGTCAGACCCACTGGCGCCACCAGCACCAGGCACACGCACGCCGATGCCACTACGAACAACGCGGACACACCTTCGTGCCACCTGTCCACGAAACGGCCCCTGGCCCCGCCGCAGCCCGGCTGCACTCGCGGCAACTGGCGCGCCCGCGCCGATGGGCCACAGTTCGCTGACAACGCATCCGCACGTTCTATGCGTTGGCCCGGCTGATCCGAGCGGGCTCGTTTCCCGGAGCCTGCCTCGCATCCGTGCCGACCGCGACCGCGTTCGCGGCGACGATCACGAACGTGGCCGCCCACGCGGCCGCGTCGAGGTGCTGGTCGAGGACGACCAGGCCGACGAGCGCGGCGAAGACCGGGTTCACGCTCATGAAGACGCCGAAGAAGTGCGGCGGCACGCGGCGGAGCGTCAGCAGGTCGGACAGGAAGGGTACGGCGGAGGAGAGGATCCCGGCGGTCACGGCGCAGACCAGGGCGGTGGGGGTGGGGGGATGCCACCACAGGGCCAGCGCGCCGGCGGGCACGTACGCCGCGCCGGAGACGGCGGCGGCCGCGGCCGGGCCCTGCAGTCCCGGGAGCCGTCGGCCGACGACGCGGTTGAGGGCGATGTAGCAGGCCCAGCACGCCGCGGCGACCAGCGCGAGGCCGATGCCCGGGTAGTCGGTGGAGGGTTCGGGGCGGGTCAGGACGACCACCGCCGCGGCGACGGCCAGCGCGCAGAGCACGTCGGTGCGGCGGCGGGAGCCGATCAGGGCCACGGACAGCGGCCCCAGGAACTCCAGCGTGACGGCGAGGCCCAGACCGATGCGGTCGACGGCGGTGTAGAGGGAGAGGTTCATCGCCGCGAAGACCACCGCCAGGGCCAGGACCGGCCGCCACTGCGCGGCGGTGAAGGACCGCATCCGGGGCCGTCCCGCCCCGCACAGCACCGCCGCGGCCACCCACTGGCGGACCGCCACGACGCCCAACGGCCCGATCACCGGGAATGCCAGGGCGGCGACGGACGCGCCGGCCTGGTTGGACAGCCCGCTGCCCAGCATCAGCGCCACCCCGCCGAGGCGTCCCGCACGCCGGCCGGGTGTCCCGGCCCGCGCCGTTCCGGCCGCGTCCGCCGCGAGGTCGCCGGAGGTCTCCGTCGTCATGCGGGCCACTGTCCCGCCCCGGGCGGCCGTACGCGAAATGCATGTGCCGCACCATCGATACGCTGGACGCATGGACGAGCATCGTGGCGGAGCCGCCGGGCTCGAGCTGCGGCACCTGCGCTGCCTGGTCGCGATCGTCGACGCGGGAAGCTTCACGGACGCCGCCATCGACCTCGGGATCTCCCAGGCGGCGGTGTCACGGAACCTGCTGGCCCTGGAGCGCGTGCTCGGCACCCGGCTGCTGCACCGCACCAGCCGTACGGTCGCGCCCACCACCGCGGGCGTGCAGGTCCTCGCCCGCGCCCGGGTCCTGCTGTCCGGCGCCGACGAGCTGGTCAGGGAGGCCGCCACCGGTCACACCCGCCTGCGCGTCGGCCACGCCTGGTCCGCCTTCGGCCGCCGCACCACCGAGTTCCAGCGCGTCTGGCGCGACCGGCACCCGGACGTGGAACTCCAGCTGATCCGGCACAACACCCCCACCGCGGGGCTCGCCGAGGGTCTGTGCGACCTCGCGGTCGTCCGCGCCCCGGTCGACCTGGACCGCTGGTCGCACGCCCTGGCCGGCCACGAACCCCGCTGCGTGGCCCTCGCCGCGGACGACCCCTGGGCGCGGCGCCGCAGCGTCCGGCTGGCCGAGATCGCCGGCCGCACGCTGGTCGTCGACCGGCGCACCGGCACGACCAGTCCGCAGCTGTGGCCGGAGGACGAGAGGCCGGCCGTCGAGTACACCCACGACATCGACGACTGGCTCGCCGCGATCGCCACCGGCCGCCGCGTCGGCGTCACGCCGGAGTCCACCTCCGCGCAGTACCGCCGCGACGGCATCGTGTACCGCCCGCTGCGCGACGCCGCCCCGGTGCCCGTGCGTCTCATCTGGCGCCGGCACGACCCGCACCCCGCCACGCACGCGGCCGTCGCGCTGGCCATGGAGCTCTACGGCGCTGCCGGCTGACGCCACCGCGGCACCCCCAAGACCTCTGGCCAGGGGTCCCGCGGCGTCATCCGTTCGGAGCAGCGGGGCGGCGGTGCCGCGGCCCTCGTCGCGGGGTCGCGACGACGGCGTGACCAGGAGCGCGACGGGCGGGGGGCGTTCACTCGATTTGCGTTCGACGCGGCCGGGAGGACGATATCGGACGGAGCCCGTTTCATCCGGTCCGGCCGGCGGACCAGCGTCCACCGGCCGTTGTCCGCGCCCCCGCCGGCGCGACGACCGCACGGGAGGGAGCAGCCGTGTTGATATCCGCCGTCCTCGTCCCGCTCATCATGCTCGCCGCCGTCCTGGCGCCCAACTGGTACCAGGCGTGGAAGGCGTACAGCGAATCGGTCCGGCTGCCCGTGCCCGCCCCGGATCCCTCCGACTCCGAGGTGCCCGCCGCCGGCCGCCGGGGCCGGTGGTCGTCGGAGCTCTCGCGGCTGCGGAACCGCCGGCCGCAGGACTGAGCGGCACGCGCCGCCTCAGTGCCCGCGGTGGTACTCGGCGACGGCGGTGAAGGCCTCCTTGGGCTCCCACGGCATCCCCGGGTACGTGGTCCCCGTGCGGTCCTCGAGGACCTTGACGAGGCCGTAGCTCGCCAGGTCCAGGTCCTCGCGGGGATCGCCGCCGGGGCGGTGCGGATAATCGCGGAGCGCGAAGGTGAACACGAAGGTGGTGTCGACCCCGCCGGCGTCGAACGCCTCCAGCAGCTCACGCAGGTACGCCGCCTGGCCCGCCTCGTCGCGGGCGTGGACGCCGTTCAGCCGCAGGGGCGCCCGGGTCCGCGGGTCGTACTCGACGACCTCCAGCCCGCGCGCGCCGGCGTCACCGGCGCCCTCGTAGGTCGCCGCGCCGAACTCGGTGACGGCGACCGGCTTCCCCTGGGCGACGAGGTCGCGGACGCCGTCGGCGAAGTGGTCGGCGATCGCGGCCGACCGGTAGAGGTCCAGGGACACGAAGTCGAACGGGGCCCAGTCGACGCGCTCCAGCGGCACGGCGGCGTAGGTGACCTTGCCGGCGAAGCGCTCCCGGACCAGGGCCACGGCCTTGCCGAGGAAGGCATCCACCCGCTCGCCGGCCAGGGCGATGTGCACGCGCGCACGGTCCGGTCGGGCCAGCAGGGCCACTCGTTCCCCGGTGCTGTCGCCGGGCAGGAACCCCTTGTTCATCAGGCTGAGTTCGGCGCCGGTCACGAACACGACCTCGGCGCCCCGGCGCCGGAGCCGTTCCGCGCGCTCGGCGCAGTCGGCGAACAGCGACAGCATCTCGTCCTCGGACAGTTCGAGCGGGTACGGCGAGAACCAGACCTCGAGCCCGAGTTCCGCGGCGTACCCGGCGGTGAGTTCCATCCGGTCCGGATCACCGCCCATGACGCGGACCGCTTCGCAGTGCAGTTCGTCCCGGATGACGCGCAGGTCGCGCCTCATCACGTCCGGGTCGAAGTCCTTGTGCCCGATCTGTCCGCCGAAGACGAACCCGGTGTCGTAACTGATGCCCTTGGCGCGCATGCGTCGCCCTCTCACCTCAGGGATTTACGGTACGGGTCGTACCTTAGTTGTCGCACTGCCGGGCCGGCAACGAGAATGGGAAGGTACGTGCCGTACCGATGAGGGGAGAGGCCGTGCCAGCGGACCCCACGGGCCAGACACGCCGGCGCGGAGCCGCGCTGGAGGAGGCGATCCTCGCCGCCGCCGTGGACGAGCTCACGGAGTCCGGGTACGCCGGGCTGACGATGGACAGGGTCGCCGCCCGGGCCGGGACCAACAAGAACGCGCTCTACCGCCGCTGGCCCCACCGACTCGCCCTGGGGATCGCCGCCTACCGGCGCATGACGACGTCCGTCCCCCTCCCCGACACGGGCGATCTGCGCGAGGACGTACTGGAGTTGCTGCGCGGGGCGAACCGCCACTGGAGTTCGCCGCTCGGCGCGGTCCTGCGCGAACTGCTCGCCGCGGCCGGCGGCACCACGGAACTCCTGGGGCAGTTGCAGGACCAGTCCGGCGACGCCGTCGCCGCCCCGTGGCTGACCGTCCTGGGCCGCGCGGTCGCCCGGGGCGAGGCCGCGCCCGAGGCGCTCCACCCCAGGGTCGCCACCGTGGCGGTCGTCCTGCTCCGCAACGAGTTCGTCGTGCGCGCAGTGCCCACGGCGCCGGACGACGTCCTCGTCGAGATCGTCGACGAGGTGTACCTGCCCCTGGTACGCCGGCGCGGCCCCGCCCCCGCCCCGGACCGCTGACGCTCAGGCGCGCGGGGCGGCGTCCCGCGTCGTGGCGGCCCATGTGACGGCGAAGTACCTGAGGCGTTCGTCCTGTCCCGTCGGCCGCATACCGGCGGCCGTCATGACGTGGTGGGACGCGGTGTTGTCCAGGTCGGCGCCGCCCTTCACCCGGGTGACGCCACGCGCCCGCGCGAACAGCAGCAGACCGCGCAGGGCTTCGGAGGCGTACCCGCTGCCCCGAGCCGACGGGACGAGGCCGTAGCCGATGGCGACGTCGCCGTGCTCGTCCGGGGGGCCGTGGAAGCCGATGCCGCCGATCGCGCGGCCGTCGTCACGGAGCCGGATCTCGTAGTTGCCGAACGGGCGGGGATCGCCGGCGCCCGCGCAGGTGTCCAGGAGGCGCCTGGCGGCGAACACGTCCCCTTCGGCCGGGTACCCGGGTGCCCAGCGGGCGCCGTCGCCCGGCTCGCCCGCCAGCAGTCGCCCGGCCTCGGCGGCGGTCATCGGATGCAGCACCAGCCGCGCAGTCACAAGATCGTCCATGACACGCAGGGATACCAGGGGGGACGCCCGGCCCGCACCGGGTTATCCGGGTGGCACCGGGCCGGGCCGCGGCCCGGGCTCGTCGAGGAAGCCGGCCACGACACGGTTGAACAGGGCCGCGTTCTCCCGGAACATCAGGTGGCTGCCGCCCTCGGCCGCCGAGAAGACGCGGGCCCGCGCGCCGGGGATGAGGGAGGCGACCCACTCGGTCGTGCCGGGCGGGAAGAAGCTCAGCTCGCCCCCGATGACGAGGGTGGGGACGTCGATCCGCGGCAGGACGTCACGCCAGTCGCCGCCCCAGTGGTCCAGGTGCAGCGTGGCGGCGTGGCGGGGCGGGAAGAGGCGGTTCTGCGCCACCAGCCACTCCACCTCCGCGTCCGGCAGGGACGGGCCGTGCAGCATGCCGACGATGGTGCGGGAGGTCGCGGCGGCGCTCTCGGGCGTCCCCCGCAGCCCGGTGGCGATGTCCCGGGACATCTCCGGGGTGAACACCGCGGAGGGATGCCCCTCGTCCCCGCCGCCGAGGGCCGAGGAGATCACGGGCGGCTGGTCGACCAGGACGAGGCGGGCGATCCGCTCGCCGCCGAAGAGGTCCCAGTAGGACCACACGACCGGGCAGCCCATGGAGTGGGCGAGCAGGCTCACGTCCCGCAGGGCCAGGGCCTCCAGGAGGTTGTGGAGGTCCATCGCCAGCCGGGCGATCCGGTAGCCGTGGCCGGGCCTCCCGGACCGGCCGTGCCCGCGGTGGTCCGGCGCGATCAC
Source organism: Streptomyces sp. NPDC111520 (assembly GCF_055635295.1). Classification (NCBI taxonomy): domain Bacteria; kingdom Bacillati; phylum Actinomycetota; class Actinomycetes; order Kitasatosporales; family Streptomycetaceae; genus Streptomyces; species Streptomyces sp. NPDC111520. The sequence goes on along the minus strand of NZ_JBVKBW010000004.1, from coordinate 68,539 downwards.
ACGGCGGCGGCTGCTCAGGCCGTCGATCTGCGGGCCGAACTCGGCGGCGCTCTGCGCGAATCCGGGAACGAGGACGAGCGGTTCCCCGGCGCCCGCCTCCGTGTAGCGCAGGCGCACTCCGTCGTTGGTGACCACCTCGCCCTCGCGGCGTTCCGCCGGCGGGGGACCGGCCGTCGCGTCGTCCATGGTTCGTTCGCCACCCATGGCAATCGTGCGCCGCCCCTGCGACACCTTTCCACCCTAGGCCCCCGGCGAGGTATGAAGGGAATCATGACCTTGCCATTCAGTGCGCTGACGCATCTGGAGTGCGCGCGGTGCGACCGCCGCCACGACGCCGACCTGGTGCAGAACCTGTGTGCCTGCGGATCGCCGCTGCTCGCCCGCTACGACCTGGACCGGGTCCGGGACACGCTCACGCCCGCGGACCTGGCGGACCGCCCGCAGACCCTGTGGCGCTACCACGAACTGCTGCCCGTACGGGATCCGGCACACGTCGTCACCCTGGGCGAGGGCATGACGCCGCTGGTGCCCCTGCCGCGGTACGGCGCCGCGATCGGCGTGCCGGGGCTGGTGATGAAGGACGAGGGGCTGATACCCACCGGCAGCTTCAAGGCGCGGGGCGCGGCCGTCGGCGTGGCCAGGGCGCTCGAACTGGGGGCGCGCGGGATCGCCATGCCCACCAACGGCAACGCGGGGGCGGCGTGGGCGACGTACGCCGCGCGGGCGGGCCTGGACGCGCTCATCGCGATGCCGGCGGACGCGCCGTCGATCACCCGGGCCGAGTGCGCCGCCGCCGGGGCCGCGCTGTACCTGGTGAACGGCCTGATCGGCGACGCTGGCCGGCTGGTGGCGGAGAAGATCGCCGCCGGGCCCGGCGTCTGGATGGACGCGGCGACGCTGAAGGAGCCGTACCGCATCGAGGGCAAGAAGACGATGGGGCTGGAGATCGCCGAGCAGCTCGGCTGGCGGGCCCCGGACGTCATCGTCTACCCCACCGGCGGCGGCGTCGGTCTCATCGGCATCCACAAGGCGCTGCTCGAACTGCGCGCCCTGGGGTGGCTGCGGGGGCCGATGCCCCGGCTGGTGAGCGTGCAGGCGTCCGGCTGCGCCCCCATCGTGCGCGCCTTCGAGAAGGGCGAGCGCACCAGTGAGCCGTGGCAGGACGCGCGCACGGTCGCGTTCGGCATCACCGTGCCCAAGGCGCTGGGCGACTTCCTCGTCCTGGACGCGCTGTACGAGACGGACGGCCGGGCCGTCGCCGTCGACGACGAGGAGCTGCTCGCCGACCGCGACCGGTGCGCGGCCGCCGACGGGGCGCTGCTGTGCCCGGAGGGCGCGGCGACGCTGTCGGCCGTACGGGTCCTGCGCGAGCAGGGCTGGCTGTCCGGGGACGAGGAGGTCGTGGTGCTGAACACCGGGGCGGCGGCCAAGTACCCGGAGACGTTCCGGGTCGACCCGCCGCTCCTGGAGCTGACCGACCGCATCCCCTGAGCCCGTGCCGCCGCCGGGCGCCCGGCCCGGCGGCGTACGGCGGCGACCGCCCCCGGACGAGGCACCCGTGACGGTGCGTCAGTCCTCTGTCGCCGGGCCCCGCTCCCCGGCGGCGGTGGGCATCCAGACGCGCATGGTGGAGGGGCCGCGGCTCGCCCAGGTGAGGTACGGCACCAGCGTCAGCTCGGTGCGCTCGCCGTCCGGGGCCGGGGGCGGCTCGTACGCGTAGGGCCACCATCCGGCCGGGCGGGCGCCGTTCAGTCCGCCGGCGACGACCACCCGGTCGCCCTCCCCGTCGCGCGGTGGCACGGAGGGGTCCACGGTGACCGCGTCGACGTCGTGGCCGCCGGGCAGGTCCGGGGATTCGACGCAGTAGACCACCGGGCCACGCTCCAGGGCGACGGCACCGCGGATCGCGTCCACCCGCGGGTCGGGGTGCACCCACCGTGGGGCCACGGGGAGTTCGAGCCGGACCTCGTCACCGGGGCGGAGCGTGCCGGGGACGACGGCCGTGCCGGGGCGTACGGGCAGGCGCTCCCCGCCGGGCGTGACGAGCACCGCCCGCCCGGCCCAGCCGGGGACGCGCAGGGACAGGGCCCAGGGGCCGCTGGGCGCCTCGTCGACGGTGACGGTGACGGTGCCGTCCGCCGGGTAGCCGGTCCGCACGCGCAGTGCGAGGCCTTCCCCGCCGGCGGTGCGGGTGGCGATGTCGGCGTCGGCGTACTGGTGCAGCTGCAGCCCGTCGGCGTCGGCGGTGGCGACGTAACCGGCGAGGGCGGCCAGGGTGCGCGCCACGTTCGGCAGGCAGCAGGAGACGGCGAACCACGGGGCGCGCAGGCCCGACGCGGAGCGCGGCCGGTCGCTGTCGTGCGGGGGGACGGTCGCGCGGACGCGCTGGTGGAGGGTGTTGGCGTAGAAGAAGGCGCGGCCGTCGTCCGCGGGCGAGGTGGCGATGACGTTGTAGAGCGTGCGCTCGGCGAGGTCGGCGTAGCGGGGGTCGCCGGTCGCCAGCAGGAGGCGCCAGCTGAGCATGAGCGACGCGACGGAGGCGCAGGTCTCGGAGTAGGCGCGGTCCGGGGGCAGGACGAAGTCCTCGCCGAACCCCTCGTCGCTGTGGTGGGAGCCCATCCCGCCGGTGAGGTAGGTCCGGCGGGCCGTGGCGTGCTCCCACTGCCGGACGACGGCGGCGAGCAGCTCGTCGTCACCGGTCTCGACGGCCACGTCGACGGCTCCGGACGCCAGGTACAGGGCCCTCACGGCGTGCCCGCGCAGGGTGTGCGCCTGCCGCACCGGGACGTCGTCCTGGAAGTACTCGGAGCCGAACTCGCCCCCGTCGAGGCTGCCGTGGCCACGGCGGTCGAGGAAGAGGGCGGCCTGGTCGAGGTAGCGGCGGTCGCCGGTGGCGCGGTGGAGTTCGGCCAGCGCGGTCTCGACCTCGGCGTGCCCGCACAGGCCGGGGCTCGCGCCCCCGGGCCCGAAGACGTGGCAGATGTGGTCGGCGGCGCGGATCGCCGCCTTGGCGAGCGCGCCGTCGCCGCGGGTGCGCAACTGGGCCACCCCGGCCTGGATGAGGTGGCCCGCGCAGTAGAGCTCGTGGCCCCATTCGAGGTCGCTGTAGCGGGGCGGGCGACCGGGGTGGCCGAACGCGGTGTTGAGGTAGCCGTCGGCCTCCTGGGCGGCGACAACGCTGTCGGTGAGTTCGTCGACGGCGGCGTCGAGGGCGCTGCCCGGCGTGCGGGCCGCCTCCCACACCATCGCCTCGAGCAGCTTGTAGACCTCGGAGTCGGAGAACTCCCGTCCTCGGCGGCGTTCGCCGAGGGGGCCGCCGGCGGCGGCGATCCGGAAGTTGTCGATCCAGCCGACGCGTTCCATCCACTGCCGGCAGTGGTCGAGGGTGGCGGAGGCGTTGACCTGCTGGCGTCGGGCCCAGAAGCCGCCGGTGATGCGGACTTCGCCGAGGCCGAGAGGACGTCGGCTGCCGCGGGTGGGCAGCACGGGAGCCGGGATCGGCTGTGTCATGGTCTCTCTTTCGGTCGTGGTGCCGGGGCGGAGGGGGGTCAGCCTTTGAGCGCGCCGGACATGAAGCCGCGGATGTAGTGCCGCTGCAGGAGGAGGAAGAGCACGAGGCAGGGCAGGGCCAGGACGACGACCCCGGCCTCGGTGGTCCCGTAGTCGATGGCGCCCATGGAGCGCTGCCGCAGGTTGGCGACGGCCAGCGGCAGTGGTGCCTTGGCGCTGTCGGAGATCAGGATCAGCGGGGCGATGAAGTCGTTCCACGCGGCGAGGAAGGCGAACAGCCCCACGGTCACCAGGCCGGGCCACACCGCGGGCAGGAGGATGCGGACCAGGGCCTGGGCCGTGCCGCAGCCGTCGACGAGCGCGGACTCCTCGAGTTCGTGCGGGACCGACTCGAAGGAGATCCGCATCATGAAGGTCGCGAAGGGGAGCTGGTACATCGTCAGCACCAGGCTGAGCCCGAACAGCGAGTTCTGCAGGCCCAGGTCGCCCAGCAGCACGTACAGCGGGATCAGCAGCGTGGCGTAGGGGACCATCAGGATGGCCAGGGTGAGCAGGAACAGGGCGTTCTTCCCGGGGAAGGTGAAGCGCGCGAAGGCGTACCCGCCCATGAGGGAGACGAGCAGCGTGAGGGCGACGGTCAGCAGCGAGACGACCGTGGAGTTCCAGAGGTACTGGGCCAGCCCTGCGTCGTAGTGCAGGAGCGAGCGGTAGTTGCCGAGCCCGTAGCCGGACTGCTGCGCGGTGCCGGGCTGTCCGCTGACGGACGCCCAGGCGCTCCAGGCCAGCGGGAAGAGGAAGAGCGCCGCCAGCCCTCCGACGAGGACGTGGTGGGGGGTGCGGCCGAGGCCGTGGGGTTTCATGGCGGGTACCTGTCCGCTAGGTGTCCGTGCCGCGCAGTCCGCGGAACTGGGCGACGTTGAGGATCAGCAGCACGGCGAGCACGACGACGGACAGCGCGGCCGCGGCCCCGAGGTCGAGTCGCTGGAACGCCTCCCGGTAGATCAGGGAGACCACGGTCATGGTGCTGTTGTCGGGTCCGCCCTTGGTGAGGATGAAGAACTGGTCGAAGGCGAGCAGCGAGCCGGTGACCGACAGGAGCAGCGTCAGGGCGAGGGAGGGCCGCAGGAGCGGGAGGGTGATGCTGCGGAAGGTCTGCCAGCGTCCGGCGCCGTCCATGCGGGCCGCCTCGTAGACGTCCTGCGGGATGCGCTGGAGGCCGACGAGCAGGATCAGCATGTAGAAGCCGGCGTACTTCCAGACGATGAGGGCGACGGTGGACCACAGGGCGGCGGTCGGGGTGCCGAGGAAGGAGACCGGCCCGTCGACCAGGCCGAGCCGCTCCAGCAGGGGGCTGATCGGGCCGACGTTGGGGCTGTACATGCCGAGGAACAGCAGTGACGCGGAGGCCAGTCCGAGCGCGCTGGGCAGGAAGAAGACCGTACGGAACAGGCCCGTCCCGGGGCGGCTCTCCTGGACCAGCAGGGCGAGGAGGAGGGCGAGTCCGAGCAGCAGCACCGTGACGAGGGCGGTGTAGGTGAGGGTGAAGCGGACGGAGGGCCACAGCAGGTCGTCGGTGGCGGCCTCGGTGAAGTTGTCCGGCGCGTTGAAGCCCTGGTTCCCGGCGAGCAGCGGCCAGTCGCTGAGGGACATCCGGCCGACCAGGAACAGCGGCACCACGAAGAAGACCGCGACGAACGCGGCGGTCGGCGCCGCGTAGCCGATGCCCTGCGCCGGGCGGGTCCGCCACCAGGGGACGCGGTGGGCGGGGCGGTCCTTCCCGGCACCCGACGGGGACCGGGAAGGCGGCTTCCCGTCGGGTGCCGGGGAGCCGGAGCCGCGCGATCGCGCGAGCAGCATGACGGTCAGTCCTTCAGGGACTCGGTGATGGCCTTGTTGTCCGCGTCGACCTTGGCGGGGTCACCGAACACGGCGTCCCGCATCAGGGCCAGCCACGGCCCGTTGGGGTCGTTGAAGGTCTGGCCGAACTTCTGGGAGATGGGCGTCCTGCCCTTGGCGACCAGGGTGTTGATCAGCACCTGGCGGGGGTCGGCCTTGGCGTACTTGTTCTCGGCCAGGTCGGTGCGGGCGACGATGTCCTTGTGGGCGGCGAGCACCTCGACCTGGGCCTCGTCGCCGAGGGACCAGGCGAGGAAGTTCCATGCCTGGCCGGCCTTCTTGCTGTTGGCGGAGATGCCGAGGGAGTCACCGCCGACGAAGGTCGACTGGCCGCCGTCCGGGCCGGGGATGGCGGCGACGCCGAAGTCCAGGTCCTTGGGCATCAGGCCGAGGGTGGTGGACGGCATCGGCATCACGCCGATGGTGCCCTTGGGGAACAGGCCGGTCCAGGTGGCGCCGGTCTCCTCGGCCGCGCCGGGGGCGGTGATGTCGTCCTGGGCCCAGCCGCGGTACGTCGCGTACACCTCCTTCGCCACCGGCGAGTCCAGGGTGGCGGCGGTGCCGTCCTCGTTCATGACCTCCTGTCCCGCGGCCCACATCGACGGCCACCAGGTGAAAACCCCGCAGCCGCCGCAGTTGCCGCCGAAGAAGGTGCCGTTGACGTCGCCGCCCAGCTTGTCGACGGCGCGGGCCTGCTCGTCCCACTCCTTCAGCGTGGTGGGGGGCTTCTCCGGGTCGAGTCCCGCCTTCTTGTAGAGCGTCTTGTTGTAGAAGAGCACGGAGGAGTCGATGGTGTGGGGCACGGTGTACTTGCGGCCGTCGAGGGTGCCCGCGGCCATGTGGGCGGGCGCCAGCTCCTTGCCGTACGGCAGGGCGTCGACGCGGTCGGTGATGTCGGCGTACAGGCCGCTGGCGGTGTAGTTGGGCACGAACACGACGTCGGAGGCGAGGATGTCGGGCAGTGACTTGGAGCCGGCCGCGGCGCCGACCTTCGCCTGGTAGTCGTCGGTGGGGATGACCGTCAACTGCACCTTGTTCTTGTGGGACTTGTTGTACGCCTTGACCAGGGCCTGGCTCTGCTGCTGCGTGGCGGCGCGGGTCCACATCGTCAGGTTCGCGCCGTCGTCGGGGCCCATGACCCCGCCCTTGTCCGCGGTCGAGCCGTCCCCGCCGGAACCGCAGGCCGCGAGCGCGGTCGTGACGGTGAGCAGCCCCACGGTTGCGGCCAGGACCCGCAGGCGCCTTCGTCCCCGTACGTCGGTGGTGTTCATGTCTCGCTCCTTGCTCGGTGGGCCTGGCATGTCGAGGGAGGCGGCAGCGGCCGCCTAAACTCACCGAAAACGTTTTCCGTTAAAGTAGAAGCGGCACCCGTAGGCGTCAACCACCCTGCACGCATCGCGGAAAAAGACTTTCGAGTAGCCTTTCCCCACCCACGGGGCGCAGCTCCGCGGGCCCGCGACGAACACGAGGAGGGATGCAGCCATGGTCCAGCCGGCCGAACACGCCGCAGGCCGACCCGCGACTCTCAACGACGTGGCGCGGCTGGCCGGGGTCTCCCCCGCAACGGCCTCCAAGGCGCTCAACGGCCGCAGCCAGGTGCGCGACGAGACCCGGCAGCGCGTCATCGAGGCCGCCGAGCAGTTGTCCTTCCGGCCCAACCCCGTGGCCCGCAGCCTGCAGGCCGGGCCGACCCGCACCGTCGGGCTGCTCACCGGCGACCTCGAGGGACGCTTCAGCATCCCGATCCTGATGGGCGCCGAAGACGCTTTCGGTGCGGGCGAGCTCGCCGTCCTGCTGTGCGACGCGCGCGGCGACGCGATCCGCGAACGGCACCACGTACGAGCCCTGCTGGACCGGCGCGTCGACGGGCTGATCGTGGTCGGCAGCCGCACCGACCCGCGCCCCTCACTGGGGCGTGGGCTGCCCGTGCCGGTGGTGTACGCCTACGCGCCGTCCGAAGACCCGGACGACCTGTCCATCGTCCCCGACAACGTCGACGCCGGACGCACGGCGGCCCGCCACCTGCTGGCCTGCGGCCGCGGCCGCATCGCCCACATCTCGGGCGACCCGACCTACGCCGCCGGCCGCGACCGCGTGCGTGGCGCGCTGGAGGTGCTCGCCGAGGCGGGCGTCGCGCCAGTGGGCGAGGCCCGCTTCGGCGAGTGGTCCGAGGGGTGGGGCCGCGCGGCGACCGTCATGCTCCTCGACCAGCACCCGGAGGTCGACGCCATCATGTGCGGCAACGACCAGATCGCCCGCGGCGCCATCGACATCCTCCGGGAGCGGGGGCGCACCGTGCCGGAGGACGTCGCGGTCATGGGCTTCGACGACTGGAAGGTCATCACCACCGCCTCCCGCCCCCCGCTGACCAGCGTCGACATGCAGTTGGAACACCTCGGCCGGGTGGCTGCCCGCGCCCTGTCCGCGGCCATCGCAGGGCAGCGCCGCTCCGGCACCGAACCGCAGCCCTGTCGCCTGGTGATCCGCGGTTCGACGGCGCCGCTGGCGTAGTCAGCGCAAGCGCACGGTGACGCCCATACGCTCCAGGAAGGGCACCACCGCGTCGAAGTAGCCCAGCTCGCCGTCGCTGTCCACGCTGACGCCGGCCAGGGCGTGCCGGGCCACGTCGGCGTCGTGCCAGACGAGCGTGAAGGGCACGCGCGGCGCCTCCCCGCGGCACTGGCAGCCGCGCAGCGCGTTCCAGCACTGGAACCATTGGCGGCCGGGGCCGCCGATCGCCTCGCCGAGCGCGCAGTGCAGGCCCGGGACGTCGGTGACGTACCGCCCGTCCATCTCGCACACCGTGCCGGGCTCTTCGGGGCCCCCGCACGTCTCGGTGAACAGCAGCCACTCCCGGCGCCCCTCGGTCGGGAACCGCGCCCATGCGTTGCGTTCCCGCGGCGGGCCCTCGTGCCAGGCCTCCCACACGGGCCGGGCCTCGGACGGGAAGGGCATGTGGCGCATCAGCCCGCCCCTCAGCGTCACGTCGATCAGCGCACCGCCCAGCGTCGAGGGGCGGCACTCGTCGACCTCCACCGCGATGTGCTCCTGGACCGCGGTGGGCCGGCCCGTACGGTCGAGGAGCCAGAGCCACAGGTTGTCGCCGCCGTGGCGGGGCACGACCAGCCGGCGCAGCAGGTTCGGCGAGGGCTCGCAGCCGATGAGGCGTACGGGCCGGCGGGCGGGCGCCGGGCGGTGACCGTACAGGCCGTCCACGCGCCGGCAGTGCCCGATCGGGCCGCCACTGGTGCCGTTCAGGAGGGTGACGTCGGCTTTCGAGGACGCCTTGTGGCGGTGGTGGCGACCGTCGGTGACCACGCACTCGACGACGAGGTCGAGCCGCGCGGGGTCCTCCGCGGCCGGCCCGCTGCCGACGAGGACGACGTCCTCCAGCGTGAAGTAGTCGTGGGTGTACGGATCCTCGCTGTCCAGGTCCTCCACGACGAAGGACAACTCGCCGAAGGGGACGGGTACGTTCCCGGCGGACCGCTCGGCGGCCCTGAGGAGCCGGCCCGTCGGCGCGCAGCCGAGGAGGGTCAGCCGCTCCCGGAACGCGGCCCGGTCCGTGAACAGTCCTTCGGCGTCGACGCATCGCGCCCACACCGTCTGCTCCCCGTCCCACTCCTCGTCGACGATCGCGAAGCGCAGGGGCAGCTCACGCCCCCAGACCACCTCGTCCACCGAACCGTGGCCGTCCACGTGCCGCTCCCCCTCCCCCGGCCGCGACGGCCGGCGACGATCATAGGGGGTCGGGCTCCTCGTACGGGATGCGGTTCAGGTGCCGGATCTCGCCGAGCGTGCCCCACTCGTCGGCGCCGAGCTTGGTGAGGGGCCGCAGCAACCGGGCACTCGGACGGCCGTCCGCGAGGACCGCCCGGTCGGCGACGGCGTGCACCACCCGCCCGAAGACCAGGGTGGAGTTGCCCACCCGCAAGGAGGTGTGCGAGCGGCACTCCAAGGCGACCGGCGAGGCCACCACCCTGGGCGGACGCACCCTCAGGCTCGGTTCGCGCTCGATGCCCGCGTGGTCGAACTCGCTGACGTGCCGCGGGAAGTCGGTGGCCGTGACGTTGACCAGCGGCATCAGGGCCTCGGAGGCGAAGTTCACCACGAACTCGCCGGTGTCCTCGACGTTGCGCAGCGAGTCCTTGCGGCCGATCGAGGTGAACTGCACGATCGGCGGATCGGTGCTCGCGATGCTGAAGAAGGAGTGCGGCGCGAGGTTCTCGTACCGGCCGTCCGGGGTGACGGTGGAGATCCACGCGATCGGCCGGGGCACGACCACGGAGGTCAGGAAGCGGTAGAAGGCGGAGCCGCCCATGGCCTCGGGATCGAAGTCGACGCGCATGGCCGCAGTATCCCCGGCGGCCCCTCGCCGCACCGGCCGCCCGCCGGCTCCCCGGCGTGTCGGACCGCCGATCCGGCGACGCCCATTCGGCGCTCGCCCGGCCCGCACCCGGGCCGGAACGGCGCCACCGGCGTTCCCGGGAACGTCGTGACCGTCGCGCTGTCACGTTTCGCGGCGCGGCCCGGTCATCTCTGCGAACCGCACTCCACACCACAGAGGAGCCCACCATGGAAGCCCGCGTGAACTACTTCGGCCACGCCCTCGCCGGCAAGGTCATGAGGCACCTGAACTCGGCGAGCAAGGTAGTGGCGGAGTCCACGCTGCCGGCGACGACCCAGGAGCTGGTGAAGATCCGCGCCAGCCAGATCAACGGCTGCGGCTTCTGCACCGACATGCACACCAAGGAGGCCGCCGCGGCCGGCGAGACCTCGGTGCGCCTGAACCTGATCGCGACCTGGCGCGAGGCCACCGTCTTCGACGACGCCGAGCGCGCCGCCCTGCAGCTGACGGAGGAGGCCACCCGGATCGCCGACGCCGCCGGCGGTGTCACGGACGAGGTGTGGGCGAACGCCGCCAAGCACTTCGACGAGGACCAGCTCGTCGCGCTGATCTCGCTGATCGCCCTGATCAACGCGTACAACCGGATCAACGTGACCAACCAGCAGCCGGCGGGCGGCTACCAGCTCGGCATGTTCGGCTGACCTGCGGTTCCCGCCGCCGGCGCCGCCCAGGCCGGGCCGTCCGCACCCGTCCCGACCCCGACCCCGGGGCGGGTGCGGACGGCGTCCTCCGGCCGTCCCCGAGGCGGCGCCGGCGGCGGTTCAACGCGTGCGGAGGTAATCGAGGCCCTTCTCGCGCAACGACCGGTGCAGGCCGTCGTAGGCCGTCGCGCCGCCCAGCACGGTCTTGGGCAGCTTGGCGACCACGGTGTAGTTGGTGTCGACCACGTTGCCGATGGGCGCCAGCCCGGCCTGGCTGACCAACTGGTAGGCGTCGAGCCGGTGCAGACCGGTGAGGGCGGACGTCCAGCCGACCATGTCGTGCTGGCTGATCCGGTAGGCGTCCTCGAGCGGCCGTACCGACCCGGTCGACATCAGGAAGCGGTCGTCCTCCAGGCGCGGCCAGGCGGGGGCACCGCCCTTGAGCAGGTCGATGACCACCACGGTGTGCATCGCGGACTCGACCGCCGTGCCGCACACCTCGCCCTCGCCCTGCCGGCAGTGCCCGTCACCGATCGCCAGTTGCGCCCCGGGGACGTTGACGCCCAGGTAGAGGGTGCTTCCGGCGCGCAGTTCCGGGGTGTCCATGTTCCCGCCGTGCGCGCCCGGCGTGATGCTCATGACGACCTCGCCGGCGGCGGGGGCGACCCCCACGGTGCCGTGCATCGGGTCCAGCGGCAGCTCGACCGTGTGGTCGGAGAAGCGGGCCTGGAACCGGCAGCTGTTGCGCTCGCGGTCGATCCCGTACCGCCACACTACCTCCTGCAGCGGATCGTGGAGCAGCGCCGTGGAGTGTGTGGTGGTCAGCGCGCCGAAGTGCGGGAACGTGGTGGAGACCGCCCAGTCCCGGGCGGGCGCGATGTCGACGAAGTGGACGGCCAGGGTGTCGCCCGGCTCGGCACCCTCTACGTGGATCGGCCCGGTGACGGGGTTGAGGTAGGGGAACTCGCACACCTTGCTCGGGAGGTCCTCCGGACTGCGGACCAGGCCCCCGAAGCAGTCCTCGGTGAAGAGCTCCACGACCGTGCCCGGGCGTACCCGCAGCAGGGGCTCGCGGGAGCCTCCGAAGGCGTAGGCGTACTGCTCGGGGGTGGGGTGGAGCCGTACGACGTCGAGATCGTTCACGGCTGTCCTGCCTCCTCGGCGGTGGTGGGCTCGTCGGGTATCTCGGTGCGCCGGCCGGCGACCAGCAGGCCCAGCAGCAGGAGGGCGCCGATGGCCAGCCAGGCGAAGCCGAGCCGCTGGGCGGTGACCTTGGCGTTGATCACCACGTAGGTGAGGATCGCGAAGCCGATCAGCGGTGCGATCAGGTGGCGCCACCAGTCGCGGCTGCCCTGGCGGACGACGTAGTGGACGACGACCGAGACGTGCAGGACGAGGAAGGCCGTCATCGCACCGAAGTTGACCAGCGAGCTGAGCAACGTGATGCCGTCCGAGCGGGAGTTCATGTAGAGGCCGAGGACGAGCGAGACGACCGCCACGAGGAAGGTCGCGTTGACGGGCACCCGGCGGCGGGGGTCGACCTTGGCGAGGAAGCCGGGGAGCTGCCGGTCCCGGGCCATCGCGAACAGCAGCCGGGAGGTGGCGGCCTGGGCGACCAGCGAGTTGGCGAAGCCCCAGGCGATGGCGGTGGCCAGGGCGCTGAGGGTGCCGAGCCAGGCTCCGCCGGCGGCGCGCGCGGCGTCGTAGAAGGCGGTGCCGTCGGGGTCCCCCGCGTCGATCAGCGCCTGCGGGTCGGGCACGAGCATCGCCGCGACCCAGGTCTGCACGATGAACAGGGTTCCGGCGAGCAGCAGGGCGGCGACCATCGCGCGGCCGATGGCCCGGGCCGAGTCGCGGTTCTCCTCGGCGAGCGTGGAGATGCCGTCGAAGCCGAGGAAGCTGAGGACGGCGATCGACACCGCTCCGAAGACCAGCGACCAGGAGAAGGTGCCGGAGTCGTAGAAGGCGTGGAAGCCGGAGCCGTTGCCCTTGCCCTGGACGAGCGCGGTGACGCCCACGGCCAGGAAGATCACCAGGACGACCAGTTCGGCCGCGAGCATGATCTTGTTGATCCTGGCGGTCATCTCGATGCCGAGGTAGTTCACGGCGGTGTTGAGCACCACGAAGCCGATCAGCCAGAGCCAGACCGGCACCGAGGCGACGAGCGAGTTCATCGCGACGGCGGCGATCAGGTAGAGCAGCGCCGGCACGAGGACGTAGTCGAGCAGGATCATCCAGCCGGACAGGAAGCCGACCGGCGCGCCGATGCCCCGGCCGGCGTAGGAGTAGACCGACCCGGCCATCGGGAAGGCCCGGGACATCTGGGCGTAGGAGTGCGCGGTGAACATCATCGCCAGCATGCCGATGGCGTAGGCGAGGGCGACCATGCCGCCCGAGCCCTGGAAGACGCCGCCGAAGATGCCGAACGGCGCGATCGGCACCATGAAGACCAGGCCGTAGACCACCAGGTCCCGGAAGCCCAGTGACCGCGCCAACTGCTGGGTGTAGCCGTACTTCTCGAGGTCTTGCCCTTGAGGTGCGCTGTCGCTCACGTCGCCTCCCCGGCGGCCGCGGTCCCCTGACTGGCGGGGTGATCTTAGGGTCCGCGGCCGACCCAGGGGAACGCTTGTGCACGGGGATTCTGACGGGACGTCGGCGCCTCCCCGGATCCCTCACCCGGCGGTGCCGGAAGCCCCGAGGACGACCGTGCGTGCCCACTCTGGCGGCGTGTCCGGCACGTACTCGGGGTCGTCCTCGCGCCAGGAGCGGCGCGCGCCCTCGCGGGGGAACAGGCCCACGACGGTGCGGCAGGCCGGACGCGACGCGGGCCAGGGCGTCTGACCGTCCGTCAGCACCACGACGACGTCCGGGCCGGGCCGGGTACGCAGGGCGCGTGCGAAGCCACTGCGCAGGTCCGTGCCGCCGCCACCGAGCAGCGGGATGTCCTCGGCACTGCACAGCGTGTGGGCGATGCGTGCCGCGGCGTCGCACGGCACGACGGTGACCATGTCGCGGCGGCCGCCCACGGCGCGGGCGATCGCGGCCACTTCGAGCAGCGCGGTGCCCAGTTCGGCGTCACTGACCGAGCCGGACGTGTCGATGACCACGCAGACCCGGGGCGGCCGGCGCCGCAGGCCCGGCAGGACGACGCCAGGCACGCCGGCCGACCGGCGCGAGGGCCGGCCGTAGCTGTAGTCCTGGCCCCCGCCGGAACCGGAGGCCGCCGCACGCACCGCCGCTCCCAGCAGTTCCCGCCACTGCTGCGGCGGGTGGAAGGCCTCCTCCGCCCACCGCCGCCAGTTCTTCGGGGCGTCGCCGGGGCGGCCGTTGATGCCCTGAGCCACGCGGAAGCGGACGGCGTCGCGTTCCTGTTCGCTCAGGCCGTGGGCGCCCTCCGGGCCGAGGTCCCACGCGCGTTCCAGGCCGTCCGCGCCGCTGCCGCAGTCCAGCCAGACGAAGTCCTGCGTGAGCGGGCCGATGCCGAACAGCGGGAGGTACTCCTCCATGAGCTTCGCCTCGGGGAGGCCCAGCGAACGCGGGAGGACCGCTCCCCGCGGCGTCTCCAGACCCTCCCCGAAGGCGTCGTCGTTGACCTCGCAGTCCGCGGCGATGTTCATCCGCAGCCGCTCGCCCGGGCCCTCCAGCCCCTGCTCCCGTGCCACCCGGTCGCCGCGCCCGTGGTGGTCGCGCAGCAGGTGGGACACCTCGTGCACCCACACCCCGGCCAGGTCCTCGACCGGTGTGCGGTCCACGAACGCCGGCGAGACGTAGCACCGCCAGTACGGGTCGACGGCCATCGTCGGCACCCGCCGGGACTCCACGACGTGCAGCGCGAACAGCGCCGTCGCGAGGTAGGGGCGGACGCGGGCGGCGTACAGCCGGGCCGCGAGGAGCTTCTCGACGTCCAGCGCCGCCGGCGCCACCACACTCACCGGCCGGCCTTCGCGACGAGCCCGGCCCGGTCGGCCGCCCGGTCGGCGCGCCGGGACAGCGACACCACTCCGGCGAGCCGCTCGACGGTCGCGGGGACGTCCCAGTCCTCGCGGCGCAGCGAGGCGAGCGTGGTCGCTGGGACGACCACGAGGTCCGGGGCCCCGGTCTCCAGGGCCCGGGCCAGCAGCGCCCAGGCGGCGTCCCAGCGGGACTTCTCCGGCCGCTTGCGGACGGCGTCCACCACACCGTCCAGTACCGCGTGGCGCAGGTCCCCGCGCTCGGGCAGGACGGCACCGGCCGGGTCGGCGAGCACGTCCTCCGGGTCGGGCAGGTCCATCCGGTCCATGCTCGCCAGCAGTTCCAGCCCGGGGCCGTCCCCCACGGTGCCCCGGACGAGCAGGGAGAGCACCTCCCGGGAGACCCCGGCCGCGGTCGCGAAGGCGATCAGCGACAGCGTCATGTCCCAGCTGCGCGGGGACGGCCACGCGCCACCGCGGCGGGTCTCGCCGGTGGGGAGCCGGTGCACGAGACCGGGGCGGGCGGCGAGCAGCCCGCACACCGCGCGCCGGGCGAAGTCCACGGCCTCGGGCAGCCCGCCGGGGTCCAGCCGCGGCAGCGTGGCCCGGGGCCAGGTCCCGCCGAGGCCTCGGACCACCACGTCGTGGTCGTGGGTCCACTGGAGGTGCACGAACCGGTTGGCCAGCGGCGCGCTCAGCTCCCAGCCGTCGGCCGCCGAGGAGCGGGGGTTGGCGGCGGCCACGATCCGGACCCCGGGCGGCAGCCGCAGCGCGCCGACCCGCCGCTCCAGCACGAGACGGAGCAGGGCCGCCTGCACGGCGGGCGGCGCGGTGGACAGCTCGTCGAGGAAGAGCAGGCCCCGGCCGGCCCGCACCAGGCGGACCGCCCAGTCCGGCGGGGCCATCGGGACGCCCTGCTCGGCCGGGTCGTCCCCGACGACGGGGAGCCCGGAGAAGTCGGACGGCTCGTGGACGCTGGCGATCACCGTGGTGAGCGGAAGGTCCAGGGCGTCGGCGAGCTGGGTGAGGGCCGCGGTCTTGCCGATCCCCGGCTCGCCCCACAGCAGCACCGGCAGGTCGGCGGCGACGGCCAGGGTGAGGGCCTCCAGCTGGGTGTCGGGGCGCGGTTCTGTGGTGGTGTCGCGCAGCAGGGCCAGCAGGGCGTCCGCGACGTCGAGCCGGGGCTGGGCGGAAGGCGCGGAGGGCGGGGCGGACGGGGCGTGCGTGGGCATGGGCATGGGTGATCACCTCGGGGGGTTCGTGGAGCCGGAGAAAGGGATGCGGGGGCGTGCGCGGGTACGCCGCGCACGCCCGGGGTCAGCGGGAGGTGCGGTGCCGGGGGTTCGGCCGGCCCGGGCGGGATCGGGGCGCGGGCTCCGGGAAGCGGTCGCGCGGCGGCACCCGCCCAGGGGCGGGCCCTGCGAGGCCCGCCCTGAACAGGCCGTAGGCGATGCGCCGTTGGGCGGCCGCCTCCAGCTCGTCGCGCAGTGGACCGTCGCGGAGCACGGCACCGGGGCCGAGCAGGCCCTCGACGACGGTCAGCGCGCCGGCGATGTCGCCGTGGTCCAGGCGTGCCCGTACGTCGGCGAGGGGTTCCGGGCGCCGGTGCGCCCGGTCGATCGCCTGCAGGCAGGGCAGCGGGGTGCCGGTCAGCGCGACCAGCAGTGCCTCGCGGCGGATCTCGTCCGGGTCGTGGTCCAGCGCGGCCAGGACACCGTCGACGAGGCCGATCCGATGGGCTTCGCCCCGGCACTCCACGACCCGCGCGGAAGCACCCGGAGGGCCGGAAGGACCCTGCGGACGCGACGGCCGGTGGCCCGGCACGAGCGCGGCGGCGACCAGCGGGTGCAGTCCGTCAGCGCCCAGGAGGCCGGCCTCGAGGAGTTCGACGTCCGGCGGCACCCAGGTCGCCGCGTCCGGCAGCACCGGCAGCAGCCGGCTGCCCCCGGCGTCCGCGGTCGCCTCCGTGATCCGCGCGGTGGGCGCGCCCGTGCCGTCACCGTCACGGCTGACGTCCACGAGCAGCCGGTGGCGGGAGCCGAGGCGCACGCGGACGGCGCCGGTGGTCCGGCCCTCGGCACGCAGCACCCTGCGCGCCTCGTCCTCCCACCGGTCGACCGCGCAGCGCTGGTGCGGCGGCAGTGGCCCGGGGGGCTCCGGGTCCGGGAGGCCGGTCGGGCCGGCGCGGCGGCGGCCGGTCCCGGCGCGCAGCGGCAGTTCACCGGTTCTGCGCGCGTCCCACAGGTGACGGTGCAGGTCGAGACGGAACCGCCGGTGGGGCCGGTGGTGCGGGTGGTGGAGGGCGCCCGCATCGGGGCGGGCCGGGTCCCACAGCGCGAGGCTGAACCGCTGCCCGCCGTCCGCCCAGGCGGGCGGGGTCCTCACCACGAGGTGCACCTGTCCGCCGCACTCCGCCCCCGGGACCCCGTACCGGGCCAGGGTGATGGTCAGGCCGGGACGCAGCAGGCCGTCGGGGGCGACCCGCGGCATGTGCCAGCGCAGCAGGTCGGGAGCGAGGTGGCGGAGGTCGGCCCGGACCCGGGCCGCGAGCTCCCGGCCGTGGGTGCGGGCGAGGGAACGGAGGTTGAGGTCGACGTCGACGCCGGCGGCGGCACAGGCTCCCGCCCAGTCACCGGTCCGGCGGCGGGCGGTCGCGTTCTCGACCATGGAGGGCGGCACGGCGAACTCGCGCACGCGCAGCCAGAGGGAAAGCCGGGAATCCTCGTTCGCGATGTGAGTGGGCATCAGCACTCACCTTGCGCGGACGGGACCCCCAATCGGAGAGGGAAGTTGTTCGTCATCGCGGGGAGCATAGCGTTCCCGGTCACGATCTGTCAGGCCCCACCGCGGGCGGGCGGGCATCCGGCGGCCCCGCGCGGGGGCGGCACCACGTCCGGGTCCGGCCCCCGCACCCAACACCAGGTCGCCGGCCGTGCCGCACGGCGGAGACGGCGGCGGTTCGGCGACCCGGCCGGCGGCACCGGGGTTGCCCGCGTCGCCCCGGATCGCGGGCAACCCGCCCACGAGACCTCCGCCTTGGGGCGCCGGGTACGGCGGACGCCCTCCGGCCGGATCCCAGGAGCCGGGAGCCGGCCGCCCCGGGTCACGTCACGGAACGGATGGTGCCGCCGTCCACGCGGATCGTGGCGCCGCTGATGTAGTCCACCGACCGCGCGGCCATGGCCCTCTCCGTCGTCGCCGGCTTCTGGCTGATGCGCAGGATGATCGGCAGCACCGCGCTCGTCGACACCGACGAGCCCGCACTGGCCCGAAGCCTGGAGCAGGTGTTCACCCTGCTCCTCGGCGACTGACCGCCGGCCGCCTCGCCCGCGTTCGGCGGCCCTCCGGAAACAGAATCGCGCGGCACGGGGTTTCCCCTACATGGCTACTCTCGGACTGATCGGCAGCGGACACATCGGCGGCACCCTCGCACGGCTCGCGGTGACCGCGGGCCTGGACGTGGTGCTCAGCAACTCGCGCGGACCGGAGACCCTCGAAGACCTGGTGGCCGAGCTGGGCCCCCGGGCACGCGCGGCGACCCCCGCAGAGGCGGCCGCCGCGGGCGACTGGGTCGTGGTGACGATCCCGCTCAAGGCGTACGACCGGGTCCCCGCGGCCCCGCTGGCCGGGAAGACGGTCGTCGACACCGGCAACTACTACCCCCAGCGCGACGGCCGGATCGCCGCGATCGACGACGGGTCCACCACGGACAGCGGGCTGCTCCAGGCCCACCTGCCCGACGCCCACGTGGTCAAGGCGTTCAACAACATCTTCTTCCGCCACCTCGCCGACCTCGCCCGCCCCAAGGGCTCACCCGACCGGACCTCCCTCCCGATCGCCGGCGACGACCCGGTCGCCGTCGCGCACGCCACGGAACTCCTCGACGTGCTCGGCTACGACGCGGTCGGCTACGGCACCCTCGCCGACAGCTGGCGTTCCCAGCCCGGTACCCCCGTCTACGGTCTGCCCTACGGGGGCGGTGAGGTCGAATTCAACAAGGCCCCGGCGACCCCCGTTCCCGCCGACGTGATCCGGGCCGCGCTCGCCGCCGCCACCCGCTGAAGGACCCACCCCGCGGCATCCGCCGGCCGATCCGCTGACCGACGTCCTGGGCCCGCCGGCCCGCGCGGCGCGCGGTCCGCGTGCCCTGAGGCCCAGGAGCCGTGGGCCGACGGCTCGTGCGCGCGTGCCGCGTTCGAGCGCACGACGGCGCCCCGTACCGGCTTCCCGGTGCGGGGCGCCGCCGTGCGGTACGGGCTGCGTCAGTTCCCGCCGAGGGCGGCGTCGCGGTTCCCGTAGCGGCGCCGGAACCTCTCGACGCGGCCGGCGGTGTCCACCACGCGGGCGGTGCCGGTGTAGAACGGGTGGCTCGCGGAGGAGATCTCCACGTCGACCACCGGGTAGGTGTTGCCGTCCTCCCAGACGACGGTCTTCTCGCTGGTCATCGTGGAGCGGGTGAGGAAGGCGAAGTCCGCCGCGCGGTCGCGGAAGACAACGGGACGGTAGTCCGGGTGGATGCCTGGTCTCATGGTTCCTCCGTGCTGTGTCGTACGGCCCGCGGGGGCCGGGGGTGGCGTGTGCCGGGCCGCGGCGTCACCAGGAGGCCTTGCGCACTCCGGGCAGATGGCCCGCGTGGGCCTGGGCGCGCAGGTTGATCCGGGAGAGGCCGAACCTCCGCAGGTGACCGCGGGCCCGTCCGTCGAGGGAGTCCCGGTTGCGCACCCGGGTGGCGCTCGCGTCGCGGGGCTGCCGATCCAGTTCCCGCCGCGCGTCGGCCTTCTCCTGCGGCGTGGCGTCGGGGCGGCGCAGGACGTCCTTCAGTTCGGCGCGGCGCGCGGCGAACCGGGCCACGACGAGCTTGCGCCGCTCGTTCTTCGCGATCTTCCCCACCCTGGCCATCAGACCTTCCCTCCGCGGGCGCGGATGACGGCGACGGCCTTCTCGACGCCGATGCGGTCCACCGTCCTGATGCCCTTGGCGCTCAGCGTGAGCCGCACGGTACGGCCCTCACTGGGCAGCCAGTACCGCTTGTGCTGGACGTTCGGGTCGAAGCGGCGCTTGGTGCGCCGGTGGGAGTGCGAGACGGAGTTGCCGAAGCCGGGCTTGCGGCCAGTGAGTTGGCAGTGTGCAGGCATGACGGTCCCTTCTGTTCTCCGGGGGTGCCGGTCGAGGACCCCGAGCTTATTGGAAATGAAAACCAGTTCTGTATAGTACCCGCCATGGCTCGCACCGAACTACGCCCCGTCATCAAGCTCCGCTCCACCGCCGGCACCGGTCACACCTACGTGACCCGCAAGAACCGCCGGAACGACCCCGACCGCCTGGTCCTGCGCAAGTACGACCCCGTGGTCCGGCGCCACGTCGAGTTCCGCGAGGAACGCTGACCGGGCCCCTCACCGGCCCGCCCTCCCGCCCTCCCACTGACCCGCTCGATCCCCGACACGAAAGGCACCTCCCGTGGACAGCAGCCCCAAGCTGCCCGTCGTCCTCGTCGGCGGTCTGCACGCCGAGGCACGCCGCGCCGCGGTGCGCGAACTCCTGCACTCCACCGCCGGGGCCCTCGCCCTCCACCACGACCTGCGGCCCGCCGTCGGCGGACCCGTCCGGCGCGTCCTCAGCGACCGGGGCGGCGTCGTCTCCCGCACCGACACCACGCTCGTGAACGACTGCGCCTGCTGCGCGCTCCGCGCGAACCTCCTGCCCGAACTACTGCGACTGGCCGCGGACCCGTCCTGCCGCCTCGCCGTCGTCGAGCTGTGGGACTCCGTGGAACCGCAGGCGATGGCCGAGGTCCTCGTGGGCACCCCGCTGCCCGACGGCAGCGTCTCGGGCAGCCTGCTGACGGCCGCCGGAGTCGTCACCTGCGTCGACCCCGCGCTCCTGCTCGACCACCTCAGCTGCGGCGACGACCTCTCGGAGCACGCCCTCTCCGTCGCTCCCGGCGACCACCGCACCGTCGCCGACACCCTGGCCCGGCAGCTGGAGTACGCCGGCGTCCTCGCGCTGGCACCGGGCGAGGACACCGGACCCGGCGACGTCGAACTGCTCACCCAGCTGCACCCGACGGCCCGTCAGGTCACCATCGGCACGGGCCGGCTGGCCGCGGCCGCTCAGGCCGGCTTCGACGTGACCGCGGCCGCCGCACGGCAGCACCCGGCCTGCGCCCTGCTGCCCCAGGAGGCGGACGCCCATGGCGTCGCCACCCTGGTGTGGCGCTCGGCGCGGCCCTTCCACCCCGGGCGGCTGCACGCGGCGCTGGAGGACCTCAGCTGCGCCGCCGCCCGCAGCCGCGGCCGCTTCTGGCTGGCCGACCACCCCGACACCCTGCTCTCCTGGGAGGCCGCCGGGGGCGCGCTGTGCATCGAGGACGTCGGACCGTGGCTCGCCGCCCTCCCGGACGCGGCGTGGGAGATGGTGCCGCCCGAACGGCGGGTGGCCGCCGCCCTGGACTGGCACCCCGAGCACGGCGACCGCGGCCAGCACCTCACCTTCACCTCGCCCGACCTCGACCGCGAAGGGCTCGTGGCCACCCTCGACGGCTGCCTGCTCACGGACGCCGAGTACGCGGCAGGACCCGACGGCTGGCGCCGCCTCCCCCACGCCTTCGACGGCTTCCTCGACCACGCGGCCTGAACCGCACACCGCGACGACCCACCGGAGACAGCACCATGACGACCAACCGCACCGGCACGGCCAGGGGCAAGGCCAAGGAGACCCGCAGGGCCCGGCCGAACCCGCTCATCGCCGCGGGGATCGAGTACGTCGACTACAAGGACACCGACCTGCTGCGGAGGTTCATCTCCGACCGGGGCAAGATCCGCAGCCGGCGGGTCACCCGCGTCACCGCCCGCCAGCAGCGGGCCCTCGCCCGGGCCGTGAAGAACGCCCGCGAGATGGCCCTGCTGCCGTACGCCTCCCGCTGACCGCCCTCACCGGCAGAACCACAGAACCCGCAGAGGAGAACCCATGGCCGTGCCCAAGCGCAAGACGTCCCGCAGCAACACCCGCCACCGCCGCGCCCGGTGGAAGGCGGAGGCCCCCCATCTGGTCAAGGTCACCGTCGACGGGCAGGAGAAGTTGGTGCCGGTCCACCTCGTCCGCGCCCTCCGTCGCGGCCTGCTGCCCGGACAGGACTGACGGGACCCGCCCGGCCGACCGGGACGTACGCGCGGCGGGGACGGCGTCGGCGGCCGGGGCAGCGGGTCGGCCGCTCAGGCCTCCCCGGCCGGAAGGGCGTACAGGCCGGGGAGGTTGACCACGATGGCCTCCTGCGTGCTGCGGGCGATGACGACCACGGCCTCCTCCGCGGGGTCCGGGTTCTCCTCGCGGTGCGGGACGTACGGCGGGACGAAGACGTAGTCACCGGGTGAGGTGCGCAGGCGCACCTCGTCGGGCCCGTCGCCCGAGCCGTCCAGGAACACGAACTCGGGGTGCCCGCTCACCACGTAGATCGCGGTCTCGGACGCGCCGTGGTGGTGGTCGGAGGACGCGGTCGCCGGGGCGACGTGGGTCTGCCCCATCCACAGCTTCTCGGAGCCCACGGTCCGTCCGCTCACGGCGGCGAACCGGCGCATCCCGCCGGTCTGGGCCGTCTCCCCGTCCAGGGCGTCCGCACGGACGTGGTGCAGCCGCGTGCCCAGGGACGCCGCCGCGTGCCCGGGCGCGTCGTGGAGGTGGGGGTGGAAACCTTCACCTGGAGTCGACTGGGGCTCGCTCATGGCCGGGACGCTAGAGCGGCCCCGAAAGGGATGTCAAGAAGCGCCCATCGCCCTTCACCTGCGACGACGCCACTGCGAGGCGGGGTAACGGTGCCGCAACTCCCGGGCCACGCGGGCGGGTTCGGGCACGAGGCGGCCCTCCGCGTCCCCGCGGGGCGGAGTACGCCACGCGGGCTCCGCCGGGGGCCTGCCCGCCCCCTGATCTGCGGGGCCGTCGCCGCCGTGCGGACCGCTCCTGCCCCGCTTCCCGGCGTCGGTGGACACGGCCGCGCGGCCGCCGCAGCCGGCGGCGGGGCCGCCCGTGGCCCTCGCATCCTGCACCGGCCGGATCCTGACGTCCCGCCAGGACCACGTTCCGGTCCATGAGACACCCATGGGTGTCCATTGACAGCCGCTCCCGGCCCTCGCCACGATGAACAACATGCTCATGACGCACCCCGGCGTGGTGTGCCGCTACGTGGACCTGCGGCGCACCTCCAGCGCCCTCTGTCGCTGACCGCCCGCCGCACAGGGCCCACGAGCGCCTGACCGCGCCGTCGAGCCGTACGCCTGCCGCCCGCGTCGCGGTGAGCCCCCGCGTACGAAGCCGGAGTCGCCCCCGCGCTCCTCCCCCGCCGGGACACGACCCGCACGCCGTCAAGTCCCAGCATGGCATGCAGCTTTCGGTCGTCCGTGGCGCCCACCACGACCTGCGGCACCGCCCGGTGGCAGCCGAGGTCGTCACCTCACTCGAGACGCCGCGCGACGGGCCGACGCCCGTCGTCGCGGCTGAATCCAGCGCCCCGTGACCGGGCCGAGGTCCCCGCGCGCCCCCGTTCCGCCCGCCCGAACCCGGAAGGTCCCCATGGCCGTCATCCTGTCCGTCTCCGGAAGCCCCTCCGCCACCTCCCGCACCGCACGGCTGCTGCGCCACCTGGACGACCGGCTGCGGCTCCAGGGCCACGAGGTGGTCCCCCTGGACGTGCGTACGCTGCCCGCCGACGCCCTGCTCGGCGCCGACCTCCACCACCCGGCCGTCACCGGGGCCGCGGCCTTGTTCCAGCGGGCCGACGGGGTGGTGATCGGCACGCCCGTCTACAAGGCCGCCTACTCGGGCCTGCTGAAGTCGCTGCTCGACCTGCTGCCCCAGTTCGCCCTGGCCGACAAGACCGTGCTGCCGCTGGCCACCGGTGGCACCACGGCCCACGTCCTGGCCATCGACTACGCGCTGCGCCCGGTGCTGAGTGCGATGGGCGCCACCCACATCGTGCCGGGGTGGTTCACGCTCGACAGGGACCTCACCGTCGCCGACGACGGCACACTCACCGTCGCGCCCGCCACCGCCGAGGCCCTGACGCAGGTCACCGACCGCTTCTCCGCGGCGTTGGGAGGCCGTACGACCGTGCTCGCGCCCACGGGGTGAGCCCCTGCCCGCCGTACGCCGCGCGCGGGGTCACCTCGCGGGGCCGGCCTCCTCGCACAGGTCGCGGATCGCGGTCACGTGCGGGTGCCAGGGACGCGTGGCCGGGCCGGTGAGGAACAACCGCCTCTCCACCCGCGGCAGTACGGGGACGAGGGTGAGGCCCCCGGGCAGCATGCTCCCGGCCAGGGAGGGGACGACTGCGACGCCGAGGCCGGCCTCGACCATGCAGAGCAGGGTGCCGAGTTCGCGGATGTGCTGGGTGGGGCGGTACGGGACCCCGGCCAGCGCGTGGAGTTCCCGCAGCTGGTCCTCGGCGCCGGAGGTGGTGGCGAGCAGCGGGTCGTCCAGCAGGTCGGCCAGTTCGATGGAGTCCTCACCGGCCAGCGGGTGGTCTCCGCGCATGACGGCTTCCAGCACGTCGGTCCCGACCGGGGCGGCCCCGCGGGGCACCGGGTCGGGGTCGATGAGGACCGCCGCGTCGACCGTGCCGCCCTCCAGCCACTGCGTGATCTCCTCGGCGAAGCCCTCGAAGATCCTGACCTCGACGTGCGGGGCGTGCTCGCGCCACAGGTTCAGCAGCCGGGGCAGCAGGCCGTGCGCGGCGGTCGGCGGCACGGCCAGGGTGATCGTGCCCGCGGCTCCGGCGTGGTGCCGGGCGGCCGCCGCCGCGGCGAACGCCCGTGCCGCGGCGAGCGTGGCCCGGGCGTGCGGCAGCAGGACGTCGCCCAGGGGCGTGGGCCCGACGGGGGCGGCGCGCCGCACCAGTTCACCCTGCACGGCGCGCTCCAGCGACGCGAGCGAGTGGGACACCGAGGACTGGCTCATGCCGAGCGCGGCGGCAGCCGTGCCGAACCCCCCGTGGTCCGCGATCGCGACGAACACGCTCAGTTGCCGCAGGGTCACGTTCATCGGGACCTCGCATCACGGGATGAATGCCATCGATTTGCCTCATCCTATGACGCGCGGCCACGCTGGCAGGGCTCCCGCACGACCGAGAGAGGCGACGTCACCATGCCGAACGCGACTCCGGGCTCCTGTCCGGCCGCCGCCCCGGGGGCCGGCGCGTGACCGGCCGGGCGGGACGCGGCGGCCGGGTCGTCGTCGGCGCGAGCGGGTCCCTGGCCAGCCTCGCGGCACTGCGCCGCGGCCTCCGCGAGGCCCGTGCCACGGGCTGCCCCCTCCTCGCCGTCATGGCGTGGGAGCCGCCGGAGGGCGAGGTCCTCTACCGCCTGCGGCCCGAGTCCTCGTGGGCGGACCTCTGGGCCGAGGCGGCGGCGTGGCGTCTGGAAAGGGCCTTGGAGGAGGCGCTGGGCGGCACGGCGCAGGGGGTACGGATCGAGCGGTGGGTGGTCATGGGCCGCCCGGGGGCGGTGTTGTGCGCCGTCGCGTCGGGCGCCCGCGACCTGCTGCTCGTCGGCGCGGCGCGGCCCTCGCGGACGCCGACGGGTCTGCACCGCAGGCCCGTGCAGCGGGCCGTCCTCGCGCACGCGGTGTGCGACGTCCTGATCGTCGCCGGGCCGCGGCTGCTGCCGCGCGAGGCGCGCCTGCTGCACCGCGGCCGCAGGCGCGACGCCCGCCTGAGGGCCCGTCAGGCCCGGCGCTGAGCCCGGACTCCGGCGGCCCTCGTACCCGTACGGCACCCGCACCCGCACCCGCACCCCCATCCGCACCCCCATCCGCACCCGAGGAGGGAACCCCCGTATGACCCGAGGGACCGGCCCCGCTCCGCACTCCGATCCCCGCAGGGCACGCGAGTGCCGGACCTGCCGCGGCTGGGGAACGCTCGTCGCCGCCCCCGGCGGCCTGGCCCTGTGCCGGGGCTGCCAGCTCCCCCGGCAGCGGTCCGGCCCTGCCGTCCCGTACGCCCAGGAGACTCCCCCGCCCCGCGCCGCCCGGTACGCCTCGGCCGCACCGGCCGTCCGCTGCCCGTCCGCGGAGCGCTGAGGGCGCGGCCCCCTCCGGCGCCGACCCCCCGATCGGCGGATCCCGCCGCCGCGCCGGCACGTGCGTGGGGGCCCGCAGTTCTGCGGGCCCCCACGCACGTCCCCGGCCGGGGTCAGCAGTCGCGGAACTCCGGCGATTGGTTGAGCACCTGGGACCGCACCGAGGTGAAGCGGGCGTGGATCTCGCCGCCCTGGTCCTCGGGCCGGAAGACGGCGACCCGGTGGCAGTTCTGGAAGGCCAGCGTCACCCCGAAGTGCCGCTCCAGGCTTCCGCGGATCGCGTCGCTCGCCAGGGCCCGCAGCAACTGGCCACGTTCCCTCTCCGACGGCGGAGGGGTCCGGTTGTCAGCGAAGGCCGCGCCGCCGGCCCGCAACTGGTCCACGAGTGCGGCGATCAGGTCGTAGGCGTAGGGCACTGAGGTGCGGACGGTGTCGACGAAGTCCTGCAGCGTTCCCGCGTGGCCGGCGCAGTCGCCCCGTGAGCCCGGGAACGCCGGCCACGCGTCGGGCGGCTGCGCCCGCCGGCCGGGGAAGCCGCGTCAGTGGTCGTCCCAGTGGCCCTCGTGGGCCGCGTGACGGTGCCCGTCGTGGACGTAGTCGATGTGGTTGCCGTGCGGCACGGCGACATGACCGCATCCCTCAGCGTGCTGGTGGCTGTGCCCCTCGTGGGCCACGTGCGCCGCCGCGTCGCATTCGTCGATGTGGTCGCCGTGGCCGCGATGGAGGTGACCGTCGTGGGCGTAGTCGGTGTGGTCACCGTGCGGTACGGCGACATGGCCGCAGCCTTCGCCATGGGTGTGCTGGTGCTGATCGTGCGGACGGTGCTGGTCCGTGCTCTGCATCGGGACTCCTTTCGTGGCGCCTCGCACGCTCACGGGACGCCGGTCACGTGTCACCGCTGAAGCATCGTCGACCGATAAGCAGCGTAGCGCCGGATACATACCCATTGCCCGTCGGCACCCGCACCGCCGGGCGCCCACAACTGCCGCACGCGTCGCGGAAGTAGGTGGTTTTGAAATTCGTTATCATCTACTCTGGAGGAACCCGACACTCCGCCGCCACCAGCCCTGCGACCGTCCAGAGAGACCTTCATCGTGATCGCTGCCGCGACTCCACGTATCCGCCGTCGGCCGTTCCTCGACGACGCCATTCCGCTGTGACACTCGGCGACCAGCACACCCACGCCGTCACGTACCGCCGATGCGCCGACGCCCCGACCCGGAGGCCGGCGTGACAACCACCCCTCACGACGGGGAGGTGGCCGTGCCGGGCGGCCGGCGCACCCCTCAACGGAAATGGGTCCTGGACGCACTGATCGACAGCAACGGCTTCGTCAGCGCCCAGGCCCTGTACACCCGCCTGGTCCACCTGGGCAGCCCGGTGGGGCTGAGCACCGTCTACCGGACCCTCAGGGTCCTCGCCGAGAGCGGTCGCGCCGACATCGTCCGGGACACCAACGGCGAGCGGCTCTTTCGCTACCGGCCCTCCGCCGAACACCGGCACTACATCCTGTGCCGTCGCTGCGGACTCAGTACGGCGGTCGAAGCCTCAGCGGTGGAGGCGTGGGCCAAGACCGTCGCCACGTTCTCGGGCTTCGCCGAAGTCGAGCACACCGTCGAACTCACCGGCCTGTGCCCGCAGTGCCGCGCACGGGCATGAACGTCTGCTCCATCCGGTACGGCCACGCCCGCGGGTCCGGCGACGGGGGCCCGCGGCCGGCGCCCACGTGGTCGTCCGGATCCGCGAGCGCCCGGGGCGTTCCCGCCGTTGCCGGCGGCCTTCTAGGGGTGCTGCGTCAACCGGGCTTCGTGCTCGTGCTCGTGCTCGTGCTCACAGGCGTCGCCCACCTCGTGGACGAACCACTCGGGGAACGGGTCGGTCGCCACGACGTCGTCCTCGCCGGCCACGAGACAGGCCGACAGCGCCGCATGCAGGGCTCCCGGACGCAGGCCCACTCCGATGAACACCAGCTCCTGGGCGTGGGCCGAGTCACCCTCCGGAGCGCCGGACGGCTCGAACCGCGCCACGGAACCGGCCTGTGACCACAGCCCCGTCACCTGCGGTCTGCTGACCAGGCGGAAGAAGCCCTTGGAACGCAGGACCTGCCCGAACGCGCCGCTGTCGAGGCCTTCGCTGACGAAGTCCCACAGGCGACCGGGATGGAAGGGGCGGTCGGAGCGGAAGACGGTGCTGGAGATGCCGTACTCCTCGGTCTCCGGCACATGGTCCCCGTTGAGCTCCATGACCCACCCGGGCGCCTGCTGAGCCCGTTCCAGGTCGAACCGCCCGGTGCCGAGCACCTCACGCACATCGACCCGACCGTGCCGGGCCGGCACGATGCGCGCGACCGGGTTGAGGCGCGTGAGCGTGGCCCGAAGCCGGTCGGCGGACTCCTCGTCCACGAGGTCCAGCTTGTTGAGCACGATGACGTCCGCGAACTCGATCTGGTCCATGAGCAGGTCGCTGACCGTACGCTCGTCGTCCTCGTACTGGTCGAGTCCCCGCTCGGCGAGACCGTCCCCACCCGTGAGCTCGGTCAGGAAGTTCGCGGCGTCGACGACGGTGACCATGGTGTCCAGCCGGGCCAGCTCGCCGAGCGTCGTCCCGTCGTCGCGCGGGAAGGCGAAGGTCGCGGCCACCGGCATCGGCTCGGAGATGCCGCTGGACTCGATGAGCAGGTAATCGAAGCGATCCTCCCCGGCCAGCCGGGCCACTTCTTCCAGCAGGTCGTCCCGCAGGGTGCAGCAGATGCAGCCGTTGGTCATCTCGACCAGGCGCTCCTCCGTGCGGGACAGGGCCGCCTGGCCGCCGCGCACCAGTGCGGCATCGATGTTGATCTCGCTCATGTCGTTGACGATCACCGCGACACGAAGGCCCTCGCGGTTGCGCAGCACATGGTTGAGCAGTGTGGTCTTACCCGCGCCGAGGAAGCCCGAC
Source organism: Streptomyces sp. NPDC111520 (assembly GCF_055635295.1). Taxonomy (NCBI): domain Bacteria; kingdom Bacillati; phylum Actinomycetota; class Actinomycetes; order Kitasatosporales; family Streptomycetaceae; genus Streptomyces; species Streptomyces sp. NPDC111520. The sequence continues at coordinate 40,134 of NZ_JBVKBW010000004.1, read as the reverse complement.
AACACGGTCACGGGCAGTCGATCGTGTGCCACGCCCGTCAGCCTTCCGGGCGGAGCAGACCGCGCTCGTAGGCCTTGGCGAGCCTGCGAGGGACCCGGTGCACCGAACCGTCCACGGCGACGGGGACCAACGCGGCCGGGGAGGCCTTCCACCGGGCCCGGCGATGACGGGTGTTGCTGCGGGACATCTTGCGCTTCGGTACGGCCACGGCAGATCACTCCTCGATGGGGTCGGCGTCACGCTATATGACAATGGTTTCCATTCCAAAAACCCCCCCTCCGCCACTCCCGGGCACGGGACGGCGGCCCCGGCCGCGACTCGGCAGCCCCCGAGAGATTTTGCCCCGGCCGAGTCGATAGTGGTATTCATTTTCATCTAAGCTCCGATGGGCGTGGCCGTGAGCCCGCTCCAACGACTCCCCTTCGCAGGCCCTGGAGGCTTCCTTGATGTCCCAGTCCACTTCCCGCCTTGCCGTGCTGCTGGCCGGTGCCGCGTCGCTCAGCCTGCTGACCGGCTGCGGGGGTTCCTCCGACGACACCGCGAGCGCCAAGAGCAGCGGTTCCGCGCCCAAGGTGACCGTCGTCGCCTCCACCAACGTCTACGGCGACATCGTCGAGCGCATAGGCGGCGACCGGGTCGACGTCACGTCGATCATCAGCGACCCCGACCAGGACCCGCACTCCTACGAGGCCGGCACCCGCAACCAACTCGCCCTGTCCAAGGCGAAGGTCGTGGTGGAGAACGGCGGCGGCTACGACGACTTCATCGACCGGATGCTGGGGAGCGGCAACGCCTCCGCGGACGTCGTCAACGCCGTCGAGGTCTCGGGCCGGACCGCTCCGGCGGGCGAGGAACTCAACGAGCACGTCTGGTACGACTTCCCCTCGGTGAGCAAGGTCGCCGACCGCATCGCCGACGCCCTGGGCAAGGCGGACCCCGCCAACGCCGGCACCTTCACCGAGAACGCGGCCGCCTTCAAGAAGAGCCTCACCGCGCTGGAGGACAAGGAGGCCGCCCTCAAGTCCGCGCACGACGGCGACGGAGTGGCGATCACCGAGCCGGTGCCCGTGTACCTGCTCGAGGCGTCCGGACTGGTCAACCGGACACCCGAGGAGTTCAGCGAGGCCGTCGAGGAGGGCGACGACGTGTCCGCCAAGGTCCTCAAGACCACGCTGGACCTCTTCTCCGGCAAGAAGGTCGAGGCCCTCGTCCACAACGAGCAGACCTCCGGCGCCCAGACGGAGAAGGTCAAGTCGGCCGCCGAGGCGGCCGGCGTGCCCGTCGTGCCCGTCACCGAGACCCTGCCCGCCGGCAAGGACTACCTGACGTGGATGAACGACAACGTCGACGCACTCGCCGACGCCCTGAACAAGTGACGCGGCAGCCCTCAGCGCAGGTACCCGGACCCCGCACGGGAGACACCGGCGCCAACGCCGAGCCGGCGCCGCTGATCCGGATCAGGAAGGGCGGTCTCCGGCGCGCGGACCGCACCCTCTGGGAGGGACTCGACCTCGACGTGGCGCCCGGGCAGTTCTGGGCGGTGCTGGGACCGAACGGCTCCGGCAAGACCAGCTTGGTCCAGGCCCTCCTGGGCCTCCGGCCGCTCTCCCACGGCACCCTGCGCGTGCTCGGCGACGATCCCCGGCGCGCCGCGCGGCACATCGGCTACGTACCGCAGCAGGGCACCGCCCCCGCGCACGAGATGGTGCGCGCCCGCGATCTCGTCGGCTACGGCCTGGACGGGCACCGGTTCGGACTGCGCCGGCGCGACGCCGCCACACGGCGGCGCATCGACGCCGTACTGGAGTCCGTCGGAGCGTCGGCGTACGCGAACGCGCCGCTCGGCACCCTCTCGGGCGGCGAGCGGCAGCGCGTCCGCATCGGCCAGGCACTGGCCACCGACCCGCGCGTGCTGCTGTGCGACGAGCCCACGCTCTCCCTGGACCTCCACCACCAGCGCGCGGTGACCGAACTCATCGACCGCAGGCGCCGGGACCACGGGACCGCCGTGGTGTTCGTGACCCACGAGGTCAACCCCGTCCTCGACCTCGTCGACCGGATCCTCTACCTCGCCCCGCAGGGACACCGCACCGGTACGCCGGAGGAGGTGCTGACGTCGCGATCCCTGTCGGCGCTGTACGGCTCCCGGGTCGACGTCCTGCGCGTACGGGGCAGGATCGTCGTCGTCGGAGCCCACGACCAGCAGGCCGTGCACCACCCGGAACACCCGGAAGCGGACGCCGAGGACGCACACGAGACCGACGGAGCACGCCCATGACAGCGACCGGAACGTGGCAGCATCTGTTCGACTTCCAGGACTACGGCGCCCTGCTCGGCCTGGTGCGCAACTCCCTCATCGTGGGCGGCGTCCTGGGGCTGGTCGGCGGGCTCACCGGGGTCTTCGTGGTGCTCCGCGACCTGCCCTTCGCCGTGCACGGGATCAGCGAACTGTCCTTCGCGGGCGCCTCGGCGGCCCTGCTGCTCGGGGTGAACGTGGTGGCGGGCTCCATCGCCGGATCGCTCATCGCCGCCTCGGTGATCGGCGTACTGGGCACCCGCGCCCGGGACCGGAACTCGGTCATCGGCATCCTGATGCCGTTCGGGCTCGGCCTCGGCGTCTTGTTCCTCGCGCTCTACAAGGGACGTTCGGCCAACAAGTTCGGCCTGCTGACCGGTCAGATCGTGGCCGTCGACGACCCGCGGACCGGATGGATGCTCACCGTTTCCGTGCTCGTGCTGATCGCCCTCGCGGCCATCTGGCGTCCGCTGACCTTCGCCAGCGCCGACGCGCAGGTCGCCCGGGCACGCGGCCTGCCGGTCAGGGGGCTGTCCGTGGCCTTCATGCTCATCCTGGGCATCGCGATCGCCCTGTCGGTACAGGTCGTCGGAGCACTCCTGGTCCTCAGCCTGGTCGTCACCCCCGCCGCGGCAGCGAGTCGGGTGACAGCCTCTCCGGTGCTCCTGCCCCTGCTCAGCGTGCTGTTCGCCGTCGTCGCCATAGAGGGCGGCATCCTCCTCGCCCTCGGCAGCAGCATCCCCATCAGCCCCTACGTGACGACGATCTCGTTCCTCGTGTACGTCGCGTGCCGGCTGGTCGGCCCACGTCGCACCCGACGCATACGGACGACCGCCGACGTGACGGGAGTCGCCGGCGCAGCGGTGCTCCCGGGTCGGACGTAGAACGAGCGCGGCGCCCGCGGACGAACCGTCCGCGGGCGCCACTTCGATGTGCGCCGACAGGTCAGTTCCCGCCTCGGCTACGAACGAAGTGGATGCCGAGGCCCGCAAGGGCCACGGCAAGCAGGACAGTGCCGATCGAACCGTCGGATTGGGCGGTTCCGAAGCCGTAGATCACCGTGATGACCGCGGCGAGCAGAAGAGCGCCTCCCAGCAGCCGACGCCACGTGCGGCTCGCGTGCACCTCGTTCTCCTGATCATGAGTCGCCATCCGCTTGTCCTCTCAGCTTGGTGTTCAGGCCTGGTGAGCATGGTGATGCGGTCAACTCCTCGACGCGCAGGGCGGCGAAGGCGCCCAGGCCGAGGCCCTCTCCGGGGGCGGCATCCGCGAGGGACCGCAGAGTGATCCTCCGGGGCGGGCGTCCCGTCTGGTCCGTGACGCACCGCAGTTCCGCCACGGTCCATGCCTGGACGGCTCGCGATGTCGGGCTGGGCGTCGCGTGCTGGGCAGTGCCTGCCAGAAAGACCGATGCCTCGGGCCGGGTCGTCTGCTGGAAATCCGCACACCCTTCCGTGGTGCTCCACAGCAGAGTCAGCAAGGCGCGCACCGCGTCACTGTCGCGAGAAGGCTGCGACACGACGTCACCCAGGGCAGTCTTCAGACGCCCAGCGTGGCGATCGACCGCGGCGCATGGGTTCCCTGCGCGCGCCAGAGCCATGGACGCAGCAGTGACGATGGTGATGCGGTCCATCGGATCCCCGGCTAGGCGCAGCACGGCGTCGGCAGAACCGAGCACGTCCCGCACAGGTGGTGGGTCGCCGGCTGCCAGGGACAGGGCGAGGAGATGGCGGACCTGGTCACCCGGCGGAGAAGACGCGGCGGGCTGCCTCATGTGCTCAAGGACCGCAGGAGCCCCCGTGAGCCGGACCTGAGCGATGGTCGCCAGGTAGCCGTCGATGATCGAGTTCCGGTCCGGCTGGTCCGGAACGCTGCCGCGCAGCACCGCGACGTCCTTCATCGCTCGGGCGGCTGACGGGGACAGCTGGATTCGCTTCAGGTTCGGCAGCGATCGAAGCGTGGCCGTGGCTGCGGCCATCTCCGTCAGGGACACGGCCGTACCGCGGAAGTACGGTCCTTGGTCCTCAGCGAGTACCGACTCCAGGGCCGCTTCCGCGTCGCGCCTCAGCGTCGCGATACGGGCGGGGTCCTGACCGGGGTCATGCCGTGTCGCGTCGGCAGGCTGAACCAGGACGACCGCGTCGGGCACGGTCCGCGCGGTGCCCTGCCTCGGCAGGCGGGCGATCGCTGTCCGGAGCCGCGCCTCGCTTGCTGATACTCACTTCTTGCTCCCCGATGTGTTTCGTCTCGCCACGGAGGAGCGACACATCTGTGGCGCTACCCCCGTCGCGCTGGATCGGCACTGCGTCAGGGCGTACGAGAAGCCCGGACAGCAATACCGTTCAAGGGTCAACCGAATCTCTTCCCCTTGGTCAGAGGGGCTACGGTTGAACGCTTTGATCAAACACTCTCCTGTTCTGATCGAAAACAGCAAGTCACCTGAGCTGAATATGAGGTTGGACCCGACACATTATTGAAAACCGAAATTCTCACGTGGGGAAGTCAGGCCGGGCAGGGGGAAACAACGGCCAGGTCTGCTGCGGTCTGCGCAGCGAAGACGGCCCGGGTGAACGTGGTTGCATCGGCGTGGCCGGCTTCGGCAGGCCTCGCGGGAACGTGCCCCCGTCATCGAGGGGCCGGCCGGAGTCCGCCACGGGGGCGGCTCTCCCCAGTGGGGCCGCAGGCTGCCTGTGTGGGGTCCGTGTGAAACGCGGCCACGCACGTTCATCTCACCTCCACGTGATCGTCGGGAGAACGTCCGGCTGGTTGTGGAGAGTGCGGTTCTGGCGTCGCCCCACCGCGCGCCGGAACCCAGCCCGATGCGGGCCATACTGAAAGACGCGCAGCCTTGTCCCTTCTCCGCCTCGGCCGCCCGAGGGCTACGGCCCGCCCGGCGCTGCGCACCGCGCTGGTGGGGGCCGCACTTGCGATCTGCTCCGTCATCGCCGGTCCGGCACCGTCCGCCTCCGCGCATCCGTTCGGGCCGCCGTCGACGGCCACGGCCGGCGTCCAGGGCTCCCGCCTTGTGATCGCGTGGAACACGGACAAGCTCGACTGGGTGGCGCTCGGCCAGTCGCTCGGGGTGTTCAAGGGCCAGGAAGGCGGAGGAGGTACGTCGAGCCTTTCCTTCGCGCAGAGGCTGCAGAGCTCGCCGGTCGTCCGCGACTACCTGCTCGAGCACCTCGCGGTCGCCCAGGCAGGCCGCCCCTGCCAGGCGTCGGTCGTCGGGGCCATGAAGGACTTCCTCGCCCAGGGAGCGCAGGTCGCCTTCGACTGCCCGGCGCCCGTGGTCGACGTGGACGTCACCATCAGCGCGCTCACGGACCTCCACCCGGCGTACCGGACCATGCTCACCTCCGCCGGCCCCGCCGAGCCTCAGCAGACGCTGTTCACCTCCGCCCGGCCGACGACGCACGTGCGGTTCACGACTTCCGGCGGAGGGGTCCGCAGAACGGTCGCGGTCTTCTCCGCCGGCACCTTGGCCGCCGCCCTCGCCATCGGCGGGTTCGTCATCCGGCAGTCGCGCCGCCGCAGAACCGCACATGCCGCCGGCGCCACCCCCGCCTCGGTTCACCACGCCCAGGCCACGCCACACGAGCGGGACGCGCCGTCGGCCGACACCGGCGCCCCTTCCAGGAGCAACGCATGACAGGGATAGGAAGTCTCGACAACCACCTGCTCGCCCTCTTCGACGGCGGGTCCCTCTTCTGGGTCGTCCTGGTCGTCGCACTCGGCGTCGGTGCCGCTCACGCGGTGGCCCCCGGCCACGGCAAGAGCATCACGGCCGCCTATCTGGTCGGGACACGGGGGCACTACAAGGACGCGGCACGTCTCGGCGTCATCGTCGCGACGATGCACACCTTCTCGGTGCTGGTCCTCGCGCTCCTGTGGGTGGGAGTCAGCAGCACGGCGGTCAGCACCAAGACCGCCACCGCGTGGATGCAGGTCGCGGCGGGAACGGTCGTCGCGATCGTGGGCGTGGGGCTGATCTACCGCCACCTGCGCGGCCGCGGCCACTCCCATGACCACGGGCACGGACACGGGCACGGGCACGACCATGGGCACGCTCATCCCCACCCGCACGGCCACTCCCACGGGCATGCCGAGGAACACGGCCACTCGCACGCACACCACGGCCACGGCCACGACCACGGCACGGTGGTACAGGACGACGGCGCCCACGCCCACCACCACGTGCAGCAGTTGACCAACCCCTGGTCCCGCAAGGGACTGGCGGCGCTGGCCCTCTCCGGCGGCCTGCTGCCGTCGCCGTCGGCGTTCCTGATCTTCGTCAGCGGCCTGCTGACGGGGCGTGCCCTCGGAGCCCTGGCCATCGTGATCACGTTCGGGATCGGCATGGCGCTGACGCTCACCGGCGTCGGTGTCGCCACCATCCGCGGCTTCTCGCTCGTGGAACGGCAGTTCCGCGGCCGGACGGCGACCGCGAAGCTGCGGAAGTGGACGCCCCTCCTGGCCGGTGCCGCGGTGCTGACGGCGGGGTGCTTCTACATCTTCAGTGCGGCGTCCACGCTGCAGGACGACGGTGCCGACGATCTGGTGCCGACCTCGAGCACCACAAAGGTGCCGTAGCCACGGACGGGGCCGGCCGGTACCGGCGGGTCGCCGGCCGGAAAGACGATCACCCCGCGGGAAGGACCGCACCCGGGACCGCGGGTGCGACGACTCCGAAGGCTGACGGGCCGACCCCGCCCGCGTCCATGTTGCTGCACCATCATAGCTATTGCAACTCATATGCAATAACAGGCGTAGGCTGACGGCGGCTCACCCGATCACACCGCTCGAAAGGGGCTGTGCCTGATGGGCACGTACGCGCTTCCGGAGATGCCTTACGACTACGCCGCGCTGGAGCCGGCGATCACCGGGGAGATCCTCGAACTCCACCACGCCAAGCACCACGCGGCCTACGTCAAGGGCGCCAACGACACCCTCGAGCAGATCGCCGAGGCCCGCGACAAGGACGCCATCACCCCCACGGGTCTGGTCGGCCTGGAGAAGACCTTCGCCTTCAACCTCTCCGGCCACGTCCTGCACTCGATCTTCTGGCAGAACCTCTCGCCCGACGGCGGCGACCGCCCCGACGGGGCCCTGGCCGACGCCATCGACGAGCACCTCGGCGGCTTCGAGGCCTTCAAGAAGCAGCTCACCGTCGCCACCGCCTCCGTCCAGGGCTCCGGCTGGGGCGTCCTGGCCTGGGAACCGCTCGGCAAGCGCCTGATCGTCGAGCAGGTCTACGACCACCACGGCAACGTCGGCCAGGGCACCACCCCGCTCCTGGTCTTCGACGCCTGGGAGCACGCCTACTACCTCCAGTACAAGAACGTCCGCCCCGACTACGTCACCAAGCTCTGGGACCTCGTCAACTGGAACGACGTCGTCGCCCGCTTCGAGGCGGCGAAGGCCGCGTCCGGCGCCTGACGCGCACGGCCCGCACCCGGCCCCCGCTCGCACCACGGGCGGGGCCGGCCGTGCGGGACGCCCCGCGTGCCCCGCGGCCCGGGCAGGCCCCCTACCCGGCGGGCGGGTCCCGGCGGGACACTGACCGGGGATCGTGCCGAACGGGGACCAGGGGGGTACGGGATGACGGCCGGCTCCGACGACGCGGCGGCCTCGGCCGAATCCCCGGCGGAACCCCCGGCGCGCCCCACGGCACGGGCCCTGGCCCGGTCCCTGACGGCGCTCGGCCTCGAACCGGGCGGCGTCGTCCTCGTGCACGCCTCGCTGCGCGGCGCGGGCGGCACCCGCGCACGCACCATGCTCGACGCGCTGCTGCGTGTCCTCGGGCCGCGGGGCACGCTGGTGGCGCCCAGTTTCACGCCCGAGAACTCCGACTCCTCCGCCGCCCACCGGGCCCGGGTGGCCGGGCTGACCCCGCGGGAAGCCGCCGCCGTGCGGGGCGCGATGCCGCCCTTCGACCCGGCGTCGACGCCCGCGCCCGGGATGGGGGTGCTCTCCGAGGCCCTGCGCGTCCGGGAGGGCGCGGTGCGCAGCGCCCATCCGCAGACCTCCTTCGTCGCGTACGGCCCGGCCGGAGGCGCCGTCACGGCGGGGCACCGCGCCGACTGCCATCTGGGCGAGCGGTCCCCGCTGGCCGCGCTCTACCGGGCCCGCGCGAGGGTCCTGCTGCTCGGCGTCGGGTTCGACGTGTGCAGCGCGTTCCACCTCGCCGAGTACCGGGTGCCCGACCCGCCCCGGCGCACCTACCGCTGCGTCGTCCGGAGGGGCGGGCGGCGTTCCTGGTGGAGCTACGAGGACGTGGCCCTGGACGACTCGGACTTCACCCTTCTGGGTGCCGCGTACGAGGCCGGGGGCACTACCCGCACCGGCACGGTGAGCGGGCTCCGGTGCCGTCTGCTGGACCTGCGGGACGCCGTGGACTTCGCCGCGCGCTGGATGCCCGCGAACCGGCCGCGCCGGACGGGCACCGGGGACAGCGGGCACGAGGGGGGCGGGGTCACCTGAGGTGGTCGAGCACCCGCCCGGCGCGCAGCAGTTGCAGGTCGTGCCGTACGGCCGCGGGGAGCGCGGCCTCGTCGTACGGCACGCCGTCCAGGAACTCGCGCAGGCCGACGTCGCCGACGCGCGACATCGTGTAGGGCGGGACGGAGTGGCGGGTGAGGACGAGGGGCCCCGGCGCGGCATGGCCGAGGGCCTGGGCGAAGACCGCGCGGACCCGGTGGAAGTGGCGTTCCTGGACGCCGCCGAGGTCGATGACGCCGGCGGCCCCGGCGTCGGGGGGCGTGCTGCCGCCGACTCTTCGCAGCGGCAGCCGGCCGAGGTCGTGCAGCAGCACGTGGGCCGCGGCGTACTCGAGGGTCTGCCGGTCGGAGAGGCTGCCGCCCTTCCCGTGGAGCCGCCGGGCGATCTCCGCTCGGGGCTCCTCCCGGAGCCGGGTGAGGAGGTCACCGATCGGGTCCTCGTCCGCGGGCAGGGGGAGGTCGGTGAACAGCCCGTAGTGGCCCGCCATCGGCCCCCGGCCGAGGACGCGGCCCAGGTGCTCGACCAGGAGCCGGCCCTCCTCCGCGACGACCGGCGCGGGCAGGGCGTTGATCCGCGCGCCCAGTTCACCGACGTAGAGCACCTGCAGGTAGGGCAGCCGGCCGGTGACCGCCCGGATCCGTTGGGCCATGAGCACGGCGGGCAGTACGTAGCTCATCGCGCGCAGCGGCATGCGTACGGAGGCCCCGAAGACGACCCGCAGCGCCAGCGGCCCGTAGACCGCCTTGCTCACCACGTCCAGGAGCGGCTCGACACCCCCCTCCGGCAGCCCGCGGACGTAGCCCTGGAGGCGGGCCGTACGGCCGACGACGGCGTCGAGGAGGGACGGGCGCACGCGGTTGACCAGGCCGGCGGCGGCGCCGTGCTCGGAGGGCCGGAACTGCGCCAGGCAGGAACGGACGTCGGCCTCGGCGAACGGGACCATGGTGTCCTGTCCCATCAGCGGGATCCCGCGCAGGACCCCGGTGAGCAGGTTCTCCTGCCGTTTGCCCAGCCCCTGGGCCGGGGCGGGGGCCGGCCCGGGGTCCGGGGCCGGTTGCGCCCGCGGGCCGGGACGGGAAAGCGCCGCGGGGTCGACCCCACCCATCAATGAGTCGTACATATAAAGTGATAGCCAGTCATACATCTGCTGCGGAACGGGTCATGACGAGACGTCAGCGGATTCTTCCATGATGACGCAGTGCGGGCGTCCGTGACCGCGCCCGTTCGTACCGGTTCGGACGGGTGGGGGATGAAGAATACGTACACCTACGCCGTGAGTTACCTGCATGGCAGGGACGAGGCCTGGGTGGCGCGTTTCCTGGACGACCTGGACCGGCGGCTGGGCAGTTCCCCGGTCCGCTTCGTCAGGACGGCCGCGGACGGCGCACGCGGCCCCGGCTCCCCCGGGGTGGCCACGGCGGACCGCGTCCTCGTCCTGTGCTCGCCCGCCTACTTCAGCGAGGGACCTGCCGACGCGGACTGGGCGATGCTGGCCCACCGCACGAGCCTGGAACGCGCCCGCGGGGCACCGGAGAGCGGCATCGTGCTGCCCCTGCTCTGGGAACCCGTGCCCCAGCGGATGCCGGCGGTGGTCGCCGAGGCCGACACCTTCACGGCGGGACAGCCGCCGGAGTACCGGACCCACGGACTCGCCTTGATGACGATGCAGGCGGCGCGCCACCGGGCCGCCCTCGACGAGGTGCTCGGCAACCTGACGCGGTGGCTCACCACGGGCACCCCCGGCGGGAGCGGTCCCGCCCCCGAGGACATCCCCGCCGAACTCCCCCCGGCCCTCGCCTCGGACGACGCCCGCTTCACCGGCCTGTACCGGGGCCTGCTGACGGGCACCGCGTCCGGCGCCAACGGCGGGCACCCGCTGGGCCGGCGGCTGAGCTGGCAGGACGGTCCGTCCCGGCGGCACACCCCGTCCGGGGAACCGGCGGCCGCCGGGCGGCGGTTGCTGCTGATCGGGCCGGCGGGTTCCGGGCGCAGCGCGGTGCTCGGGCACCTGGCGGACCGCGTGGCGGCCGGCCCGGGCGGTGCGCCCTGGGGGTGCCAGGTGGCGTTCACCCTGCGGGCGGACGCCGGCGGGCTGCCCTCCCCCGACGGGATCGTCCAGGCGGCCGCCCCCTCGCTGGCCGCGCGGGAGCCCGCGGGCTGGAGCGCCCGCCAACTGCGCGCCGGGCGGGCGCTGCTGGCCGTCCACGGCCTGGACCGGGCCCCGGTCCACATGCGCCCCGCGGCCTGGGAGTGGCTGCTGCGCACGGCCGAGCGCTACCCCGACGCGGTGATCCTGGTGGAGGCCAACGGCAGTTCGGTGCCCTGGCACCGGATCGACGGCGTCTTCACCCCGGTGCTCCTCGAACCCCTCGACCGCGCGGAACGCGAGGCCCTCCTCGCCGGGGGCGACCCCCTGGCGGTCACCCCCGGCGGCGGTCCCGCGCTCGCGTCGGTGGCCGACGACCCGCTGCTCGCGGACGCCGTGCGCTGGCCGTCCGCCGCGGTGGCCGTCCGCCACGCGGCACGCGCCGCGGGTGAGCGCGGACCGGACCGCATGGACCTGCTGCGTGCCGCGGTGGCCGCCGTCTGGCGCCCCGACCGGGAGGCCGCCCACACACGTACCCGGGTGCGCGACAGCGTCCTGCGGGCAGCGGCCGGCGGCCTGGCGGCCGCGACGCTCGGCGCCGGGGACGCCCCGCTCCCGGCCGCCACCGCGCTCGACGCGCTGTACGGGCTGGGCACGCCCGGCCTCACGGGCACGGTTCCCCCCGACCGGCTGCTGTCGCAACTGGCCGACGAGGCGGGCATCCTGTTCTCGCCGGCTGCGGCGACGATCGCCTTCGCCGGCGACTCCGTACGGCAGTACCTGGCGGCGGAGCACCTGGCGGCCCACCCCGGGCCGGCCGGCGACGCCGTCCTCGCCGGTCACGTGGAACGGACGGGGTCCTCGGGACTCGCCCGGCTGGTGGCCGAGTTGAGCGCGGCCCGCAAGTCGCTGCCCGAGGTCCCCGGGCTGCTGGAGCACGGTGCCACCGGCCGGCGGCTGACGGCCGGGGCGGCACCGGGGAGACCGTCCGCGGGTCCGCTCGTCGTCCGCTCCGCCGGCGAACTCGCCGGCCTGGCCGAGCGGGGGGAGGACGCGCCGGAGGTCTGGTGCCGGGGGCCGCTCGGGGATCTGGGGGCCGCGCTCGCGGGCATCCCCGGACTGCGCAGCCTGGTGATCTCGGACCACCCGGAGATGACCGCGGTGCCCGACCTGAGCGGCTGCGCCTCGCTCCGCTCGCTGCGGCTGTCCGACTGCCCCCGGCTGCACGACCTGAGCTCACTCGGCGGCTCCCCGGTGATGTTCCTGACGATCGCGCCCTGGCACCCGTCCCTCGACCTCCGCCCCCTCCGGGACGCGGCGTGGCTGCGGAGGATCGACCTGGTGACGGCCGGCGCGCCGGGCGGCGGCGAAACCGTCCGCGCCCCGCGCGTGGGGCGGGCCGACGTGCGCGTGCACGCGCCGCCGGGGCCCCCGGAGGGCCTTCCCGGCCTGTAGATCGACTGCGACGCGGTCCGTTACAGTGGCGCCACGGCGCGTGGTGGCATGACGTTCTCGGGGGGCACATGCGGTACACCAAGGTCTTCGACCCGCAGGCGCCCGGCGCCGCCGAGGAGACCGGCGCCGGTGGGTCCCCGGGACGCCGGGACGACCGGGTGTACCTGTTCGACGAGGACACGGTGCTCGCCGTCAACGTCGCCCTGGTGACGCGCCGTCCCCTGCTGGTGCTGGGCCCGCCCGGTTCCGGCAAGTCCACGCTCGCGCCCAACGTGGCCCGCGTCATGCGCTACCGCTTCTACTCCGAGGTCGTCACCGCCCGCACCGAGGCACCGGACCTGCTCTGGCGCGAGGAGGCGTTCCGCCAGCTCAACGACGCCTCACGGGGCAGGCTCGGCGCGCCCGGCGACCAGCCGTACCACCGGCCCGGCCCGCTGTGGAAGGCGCTGGACCCCGCGCTGGACGAGGCGGCCCCGGCCGGACTGCGCGACCGCCCCGCCGTGGTGCTCATCGACGAGATCGACAAGGCGGACCCCGACCTCCCCAACGCCCTGCTGGACCCGCTGGACAACCTGCGCTTCGAGGGCCCGGACCGCGGCCTGGTCACGGTGCGCCCCGAGATCGGCCCGCCGCTGGTCGTCATCACCACCAACGAGGAACGCGAGTTGTCGGCCGCGTTCCGCCGCCGCTGCATCCCGTTGCGGCTGCGGGTCCCCGGGCGCGACCACCTGCTGGAGGTCGCGCGGCTGCACATGGGCGCGGACTTCGATCCGGAACTCGGCGCCGAGGTGGCCGACCTCTTCGTCGAACAGGGCGCGGGCACCGGTCACCTGACGGCGGCGAGCACCGCGGAGTACCTGGACACGCTGCGCGCCTGCCACGAGATGGGGCTCACGGCCGATTCCGAACTGTGGCGCAACGTCGCGCGGTTCGCCATGGTCAAGGACACCTACGAGCCGACGGCCTTCGCGTGAGCCGCGGTCCCGTGCACGCCGGAGACGTCGTGCGTGCGGCCGCCGCCCTCGGCATCCACGACCCCGCCGGTGTCCTGTCCCTGGTCCGGGCCATGGGTCTGCCCGGGCCCGCGCCCCGGCCCCCGGAGCCGGACGGCCCGGCGGCGCCGCCCCGGCCGGACCCCGGGCCCGCGCCACGGGTCCCTCCCGCCGGCCGGACGTCACCCCGCGACGAGGCCGTCGTGGCGGAGCCGCCGGCCGGGGCCCCGGCAGGCACCGCCCCCGCGGGGCGGTCGCTGATCACCTTCGCGCCCCGGGAGACCCCGCCCGCGGCCGGACAGACGGACGGTGGGACGGCGGGGCCGGAAACGCCGCTCTTCGCCGACCGCGCGGAGGTCACCGAGCGGCCGCTCGCACCGCCGTGGAACCCGCGCACCCAGCAGGCGATCATGCTCACGGTGGCGGCCACCGAGGCGCTCGGCAGGGAGCTGGACCACCGCCGGCTGATCGACCTGCTGGTACGGCGGCTGGGCGGCCGGCTGCCCACCGGCGGCCTGCGCCTGCCGTACCGCCGCCGTCCGACCACGCGGGCGGGTCTGCACGTGCTGCTGGACCGCAGTCCCTCCATGCGGCCGTTCCGCCACGACCACCAGTGGGTGGCCCGGCTGGCCCGGCAGGTGCTCGCCCCCGACCAGTTGCGGGTCCTCGACTTCCGGCTGCCGCAGGGCGCCGGCAGCGCGTGGGACCCGGCCGTGCGCCCGGCGCCCGGGACTCCCGTGCTGCTCGTCTCCGACCTCGGCCACCTGCGGCCTCCGGTGGCGACGCGCCACCAGGCCTCTCCGGCCGACTGGCTGGCCTTCCTCCGCCGGCTGCGGCACGCCGGCCACCCGGTTACCTGTCTGACCCCGTTCAGTCCTGACGTCTACCCGCCCGCGGTCCGCCGCATGGTGGCGCTCGTCCCGCTGGACCGCCGCACCTCGGTGTGGTCGGCGCGCTCGCAGATCAGACGGCTGCGCCGCCGGGGGCCCGCGTGGTGACGGCGGCCGCCGGACGGAGTTCCGCGGCCAGGCTGGTCCACGAACAGCGCCAGGAGGAGCCGGACGTCGTCCGGCTGGCGCAGTCGCTGAGCCTGGCGGCGCAGGCCGAACCGTACTTCGTGCGTGCCGCGCGCCTGCGGTTCGTACCGCGCAGCAGCGCCGGGCTGGAGGCCCAGCTGTGGTTCTCGCCCCTGGTGGAGGCCGCGGGCGGCCTCACCATGGTGCTCGATCCCGCGGTGGCCGCCGTGCTGCGCCGGGAACTCGCCACGCGCGACCGCGCCCTGATGGCCTCGGTCCGCAGCTTCACCGAACGCGCCCACCACGAAGCGCCCTTGGCCGTGCGCACCTTCGAGACCCTCCTGTGGACGGGCACGGCGCAGGCGGCGCCCGCCGAGGGCGACATCCGGCGGGAGCTGGAGCCTTTCCTCGACCGGGTGCTCGCCGGTGGCCCCGAGGCCCTTGAGGCCGGCCGGTGGGCGATCCGTCACCTGCCGCGGCTGCCCGACGCCGTACGGGACTCCGCGCCGGCGCGGCGGCTGCGCATCGCCGCCGCCGAACGCCTCGGCCTGGAACTGACGCCGGCCGCGGCGGGACTGCTCCCCGAGGAGGTGACGACGGTCCGCAGGATGGTGCACGGGGACGTCGACATCGGGGTCCGCGCCGAGCCGGGCGGCATCGTGCTGACCAGGCCGCCGGAACGCGACGCCCAGGTGTGCCAGGTGAGCGGGGCCGCCCGGGTCAGGCTGCGGCTGCGGGCCGCCCTCCCCGGGGCGGCCTGGCACGACCTGGACCTGCACGACCGCAGGCGGGCCGCCGCCGCCCTGGACGTGGTGGCCGCGGCCCGGCTCGACGGCAGCCTGGACGGTGCCCGGGCGGAACTGGGCGACGTGGTGCGCTGCGTCTGGGCCGGGGAGCACGGGGCGCTCGCGGTCAGCGCGGGGGGCCGCACCGAGATCCGGGTCGACGCGTCGGGACGGGTGCTGGTCGCGGACCTCCCGGTGCCGCCCGACCTGCTGGCGGTCGCCGACGCGGGGCCGCCGAGGGCGGCGGCGGCCGGCGGTTCCGGGCTCCAGGTCGTCGGGGCGGCCCTCGACGCCTCGGGCGAGGTGACGGCCCATCCGTGGTCCCCCGCGCCGACCGCACTGGGCTGGGCGGCCCCCGGCGGGCCCGGCAGCGGCCCGGCCGTCCTCTGCGTGGCGGCGGGCCGCAAGGTGCACCTGCTGGCCGACGGCGACCCGCGGCGCGTGGTGCTGACCCTCGATCACCCGGCGGACGTCACCCATCTGTGGACGTCGGTCTCGGCGGCCCTGGTCGCGGTCGCGGACGCCGAGGGCCGGGTCGTGGTCCGTCACGCCGCGGCCGGGAACGGCATGGTCGCCCGGCCCTTCGCCACCGGCGGGTCTCCGGTGACCGCGCTCGCGGGCGACCCGCTGAGCGGGGACGTCGTCTGGGCCACGGGCGACGGCCGGGTGTGGCTGGCCCGGAGCCCGGAGGACGACGCGCCCGGCCCGGTGCCGCTCGGCAGGCTGCCCCGGCCGGCCACCGCGCTGGCCGTCTCCGCCCACGACGCCGCGGTGGTCGCCGCGGACGGCGGACGGCACCTGCTGCGGCTGCGCCGACCCGCGCCCGGCACCGCGGAGGACCCCGGCGCCGCGCCGCTCCCCGGTGCCCGGTTGCCGTTCCAGGTGCGCGAGGTGTTCACCGCCGGCCGGGGCCGCCTGATGCTCACCGGAACCGGCGGACCGGTCGAGATACGGTCCGAGGACGGCCGGGTCCACCTCGTACTGCCCCACTCCGCCGCCGCGTCCGCCCCGCGGGCGCCGGGGCCGTCCTGGCTGCGGGAGTCGGTCGGCGTCGCGCTCCCCGTCGCCGGGACGGACCCGCCGCCCGGGGAGCTGCTGCGTGCGGCCCGTCGCAACGGCATCGGCCACATCCGCCTCTCCGGACCGGTCCTGGCCGATCCCCGGGGCACGGAACTCGCCGTGGAGCGGGCCGCGGAGGCCGGGCTGCGTGTCGTCGCCGGCCTCGGCGCGCCGGCTCCGGGGGCGGCTTCCGCCGACGTGCTGGACGACGCGCGGCGCCTCCTCGACGCCCGCGTCGACGCGCTGCTGCTGGAGGACCTGCCGGCCTGGCCCGCCGGTCTGCCCGACGACCTGCGGCATCTGACGGACGCCTATCCCGGCGCGGCGCTGATCGGGGCCGTCGGCCCCGGGCCCTCGGACGGCGACGTACCGCAGGATGCGCCCGGACGGGCCGTCGTGCATCTGACGGTGGGTCCGGCGCCGCTCCCGCTGCCCGGGTCCTGGACGGCCGCCCCCGGAACGGCCTGGGCACTCCCCGAACGGCCGGCCGCCGACCCGGGCGTCCTGCTGGCCCTCCCGGGCTGCCACGAGGTCCCCGTCGCTCTACTCACGGCCACGGGGTCCAGGGCGGAGGCGCTGCGCGTCCTGCTGTCCGTCAGGGCCCGCCAGCAGGCCCTGGTCCACGGCACCGTCGACGCCGCGCTGCCCGAGCCGGTGCCGGGCGTGACGGCGCTGTGGCGGCGGCACGGCAGCGAGGCCGTCCTGTGCGTGGGCAACGCCACCGACGCGGCGATCGGCGTCACCGTACCGGCGCCCCCCGACGGACCGGAGCTGGTCGGGATCGGCACGCTCGGCACGCCGGACCCGTCGCCGGACACCGCACACGAGGGCACCTCCGGAACCGCCGGAGGGCGGTGGCCGGTCACCGTCCGTCCGTCGGCCGGCGGGTACCCGGTCACCGTGGCCGCGGGCGAGACCCACTGGCTGATCCTGTGGGAGAACACCGACCCCGGATGGCGGCCGGGCGCATGATCGGGACGACGTCACGCCCGCTGGTCTTCCTCAGCCGCAGCGAACGCCCCGGCTGCGCCTGCACGTGCTGGCCCGCCAGGAGATCCGTGATCGGCCTGCTCGAGGCCGCCGGCTGCGAGCCGATCGTGATCGACCGGGAGACGCTGGTGCCGGGCCAGGACTGGATGGAGGCGATATCCGACGGCATGGGCAACGCCCACGGCATGGTGCTGCTCGCGTCCCCGCACGCCGTCGAGTCACCCCACGTCCAGAACGAACTGGCGATGGCCGAACTGCGCAACCGCCACGACGGCTTCCCCATCATCCTCGTGCTGCTCCCGGAGATCGACCGGGAGAGCCTGGAGGCCAGCCGGCTGGGTTCGCTGAGCCCCACCCGGCGGCAGAACATCGACTGGCCCGCCGACGGCGACCTGGTCGAGGTCGTCCGGGACATCACACCGCAACTGGAGCTGATGAAGGCCCAGGTGAACGAGGACCGGGTGCACCAGCGGGTCGTGCAGCACCTGCGCGAGGTCGACGGGCCGGTGCTCAGTCGTGCCGGGGACAGGCTCGGCGTGTCGCGGGAGATCCTGCTGCCCCTGATGCACCACCGCGTGGCGGAGGGACTGCTCACCGAGCGCCGCAGCGAACCCCAGGACGACCCGCTGCGCGCGGCCCTCACCGAACTCCTGCCGCTGCAGGCGAGTTCCGGATCGCGCGAGGTGATCGAACTCAGCGTCACCCACGCCCGGGTCCCGGCCTCCGACTCCCGGCGCATCAACGAGGTGCTCACGGCCCCGGCCGCGCCGCGCGCCGCGGTGCTGCCCGCGCACTCCACCGAGACCGCGCGGCGCTTCGTCCACCGCGCCAGCGGGCAGCCCGTGGCCTGGGACCACTTCGTGGTGCCCATCGACGCGGGGTCCGGCGTCGCGGAGAGCCTCGTCGACGGTGTCCGCGACCACCTGGCCGAGGTGGACGTCCACGACCTGGAGACCCTGCTCCAGCACGAGCACGACTTCGGCCCGGTGGTGGTGATCGTGCCGCATCCGCCGGACCCCGACCTGATGGCGCGGCTCGGCGAGGAGTTCCCGGCGGGTGTCCTGTTCCTCTTCGTGGTCGAAGGCGACCTCGTCGGCACCGTGCCCGATCCGCTGCCCCGGCTGCAGGGGCTGCCCCGCCCGCACGAGGACGAGATGAACCGCACGATCCGCACCTTCGTGCGCCGGTACGCGGGCCGCAACTGACGCCGGGCCGCCCCCGGCGATCGGGGGCGGCCCGGCGTGCCGGCGGTCCGGCGGTCCGGCGGTCCGGCGGGGTCAGATGGGCGGCATCTCCAGTTCGAAGTCGATCCGCCGCCGTTCCTTCATGGCGACGGTCGTCGGATGCGTGTCCCCGAACCGCGCGGCGGAACGGCGCGTGATGTCCCGCAGCCGGTCCTCCGCCCCGGCCTCGCCGATGCGCAGCCGGTCGAGCGCGATGTTGTACTCGCCGCAGAGGACCCGGGGATGCCGTTCGCCGAAGAGGGCGAGGAACTCCCGGTGCGCGTGCTCGTCCTCCGCCAGCGCCTCGTCGTACCGCTCCAACTGGGCGAGGACGCCCGCCACGTCCGCCCGGCAGGCGACCGCCGCCGGATGCCCGGCGCCCACCCGGCGTTCGAGCGCGGCAAGCGTCGGGCGGCCCAGGTCGAGGGCGGCCAGCGGTTCGCCGTCCAGCCGGCGGGCGATGATCAGGTTGGTCGCCGAGGCGAGCGTGAACGGGTGCTCGGCGCCCAGCGTCGACTGGTAGTTCGCGTGGTTCCGCTCGGCGATCTCCCGGCCCTCGTCGAAGGAGGGGTCGCTCTGCGTGCCGGCCAGCGCGAGCAGGTCGCAGCTGAGGTTCGCGGCGCAGGCCAGCGTCTCGGGGTGCCGGTCGCCGTACCGGCGCCGGTACTGGTCGTACGTCGTACGGGACAGCGCCTCCGCCGCCCGGAACTCACCGAGCCTGCGGCGGGTGACGGAGAGCGAGGCGTCCGTGCGCATCACGTCGGGCGAGT
This sequence comes from Streptomyces sp. NPDC111520, assembly GCF_055635295.1. Lineage (NCBI taxonomy): Bacteria > Bacillati > Actinomycetota > Actinomycetes > Kitasatosporales > Streptomycetaceae > Streptomyces > Streptomyces sp. NPDC111520. The sequence continues at coordinate 20,964 of NZ_JBVKBW010000004.1, read as the reverse complement.
GCTCGCCGGACAGGACGACGTAGTGCTGCCGCGTCTCCAGCAGCAGTTCGAGGGAGCCCTGGTAGTCGCCCATCTCGCGGCGGTCCAGGGCGGCACCGAGCGCGTAGCGCGAGCAGGCGGGGCTCCTGACCCCGAGGGCCTGACGCGCCGTCACGTACGCTTCCTCGGCGAGCACCAGTGCCTCGCGGGGGCGTCCGATGAGGTTGAGCGACACACCGTAGTTGTTGATGGCGCGGAGGGTGTCCGGGTGGTCGTTCCCCACCGAGCGGCGGTAGCGGTCCAGGGTGTCCGCGTCGGACTCGCAGGCCTCGGCGTAGCGGCCGAGGCCGTTGAGGTCGGCGCCGACGTTGCGCGCGGTGATCAGGGTGTGGGGGTGGGCGAGGCCCAGCTCGGGGTGCTCGCGCTGCCGGCGCAGGGTGTCCGAGTCCAGTTCGTACGCCTCGGCGTAACGGCCCATCGAGCGCAGCGGGTTGGCCAGCTGCGCCGCCAGACGGAGGGTGAGCGGGTGGTCGGGACCGCGGTTCTCGGTCCACGCGTCCAGGGCGCGGCGCCCCAGGCCGATCGCCGCCAGGTGGTCCTTGACCAGCCACAGGTTGCGGACCTGGCTGACGACCCACTCGCCGACCTGCGGGTCGGTGCTCTCGACGGCCCCGGAGGGTTCGAGGTGCGGGCGCAGTTCCGCGAAGCGCTGGCGCGAGGCGGGGCTGTCCTCGCCCTGGGAGGGCGAGGGGAGGGCACTGGCCAGCACGAGGTGGGCCTGGCTGCGGGTGCGCACCAGGGCCTCGGGGTCCACCGCCATCCATTCGCGCACCAGGGCCTGAAGGAGCCGGTGCACCTGCAGGGAGCGCCCCTCCAGCCGGGCGAGGGCGTACCGGCTCAGGTCGCGGATGAGGTAGCCCATGATCATCGGGTCGCGCAACGCGGCGTCGGAGCGCGCCAGTTCGTTGCGCATGCCGTCGCTGTAGAGCAGGGAGTCGGCGATCGGCTCGGGCGAGAAGAACGAGCACAGTTCCAGCAGGCGGACCGCCGCGGGCCGCTCGGCCCGCAGTCGTTCGACCGACAGCCGCCAGACGGCGGGCAGTTGGGTCTGCTGCTCGAACTCCCCGGCGGGACCGGCACTCAGCACCTCGCCGACCCGGCTGCGCACCAGGTCCAGGTAGGTGTCCACCGGCATGCCGGTCTCCCGGAGCCACGCCGCGGCGAGTTCCACGGCCATCGGCAGGTCGCCGAGTTCCTCGGCGATCCGGTCCGCGTCCTGACGGGACAGGTTCTCCACCCGGCGCCGCAGCAGCGCGACGCTCTCCGCCCGCCGGAAGACGCCGACCTCGACGGTGGCGGGGCCGCTGTCGGACTCCCGTGCGGTGATGATGATGTGGCCCGGCCCGGTCGAGGGCAGGTAGTCCTCCAGCCGGCGGCCGCCCTGGCGGCCCACCTCGTCGTTCGCCGCGTTGTCGTAGACCAGCAGCCACTTGCCCCGCCGGCCGCTCTGCAGCTCGACGAGGGTCGCCAGCGCCAGGTCCTCCGCGGTCTCGCCCTGGACGCCCAGCCGTACGCCGAGGTTCGCCAGGCTCTGCGGTACCAGGTCCGTCTGTTCCGCCGGGACCCAGTGCACCAGGTCGTACTGGGCGCCGAAGCGGTGGACGTACTCCAGGGCGATCTGCGTCTTGCCCATGCCGCCGAGCCCGTAGAGGAAGAGGCGGTCCGCGGGGGTGTGGACGTCGTCCAGCGAGTCCTGGCCGAGGTCGTCCCAGAACCTGTCGAGTTCCTGGTCGCGACCGGTGAACAGGTTGTTGCGGGGCGGGGCCTCGAAGGAGGAGGGGGCCTCGCCCGGGTACCGGGTGCGGCCGGTCACCGGCTCGTTGAGGGCCGGCACCCCGATGAGCGCCGTCACCCGCTCCAGCGCCGTCGCAGCCGTCATCCCCACCAGGGAGAACCCGGGGAGGCTCGCCAGCGCCGTGGGGGTCTGGAACTCGCGGGTCCGCAGGCCGAGGATCCGCGGGCCGTCCCCGCGGCGGTCGGCGGCCTCGACCACGGTGACCAGTTCCTCGGCGACGTTGGTGTTCACGAAGTCCGGTGACAGCAGCGCCAGCACGGTGTCCGCGGCGGTCGCCGGGACCGGCGCCATCGCCGTGGCACTGCTGGGGCGCAGCGTCACGGTGACGCCCGCCGCCTTGAGCTGGTCCGCGATCCACTCGGCCCACAGCCGGTCGCGCAGGGCGTGGTCGATGCGTACCCGCGGCGTGACGGCGCCGGCCACGGGGACCCGGTCGAACCGCTTGACCAGCGACGCCCGCTGCTCCTCCGCCATGTGCCCGATCGCCGTGACCTCGCCGCGGGTGATCACCGCGGTGAGGCGTTCGTAGGCGGCGAGCAGCGTGCCCTGGTTGCGGATCGGGTCCTTCAGGGTCGCCAGGACCTCTTCGTAGGCGTAGTAGGGGCGGTAGGGGATCTCGATGTCGCCCCAGTAGCGGTCCGGGTCCGGGTGCGCGGACTCGTCCAGGAACTCCTGGAAACGGCTGCGCGCGTGCTGCCGGGCGGTGTCGAGCCGGTCCTGCTCGGCGGGGTCGACGCGCATCGGGACCGGCAGGATCGTCACGTGGGGGGCGAACCTGCGGACGTCGCGGGCGACGTTGGCGCCGCCGTCCACCGACTGGACGTTGAAGGTGAAGCAGTTCACCAGCACGTCGGGCAGCAGGAGCGTGGTGATGCCCGAGGTGTCGCTGAAGCCCGTGCGGCTGTCGATCAGCGCGTAGTCGTAGCCCGCCTGCATGTCCTCGCGCAGGGCGTGCAGGAACGCCTTGCCGTTGCGGTTCTCGTAGAAGCCGCGCCAGTCGTAGGTGTTGACGTTCTCCGAGTACTCGGGGGTGCGGCGGCCCGAGGAGACGAACTCGATGAAGCCGCCGCCGGGGAAGGAGCACTCCAGGGAGTGCGCGTGGCGGTCGACGCGGGCGTACGTGCGCAGGCCGTCCGTCAGGTGCGGGCTCATCCGCTCGAACTCGCGCACGAGGTCGATCACACCGGGTGTGGAGCTCAGTTCGGGGTCCCGCAGGAAGGGCGCGAAGTAGCGGTGCAGACCGGGCGCCTCCAGGTCCCAGTCCATGACCAGGACCCGTTTGCCGTTCGTGGCGAGGATCCAGGCGACGTTCGCCATGGCCATCGTGCGGCCCGTGCCGCCCTTGAACGAGTAGAACGTCACTACGGTGCCGGGCCCCTGGGCGCCGGGACCGCCCGAGTCGTGCGTCATGAGGAAGACCTTCCAAGCAGGGGGAACGAGTCGAGGCCACCGGTGGGTGTGGGCAGGCGCTGAGCGACCTGTGCGGACTTCATGGCGTCGTTCTGGGCGCGGACCAGGGCCTTGCGGAGCGCGGCGGTGAACTTCTCCTCGTCGCGCAGGCCCCAGCGCTCCAGTTCCGAGGCGTGGCCGCGCAGCGTGGGCAGCACCTCGTCGAGGGCGGCGTCCAGGTCCTCCGCGTACTGCCACGACTGGGTGTCGTCCTGGTTGCGCGGTTCCAGCACCGCGGTGCCCTCGGGCACGGCCGCGTCGAGGTCGGTCAGCAGGCGCTGCTGACGGTCGGCCTTGGCCGCCCACGCGTCGACCAGGAGGACGACCAGTTCCTCCGGGCGCGGGCCGGAGCCGACCTGCTCCACGGTGCTCTCCTCGAGCGCCAGGACGTCGGGGGCGAGGTCGAGTTCCGCCGCCGTGTCGCAGAGCAGGGAGGCCAGTTCCCCGGGCCGTCCGGGAGCGTACGGGGACCAGTCGACCGGCGTGCTGCCGTAGTACTCGCGGGCGGTCCGCTCCCCCGGCAGGTCGTCGGCCGCGGCGGCGGCCACGACGAAGCTCACCGTCTGCTGTCCCGAGGGCGGCGGGAGGGAGGGCGTGGCCTGACGCCTGCCGCTCGCGTCGAACCCGGCGGCGTCCGGGAGGTGCTGCCCGAGGGCCGCCGCCACCCGGTCCGCGAGGGCGGCCACAACGAGCCGGTAGTCCTCGGCGTAGCGGGCCTTGAGCCGCAGCAGGTGGAGCAGCCCGTCACGGGCGTACGCGGGCGAGTCGGCGGTCAGCGGCCCCTTACGGCGTACGACGGCGGGCAGCGGCTCCGTGGCCGGCGCCCAGACGACCGGGATGATGGCGTCGGCGCTGCGTCCCGTCCGGGACCACAGCACTTCGGCGCGGTGTTCGAAGTAGGACCACTCGGTGGCGCAGTAGGAGTGGCCGAAATACCCCGGTGCGTAGAGGGCCACCATGGTGGTCGCGCCGCGCATGCGCTCCACGGTGGCCTCGGGCGAGCGGGGCGTGCCGGACACCCCGACGGACTCGGGCGAGCCGCCCGTACGCGCGGCGACCGCGCCCGCGAGGTCCCGGAACAGGGTCGCCGTCCACTCCTCGTCGACCCCGCGGATGTGGCTCAGGTAGAACCGGCTCATGGTGACTCCGTCGTGCAGGTCGGGACGCCCCGCAAAGAGCGCGGCAGCGGGGACGACTCGATAGGCGCCGACGGCTCACCGTAGGCATCACTATGCGAGCAATAGCGGATAAATACCACATCCGAGCACCACAGACGGGCGCGCATCCGGACCGTCACCCCTTCCGTATCAGGCTTTCCGCACCGCCCGTACGGGTGCCTGCTCGGCGCGCCCGTACGTTGCGGGGACAAGGGGAGCGGACCCGGTGGGCGGCCCGGCCGGCCGCGGGGACGGCGGGGTACGCGAGCACCGTCGAGGCGCGCCGGAGGTTCCGCCGGACGGGTACCCGCCGTGGACCGTCCGGCCGTGCGGGCGGACGGCGTGCGGGCCGTCATGACGCCCCTCCGATCAGAGCGCGGACGTCGGCGGTGACCCGGTCCCTGATGTGTTCGGTCAGCAGTTTGAGATCGGCGCAGTAGACGCTCGGATTGGCGAATCCGCCGGACGGGCGGTAGCGGTGCGCCCGTAACCCTCCCCCGCACAGCCGCACGACGTCGCAGGCCCGGCACTCGGCGGACAGGGAGGCCGGCCCTCGGCCCTGGTCGCGCAGCAGGGGGTGGGCCGCGGCGGTGTCGAAGTCGTCCGCGCCGATGTCCAGGCCGAGGGCGGTGGCGCCCTCGTACGCCGCCTTCAGCGAGTCCGGCTGCTCGATCGAGCCGTCGGTGTCCACGACCACGAACGGCGGGCGGTCGAGTCCCACGGCCTCGGCGGTGGCCCTCCCGCCGAGCACCAGGTCCATGATCGTCTCGAACATCCGGATCCGGGTCTCGCGGACCGGTGCCGCGTACCAGCGGTCGAACACCGCGCGCAGCCAGCGGCCGTAGGGGGCCGTCGCGGGGTCGTGGCCCGGGGGCGGGAACTCCCAGGTCGCGTGCGGGAGGAGCAGGTCGATGAGCGGGGGCCGGTGGCTCAGCAGGGCTTCGTAGACGACGAGGGGATCGTTGGCGAGGTCGACCGTGCACAGCAGGCCGCCGTATAAGCCGGCGTTCTCCGCGCGCCGCAAGAGCCCGATCCCCCTCTCGGCAGCAGCGTGGCTGCTGCGGCCACCATGTGTGCGGCGGTGGCGGTCACTGGCGTCCCTGCCTCCGTCGAGGCTCACCCCCACGCGCACACCGTGGCGGCGGAACAGGTCCATCCAACCAGGGTTCAGCAGCGTCCCGTTGGTCTGTGCGGCAAATTCCACGGACGTGATTCCGTGCGCCGCCCCCTGCACCGACTGCAGCAGGTGCTCGACCCTGCGCCGCCCCGCCAGCAGGGGCTCGCCACCGTGCAGGACGACCCTGACGGACGGCAGCCGGTGCCGCTCCGCGTGCTCGGCGATCCGGGTCGCCAGGCGCTCGGCGAGGGCATGCGACAGCACGGCGGGTTTGTGCTGCCAACTGCTGTCGCGGAGTTCGTAGACGTAGCAGTACGAACAAGCCAGGTTGCACCGGCCGTGCACCTTCACCACGAACTCGTGGATGGGCCGCGTCGCCTCCATCACCGACCTCCCGCCGGGCCCTCACCCCTCCGGGGTCACAACGAGGAATCGAATCCGGTGTGCGGGTCGGGAGCCTGCTCCGACCGGTCCTCCATGACGCGGAGCAGCGACTTCACCAGTGCGCACGGTGGGAGCGCGCGCAGCCGCTCCGCCTCGATGCGCAGGTTCATGACATCGCCGTGCGCGTCACGTGGTGCCGTTTCCATCGACCAATGCCCCCGGTACCCCTTGCCGCCCACGGTGGCTCGATCCTGCCGACGCGTGCGGAATCGGACGTGGCTGGAGCCCTCGGGTGTCACCGCCGGCTCCCCCGTGCTCCTGCTGAAGTGTTCCTTCCAGGGAAGCACAGCGCCACGGACCAGGCCAGACCGCCTCCCGGACACCTTCACACGATCCCCCTCGGCATCGGGCGGCGCGCCCGCAGCGGAGCGCCGCCGCACGGCGGATTTCCGGCCGTTCCCGTTCACCGGCCGCCTGTCACCGCGTGCCACCGCGGCCGCACCCGTCGCCGTTCCCACCGCGGGGCGCCCCGAGGACGCGGTTGACGGGCCGTCACGAGCGCCTGATCCGCCGGCGGTCCGGGCCCACGACCCGCACCCGTACGGACCGGGGCGTTCCGGTCACCCCGTGCGGACGATCTTCGCCGGTTGTTCACCTGGACGCCCGATTGTGCTGGTCCGGTGGCGAGATGATCGCCTTTCCGACCATTAGCGCAACGGAGAGACGATGCTCCCCAAGAGAACCTACGCCGCGCTCACGACCGCGGCTGTCGCTGCCGGCACGCTGGTGGCCGCGAGCCCGGCGAGTGCCCACCACCCGCACGTGACGCCGACCTTCCAGCGCACCGCGACCTACCCGGTCTTCCAGAACCGCCCCGCGGGCGAGGACCCGGCCACCGCGACCGTCGCCGAGATCTCGGCGGTCAGCGAGGACGGCCGCACCCTGGTCTACACCGACGCCCTGGCACGGCGGATCGGCTTCCTCGACATCACCAGGCCGAACAGCCCCCGCGGGCTGGGCACGCTGTCGCTGGCCTCGCTCGGCGACGCCGAGGACGAGCCGACCTCCGTGGCCGTGGTCGGCCAGTACGTGCTGGTCGTGGTGAACACCAGCAGCGGCTACACCACGCCCTCGGGGCGTCTGGACGTCATATCGCTGCGCGACCGCAAGCGGGTCACCAGCTTCGACCTGGGCGGCCAGCCGGACTCCATCACCGTCACCAAGGACAAGCGGTACGCCGCGATCGCGATCGAGAACGAGCGCGACGAGGAGGCGACCCCGCCCGGCGGCGAGGAGGGCGACCTGCCCCAGGCCCCGGCCGGCTTCGTGCAGATCGTCGACCTCAAGGGCACCTCGCCGCAGCACTGGAGCACCCGGGCGGTGCCGCTGACCCGCCCCGACGGCAGCGCGCTGCCCGTGCTGACCGCCGCCGGGATCGTGGAGCCCACCGACCCGGAGCCGGAGTACGTCGCCGTCAACGACCGCAACCAGCTGGTCCTGACGCTGCAGGAGAACAACGGCATCGTCCTGATGGACCTGCCGACGGGCCGCATCACCAAGGCCTTCAGCGCCGGCACGGCCACCGTCCGCGGCATCGACACCGTCAAGGACGGTGTCATCGACCAGACCGGCTCGATCACCGACGTCCGGCGCGAGCCCGACGCCGTCAACTGGATCGACGACCGCTACTTCGCGACGGCCAACGAGGGCGACTGGAAGGGCGGCACGCGCGGCTGGACCGTCTTCGACAGCCGCACCGGCAAGGTCGCCTGGGACGCGGGCAACAGCTTCGAGCGCCTCGCCGTCCGCTACGGCCTGCACAACGAGGACCGCGCGGGCAAGAAGGGCACCGAGCCGGAGGGCGTGGTCGTCGCCACCTTCCACGGCGTGCGGTACGCCTTCGTCGGCAGCGAGCGCAGCAACTTCGTCGCCGTCTACGACGTCAGCCGCCCGACCGCACCGGTCTTCCGCCAGATGCTGGCCACCACCAACGGCCCCGAGGGGCTGCTGCCGATCCCGTCGCGCGACATGCTCGCGGTCTCCAGCGAGGAGGACGACGCCTCGGTCAACGTGCGGGCCTCGGTGAGCCTGTTCCAGCTGGGCAAGGGCACCCCCTCGTTCCCGGGCGTGGTCTCGGCCTCCGACTCCACCGGCGCGCCGATCGGCTGGGGCGCGCTCGGCGCGCTGTCCGCCGTGCCCGGCCGGCCGCACGAGCTGTACACGGTCACCGACGCGGCGTACTCCGTCACCAAGATCATGACCATCGACACCTCGCGGAAGCCGGCGGTCATCACCCGGACCCTCACGGTCAAGGACGCCGACGGCAAGCCGGTCGGCTACGACGCCGAGGGCGTCTTCGCCCGTCCGCAGGGCGGCTTCTGGCTCGCCGTCGAGGGTGCGACCGGCGACGGCAACAAGCTGGTCCGCCTCGACCGCGACGGCGTGACCCGGCAGGTCGTCACGCTCCCGGCGGACGTCGCCGCGGGCCTGGCGAAGCAGGGCTTCGAGGGCGTCACCGCCACCACCGACCGGGGCGGCCGCGAGGTGGTCTGGGCCACCCTGCAGCGTGAGGTCAAGGGCGACCCGGCCGGGATCGTCCGGATCGGCCGCTACGACGTCGCGTCGGGCACCTGGAGCTGGTTCGGCTACCGGATCGGCACCACGGACACCCCCGGCGACTGGATCGGCCTGTCCGAGATCACCGCGGTCGGCGACAAGCTCGCCCTGATCGAGCGGGACAAGCTGAACGGCCCCGCCGCGAAGATCAAGCGCGTGTACACCGTCGACATGCCGAAGTCCGCCGCCGCCTCGGGCCCGCTCCAGGTGCTGCCCAAGAAGCTGGCCGTCGACGTGCTGCCCGAACTGCGGGCGACCAACGGCTGGACCCAGGAGAAGCTCGAGGGCCTCACGGTGGGCGGTGACGGCCACGTCTACGCCGTGACCGACAACGACGCCCTGGCCGACGCCACCGGCGAGACGGTCTTCCTGGACCTCGGCTCCGGCAAGAAGGTCTTCGGCAAGCGCTGATCGCCATCCCGCCCGACCTGACGCGTTCGGCCGCCGGTCCACCGGCGGCCGAACGCGTCAGCGGCATGCGGGTCCGCGGCGTACGGTCCGGCGGCGCGCGGGCCGGCCCGCGGTCAGGCTTCCGGACGGCGCGCGAGGAAGACGAACTCCCGGCCCGGCCGGTCCGGGGCGTCCCGTACGCCGTCGAGGACGTACCCCTGCGCGGCGAGCGCCGCCTCGACCTCCTCCCGCCCGCGGAAGCGCAGGGTCGATGTCGAGGTCAGCACCTCACGGCCGGCGCCCAGGACGTACGTCCACCGGAACGTCACCAGCGGCCCGCTGACGTCGAGCAGCTCGACCCAGTGCTCCACCGGCCCCGTGCCCGGCACGTCCACGACCCGGTGCGACGCGGCGCGGTTCCACTCCTCCCACGCGCGGGCCGCCGGGTCCCGCGTCTCGAACACCAGGCGCCCGCCCGGCCGCAGCGCCTCGTACGCCCCCCGCAGGGTCCGCCGCCAGGCAAGGGGGCAGGCGATCGCCTGGGCGACGTTGGCCGTCATCGTCGCCAGGTCCACCCGCAGCGGCGGAAGCGCCGTGGCGTCGCCGTGGATCCACCGGACCCGCGCGCTCCCCGGCTTGGCCCGGGCGACGTCGAGGGCCGCCCCGGCCGGGTCGACGGCGACGACCTCGATGCCCAGACCGGCCAGTCGCAGTGCGAACACCCCCGTGCCGCAACCGATGTCCAGCACCCGGCGCACGTCGCGCTCCCGCGCCAGTGCGAGGTACGCGTCGAGGTCGCCCCGGCCGGGGTCGTCGAGGGCGTCGTACAACGCCGCGAGCCGCGGGTGCCGGAACTCCTCGTCGGGCATGCGGGGGACGCTACCCCAGAGGAGACCCACGTCACATCAGGGTGCGCGTCACGTTTCCCCCGGCTCGTCCGTCATGGCTGCGTAACCGTCACCACGCAGGAGGAGCCCACCATGGAAGCCCGTGTGAACCTGTTCGGCAACGCCCTCGCGCTCAGGTTCTTCAAGCACATCAACGCGGCCGGCAGGGTGTCGGCGGAAGCGGGGCTGCCCGCCGCGACCCGGGAGCTGGTGAAGATCCGCGCCAGCCAGATCAACGGCTGCGCGTTCTGCGCCGACATGCACACCAAGGAGGCCGCCGCCGCGGGCGAGACCGCGGTGCGCCTGAACCTGGTCGCGGCCTGGCGCGAGGCCACCGTCTTCAGCGAGGCCGAGCGCGCCGCCCTGGAACTCACCGAGCAGGGGACCCGCATCGCCGACGCCGCCGGCGGTGTCACGGACGAGGTGTGGGCGAACGCCGCCAAGCACTACGACGAGGACCAGCTCGTCGCCCTGATCGGCCTCATCGCCGTCATCAACGCCTACAACCGCGTCAACGTCATCAACCGTCAGCCCGCCGGCGACTACCAGCCCGGCCAGTTCGGCTGAGGGAGCACCCGGAGCACCCCGTTCCGCGGGCGGGGAACACCGGCCCCACGCCGTCCGCGGCGCGGGGCCGGCGCGCGCCGGGCCGCCGCCGGCCCTCCGGACACCCCAAGTGCCGCTGCCCCGGGCCGGGGACGCCGGGTTGTAGCGTGATGCGTCATGAGGACCAGTTCGCCGCTCTCCGCGGTCCCCCGGCTGGCCGGCGCGGTCGTCGTCGGGGCGGCCGTCGGGGCGGCCGTCGGCGTCCTGGAGGACGGGGCGCTGGGCGTCCTCGCCGGGATCGCCGCGACGGAGGCGCTCTTCGTCGTGACGGGCTGGCTCGTCCTGTGGCCGATGGACGCCACCGCCACCCACCGCAACGCCCGCCGGGAGGACTTCCGGCCCGTCGTCGAGGAACTCGTGGTCGTCGGCGTGGCCCTGTGCGGGCTGCTCGCCATCGTCGTCCTGCTCCTGCGCGGCGGCACGGACCGCGGCCACGCCGCGGCGGCGACAGCGCTGGCCGGGGTGTTCATGGCGTGGGCGGCGCTCCACCTGATGTACGCCGCGCGCTACGGATACCTCTACTACACGGCCGCGGCGGGCGGGATCGACTTCAACTCCCCGCATCCGCCGACGTACCGGGACTTCCTCTACTTCAGCTACAACCTGGGCATGACCTACCAGGTCTCCGACACGGATGTCTCCAGCCCGGCGATCCGTGCGACGGTGCTGCGGCACTCGCTGCTGTCGTACGTCTTCGGCACCGGCATCCTGGCCACCACCATCAACCTGGTCGCCGGGATGGTCACCGGCTGACCACAGCCGAACGCCCCTGTCCCGAGCCCCGCATTCCTGTCACGTCCCGAATTGCAGCGACATGACGCCGGGCGCCGCGCCCGGCCTACCGGAGGCATCGGGTCACTCCACCCGGGGCGGCCCACCGGACACCACCGGAAACCCTCCGCACTCGCTCCCGAAGGACCACCACCATGACCGGCACCAACGTTCCCCTGCGCGCGGGCGCCGGGTGGGAGCCGGACGGCGGGCCCGCAGTCAGTTCTCGGAGCAGAAGTCGTCGGCCGGCGAGGTGCGCACCCGGGCGAGGAGTCCGCGGAGCACCACGATCTCCTCCGGGGACAGGTCACCGAACAGGCCCCGCTCGACCTCGTCCACCGCGGCCCTGGCCTCCGCCAGGACGCCGCGCCCCCGGTCCGTGATGGCGACGATGTGCCGGCGCCGGTCGGCCGGGTCACGACGACGCTCGACGAGCTGTGCGGACTCGAGGTCGTTGAGGATCGCGACCATGATGCTCGGATCCACCTCGAGCGCCGCGACAAGACCCTGCTGCCCCATGGATCCGCACCCGCCGAGCAGCATCAGCGTGGCTCCCGCGCGCGGCGCGAGGCCGCAGGAGCCGAAAGCGCGCCGGACGCGGCTGTCGGCGATGGCGCCGTGCCGGGCCAGCAGGAAACCGAGCTGCTCCAGCGGGTCGCCGCCGGCAGCACCCTCAACCGCGATCTCGTCCACTGCCATGTCTCCATCATAGCGCGCCACCAACCATCGTGATCGGCCGGTAATCCATGACCGTCAACGATTACGGCGGCCGTTCGCACCACTTTTGGAAGGGATGCACCGATCCGGGCGAGGGATCTTGGTGCCGGGTTATTCCACTTCTCCCGATTCCTTGCGCGAGGTGATGGTCACACCATACAAACGATTGACGCCCATCAATCATCTGTTAGGTTCCATCCATCAGCGATTCAGAGCGACGCCGGTCCCACGGATCCAGCGCCTGCGAACCAGGAGCCCCGCCCCGGCGGCCCCGCGGAATCGCCCCCGCACGACGGGGACCGGCCCACCGGCCGGACCGTCGTCCGACGCCCCGCACACCGGGGCACAGCAAGGAGAGAACAGTCATGAACAAGTGGACGCGCATCATCGCCACCTCCACCGCCTCGGTGGCGCTCGCCGGCACCGCCCTGCTCGGCGCCACGGGCTCCGCCTCCGCCGCCCCCCGGCCCACGGGTCAGGAGCGGCAGACCGCGACCATCACCGGCGCGGCGTGGGGCGGCGGGTACGGCGACCGCAGCGGCACCGCCGACCGGCGCTGGAACGACGAGATCACCCGTCACCACTACGACTACGGCCACCACGCCGTGCAGTACTGGCACGGGTACGACGGCAAGCTCTACCGCTTCGACGGCCACCGTCTGGCCCGCTGGAGCCACGGCCACTGGGTGACCGTGTGGCTGTCCTACGGTCACGGACCCGTCCGCTGAGGCCCGACCGGATCCGGCACGCCCCGCCGGAGCGCGCACACCCCCGCGACCGGACGACGCCCCGGCCGCCAGGGCAGGGAGCCACGCCGGTGCCGAGCCGCCCGTCCTCGCACGGCCCGGCACCGGCCGGCCCCCGCCCCCTTCGACAAGACCCGGAGAACACCATGCTCGAGACCACCCCGACGACGAGGTCCGGCGGCCTGCTCACCAACGCCTTCGTGGCGATGCGGCGCCTGCCGGCCCCGGCCGCCGCGTCCGGCACCGGACGGCACCGCGGCCGGCCCGCCGGCGAACGCCTCACCGCCGTCGGCACCCCGGGCACGGGCGCCCACCGCCGCCCGCTCGGCGCATCCGGGCCCGGCACCACGGCCCTCCGCGGCTGACGCACCGCCGGCGCCGTTCCGTCCGGCCCCGGCGCGACGAACCACCGGCCCGTGACCGCACCGGGCCGACGCAGGACGGGACGACGAACTCCCCCGCCACGGAGCGGAGTCGGCCGTACGTCCGGCGCTCCCTGACGGACCGCCGGCGGGCTCCCCGGACGACCCCGGCAGGTCCCACGCACCGCACGACCCACGTACTCCCGGGCAGGCGCCCCGGCTTCGAACCCCGCGCCCGCGCCGCCCCCGGCCCCTGCGGACCGGGGGCTTTCCGCATGCCCCGGCGCTGCACCGGATCGCCCGACTCCCGCCGCCAGCAGCGAAGTTCGCCATCGCACGCGCCACCGACTTACTAAAAGTTAGTGACTAATCCTCTCTTTGTCGGGCGGCACCCCGGTGCCCCACGGTGGATCCGTGGGACCCGCACCTCGCCACCCCCCGGCGACGCGGGCCACGGGGCTCCCCGGCGACACGACGCCGGGGAGCCACCCCACGGGACCCGAACACGCCTGACGCGACTGGAACTTCACATGGCCACCCTGCTGCACCTCGACTCCTCCCTCCACCCGGGCTCCGACTCCCGCTCCCGCACCGTCGCGCTGAACTTCCGCGACGCATGGCGGGAGCAGCACCCGGACGGCACCGTGCTCCACCGCGACCTCGCCGCGGACCCGCTCCCCCACCTCGACGTGCACGGCTTCTCCGCGGCTTTCGTCGACGCCGCGTCCCGCACCGCCGAGCAGGAGGCCGCCTTCGCGGGACGGCTGACCCTGATCGAGGAACTGGAGCGGGCGGACGCCGTGCTCCTCGGCGCCCCGATGTACAACTTCACGATCCCCTCGACCCTCAAGAGCTGGATCGACCACGTGCTCCTGGTCGGCCGCACGACCGGTGACACCTCCAGCGTGAAGGGCCTGCCGGTCACCGTCGTCGCGAGCCGCGGCGGCTCCTACGCGCCGGGGACCCCGCGGGAGTCCTCCGAGTACGTCCAGAACTACCTGCGGGCCATCCTCGGCGAGTACATGGGCTTCGAGCTGGACTTCATCGTCCCCGAACTGACCGCGGCGGCCTCGAACCCGGCCATGGCCGAGCTCGTCCCGCTGGCCGAGGCCTCGTGGGCCCGGGCGCTGGAGGACGCGGCCACCAAGGGCAAGGAGGTCGCGCGGCGCGTCGGGGCCGCCTGACGCCCGGCCGTGTCCCGCCCGGGGACGGGCGGGACACGACCCCTCGCCCGGCCTGGTACCGGTGGACACAGGAACAGCGTTCCGTGGCCGGCCCGGCCGCGTTGACGCAGCCTTGGCCATGTCAGGCACCCCTCGCACGGCCTCCCGCCGCGGCGGCCCCCGCCCGTTCGGAAGATGCGCATGAGCAACCAGACGACCACCACCCATCGCGACGCCGGTGACCGCCACCGCCCCGCGGACCCCGGCCCGGCCCCCGCCCCGCGCGGGCAGGAGTCCGGCATCGACGGTCTGGCCCACCTGGTGGACGACCTCGCCCACGCGATGGCCACCACGCCGGAGGCCGTCCTGGCCGGCATGTCGGACGACGTGCTGAACGCGCTCTTCCTCCTGCACCGCCAGGAGGAACCGGGCGTCGGCCCCAGGTCCGGCGGCGCCCCGGAACCCGGGCGGGCCCCGGGCGTCGGGTAAGGCCCCCCTCGCCTGCTTACTTTCCTCCCGAAATGTACATTTACATGGTGAACGACCGATTGGCGCTGCTCGCCGCTGTGGAGAAGGGCATCGCCGAGGGCGAGGTGCTCCGGCTGGCGCTGCAGCACGCGGTCGCCGAGCTGGACGGGCTGGGCGGCACGGTCCACCTGTGCGGGCCGATGTCGGCGCTGCGTCTGGTGTCCACGGTCGGCCTGTCACCGGGGGCCGTGCGTCCCTGGGAGATCATCGACCAGGAGAGCCCGGCGGTCCCCGCTCGCGCGGTGCGCCGGCGCGGCCGCGTGTGGGCCGCCGACGGGTCGGCCGGCGCCGTCCGCCCCGGGGCGGCGGCGGGGAAGGGCTGGCCCGGCACGGGGCTGGCGTCCGTGGCACTGTCGGACGGCGTGAGTTCCGTGGGGTCGCTGACCGTCGTGACCGGTACGGGCGGGCAGCCCACGGAGGAGCAGTGGCGGTTCCTCGAGGCGGTGACCGCCTGGGCGCAGGAGCGGGTGGACCAGGCCCCGCCCCCGACCCGCCCCACGCACGAGGAGCCCAGCGGCAGCCGGCTGCGGCAGGCCCTGAAGGCCGTCGAGGTGGGCACGTGGGACTGGAACATCCGCACCGGCGAACTCGCCTGGGACGACGCGGCGATGGCCGTCTACGGCACCGCTCCCGCCGACTTCGTGCCCCGGGTCGAGAGCTGGATGAAGGTCGTCCACCCCGACGACCTGCGGTGGACGCTCGCCGCCGCGGAGAAGGCGATCCGGGACCGCGGGGTGTTCGAGGCCGAGTACCGGGTGCGCCGCCCCGACGGCAGCTACGGCTGGACGGAGACCCGCGCCAAGGTCGTCCTGGACGACCGCGGCGAGCCGTACCGGATGATCGGCACGGCGTGGGAGAGCAACGAGTCGCGGTCCGCGCGCGACGCGCTGAGCCGCGCCCTGCGGTACATGAGCGACGGCTTCCTCTCCGCGGACGAGGACTGGCGCATCACCTTCGTCAACCTGGAGGCGGAGGACGTGCTCGGCTCCTCCGAGGAGGAGTTGTTCGGCCGGGTGCTCTGGACGCTGCCGTCGCTCCGGCAGATCTCCGGGCTGGAGTCCCGCTGCCGCGAGGCAGCGGCCAAGGCGGTGCCCACCAGCTTCGACGTCCGGATGCCGGACACGGGCTCCTGCTACCAGGTCCGGCTGGTGCCGCTGCCGGACGGGGTGACGCTCTACTTCACCGACGTCACCGAGCGGCGCAGGCACGAGGCCGAACGCGCCGCCGCCGAGCGCGCCGCCGGTGAACGCGCGACCAGGATCGCGGAGCTCACCGCGGCCCTCGCCAAGGCGACGACCTCGCGCGACGTGGTGGACGCCGTCGCGCAGCGCGTCCTGCCGCCGTTCGGCGCCACCGGGCTGCTGGTGCAGGCCCTGGAGGACGGCAGGGCCTACAACGTCGGGTCGGTCGGCTACCCGCAGTCCTTCCTCGACAACCTGCACGGCCGCCCCCGGGGCGCCAAGGACCCGGTGTGGGACGCCATCTCGACCAGCGGCCCGGTGTTCGTCTCCTCGGCGGAGGAGTACGCGGCGCGGTACCCGGCGATGGCGGACCGTCCGCACCTGACCGGGAAGGGGTCGTGGGCCTTCCTGCCGCTGTCCGCCTCCGGGCTCACCTTCGGCGTCTGCGTGCTCGCCTTCGACCGGCCGCGGCGCCTGACGGACGAGGAGCGCACCCTGCTGAGCGCCATCAGCGCCCTGGTCGCCCACGCCCTGGAACGCGCGCGGCTGTACGACGCCGAGCACACCCGGTCCCGGGAACTGCAGAGCGCCCTGCTCCCCCAGCAACTGCCCGGGCTGCCGTCGTGCACCCTCGCCGCCCGCTACCTGCCGACCGAGCAGGGCGCGGACGTCGGGGGCGACTGGTACGACGTGATCCCGCTGTCCGCGGGCCGGGTCGCCTTCGTCATCGGCGACGTGATGGGCCACGGCCTGTCCGAGGCGGTCACCATGGGACGCCTGCGCACGGCGGTCCACACGCTGGCGGGGCTCGAACTGCCCCCCGACGAGATCATGGGACACCTCAACGACATCGTCGGCGGGCTCGGCGCGGACTCCTACGCCACCTGCCTGTACGTCCTCTACGACTCGACCACCGGCACGTGTTCCGTCACCCGCGCCGGGCACCCCCCGCCCGCGGTCGTCCATCCCGACGGGACCGTGCGCTTCCCCAAGGCCGCGCCGAACCCGCCCCTGGGCGCCGCGGAGCAGCCGTTCGAGAGCGTCGAGCTGCAGGTCCCGGAGGAGAGCCTGCTCGTGCTCTTCACCGACGGGCTGGTCGAGTCCTCCGAGCGCGAGATCGACGAGGGCCTGGGCGACCTCGCGCGGCTGCTGACCGCCGCCGACGCCACCGACCTGGGCGCGCTCTGCGACACCCTCATCTCGGGACTGCTCCCCATCGGGCGGACCACCAGCGACGACATCGCGCTCCTGGTGGCCCGCGTCCACGCGCTCGCCACCGAGCGGATCGCCTGCTGGCCGCTCCCCGAGGACCCGCGGGCGGCGGGGACGGCCCGCCGGCTCGTACGGGAGCAACTGGCCACCTGGGGCCTGGAGGAGCTGACGCCGACGACGGAGCTGCTCGCCAGCGAGCTGGTGGGGAACGTCGTGCGCCACGGCAGGGGCCCGATGACACTGCGGCTGCTGCGGGACATCGACCTGGTCTGCGAGGTCTCCGACGACAGCCTGACGATGCCCCGCATCCGCCACGCGTCCGAGACGGACGAGGGCGGGCGGGGGCTGCAGCTCGTCGCGTCGCTGTCCCAGCGGTGGGGCACCCGCTACACCCCGAACGGCAAGTGCATCTGGACGGCGCAGCAGCTCCCGGACCCCGAGGCCACCGCGCCGTCGCCGGAACCGTTCGACATCGACGCGGTACCGCCCCTGCGGTGACCGGCCGGACGGCCGGCTCCCCCGAGGGGCGACGGGGTCAGGACCGCCCGAAGCCGTTGAGGAAGGCGTCCACCACGAGGTCAGCCGCCCGTGGGGGTTCCACCTCGGGGAAGCGGTGGGCGACGGAGTCGACCAGCTGGTCGAGGACCGCCCTCACCCACTCCGGGGAGGCCTCGGTCCGCAGATGGCCCTCGTCCGCGGCGCGCCGCAGGAAGTCGTCCAGTCGCGCACTCTGCTCCGCGCGCCGGCGGTCGGCGTCGGGGTCCTGCCGCATCATGCGGCGTGTGTCGACGGGCCACTCGCGGCTGACGGGGACGATCCCCTCCACGTAGCGGTGCAGGGCGACGGGCACGGGCGCCTCGGTGAGCCGCGCCTCGTCGAGGACGCGCTCCGCGGAGTCGAGCTTCGCGTGGAAGACGGCATTGAGCAGGGCCTCGCGCGTGGCGAAGCGGCGGTGGACGGTCGTCCGGTCCACCCCCGCCGCGGTGGCGATGGCGGACATCGAGGTGCCCGGGTCCTCGGCCAGCAGCCGGGCCCCGGTGCGCAGGACCACGGCGAGGTTTCGTGCGGCATCGGCTCTCATGATGGCGCCATCGTAACAGCGAGTCGCAGTTAGACGTACATCACCCTCACGACCGCTGCATCCGGAATTGGTAGTGCTACATTGATGTTGCAGTTAGTCGACGAGCTTCCACAGTGATCCCGGCGCCACCCATCGGCCCGGGAGCGCTCGTCACAGGACAGGAGGAACCTTCCATGGCACGTACCTGGCTGATCACCGGTGGTTCGCAGGGCCTCGGCAGGGCCCTCGCCGTCGCGGCCCTGGAGGCGGGCGACCGGGTCGCGGTGACCTCGCGCAGGCCGGAGGCGCTGGCGGACCTGGCGGAGGCACACCCCGGGCGGCTCCAGAGCCTCGCCCTGGACATCACCTCGCCCTCGCAGGCACGGGACGTGGTCGCGGCGGCGGTCGAGCGCTTCGGCGGCCTCGACGTCGTGGTCAACAACGCGGGCTACGCCACCAACGGCACGGTGGAGGACTTCCCGGAGGACGAGTTCCGGGCGCAGGTCGAGGCGAACCTCTTCGGCGTCGTCAACGTGACGCGGGCGGCACTGCCCGTACTGCGCGGCCGGCGTTCGGGACACTTCGTGCAGATCTCCTCCATCGGCGGCCGCGTCGGCGGCACGCCGGGCCTCAGCGCCTACCAGACCGCCAAGTTCGCGGTCGCGGGCTTCTCCGAGGTGCTGGCGAACGAGGTGGCCCCGCTCGGCATCAAGGTGACCATCGTGGAGCCGGGCGGCATCCGCACCGGCTGGGCCGCGGGCGCCGCGCTGACCTCGGGCCCGATCGGCGCCGACTACGAGCAGACCGTCGGCCGGTGGCAGGAGCGCTTCACGGCCTACAGCGGCCACGAGCCGGGCGACCCGGCCCACATGGCCCGGGCGATCGTCGACGTCGTCGGCGCCGAGGAGCCCCCGCGCCGCCTGCTGCTCGGCAGCGACGCCCTGGAGATCGCGCTGGGCGCGGAGGAGGCGCGGCTCACGGAGGCCAGGACGTGGGCGCACGTCAGCCGCTCCACGGACCACCCCGCCGCACCCCTGTCCGCGTGACCCCGCGACCCTGCCCGCCCTCCCCTCCGTCCCGCCCCCTCGCCCCTCGCCCCTCGTACCGGAAGACGTGACTGATGAACGTTCGCGACATGCTCTACATCGGCGGCTCCTGGGTGACCCCCAGTGACCCGGACCTCCTCCTCGACATCCGTTCCCCGCACGACCAGTCGCTCCTCGGCCGGGTGGCCCAGGCGGCCGACGCGGACGTGGACGCGGCCGTCGCCGCGGCGCGCGAGGCCTTCGACCACGGACCGTGGCCGCGCACCGACCCCAAGGAGCGGCAGGAGGTGATCCGCCGGGTCAACGCGCTGCGCGAGGCCCGTGCCGACGAGATCGCGGCGGCCATCTCCACCGAGAACGGTTCGGCGGGCTGGTTCACCAAGGCCGGCCAGCCGTTCCTGACCCGTCAGGTCGAGGCCTACCTCAAGGCCGCCGCGGAGCTCGGCTGGGAGGAGGTCCTCGCCCCCTCCGACCCCTCGGTGGACTTCGACACCGTCGTCAGGCGCGAGCCCGTCGGCGTGGTCGCCGCGGTCATCCCCTGGAACTCGCCCTTCTCCGCGGCCACGGCCAAGCTGACCCCGGCCCTGCTGGCGGGCAACACCGTGGTGCTGAAGGTCTCCCCGGAGAACTCGCTGAGCATGATGCTGCTGGCGGACCTCTTCCACGAGGCGGGGCTCCCGGACGGCGTGCTCAGCGTGCTCCCCGCGGACCGGGAGACCAGCGAGCACCTCGTCTCCCACCCGGACGTCGACAAGATCGCCTTCACGGGGTCGACCCGCGCCGGGCGGCGCATCGCCTCGATCGCCGGCGAGCAGCTCAAGCGGGTCAGCCTCGAACTGGGCGGCAAGTCGGCGGCCGTCGTCCTGGAGGACGCCGACCTGCCCGCCGTGATGCAGGGGCTGCGCTTCGGTTCGCTGGCGAACAACGGCGAGGCCTGCATCCTGCAGACCCGGATCCTGGCTCCGCGCAGCCGCTACGAGGAGGTCGTCACGGCCCTCAAGGAGATGGTGGAGTCGCTGAAGGTCGGCGACCCCTCGGAGCCGGACACCTTCATCGGGCCCATGATCCGCCGCGACCAGCAGCAGCGCGTGATCGACTACATCAAGCTGGGCATCGAGGAGGGCGCCCGCCTGGTCACCGGCGGTCCCAAGGTGCCGGCCGGTCTGGAGAAGGGCCACTACGTCACGCCCACCGTGTTCGCGGACGTCGACAACGGCATGCGCATCGCCCAGGAGGAGATCTTCGGCCCCGTGCTGGTCGTGATCGCCTACGACGACGAGGACGAGGCGGTGCGGATCGCCAACGACTCCGACTACGGCCTGTCCGGGGGCGTATGGAGCGCGAACCCCGAGCGCGCGCTGGCCGTCGCACGCCGGCTGCGCACCGGGACCGTCACCCTCAACGGCTCCCCGATGAGCTTCGACGGCCCGTTCGGCGGCTACAAGGCGAGCGGCGTCGGCCGCGAGTACGGCGCGGTCGGCCTGACCGGCTACGTCGAGCACAAGACGGTCACCCGCAGGCGGTGACCGTGCGGCCGCCGGGCCCGGACGGTGCGTGGCGCCCCGGGCCCGGCGGCCACGTGTTGGGGCGGGGTCCGCTCGACGGGTGCGGTCCGGGTCCGGTCGGTGTCAGGGCCGTCTGCGTCAGGAGCCGTCGGCGTGCAGGTTCTTGACCTTGATCCAGTCACGGCTGCGGCGACCGGGCAGATACGTACTGGTCAACCGCTTCGCCACCACCC